>CAJTPK010000009.1 GCA_910578075.1 uncultured Muribaculaceae bacterium | reverse complement strand
CTTGATGATGAATCATTCTGTTGTACTCCTTTCCTCTTGGATCCGGAACTTGAAAAGAAATATCATCTGGATTTCATAAAAGTATATATTCACGAAAATTTGCACAGACTGGATATTTCACAGGAACTAATGAGCCACCTTAATAACTTGCTGCAAGATGATTTTTATAGTGAAAACGAAAAAATTGCAGCCGAACACAACGAAGGACAGAATGAAGCGTTCGTTGTTGCTGCCGAAGTATTTTTGTCTAATAAATTAGGTCGTAGGAGTTCGCTTGATGTGTATAATGAATTTTTGGAATATGTAGATGGTAGCTTGGTTCTTGCGCCAATTATTTATATACATTTACCTGAACGAACAAACACTGAAACCTTTAATAGTTTTCTTATCAGACTATTTAATGAGGATAAAATAAAAAGCGGCTCTGTCAAGGCAGAATATGATAAGGCAATGCTCCAGTTAAAAGAGAACTCAATTCAGCCTATGTCTAACGCTTTAAAACTAATCAGCAAATAATTATGGCAAAGTTTATCACATCAATCATATTGACAGCTATTTTCTCTATCCATGTATATGCTCAAGAAGAAAAGCGTCCATTCACAGCTGCTCTTTACGGTGGCATATATCTTAATAATGAACAGGCGTGGACGATTGAACCGTCAGT
The DNA here is from genome assembly GCA_910578075.1 of uncultured Muribaculaceae bacterium. Lineage (GTDB taxonomy): Bacteria > Bacteroidota > Bacteroidia > Bacteroidales > Muribaculaceae > Lepagella. The sequence continues at coordinate 100,706 of CAJTPK010000009.1, read as the reverse complement.
TGCGTGGCATTTCCATAAATATATTGGAGTGAAGTTTGGCATGGAACTGACCTCCCAATACAATCAGCCGAGCCGAACTACCACGATAAACGGGCATGAGGCAAGTTTGGCAGATAACGAGAAAAACATCGCGTGGATCATATTCAAGCCATCTGTAATCTTCAAATCACCAAACCTGCTCAAAAACAAAGATGATATTCGCCTGTGGTTTCAAGCCGAACCCGGCATAAGTTTTGCCTGCCCTTTTAGAAATTCACTGACCTACGATATTTATGATATAAAAGGGAATGTAGGCACAGTCGTAGATTATATGAGATTTCCAAACAAAGGGTTGAAATGGCTTTACTGGAACGCAAGACTTTCGGTAAATCTTTCGATTGACCGTTTTGTGATTGGTGCCGGATATGGCATATCCAATCTTGACTACTATTCCGGTCGAAGGAACGTTACACTCCAAAATGGCTCAAAATTCTCGGTTCCTAAAAAAGAACTGAGCCAAAGTATCTTCCTGTCTGTCGGCTACCAATTTTAGAGGTTGCTTAAAAATATTATTGTCCTGTAAATTATGAACCTTAATAATTAGAACGCTGAACCTCGTTTCACTTTATAAACGCGGAACTCTGATATTCAAGCTATGCATCCTAAAGAAACCAAGCGGACAAATCAGAACAGAAGTCATGATTTGTGGCGCTGAACGCAGGCGGAACGAGGTGTATATCTGTGTTTATCCCGGCTTTCAACAACTTCTTAATCTCCTTCAAATCTGTCAACACTTTTCAGGGAAGGTCAAAAGTTGACACTTTTGACAGCCTCAATATATCATATAATATATATTTTTACTATATTTCCAACATTTTATGTAAGTATGAGGTCAGGGTCGTCATGAGTAACGATGTAACCACTGTTCTATGTTGACACGCAAAGGGTGGGCTCTCTTTGGCATACGATAGCAATATTTTGAAATAAAACAATAATAAGAGAAGCCAATATTTTCACTTGATTGTTGTTATAAAGATATGGACTCAATAATTTATAAATATTTTCCAGGTCTTACAGACAAGCAGAAGGAAAGCTTTAAGACAATGATAGAGCTGTATCCGGAGTGGAACGCCAAAATAAATGTGATCTCACGTAAGGATATTGAGAATCTTGAGATTAATCATATCCTGCATTCACTCGCTATCGCTAAATTCATCCGGTTCTCCAATGGTTCGAGAATCATGGATTTTGGCACAGGAGGAGGCTTCCCGGGAATACCGCTTGCTGTAATGTTCCCAGATGTGGAATTCCTACTGATTGACCGTACCGGCAAGAAACTGCTTGTCGCTGAAGAAATCGCCAAAGCCGCTGCAATTAATAATGTTGCATTCAAGCATGGCGATGTTGCGGAATGTAAGGATAAATTTGATTTCGTTGTCAGCCGCGCTGTAATGCCTCAGCCGGATCTTTTGAAAATATGTAGAAAAAACATATCATCTAAGCAACACAATGCGCTACCCAACGGACTTATCACATTGAAAGGGGGCGATATATCAGCCGAGATGAAACCACTCGCTTCAAGAAGTGAGATTCTGGATATTTCACAGTATTTTGAAGAGCCGTTCTTCGATACAAAGAAAATAGCCTACACAATAGTTTGATTCGCTAAGAGTCCGTCTTATAAAAATATATTATTATGAATATAGCGAAATTTGAATTCTCTCTGTTCGGCATAAATACCTATGTGGTATATGATCCCGAACAAAAGAAAGCCGCCATCATCGATCCCGGCATGATTAATGCCGAGGAAGAAAAGGCTCTTGATAATTTCATATCCCGCAATGACCTTGAGGTAACCCATATCATAAACACGCATATGCATATTGACCATGCCATAGGGGCTGCATATGCAAAAGACAAGTATCGTGTACCGCTATTCGGACACAAAGATGATGAATTCCTTTCAGATCGTCTTCGCCAACAGGCAGATGCTTTTGGAATCAACGAGAAAGTAAGGGATGTCACTATTGACTCTTACCTTACCCCCGGTGAAGAGATACATATCGGAAACGGCACGCTGGAAGTTATTCACGTTCCGGGACATTCACCGGGAAGCGTGGCGCTATATGACCGGGCCGGAGGGTTTGTAATCACCGGCGATGCGCTTTTCCAAGGCTCAGTAGGACGCACCGACCTTCCGGGCGGTAACGGTGGTCAACTCATCAAGTCAATCAGGGAAAACCTTTTGCCCCTACCCGATTCAACAGTTGTCTACCCCGGCCATGGCCCGGCAACTACAATCGGCAGAGAACGCGCGGCAAATCCGTTTCTTGCTGACAATCCACATTATCGATTAAAATAAGAAGTTGATTAATGATGAAACATTTTCTGACATCCGTTTTAACCTTTATAATATTCTCGATTCCAGCCGTTGCCTCTGACACGAATGGCATTGAGAAGGACATACCATATTCCTCAAAAAATGATCGATACTCCAAAGAAAGACTGAAACTTGATGTTTACAGACCTGATAATGTCAGTAATGCACCTGTAGTGATATGGTTTCATGGAGGTGGTCTCACCGGTGGAAGCAAATCCATCCCATCTGAACTCATGAATTCAGGCTTTGTGGTAATAGCTCCCAACTATAGACTAACACCGCATGTAAACGTTGAAGATTGCATTGATGATGCAGCAGAAGCAGTGGCTTGGGCATTCGCAAATGCCGAAAAATATGGTGGTGACAAATCAAAAATTATTGTTTCAGGACATTCAGCCGGGGGATTTCTCACATCCATGGTAGGTCTTGATAAAAGCCGTCTTGACCGATACGGGGTCAATGCAGATTCCATAAGTGCTCTCATACCATATTCCGGACAAGTAATCACTCATTTTTCCGACAGAAAGAAAATGGGAATAGACCCCTTGACTCCACTGATCGACCGCAACGCGCCCTTATTCCACGTGCGTAAAGACGCCCCTCCATACGTAATAATTACCGGAGACGCAGAAGAAGAGCTATACGGTAGATATGAAGAAAACCTATATATGTGGCGAATGATGCGTCTAACCGGACATCCTGACGTAAAAATATACAAGATTGATGGTCATGACCACGGTCAGATGGTGCATCCTGCCCATCATATCCTTAAGAAAGAGATCAAAAGGATATTACATAAGAAAGAGTTGCCTTCAAAATAAGCTTGACTTTTCAGTAAAATAATCATTACTGTCCGGTAAACATGTATGACAATCATAAATATTGGAATTTAAATCTTGACAAGCCCCATTATATGGTCGTATATCACGCAGAGACGCAGAGCCGCAAAGTTTTGAGTTGGAAAACCGGTGATGGTGATAAAGATCACGGAGAATCGCGTGGCGATTTTGGCAAAGGCGCGGAGCGTGGCCGGACGGTCTCTGCGCTTCTGAAGGAGTGGTAACGACCTCCGCGTCGAGATTGAGCGGTATAAATCCTTTGCGCCTCCGCGCCTCTGCGTGATTATATTTTACCGAACAACAGTATAAAATAATAAGAGTCGGACGTTGATCGCCCGACTCTTACTATATTAAGTATCCTACAGGAGAGGAGTTTATTTACCGTTGATAAGCTTTGCAAGTGTATCAAAGAAAGCTGGATTCTCACCTACCGTGATATTGGCTATCTTGCCTTCCGGACTCACGATTACTTTTGTCGGGAAACCCTGGACAGCATAATTAGTGAGAATATCAGTATCAGCAGGGTTATAGACATTCACCCAGGGAAGTTTGTATTTCTCGACTCCTTTACGCCAGTTTGCCTCAGGTTCATTGCAGTCAACTCCCAAGATCTCAAGCTCTGGTTTATACTGCTCATAAGCATCCTTGAGCTTCGGGAAACCCTTGATGCACCATCCGCACCAGCTACCCCAGAAATCGATAATCACCCATTTGCCTCGGAAATCAGACAGGCTGACATCTTTTCCTTCAAGATTCTTCAATGTGAAATTGGGAGCCTCTACGTTCCCTGACTGCAATTCCTGCATCTTCTTATCAGCCTCGATGGATTTCTCCACATAAGTTTTCTGATTCTCGACAAGAGGGAAAAGTGCAGTAGATTTCAGAGCATCACTCAAACCAGCATAAGCATTCATGAAATCCTCACCATCCATATTAAGCAATGCATATAACGATGCGGGATTTTCGGGATTCGCGGTCATGTAATCTTTAAACAGAGCGCTATAGGCATTCTGAGCTGCTTCCATGCCGGCTTCATCACGGGGAGTTGCATTTGCTGCAGCCTGATACTTACCGATTATTTCTCCGGATTTCTGTTTCAGGTCAGTTATACCATCCATAAGCTTTGAACCTGTCACCACATATTCAAGAGGAGATTCTGAAGAAACAATGACAGCAAGATTCTCACCGGGTGCAGCATAAAGATCGATTCCCTGACGAGGACCGCCGAAAGGAATCATATATCGGGCAGGACCGGCTGCATCGAGTTCAAATTTCATTATACCACCCACAGATTTCAAAGTGTCGGCTACCGGCTGCGGGCGTTCAGCACGCGGACTCACCTGATCACTTATCAACATATGCTCCACCACATAGATGGAATCAGCTTTCCCTTCCGGAAATTTCACAGTCACATCCGCAGAGGCTGCAACCGGAGCTACAATAGCGGCAATAGCCGCAATAACCATTGGTTTCATATATTATAATTTGTTATTTCTTTAATTTAGAATCCGCTCTTAAGGGTTAATTTCATGAGACGGACTTTACATACTATCCTTAGACAATCGCGAGTTCAAAAGGTTTACAAACTGATAGTTCTTCATCCCCCACTTCGGCGCAACTACCTTTTCCGGCGGTGAACTGGCAAGAAAACGCTCGATCGCGATGTTTCGGGGCACTAATTTAATTATTTTTATGCATAATTCAATATAATTATCCACATTAAATGGTGTTACGTCCACCTCCCCTCTCTCCCACATCGATTTCAAGCGGGTTCCGTCCAATATCTGCAGATGATGCATTTTTATGGATTCTATCGGTAGAACAACCGCTTTTCTCACACTTTCCAACACCATATCATCATCCTCTCCCGGCAGACCAGCTATCAAATGCAACCCGACCGATATTCCAGCCTCATGGAGTCGGAAGACTGCATCCTCCACCTGCTTCCAATCATGACCACGATTTATTATTTCAAGAGTCTTGTCATGACATGTCTCAGCCCCTATCTCTACAATAACCGGACGCTCTGCATTAAGCCTACCCAACATCTCCACAATTTCCGGTGGAAGAGTATCGGGTCTTGTGCCTATTATTATTCCAACAACATCTTCAATATCCAAAGCTTCTCTGTAAAGTGATTCCAGCTCCATTACCGACCTGCCGAAAGTGTTGCTGAAAGATTGAAAATATGCAAGATATTTCATCTCCGGGTATTTTCTGGAGAAAAATTTCTTTCCCGCTTCGATCTGAGCCCTTACTCCGGATTCTTTGAAACAATACGACGGAGTGAAAGAGGAATTATCGCAATATATACATCCTCCTCTACCAATTGTTCCATCACGGTTGGGACATGAGAATCCTGCATTGACAGAGATCTTCTGCACTCTGACATCAGGAAACTTTTCCCTCATGTATGCTGAGAAATCCTTATAATGCATATCTCAATAAATCTGATACTGTAAGAATAGCCATCGCCTCAACCACAGGCACTGCCCTGACCGCCACACATGGATCATGACGGCCACGCGGATCAATCGTGACCTCACATCCGCTTGTGTCAATAGTATCCATCGGTTGCATTATTGTGGGAGTCGGTTTGAAATATACTTTAAAGTTTACCGGCATGCCATTAGAAATACCACCTTGGATCCCTCCGGAATGATTCGTTTTAAATCTAACCTTTCCATCCTGCGGATCGATAAACGGTTTATCCTGAACCTCGCTCCCTATGGCATCCGCAGCCGCTGTGCCATCGCCATATTCAAAAGCCTTCGCTGCATTTATACTCATCATAGCCTGCGCCAGGCGAGCAGAGAGCTTATCAAACACCGGCTCACCGATTCCTACCGGAAGACCAGTGATCATGCCATCCACTATTGCTCCCGTGCTGTCACCTTTGGCTGCAATCTCGCCAATATTATTGGTCTCGATTAATCTTGCCTCCACTTTGATACCATAAGTTTCGAGCCATTGGCGGCATATGGCTCCGGCAGCCACCCAAGACACTGTCTCACGTGCGCTGGCTCTCCCCCCTCCTCTGAAATCATGGATTCCATATTTCTCATGATATGTATAATCGGCATGGTTGGGACGAAACTTACCTTCATAAGCGGAATAATCGGCTGACCTCGCATCACGGTTACGGATTATAAATCCGATTGGGCTTCCCAATGTCAGACCTTCAGCAGAGATTCCGGACAATATTTCAATCTTGTCCGGTTCTCGACGTGCGGATGTGAGAGCGACGCGGCCGGGAGCGCGACGGTCAAGTTCCGACTGCACCCTATCCGCATCAATCTGTACGCGCGAGGGCATTCCGTCAAGAATGCCCCCCATCGCAGGCCCGTGACTTTCACCGAAAGTTGTGAGCCTAATATATTTTCCTAATGTATTCACTTATTACTTATACATAGTAAGAAATTACTTATCCATAGTGAGAAGCAACTCCTCATTATTTCGCGTCATCTCCATACGCTTCTTGATGAACTCCATTGCCTCAAGGGAAGTCATATCCGCAAGATAATTGCGCACAATCCACATGCGGTTGAGAGTCTCTTCACTGAGCAACAGATCATCGCGGCGTGTTGAGGAAGCAATAATATCCACAGCTGGGAATATACGCTTGTTGGAAAGTTTGCGGTCAAGCTGAAGCTCCATATTGCCTGTACCCTTGAACTCCTCGAAAATCACCTCATCCATCTTTGATGAGGTTTCGGTGAGTGCTGTTGCTATAATGGTGAGTGAACCGCCATTCTCAATATTGCGCGCGGCTCCGAAGAAACGCTTGGGACGCTGCAGGGCATTTGCATCCACACCACCTGAAAGGATTTTACCGGAAGCCGGGCTGACGGTGTTGTATGCGCGTGCAAGACGAGTGATCGAGTCAAGCATTATCACCACATCATGTCCGCTCTCCACAAGACGTTTCGCTTTCTCAAGCACGATACCGGCAATCTTGACATGACGTTCCGCCGGCTCATCGAACGTTGAAGCAATTACCTCCGCGTTCACGCTGCGTGCCATATCTGTCACCTCCTCCGGACGCTCATCGATAAGAAGCATGATTATATATGTATCCGGATGATTTGCCGCAATGGCATTGGCGATATCCTTGAGAAGGATTGTCTTACCCGTTTTTGGGGGAGCGACGATGAGAGCTCGCTGACCTTTGCCTATCGGGGCGAACATGTCGACAACACGTGTGGAGATATTTCCGGAACGCCCGGCTGTAAGATTGAATTTCTCTTCAGGGAAAAGAGGCACAAGATGCTCGAATGGCACACGGTCACGAATCACATCGGGAGACAGACCGTTGATTGAATCGATCTTGCATAAGGGGAAATACTTTTCTCCCTGACGCGGAGGACGAATACCACCCTCTACCACATCACCAGTCTTGAGACCGAAATCCTTGATCTGCTGCTGCGAAACATAAACATCATCCGGACTTCCGAGATAATTATAATCGCTTGAGCGCAGGAAGCCATATCCATCCGGCATCACTTCAAGCACTCCGATGCTTGTAAGAATACCATCGAAATCATAACTTGTCTCCGGCTGGCGGGCATTTGCCTGCTTTTCAAGCTGACGCTGCTGCATGCGTTGCTTCTTAGTGAGATGCTTCTGCTGCTTTGGCGACAATGGCTTTACAGGAGCAGGATCCGCTATTATGATAGGAGCGACAGCCGCGGCCTTCTCAGCTTCCTGGATCTCCCGTTGCGAACGGGGAACAAACGTGCGGCGTTTTGCATTTGAGAAGAAAGCATCAAGCGACGGTTTCTCCTTAGCCTTTGGAGACTGGAATATACGCAATTCCGAAGTTCCTGTATTATCTGCCGGCTCAACAGACTCCTCAACCACTGTAGGGAACATTCGCTCTTTATCAGCAGCCTCGGCTACCGCCTCAGGTCTTTGCTCAGAATCTGTATTAGTGGGCTGTGGCTCAACCGGCATTACAGGCGCTGACGCTACCGGAGCCTCCGGTTCCACGATTTCATCGGATGCTACCGGAACCGGTGCCTCCTCGACCTTAACTTTCGGTTTACGTCCACGCTTCTTGGGTGCAGAGGCTTCCTGCACCGGTGTATCTTCCGGCGCAGATACCTGAGGCTCGGATGTTGCAGATTCCGCCGGAATCTCCACAGGCTCACCCGCAACAGCTTCTTTCTTTGAAACGCGTTTTGCACGAGGTTTCTTCTCCTTCTGTGTTTTATCCTTCTGAGTCCTGGATTTGCCGGCACCTTTGGCCACGGCCTCCTTTGCTGTGTTTTCCGACTCGCTGTCAATCACATAGTAAGCCAGCTCCTGCTGATCAGCGGAAGCTGTTTTTTTCATTCCCATAGAAGTGGCAAGATCACGTAGCTTGTCCACATCCATGTTCATAAGATCATCATAACTGTACATAAAGTATTATACTGTTTTTCATGTCTATCCCGGCAAAAGTATTTGTAATCATACTGTCGCTAAACCAAGTTTGCCTGATTGTCCACAATCCTGGGCACAATCATTAATTCTGTAAATATGCGGGATGAAACGAAATTTATCTTGGGATTAATCCGGCAAAGCAATTGAAGATATCGGACTCAACCGACAACCGGATTGTTTGATATCGCAAATTTAGGAATAAAATCCAAATTATGCAAACTTATTCCACATAATTCAAACCTTTCATAGAAAAAAACAGACGTCCTTTGCCGGATTTCCAACTTTTTCCCACAATAGTCTGACATCCTCCTTTTTTTAGGAACACATCATGAATCTCAAGCGAGATATCACGAGTTGCTCCATGTGCCGAAGCAAAACGGTAGATCATCCAGAAAGGATCAGGTGCATTGGAGATAAGATCCAAAGACAGGAAGTCGCCATCGGGAACCATCTCTTTTTCCACCCATTTTAAAACGCGCTCCTCGGCTTGAAGGTTCTCTATCGTGGTGAGAATTGTTTTTTTCGCACCCGGCCACCTCTTCTCTATCAGTGGTATCACATCATTCCGCAGGAAATTCCTACGATAACCGGACTCAAGATTAGTTGAGTCCACAACAAACGCAACACCCTTCTCCGCAAGATACTTCTCAATATCGCTCCTTGATATATTCAACATAGGACGCATAAGTTCACCCGTATCGCATAACATCCCTCTTAATCCGGTAATTCCGGAGCCGCGCAAAAGATTTAGAAGCAAAGTCTCCACATTATCATCCGCGTTATGGGCGAGCACGATCCTCTGTGCTCCTGTCTCCGCCATTATACGTCTGAAATCATTGTAGCGAAGATCTCGACACGCCATCTCTACTGAGATATTACGACCACGCATATACTCCTCTACATCGTAATCAACCACTTTAAGAGGAACGCCAAGTGAACCGCAAAGCAATTCCACAGCTTTCTGGTCACGCATGCTCTCCTCTCCCCTCAGATGAAAATTGCAATGTACAGCCAAAACTTCTATATCCACAGAAATCAAAGCCAGAAGCAAAGCAGTGCTGTCGGCACCACCGCTGATTCCGGCAATAACCTTATCAACACCATTTTTCTTGAATTGATTCTTTACAGCAATTTCAATTATTTCCGATATGTTGCGTTTTTTTCTCACAACTTATTATAATTCTTTTTCTATTTTTTACAAAGTTAACTTTTTTTATTTGGATTTTAAATAAAATGTTTCTAACTTTGTTGTTAGTGAAAAAGAGAATATCGCGACTATTTTCATTGTCGCTTATCCCCTGAAAAACGTTTATAACTTAAAATAAGACAATTAAAATTATGGCAAAAAAATGGATTTGCACTATCTGCGGTTATATCGCAGAGGGTGAGGTTGCTCCTGAGAAATGCCCGCAGTGCGGCGCTCCCCAGTCAAAATTCAAAGAGATGAACGAAGACGAGCTTCTTAAGTTCGTTACTGAGCATGAGATTGGCGTAGCAAAGGGAACAGACCCCGAAATGATCAAAGACCTCAACAACCACTTTATCGGTGAATGCACTGAAGTTGGTATGTATCTTGCAATGAGCCGCCAGGCTGACCGCGAGGGTTATCCCGAAATCGCAGAGGCTTTCAAACGCTATGCATGGGAAGAAGCTGAGCACGCTTCAAAGTTTGCAGAGCTTCTCGGTGACATGGTTTGGGACACCAAGACCAACCTTGAGAAACGTATGCACGCTGAGGCTGGTGCAAACGCTGACAAGATGCGTATTGCAAAGAACGCAAAAGAGCAGAACCTTGACGCTATCCACGACACTGTTCATGAGATGGCAAAAGACGAGGCTCGTCACGGCCGCGGCTTCTATGGTCTCTACCAGCGTTACTTCGGTAAATAATATTTACCCTTTGAAAATCACAAGATGTCCGGATCGATGATCCGGACATCTTTTTATATATTCCCCAGACTTGCACTTGCAACGGGCGGCACATATTTGACTTAAACTGGAAAAATAGTCGTCACTAACAACAAAAATATAGTTAAATTTTACTTTTCTAAACATTTGTTGAGAATTTTCTCAATTATTATTGCCATATTTGCAGCTAATAAACCAATAAAGTTGTCTAAACATTAATATAACTATACTTTATGAGAACATTCCTCACATTTACTTTGACTATCGGTTGCATAATCTCTGTATGCGCACAAGATAATAACAAGGCTTTTATAAAAGCCCAGTATGAGCAATGGTCACTTCTCGACAAGGATACTGAAAAAGCTCACACCAAAACAGACAAATTTATTCTTCAGATCGGCAAAAACGCGTCATATTATTATGATCCGCAGACATATTATGTCGACTCTATGAGAAATGACCCTAACGGCAGGATAATTTTAGACCAGGCCACATCTGACGCTTTTAGAGAATCAATGGAATCCAAGAGCAACAGTTACTTTAAAATTTTGGAAGAAAAAGGTTTATTAGGACAAAGCCGTTACCGTGCCATCAAAAACTTCAAAGAGAATAAAATCACTGTCTATGACTGGATAAGCCCTGACTTTTATGAATATTCAGTTGACATGGATGATCTCAATTGGCAGATTGCAGATTCAACAATGACCGTTTTGGGGTATGAGTGTATTCTTGCAACCGCAGATTATCATGGCCGCAAATGGAAAGCATGGTTCGCCCCGGAAATCGCGGTACAGGATGGTCCGTGGCAACTTTGCGGGCTGCCCGGACTGATCATGAAGGCGGATACGGAAGACGGCTTGTTCGGATTCTCAATTACAGGGATTCAGGAGTGTGATGAGGAATTCAAAAAGACTCACATCAATAAAGACAAGCTTTTCAAATCAAACCGTATGGCGTATCTCAAAATGAAAGACCATACACGTCGCAACCGCAGAGCCTATATCAGCGCTTTGACAGGCGGGAAAGTCAATCCACGCGGAGCTGACTACAAGGGAAAAGATGATTTCATAGAAACTGATTATCACAAATGAACAGAATCAGGACAGCATTACTGTTTTGCTGCATGATGGCAGCTTTATACAGTGCGGCACAAGTCAACGTGTCGGGAATCGTTGTGGAGGAAGGAGACAACGAGCCTCTGCCCGGTGCATCCGTCATTCTCCGTAATGAAGAGGGTAAGATAAAGAAATACGCGACATCTAATTCCAAAGGAGAGTTCTCAATATCCTCACCTACCATAAAAGGCTACACCATTGACGTTTCGATGATGAGTTTCGCAAAACAGACAATCAAGCTCGACAGCGTCAAATTACCACTGACAATCGTGATGAAGGCTGCAGCAACTTTACTTAAGGAGGTTGCAGTGAAAGCTGACCGAATCCGCGAACAGGGAGACACTATAACATATAATGTAGGGAGCTTTGCGCAGGTACAGGATCGCAGCATTGGTGATGTGCTTAAACGAATGCCCGGTATCGATGTTGCCCAAAACGGCAAGATACAATATCAAGGTGAGGACATAAATAAATTCTATATAGAGGGCTCGGATCTCTTGGGTGGAAAATACGGCATTGCCACCAACGGTATCAATCATGATGATGTAGGAGCTGTGGAAGTCATGGAGAATCATCAGCCCATGCAGGTGCTATCGGGTATCAGTTTCTCCGACAAGGCAGCAATAAACCTCAAACTTAAGAATAAAGCCAAAGCGACATGGACTTTCCATGGAGATGCAGGCGGTGGGTATTCATGGCAACCCAAAGGAGGAATATGGGACGGAGAACTGTTTGCCATGGCGGTAATGCCCGGTTTCCAGAATATAACGACTGTAAAATCCAATAATATAGGAGAGAATCTCGCCACACAGGCCACTGACTTTTTCGCGGCTATACGCAAAACTGATCTCAGCAGATATGTAGGTCTGTCGCTCCCAGGCGTGCCGTCTTTGAAACAGAAACGCACTCTTTTCAACCGCTCGGTGCTTGCATCCACCAATAGTCTGTGGAAAGTAAAGGGAGGCGAATTCAAGGCACAGATTGACTATTCCTTCAATCATATAAAGGCACAGGCAGCAAATATAACCACATATTATCTTGAAAGCGGAGACCGTGTTATTACCGAAAACCGTGACGGACGCGACCGCTCACACGACATCTCGGCAAAACTTATATATGAGATGAATCAAAAGACTACGTTCATAAACAATTCTCTTGAGGCCAACATCGGATGGGATGATGTTCGGCTCGGTGTGACAGGATCCCTATCTAACGAACAATCCGCATCATTGCCTGATTACTATGTCAACAACAGGTTCAAGATGATAAAAAGATTCAATGGCAAACATCTCGTGACGTTTCAGAGCATCAACGAATGGGAATCCCTCCCCCAGACATTGAATGTGGCCATAAATGGTGAAAGCCTTCGCCAGCACATCAGCGACCATGCTTTCTACACGCATGAGAGTGCTACATATGCATTCTCTATCAAAGGTGTTACGGTCAGCCTTGAAGGTGGAATCAAAGGTTACCTGCGATCTATGAATTCGGATTATAACGGAGATTTCTCAGACTCTGAGAATTCAGATAATCTCTTCACCAACGTTGTCAATACAAACTATCTCACACTATATGTCACTCCAAAGTTCGAATATTGGATCAAACGCGTCAACCTCACGCTCAATGCTCCGGTGAGCTTTGCCAACTATAAATTCGACAAAAGTATTGCCAACCGCTCGGAAGTCTATTTCTCACCATCGCTGAGCATGAACTGGAAACCCAACAACCGTTTATCCTTAGGGATTCGCGGTAGCACCGGACGCTCACCCATGAGCCTTGACATGATACACCCCGGATATATAATGACCGACTACAGAACCTTCAAACAAGGTGTCGACAACTTTTATAACTCCTCTTCACAAAACATATCCGCAAGAATCTCATACAAACATACGCGTCAAGGCTTGTTCGCAAATGCCTTTGCCTCACATGGATGGTCTCACCGTCCCTACACCATGGTTCAGCAATTATATGGTGACTACATTATGTATTCGTACGCTGATGCGAAAAGCGACGGCAAGATGTTTATGGCGACAGGAAATATCGGCAAAACCATTGACTTCATGCGGGGAAGCGCAAACATCAACGGTTCATACTCACGCAACGAATCAAACCTTATTTCCGAAGCGAGAAATATCAATTCCGTCAGCACATCCTGGTCCGTCGGAGGCAAAATCAACGGAGCTCCGTTGCGTTGGCTGAGTTTCGACTACTCCATTGATTTCGGCAACAGTCGGCTAAAGATGAATGGTGTTAAGAATTCATGGCTGAGCGGAATGGAAAACACCCTGCTTATAAATATCATCCCACACAGCAAATGGGAATGGCATATAATTGGTGAACATTACAGAAATGAGCTAACAGCCGGAACATATAAAAATGTCTTTCTGATTGACACTAAAATTGCTTTCAAACTCTCAAAACGTATTGAACTTTCCGCCAATCTCAATAACATACTGAACCAACGGACATACAATTATACAACGTATAACCAGATCTCTTCCTTCGAGTCGCAGAGATGGCTACGAGGCAGGGAACTGCTGTTCTCGATATCGTTACGTAAATAACCTATAAATCATCTTTTTGCAGAATAAATATAGAACTTTAATAATTATGAAAGGAATATTACCAATAATAGCTATCTGCGTATCAGTCGCGCCAACATCTGCTCAGAATAAAGCGGACATCGAGGTAAGCTACAGTTATGAGTTTCCTAATTTCAAAACTGCGGCAAGAGAGTCGCACAACCAATATATCCTGCGGGCGAACACAAGGGAATCCCGATTCTTCTCTCCAAGAACAGAATATGTGGATTCAATGCAATCCACCCCTGAAGGAAAGGCAAAACTTAACGAGATCACAACAAATGCATACACCAGCGGTAACTTTGATAAGATTCCGAGGGCTGACGGTTCGTATTATGTAGTAAAATCCGCCACCTCCGACAAAATGCATTGCTACGAAACTGTTGGAATGGAAAAACTTGTCAGTGAAGAGCCAATGCCCAAGATCGATTGGCAAATAGGAGAAGATTCCAGGAATATACTTGGTTACGACTGCGTCAAGGCAACAACCCAATACAACGGAAGAGTCTGGAACGCCTGGTTTGCTCCTGATATACCGATTCAGAACGGTCCGTGGAAGTTATCCGGTCTACCGGGGCTTATTCTTGAAGCCGAAAGTGCAGACGGACTTTATATATTCACTGCAACAGGCATAGAGAAGACCGGCAAGGATATCGGAACTGTTTATCTTGCCGATCAATATGAGAAAATGAACCGCAAGGAAATGCTTAAAGCGAAACGTGCATTCTTTGATAATCCTCTCGGTAATATCAATGCCCAGTTATCAGGCAAGAACATGAAGATTACCGCGCAGGATGAGCATGGCAACAAGGTTGACAACGGCAAACGCATATTTGCAACAAGAGAGGAAGTGGACTTTATTGAAACCGATTATTGAAACCGATTATGAAACGATTTGTATATTTGGCTTTAGTGATATGTTCTATTCCTTGTTTTGCCGACAGCTGGATGAAAGACAGCGAACCGGCCATCCTTCAAGTGCAATATATGCAGACGATAGTCCAAGATACCACAAAGCGAGACAAAAACTTTTTTAAAGAGAAGACAATGCTCCGTATCGGCAAGAATATCTCACGATATCAATCCATTACCAAATTCCAACGCGATTCGCTGCTGCATTTCAACAGCGCCTTGTATTGGGAAACCGAACGGATTGCATTCGAGAGCGCGACAGATCCTGTCTCCCGCGACATGAAAACGCTTGAACGTAATGGCAGATACTGGGATATAACATATAAAAACTATCCGGAAGGCAAAATCACAGTCTCCTCATATTTCAATATGACCGACTGGAAATATGAAGAAGAATGGGAAAAACCTGAATGGGAAATCTGTGAAAGCACTAAAACCATTCTCGGTTATGAATGTATTGAAGCTACAGCTGATTACAGAGGGCGCAGATGGACAGCCTGGTTCTCGCCGGAAATACCTGTGCAAGATGGTCCCTGGAAACTATGCGGTTTGCCTGGTCTTATCCTTGAGGCTTACGACACAGGAAAAGAATACCATTATATCGCGGAAGGAATCACTCAATCCGGAATTGGAGATGTCGGCTTCCTTACTTACCGTGAAAAACGCGGAGTGAAAAAAGTTGACCGCGATAAATATTTCAACGAATGGTGGAAATACAAACATTCCAATTTCGGCGCCAAAATGGCGGCAATGTTTGGCAAAGGGCCACAACCTACAGATAAGAAGTCCGAGCCTATAAACCAGGACGCAGAGGAGACAAACTACCCACACGATCTTTAGACTATTTCCCATAATATAGTTTGTCCAACACAGTATAAACCGTTCCATTCCTTGACAGATGTCAAGAGATTGGGACGGTTTAAAGTATCAATATCTTACAACATATCACCCATAACACATTTATAATAAACCATAAGTCAACACCAATAGTCATTTTGAATTATCAAATTATTCCTATTTTTGAAGCAGAATTAATCATCAATCGGAACAATCTCAATAATATTTTAAGTACATTTGCATTGAACAATCTACTTATGAGTTTCGCTTATGAAAACGAAGTTAACCTTAACAGCACTATCATTGTTGTCGGGCGCAACATGCATTCAAGCCCAGACTAAAGAAAGACCCAACGTGATTTTTATCCTGATGGATGACGCAGGAATCGGAGATTTCGGATGCTATGGTCAGGAAAAAATCGAGACACCCAATGTCGATGCCCTTGCGGCAAGAGGTATCCGGTTCACTGACATGTATTCCACCGCCTCACTATCGGGACCATCCCGATGCGGACTTATCACAGGCAAGCATATGGGGCATGCCCAGATTCGTCATAATCAAAATATTTACCACACCTTGGATTTCGCGGCCATGACCGCAGACTCCACTCTTGAAGGTCAGGTGCCGCTTCTTGACAACACACCTACTCTTGCCTCTGTGGTAAAGAAAGCCGGATATGCGACCGGGATGGTGGGCAAATGGGGATTGGGAACCGTGACAAAAGCCACACCGAATCAAATGGGATTCGATGATTATTACGGTTACATATGTCAGCAGATAGCCCACAGCTACTACCCTCCTTTCCTCTGGGATAATGACAGAAGGGAATATCTCGACAACGAGATAATAGAACGCGACACCCCGCTTGACTCCGGAGCCGACCCCTTGAATCCGCGCAGCTACGACAAATATGTAGGGAACATCTATGCTCCCGATCTGATGTATGACAGGGTGATAAAATTTATAAATGACAACAAGTCCACTCCGTTCTTTCTGATGTGGACCACAAACCTGCCACACAGTCCGCTTGCCGCTCCGGAAAGATGGATAAAACATTATGTGGAAAAATTCGGTGATGAGGAGCCGACTGCCGGAAAAGCATATTATCCCAACAGATACCCTCATGCCACATACGCGGCAATGATATCATATTTCGATGAGCAGGTCGGTAACATGATCGCTGAATTGAAACGTCTCGGCATATATGAAAATACGATGATCGTTTTCACAAGCGACAACGGACCCGCATCCAATTCCTGCTCTTCAGGAGAATGGTTTGACAGTGCCCGCCCGTTCAGTGCTAAAAAGGGATGGGGAAAATTCTCCCTTCGGGAAGGTGGCATAAGAATGCCTTTCATTGTCAGCTACGGGTCCAGACTCCAACCGATGGTAACGGAACATATGGCGATGTTCTGCGATTTCATGCCTACATTGTGTGAGCTTACAGGCGCTCAATGCCCTCCTACCGACGGCATATCGTTCCTCCCTACACTTAAGGGAGGAAAACAGAACCGTCATGAATTCCTCTATTTTGAAAATCCCGGGCAAGATGGCTGGGTTGCGGTCAGATGGGGAAAGTGGAAAGGACATCTCCGGCGTGCAAAGACAGACAACGCTGAGTGGGAACTGTTTGACCTTGAGACAGACCCTCGCGAAACAAACAATCTTGCAAGTAATCATCCGGATATTCTTGACAAGATGTGGAAGTTCATAACTCTTTCTCACGAACCTTCACCTCATGAGAAATTCAACTTCGATCTTCCAGCACGTGAGAAAATCAAACTTGCCGGAATCAATTGAATCAAAGTCCTCTTTCAACTACGAGAGAGGACTTTTGTTTTTAAACAACTTCTTATCAGTATTCGCCTGAATTACGGCTGGCATTCCGTCCTTGCTGATCCTTACTGAATTTTTTCCATTTGTCTTTGAAATTCTTGTTGGACCGATAAAGCGTGATACCGGTTAGCTGCTTCAGCATGGAAAGCGCCCTGTGACCGATACTGAAATTCTGCCGGCTGATATTTCTGCTTTTAAGAAATTGATCGGGAGTCAGAGCGAGTCGCACTTCGTCACCATTGATATTATTTACCCGGTTGATCAGCGCGACTACAGATGGATCCAAAGAAGGAGCCTCCACTGGTTCAAATATTTCCATTTCCTCTTCATTGAATCTGAAATTCTCCCATTTCTTTGCCTCTTTGACAGTAATCATCTCCCTGTCGAGTATGTAAACCTCAGTATTGGTGGTCACGAAAATCGGTTCATCGTGACGATTGAACTTAAACATACCGTGTCCTCTACCCCGTGATTCTATATCAGACGAATAGGCTGTGACATCGCGGGGCGTTACGGCGTCTCCAAGCACATTGTCACACACGATATGCATTTTAAACTTATCGAAATCAACATTATCATTACGGAAAAAAGATGACACTCCAGGAACCCATTTCCGACTCTCCGGAGAAGCAAGGACGTTGATGTCAATCGTCACGGCATCGCCTTCCCTCGCCCAGATTTCAGCCGCTGAATATTTTCCGGCAATTGTGTCCATACCGGCCAGCTTCTCTGATAATGAAGCCGGCAACTTGGTGCGGTGAATCATACCGATCCAATCTGACCATGTAAAGTGATGATTACACCTGTCGCTCACACTGTCAAGACCATTGGAATCTGAGAAACGGTAATAGGACCTTGAATTCAATACTCTTGGAGATCTCCACCCCTTGAATCCCCTCTCATCACCGGCGGGTATCATAAAATCAACCATCTTTTCCCGGAAAAGAGTTATTGTATCGGAATAACCCGACAATGTGGAGTACTCGCGCATGTATGCGAGTATGTGAAGCACGCTGTTCTTTTTCGCCTCAACTAAAACTTCCGGCAGATCCGACACACGCTTCTGTGCTTCCATACAACATACAGAAGCAAGCATAACAAATAAAGCCACTGACCTGAATCTACTCATCTCCGCAAAATTCCAATTAATCCAATTAACGGAAACTTAATGATATAATAACGGGATTTTAATGATGTAATTATATTTGATTTGTGTCGCTCGATTATATTTCGTAATTTCGTGCTTGGAATCCGATTAAGCAGTTGTTCAAATCAAATGTATTATTATTTAATTTGCACAGCTACTTACGATTAAGCATATATAAATGTCAAGAATAATAGCTATTGATTACGGAAGGAAACGTTGCGGCATAGCCGTGACAGACAATCTTCAGATCATCGCCAACGGATTGCCTACCGTCCCAACCCACATGCTGATGAATTTCCTTAAGGATTATTGCGCAAAAGAGGATGTGGAGATGATCATTGTTGGCGAACCGCGTCAGATGAACGGATTACCATCCGAATCTTCCAATTATATAGAACCGTTTCTGAAGCATCTGCACAAGGAGATGCCGGAGATGAAGGTGGTGAGACGCGATGAACGGTTTACGTCTGTCATCGCGCATCGTGAGATGCTTGCAGCCGGGTTCAAGAAAAGCCAGAGACAACAAAAAGGGTTGGCTGATGAGATGTCAGCCGTAATCATACTCACGGAATACTTGCAAAACAGGTAAGATTTCACTATTTTTGCAAAAGAATCTATCCGGGAATTCGTCCCGGATAATATTATCCACAATTATACATTAAAATACATAGATGGTTTTACCGGTATATATATATGGACATCCCGTGCTCCGCAAGGAAACAGAGGATATCGAACCCGATTATCCAGGTCTTGAGAAACTGATCAAGGATATGTGGGAAACAATGTATTTCACAGAGGGTGTTGGTCTCGCTGCCCCTCAGATTGGAAAATCCATAAGCCTCATAGTCATTGATGGCTCTGTGCTTGCTGATGATTTTCCGGAATGCAAGGATTCCAAGATGTGTCTCATCAACCCTGAACTTGACGTTATCGAGGATATGGAGCCGGTGGGACGCAACGAAGGTTGCCTGTCTTTGCCTGGCATGTCGGAAAATGTGAAACGCATCGAACATGTGCGCCTGAACTGGCTGGATGAGAATTTTGTGGAACATGAGAAGGAATTCACAGGTTTTCTCGCCCGCATAATCCAACATGAATTCGACCATCTCTTAGGTACCGTCTATACCGATCACATATCCCCTATCCGCAAGCAAATGGTGAGAAATAAACTCAATAACCTTGCGCGAGGTAAAGTGAAATGTGACTACCGCACTGTATCAGCAAAAAAATAAATTATCATATGGCCGACGATAAAAAAATAATTTTCTCAATGGTGGGCGTGAGCAAAATCATACCCCCACAGCGTCAGATACTGAAAAATATTTACCTTTCATTCTTCTATGGTGCTAAAATTGGTATCATCGGTTTGAATGGCTCAGGAAAATCCACTCTTCTCAAGATAATCGCCGGTATCGACAAGAGCTACCAGGGAAACGTGGTGTTCTCTCCCGGCTACAGCGTTGGATACCTGGAGCAGGAGCCTAAACTTGATCCTGAAAAGACAGTGAAAGAGGTTGTACAGGAAGGTGTGCAGCCAATTCTCGACCTGCTCAAAGAATATGACGAGGTGAACAATGCATTCGCAGATCCCGCAGTGCTTGAAGACCCCGATGCGATGGATAAACTCATCGCCCGTCAGGCAGAGATTCAGGATAAACTCGATGCCACTGATGCCTGGAACATTGACAACAAGCTCGAACGAGCCATGGACGCGCTCCGCTGTCCGCCGGACGACAAAAAAATAGCTGTGCTCTCCGGAGGTGAGAAACGCCGTGTGGCTCTTTGCCGACTCCTTTTGCAACAGCCGGATATCCTGCTTCTCGACGAGCCTACCAACCACCTTGATGCGGAATCGATCGACTGGCTTGAACAGCATCTCCAGCAGTATCCGGGTACTGTGATCGCTGTCACCCACGACCGTTACTTCCTTGATCATGTGGCAGGATGGATTCTTGAGCTTGACAGAGGCGAAGGCATTCCATGGAAAGGTAATTACTCATCATGGCTCGACCAGAAGACCCAGCGCATGGCTCAGGAAGAGAAACAGGCAAGCAAACGCCGCAAGACTCTTGAACGCGAGCTCGAATGGGTGCGCATGGCTCCCAAAGCTCGTCAGGCAAAAGGTAAAGCCCGTCTGTCAAGCTACGACCGTCTTATGAATGAGGACCAGAAAGAGCGTGAGGAGAAGCTTGAGATCTATATCCCCAACGGTCCGCGTCTGGGTAATAAAGTGATCGAGGCAAAACATCTTGCCAAGGCATACGACGACAAAGCTCTTTTCACCGATCTCAACTTCATGCTGCCTCCGAACGGAATTGTCGGTGTCATCGGTCCTAACGGAGCCGGTAAGACCACTCTGTTCCGTCTGATCATGGGGCAGGAAAAACAGGATGGAGGTGAGTTTGAAGTCGGAGAAACCGTTAAAATCGCATATGTCGACCAGAATCATAAGGATCTCTCACCCGACAAGAGTGTATACGAGGTGATTTCCCAGGGAGTTGAATCTTTCCGGATGGGAGGACGCGACATGAATGCCCGCGCATATCTGAGCAAATTCAATTTCACAGGTGCTGACCAGGAGAAGAAGATTGGTGTGCTTTCCGGTGGTGAGCGCAACCGTCTGCATCTCGCTATGGCTCTCAAAGAGGAAGGAAACGTACTGCTTCTCGATGAGCCGACCAACGATATTGACGTCAATACACTCCGCGCCCTTGAGGAGGGTCTTGAAAACTTCGCCGGATGCGCTGTTGTTGTAAGTCATGACCGATGGTTCCTCGACCGTATCGCCACACATATCCTCGCATTTGAAGGAGACAGTCAGGTGACATATTTCGAGGGATCCTATTCAGAATACGAAGAATTTAAAAAGAAACGCGATGGAGGCATAGATACACCCCACCGCATCAGATACAAAAAACTGCTATGAAAAAGAAAAGACTGGCAATCGTCGGATATGGAAATATCGGACGATTCACTCTGGATGCCGTTGAAGCGGCTCCTGATTTTGAGATTGCGGGCATAGTGCGCCGCAATCCAGCCGACCGCGGAGACATACCTGCGGAAATCCCTGTTGTTGGTTCAATCAAAGATCTCAAAGATGTGGATGTAGCTGTGCTCGCCACTCCTACCCGAAGTGTGGAGGAACATGCCAACGAAATTCTTGCTATGGGAATCAACACTGTTGATTCATTCGACATCCACACTCAGATTCCGGCACTCCGCAAACGCCTTGACGAGAAAGCAAAAAGCGGCAACGCCGTATCTGTCCTTTCTGCAGGATGGGATCCCGGAAGCGATTCAGTGATAAGGGCACTGCTCGAAGCGGTAGCTCCCAAAGGAATTACATATACAAACTTTGGACCCGGCATGAGCATGGGTCACACTGTCGCTGTAAAATCAAAAGAGGGTGTTAAGGACGCTTTGTCAATGACAATTCCTCTTGGCACAGGCATCCACCGACGCATGGTCTATGTGGAGCTGCTTCCCGGCTATGAACTTGATGCGGTTGCCAAAAGCATCAAGGAGGATCCATATTTCGCATCCGATGAGACTCATGTAATGGCTGTTGAATGTGTGGATGATCTCAAGGATATGGGACACGGTGTGAACATGGTCCGGAAAGGTGTGTCAGGAAAGACCCATAGCCAGCGGTTTGAATTCGACATGGCAATCAACAATCCGGCACTCACCGCGCAGATTCTCGTGGCATGCGCCCGCGCAACATTCCGCCTTGATCCCGGATGCTACACAATGATTGAGATTCCGGTTATCGACCTTCTTCCCGGTGACCGCGATCAATGGATTAAACTCGTATAATCCAGATGAGCGATATCCCCTTCACTCACCTCCACGTACACTCGCAGTACAGTCTGCTTGACGGTAAAGCGACTATACCCGAACTCGTTGACAAAGCTATTGCCGACGGGCAGCGTGGTATAGCCCTTACCGATCATGGCAACATGTTCGGCATAAAGGAATTCTTCAACTATATTGAGAAAAAGAATTCCGGCAAACCCGATGAAGAGAAATTCAAACCTATCATCGGTTGCGAGATGTATGTGGCGCGTGAGAAGATGACCGACAAGAAAGACAAGAGCGACAACGGTTACCATCTAATAGTCCTGGCTAAAAACAGTGTAGGTTACCATAACCTTGTAAAACTCGTTAGCAAAGCCTGGACCGACGGCTATTACTACAAACCGCGTACTGACCGTTCTGAGCTCGCTCTCCACAGGGAAGGACTGATCGTATGCTCGGCATGCCTTGGAGGAGAGGTTCCGCAGTTTATCATGCACGGAGACCTCGAAAAAGCAGAGGAGAGGATACTGTGGTATAAAGAGACTTTCGGTGATGATTATTACATTGAGCTGCAAAGACACCAGACATTCAAGGAGAATGCCAACAGAGATGTCTTTGTTGAGCAGACAAAGGTGAATGAGCATCTGATCCGTTTTGCCCGCAAACACGGCATAAAGATGATCGCGTCAAACGACGTGCATTTCACATTCGAGGAGGATGCGGAGGCTCACGACCGCCTTATCTGCGTATCGATGCAGAAATCTTTTTACGAACCGCGACTTCACTACACCAAGCAGGAATGGCTCAAAACCACTGCGGAGATGCGTGAGATCTTCAAGGATATCCCGGAGGTTATCGACAACACAAAGGAGATTCTTGACAAGGTTGAACTGTATACTCTCAACCATGCCCCCATCATGCCCTTCTTCGACATCCCTGCGGAATTCGGCACAGAGGAGGAATATCGGGCACGTATCACTGAGAAAGAACTGTTTGATGAATTCACTCAGGATGAGAACGGGAATGTGGTTCTTTCAGAGGAAGAAGCTCAGAAAAAGATTGATCGTCTCGGAGGTTATGACAAACTATACCGTATAAAATTCGAGGCGGATTATCTGGAGAAACTCACCATGGAGGGCGCCCTCGAACGCTATGGAGACCCGTTGCCCGAAGATGTGAAGGAGCGACTGAAGTTCGAGCTTTACATAATGAAGACCATGGGCTTCCCCGGTTACTTCCTCATCGTGCAGGACTTCATCAATACGGGTCGTAAGAAATTAGGTGTCAGCATCGGTCCCGGTCGTGGATCAGCCGCAGGAAGCGCAGCTGCCTATTGCCTTGGAATCACCCAGATCGACCCGATCAAATACGACCTGCTTTTCGAGCGATTCCTCAACCCCGACCGTATCTCCCTCCCTGATATCGATGTTGACTTCGATGACGATGGAAGATATGAGGTGTTGAAATATGTCACTGAAAAATATGGTGAGGAGAAAGTAGCGCACATCATCACATATCAGACGATGGCCACGAAAATGGCTATCAAGGATGTGGCGAAAGTGCTTGAGGTTCCCCTGGCTGAGGCAAATAGGCTCGCCCGTCTTGTCCCCGACCGTCTTCCCGAGGTCAATGGCAAGGCTCCGAAAATAAACTTCAAAAACTGCCTCCTCTACAACAAAGAGTTTGCTGCGGAGAAAGAGAACGAAAACGAAGGCATAAGGGAAACCATGAAATATGCCGAGCAGCTTGAAGGAAATATCCGTGGAACAGGAATCCATGCCTGCGGTGTCATCATATGCCGTGATGACATAACCGACTGGGTGCCTGTATCGATGGCTTCGGATGCAGACGGCACAAAAGTGATTTCCACACAATACGAGGGAAGTGTGATCGAGGAGACCGGTCTTATAAAGATGGACTTCCTTGGACTCAAGACCCTATCGATTATCAAAGAGGCTCTCGCCAACATAAAGCATACGCGCGGGATTGATGTCGATATCGACAATATCCCCCTTGACGACAAAGCCACGTTTGAATTATATTGCAAGGGAAACACTACCTCTACTTTCCAGTTTGAGTCAGAAGGTATGCAGAAATCCCTTCGTGAACTTCAGCCATCGAAATTCGAGGACCTCATCGCCATGAACGCTCTTTACCGTCCTGGACCGATGGACTACATTCCATCGTTCATCAAACGTAAACATGGTGAAGAGCCTATCACCTACGACATTCCCATAATGTCGCAATATCTTGAAGAAACTTACGGAATCACCGTATATCAGGAGCAGGTGATGCTTCTTTCGCGTCTATTGGCTAACTTCACCCGAGGTGAGTCGGATATGCTCCGTAAAGCCATGGGTAAGAAGCAGATCGACAAGATGCAGAAGCTCAAGAAGAAATTCATGGCTCAGGGAATGGAGAACGGTCATCCGGAACAAGCCCTTGAGAAGATCTGGGCAGACTGGGAGAAGTTCGCATCATATGCATTCAACAAAAGCCACGCGACATGCTATAGCTGGGTGGCATATCAGACAGCATATCTCAAAGCCCACTACCCTGCTGAATACATGGCGGGAGTGTTGAGCCGCAACCTGACCTCCACCGATAAACTGCGTAAATTCATGGATGAATGCAAACGCATGGGCATCACCGTGAAGGGACCGGATATCAACGAGTCGATAGAGCGCTTCGGTGTCAACCAGAAGGGAGACATAAGGTTCGGGCTCGCAGCAGTGAAAGGTGTCGGTGTGAATGCAGTCAGCGCAATAATCTCTGAACGGGAGAATAACGGACAGTTTAAGGATATCTACGATTTTGTGGAGCGCGTGAATTTGTCAGCATGCAACCGCGGAGCGATAGAGAACCTTGCCATGGCAGGTGCCTTCGACTGCTTCGGCATGCAGCGTGAGATATTTGTTCATCCCATGTTTGATTCAACATACACGGATCTGCTGGTGAAATATGGACAGAATATCCAGAACGATAAGAATTCCCTTCAGATGAGTCTGTTTGGAGATCTTGAGCCCATTGAGACCAACAAACCTCCATTCCCGGATGTGGAGCCATGGGATCGCCTCGCGCTGCTTGACAAGGAGAAAGAGATGGTGATGATGTACCTTTCTGCCCATCCTCTCGATCCATATTACATGGAACTGACATACGGCTGCAACACTCCGTGCGAACAGTTCAAGGATAAGCAGAACACTCCTTGCAAGATAACGATGGGTGGACTTGTTACCAAAGTTACTCTCAAGACATCTCGCAAGGGCAATGAATTCACCATCGTGGAACTTGAAGACTTCACGGGAAAAACAGAGATTGCCCTATTCGGCATGAACCATAACCAACACCGTGATAAATTTCATGTTGGAGAACCAACTTTTGTAAAAATCAACATTGTCCCCGGTAGGTTCAATCCCGAACGGACCGACATGCAGATTGAAGAAGTATCGGCTCTTGAATCCAAACGCGGTAATATAGCTAACGGAGTGCTGGTGTATCTGAATTTCAAATACAACAACCGGGATTTCTTCACAGCAATTGAACAGCTACCAGACAACGATCGTAAAGGGGAACTCTATTTCGACATTTACGATCCGGAGACAAGGCAGCAGATACGTATCCATTCACGCAAGAAAACTCCGGTCACACGAGAGCTAATCGATACGCTCCGCGATTACGGTATGAAGTTCAAGATATCAACTATGTAATAAATCTAAAACCAATTAATAACAAAAAAACAAATGGCTATTCAATTTACAGATCAGACGGCCAAAGAGGCTATCGAATCAGGAAAAGTTGTAGTAATAGATTTCTGGGCAACATGGTGCGGCCCATGTATGAAACTTGGTCCTGTTGTGGAAGAACTTGCAGAAAAATATGGTGACAAAGCCATCATCGGCAAGCTTAACATCGACGAGAATGACGAAGTAGTTTCAGAAAACCGCATCCGCAGCATCCCGACTGTCCTTTTCTTCAAAGGTGGAGAGGTTGTTGACCGCAGCGTTGGTCTCGTAAAACTCGAAGACCTCGAAAGCAAGCTCACTCCCCTTTTCTAAAGCTACACGTTTAACCGCGCCGGGAGTCAGCTTTGCCGCCTCAACTTTTCGGCCTCGATGCTCTCAGATGAAACAGGGTCATATCCAGTTCGCATAAGCAGACTTGATATGACCCTGTAAGCCGTTACAAGTGTTTACTTTTTCTTGCTGTCATAGTGCCATACGGCATCTTTTGATTATTCCATTATAAGATTATTTTTTATACTGTTGTCCGGTAAATTTTGAACCTTAATAATTAGAACGCTGAACTCCGTTTCACTTTATAACGCGGAACTCACGCGGAACTATGATATTTAGGCAAAGTGTCTTGAAGAAACAGAGCGGACAAATCAGAACTGAAGTACTGATTTGTTACGCTGAACGCAGGCGGAACGACAGGCATCTGAGTTTATCCCTGTTTTCAATTGACTGACATCTGCCGGATTGTTCCGCCTGCGTTCCGCGCCGTTAAGAAAGCCGGAGGCATTCTTAACCCGCCTGGTTCATATGCCCGAGTCTTTAAAAGGAAAATTCCGCGTGAGTTCAGCGTTCAAAAGTGAAACGGAGTTCAGCGTTCTGAATAATTTAAGTTCTGAGTCTAAAACTGCATTCGCTGCGACTGGAAATAGATCAGTTTCTCGCGACAGTGGCTTGTGTGGAAATAAAATAGTTCAGCACAATCGGTTAAATTCGTTTACCGGACAGTAATAATATTTTTAGTCCGGAAAGTTAATATCTAAATCCCGATCCGGCATAGCACAAAACGTGATATAATCAGCACAATTAAGGAAACAAGCAGGTGTCCAAATCCCTATTCCGAAGCTTGATGCTGCTTGCTCGCTTTCAAGACCTTCAATTCATATTCCTTGCTCCGAATTTCAGTAAATAGGTAGAAATGTTATATTCTATTTTGGAATATAGGGAGAAAATCTTAATTTTGTCCCTATGAAATCGGAATTGGAGAATTTAGTAAGGAGATACCGCGGACTTGGGCATATTCCGTCGTTTTATGACCGACACAATGATTGCGCACCTCAACCGTGATATATCTTCCTATCTGGAATCAATCGGAGAAGATGCCCCGGTAGAGCAACCAAAGAAGAAAGTCAAGACCCGCGATAGAATAATCGAACTACTCCGCGAAAATCCGAAGCACACCCCCCGCACCCTTGCAGAAGAAGCCGGCATAACGCCCCAAGGAGTGGTGCGACATCTCTCCATCCTCAAAACCGCAGGCATCCTCCATCGCATAGGCCCCGACAAAGGCGGCGAGTGGCAAGTCATTAAAAATTACATTTGTGAAGCATAGCTTAGATAATCCCTACCCTATTTAAACAATTTCTAAAATGCATGAATAAAACTTACTTTATCGATTAAGTATCATGAAACAATACATCTGTAAATACGCGTAAAAGTGAAATGCCCAGACTTACTTTCGTATGTTACCGGAAGATTGTAAGAATATTCAAACACATTAATTTTGTAAAATGGGTAAAGGCAACCATACTCTCCAATCCTTACCCACCAGACATATTTATTACAATCAGTAAAGTAATGGATTTGCAATTCATGACTTCAAAAATTCTTGTCATAGTAAATTCGGTAAACATGTTCAAATTTTTATTATTTGCGTAGATCGTTGCTTTGTCTTTTCTCTCTTTGTTATTGGCAGGGTGTGAAAATCAGGTATCCAAAGCAAAAGAGTTAGAGAAAATAGACGGTTTAGTGGCATACTGGGACTTTTCGACTGATGATTATCTTACAGCCAAAGGACCTGAACATCCGCGGTTGCGGGGTTTAGAAGAATCAATGCCGCAGCTTGTAGATGAGGGGCCGTTGTCGGGTCGAGCATTGCATTTTGATGGTAAAATCCATATTATTTCCCCGACGGCATAGGTGACAATGGTTCTGATTTCACGGTTGGAGCCGTATTCGTGAATAATAACATAGGCAACTATTTCAGAGGCGATATCGGAGGTATTGCCGTGTTCAACCGAGCGTTGACAGATGCCGAAATTGAATACGTAAGCAACTTAAATAAAAATTAGACCCCGTCATTTTTAATTAAACGGGACCTCTGATCATGTAGACATCACGGCTCTTGCATTTAACTGCAGGAGCCATATATATGAGGAAGTAAAAATTTATAAGATAAGATAGAATGCTTGTCAACTTCAATTTTTCTTCTTAAATTTGTAGCTACATGAAAAGGATAACTTACATTCTAACCTTAATAATTACAGCATTTATAACCAGAAATACTGTATATGCCCGCGATTTATCCATTGATTCGCTTATGAATCAACTGGATAAGGTGATTGCTGACAGAGAACGCTATATTACATCAAGGGAGAAAGACATCTCCGATGTAAGAAACAGACTTCACTCAACCACCAATGATTCCATCAAATTTGACCTCGCGGGAAAACTCTTTGACCTGTACAACCCATTCAACACGGATTCCGCCTACTACTATACCCTTGAGAGGGAACGCATAGCACGTAAGATCGGCAATAATGTCTATATACTCAATGCCAGAATGAATCAGGCAAGTGTGTTGAGTGCGGTCGGAATGTATCAGGAGGCATCCTCCATAATAAACTCCATAAAATCCTCAGATTTGCCCGATTATCTCATACCATATTATTTTCACATAAAACGTACTCTTAACGGGCATCTCGCAGACTATTCGGCATTCAGGCAGCCCTCATCCGAATATGCATCAAAGACCAACGCATACCGGGATTCTCTCTTATCGGTTAACGACACTTCATCCCTTGCTTACGCCATAACCGAAGCTGACAAATATAACTCTCTCGGTAAATACAATAAGGCTATTGAGAGAATGAAACGCTTCATTGAGACGCATACCCTTTCGGAACATGACAAGGCGATATGCGCATGGACCCTTTCTGAATCCTACGGTCATATAGGAGATACTGAAAACCAGAAGAAACAGCTTATAATATCATCAATCGGTGATATGAAAGGGGCTGTAAGGGAATACGTGTCACTACGGCAACTCGCCTTGATGCTTTATAAAGAGGGAGACCTCGAGAGAGCATACCGCTTCATGAATATAGCTGTAGATGACGCCACAAGATGCAATGCTCGTCAACGCATCGTTGAATTAAACTCAACGTATCCGGAAATAACCGCTATTTATGTTGAAAAGGTCAAACGTCAGCAAAGGACATTGATTTGGGCTCTTGGAGCGATTACATTGCTCTCTGTCTTTCTTGTCATACTGATATTCTATCTGAGAAAACAGATGAGAATCATCACTGCATCCAGAAAAGAGCTTGCCGAGGCAAACACAAGGCTAAACAATCTGAATAATGAACTCAAAGCTTTCAATGACAAGTTATCAGAAGCAAACAGGGCCATCGCCGAAAACTCACATCTAAAGGAAGTATACATTGCCAGATATATGGATCAATGTATGAATTACATAGATAAACTTGATTCCTACCGGAAATCACTAATGAAGATGATTAATGCCGGAAAAATCAATGATGTAAAAAATGCTCTAAAATCAGATGTTGTCGCAAACGATGAACTCAAAGCATTCTATGAAAATTTTGATAATACATTCCTAAAGATTTTCCCTTCTTTTGTTGAAGATTTCAATAATCTACTTCTTCCTGAAGAAAAAATTATACCAAAAAAGGATGGAGCGCTTACAACCGAGCTGCGGATATATGCCCTCGTAAGACTTGGAATTACTGACAGCGATAAGATTGCCAAATTCCTGCGCTACTCTCTGACCACAATCTACAACTACCGCACAAAAATGCGCAACAAGGCCAAGGGAGATAGAAACAGCTTTGAAAGCGATGTGATGCGGATAGGTGAATTATAGTAGCCGGAAACCCTGCGTTTTCACTCTTTAGCCACTACTTAATTAGCCGTCACCACTCCATATACATTCTTAATTATAAACCACTTATATTAACACAAGGGCTATATACCACTACATTTTACCTCCACGTGATTGACACATGATTTTTCTTTGTTTAAATTTGCATCAGTCAATTTTTAACTTAGAATCATCATGAAAAAGATCAGAACATCCTTATGGTTCGTAATCCTCACGGTGACGCTTATGCTGAATACCGCACATTCGGCATTTGCACAACAGATGACTGTAAAGGGTACAGTCACCGACCCTGCTGGAGAACCTATGATA
Source organism: uncultured Muribaculaceae bacterium (assembly GCA_910578075.1). Lineage (GTDB taxonomy): Bacteria > Bacteroidota > Bacteroidia > Bacteroidales > Muribaculaceae > Lepagella. Next base: position 69,720 of record CAJTPK010000009.1, on the reverse strand, counting down.
GGAGTGACAGTTATGGCAGAGGGCACCGGTATCGGAGCGATGACCGACCTCGATGGTAATTACACAATCAACGCTGACGGATTGGGATCACTGAAATTCTCATACGTAGGCTACGTATCCCAGACAGTGTTAATCAATGGCCGCAGCGTCGTTAACGTTGTGATGCAGGAGAATTCAGCTGTGCTTGATGAACTTGTAGTGATCGGATATGGTACTCTCAAGAAAAGTGACCTCACCGGTGCAGTCGGTTCAATCGGTTCAAAAGACATCAAAGACGTACCCGTCAACAATGTAGGACAGGCTATCCAGGGAAAGATCGCAGGCGTTAATATCGTTGGAGGCGACAAGCCCGGCGATAACGTCACCATTAAAGTGCGTGGTCTTGGCTCCATCAATAATTCAGACCCCCTTGTGGTAATCGACGGTGTGCCTACTGACCTTGGTCTTAACAGCATCAACCCTCAGGATATAGAACGCCTTGATGTCCTGAAAGACGCATCTGCCACAGCCATCTACGGCTCCAGGGGAGCAAACGGTGTGGTTATGATCACGACACGCAAGGGTGTCACAGGGACTTCTCGCGTAGGAGTATCGGTTAACGCCGCATTCTCCAAGGTATCAAAAAACATAGGTCTTCTTGATGCCGCAGGCTATGCTTCTCTGAGCAATGACATGTTGTCGGAAGCTGGTCACAATACCAACCCTATCTGGGCAGACCCGTCTCAACTCACAACATCTACCAATTGGGTTGACCAACTTCTACAGACAGGTGTGATGCAGAACTATAATGTGAATTATTCTGGAGGTAACGAAAAGGCGCATTACTATTTTTCTGCAGGATTCCTCGACCAGAGCGGTGTGGTGAAGAATGTGAACTACCGCCGATTCACCTTTCAGACAAACAACGATGTCAAGCTCAAGAGTTGGCTTAAGCTTTCAAACAGCCTTCTTTTCAGCGCTGATATCAAAAAGCAGGGATCATACAGCATGTGGGATGCAATGCGCGCGCTGCCAACTTTCCCCGTCAAGGATGAGAACGGAGAATGGAGCGGTCCCTCCGGCAACTCGGAATGGTACGGAAGCACGCGTAACCCTGTTGGTACAAATGATATGAACCGTTCGTCAACCGATGGTTATAATCTGCTTGCAAACATAGCCGGAGATTTCACTATTGTACCCGAGTGGCTGCAATTCCGTTCACTCTTCGGATTCGATGGCAAATTCTGGTTTGGAGAAAGCTTCACACCAAAATATGACTGGAAACCGACTCCGGTTGAGCAAAGTTCACAGTGGCAAAGCTCCAACCGCGCATTCACATATCTTTGGGACAACTATTTCACATTTGACCATACATTCGGAGGTCATCATGCAGTCAATGTGATGGCCGGTGTTTCCGCTCAGTGGAACCATGCCTACTGGATGAGTGGCCAGATGAATGGCTTCCTCTTCGACACAGTTCACCAGCTTGCCAATGGAGAGAAGATATTTGACCTCGACGGTTCTCAAAGCGAATGGGCTCTAATGTCGTATATGGCTCGTGCCAATTATTCATATGATGACAAATATCTACTCACTGCTACCATACGTCGTGATGGTTCGAGCAGATTCGGTAAATCCAACCGCTGGGGTACATTCCCTTCAATGTCGGCAGCCTGGAGAATATCCTCAGAGGAATTCTTCCCGCAAGACACAGCCATCAAAGACCTGAAGCTCCGTCTCGGTTGGGGAAAGACCGGTAGCCAGGCATCTGTAGGCAACTATGACCACATCCAAACTCTTGTCACCCTCCTCTACCCCTTCGGCACTAAACTGGAAAACGCCGAGCAATCCGCGCTTTATTCACAGGTGCTTGCCAACTCCGGAATACATTGGGAGGAAATTGAGCAATACAATGCCGGTGTGGATCTCTCTTTATTCAACTCCCGACTTAACATAAGCCTTGATGGATACATCAAGAATACCAATCACATGCTTGTGAAAGCAGCGTTCCCAATCACCACCGGCTTTGAGGATACATTCGACACCTACACGAATGCCGGAAAAGTAAGAAACATCGGTTGGGAGCTTTCCGCATCATCTGTGAACCTTACTGGTGAATTCGGATGGGAAACTGATCTTGTGGTTACTTACAATAAAAACAAGATCAAAGATCTCAACAGCGATACCCCATTATGGAGAAATGAGTTTGGAGGAGCATACGCAACGATGCTTTCAGCAAATCTCCCTATCAATGTATTTTACGGCTATGTTACCGATGGCATCTTCCAGACTCCTGAAGAAGTCAGGGCACATGCCGTGCAGTCTGGTGCCGAACCTGGAGATATCCGTTTCCGCGATCTGAATAATGATGGTGTTATCAATGAACAAGACCGCACCGTCATCGGCAATCCCAACCCGACATGGCTGTTCTCGATGAACAACAGATTAAGCTATAAAGGCTTCGAACTTTCAATATATCTGCAAGGAGTGGCTGGCAACAAAATCTATAACCGCACACGTTCCGTAATGGAGAGCATGTCGGCTGCATACAATCAGGCAGCCACAACAGCCGACCGCTGGTATGGCGAAGGGACATCCAACAGCATGCCGCGTGCAGTATGGGCAGATCCCAACGGAAATAACCGTATCAGCGACAGATGGGTAGAAAACGGCAGCTATCTTCGCCTTAAAAACATCACTCTCGCATATAACTTCCCCGACAACTGGTTGCGTACCCTACGCCTTGAAAACGCAAGAATACTCTTCTCCTGCGAGAACGTAGCCACAATCACCGGTTACAAGGGACTTGATCCGGAAGTCGGGATTGACGGAATAGACTATTCAAGCTTCCCTCCCTCAAGAATATTCAATGTTGGTCTCTCATTCAATTTCTAATAAGCTCAAACGATGAAAAAAATCATATACACACTCGCTGTTCTGATGGGAACCCAGTTTCTGACATCATGCGAGGATTTTCTTGACAAGACCCCTTTCGACAGGGTTGACCCTCAGACAAACGTGACAGACGATGTGGCTGTGGCCATGGCAAACGCATGCTACATACCCCTCCGCTCCTCAAACCTTTACAACCAACGCATCTGGGGTCTTGATATAGTTGCCGGCAATTCCAATGTTGGAGCCGGAGGTGGCGATGACGGCATCGAGACTATACAGGCCTCGAATTTCACCACGCTCAGTGATAACGCTATGGCTCTCTATATGTGGCGTTCTCCATGGATCGGTATAGCACAGTGCAACAACCTTCTCAATGCGCTCGCCCAGGAAAATGCAGTAAGCGAGGAGATAGCCACCCGCTCCGAAGGCGAGGCTCTTTTCCTCCGCGCCCATTATTATTACCTGCTTGCCCGTTTATATGGTGGTGTGCCATTGCGACTTTCCCCTTATGATCCCGACACATCAAGTGCAATAGCACGTTCTTCACTCGATGAGACTTATGCACAGATAATCACCGATTGCTCACGGGCTGCCGAACTTCTCCCTGCAAAGGAGGATTATGACGCACACCAAAAGGGTCGTGCGTGCAAGGATGCGGCACTCTACATGCTTGCTGATATCTATCTGACACTTGCTCCAAACAGACCGGAACTGTATCAGGATGTGGTTGACATCTGCAATGAGATAACAGCTTTAGGTTATAACCTCTCTGCATGTCCGTATGCAGATAATTTCAACTGTCCGGTGCGCAATGGAGCCGAATCAATATTCGAAGTTCAGTATTCCGGCAGCACAGAGTCTGACTTTTGGGGAAATACACCCTATGCATCTTGGCTTTCCACCTTTATGGGACCTCGTGGATCCAATATGGTTGCAGGCGGATGGGGATGGAATCAGCCTACACAGGAATTCATGGACGCATATGAGGAGGGAGACCTCCGCAAACCCATCACTGTTTTCTATGAAGGTTGCCCCGACTGGGAAGGAATGCCCTACCGTTCATCTTATTCAAACACCGGATATAACGTAAGGAAATTCCTTGTGTCAAAAGAAATCTCGCCCGAAACAAACACATCACCGGCTAACTTCGTAGTGTATCGATATGCAGGTGTGCTTCTCATGCAGGCTGAAGCGCTGAATGAACTCGGACTCACTCCCAACGCCCGCGGCCCTATCAATGAAGTGCGTAAACGCGCCGGTCTCTCAAATCTCCCGGCTTCCATAAGCAAAGAGGCGATGAAAGAGGCAATAATTCATGAACGCCGTATGGAGCTTGCATTCGAGGGACACAGATGGTTTGACCTCATTAGAATCGACAATGGAGAATATGCAATAAAATTCCTCCACTCTATAGGAAAACTGAATGCAAATAAAAATCGCCTTCTCTTCCCTATACCCCAGACTGAGATTGACGCCAATCCTCTCATGACTCAAAATCCAGGATATTAACAAACCGTCTCTTCCAATACTAAAGAAAATGAAACAAAAATATTTAAATATAGCATTGGGCGCAGCGCTGGTTCTCGCTATGTCATCATGCAGCGATAATGACTATACAGAGCTTGACAAGGGATTCAACGAACTCGCGCTATCGACAAATGCCACAGATATCGAACTACTTGAAAATGTTCATGGTCAAGAGGCATTGAAACTATCATGGACAACCGGTAACAATTACGGCACAGGTAACGCGATCAGCTATACGCTCGAAATCGACGAACAGGGAAATGAATTCACCAATCCCTATACTGCTATCGAAAATTCACGCCAGGTATATTCATGGGCACCTTCTGTTGAAGATCTCAACAACATACTACGCGACCATTTCAAAGTCGCAGCTGGCGATTTCATCTCCTTAGAAGCAAGAGTTACTGCAGCGGTGGAAGGGAGTGATCAACTCCAGGAATCGTATGCCACATTCACAGCCATACCTTATGAACCTGTAACCACAACGCTGTATCTTCTCGGAGATGCGACACCCAATGGCTGGAGTGCTGATAATGCCACCGCCATGACACGTAAAGACAACGGAGTTTTCTCCTGGACAGGAAATCTGACAGAGGGAAATTTCAAATTCATTACAACTGCGGGTAGTTTCCTACCCTCGTACAACAATAATGGCTCCGGTCAACTCGTTTATCGTACAAGCGATGATCAACCTGACCTGCAATTCCATATCGATGAAAGCCATTGTTATAAGGTTGACGTGAATCTTCTTGACCTTACCGTCTCAATCAATAAGACAGAGGGTATCGAGCCACCTTTCAGCTCACTCTTCTTCGTCGGTAATGAAACAGACTGGAATTTCCGCAAGATGACGCAGGATCCACTTGATCCGTTCCTTTTCAGAATTGGCGTATTCTTTGAAAAAGGTGGAGAATTCAAGTTCGGCACATCCGAGGGATCATGGGAAAATATGTATAAGGCAGCTCATGAAAACGCACCTTACACAGATCCGGAGATGGAACTTGTAAAAGGATTCGACCCCGATAATAAATGGGTACTCACCGCCTCCGAGACTAATTTCGCTTACAAGATATGCGTTGATATACGTCCCAATTCCGAAAGAATGCTCATGCGCCTTTTCACTCCCTACTCCCAGATGTATCTTGTTGGTGACGCAACTCCGAACGGATGGGATCTCGGTAACGCCACTCCCATGACCCAGGATGCTTCTGATCCCAATATATTCACATGGACAGGAAATCTCAAGCAGGGTGAGTTCAAGTTCTCAGCAGACAAGAAAGATGACTGGAACGGAGCCTGGTTCATGTCTACCTCGGAAAATGAAGCTCCTACAGGTGAGATTCAGAAAGTATTGTTCATTGACAAGAGCGATAAAGGTTGTCAGGAACAATATAAAGACCTTTCAACCGGTGGAATCGACCTGAAATGGAAAGTGACAGAAGCCGGTAAATATACAATTACCCTCAATCAGCTCCTTGAGGAGGTGATTATAGTAAAACAATAAAAGCTGTTTAAAATCATTAAACGATGTCTAAGATGAACACAATGTTTGCCACACTCGCGCTTGCAGCTGTAAGCTGCGGCGGATCGGGCAATGACACCCCCGCACCACCATCTCCCTCACCCGGGGAGAATGGCGGTGTATCGGAAGTTACAACAATAAAATCAAACCTTTCGGTGGATCTTTCCACTGATAAGGCATGCTATAAACCGGGTGAGACCGTTAAATTCACGGCTTCGGAGATGCCCTCGGGAGCAACGGTTCGCTACCGTCATGGCAGCTCTGTGATAAAAGAAGAACCCATGTCATCGGCCAACTGGAGCTGGACTCCTGAGAATTCAGATTTCAAAGGGTATCTTGTGGAGATCTACCAGCCCGGGGCAAACGACAAGGAAGAAATCATACTCGGCACCATAGCTGTCGATGTGTCAAGTGACTGGACCAAATTCCCCAGATATGGATTCGTAGCCACCTTCGATCAGTCCAAGCTTAACGATGGCGTAATAGAAAAAGAGATGGAGTTTCTTAACCGTTGTCATATCAACGGGGTTCAATTCCAGGATTGGCATTACAAACACCATTGGCCTCTGCCCGGAAAAAATGGGAATCTTCTCACGACATACAAAGATATCGCGAATCGCGATCTTTCAACAGAAGCCGTAAAGAAATATATCCGTGTTCAACATGGTCTCGGCATGAAATCCATCTTCTATAACCTATGTTTCGGAGCACTCTCGGATGCGGCATCCGACGGAGTGAAAGAGGAATGGTATGCATTCAAAAATAATCGCCGTGGTGACAAGGATATGCATTCTCTCCCCTCAAGCTGGAAAAGCAGCATATATGTGTTGGATCCGGGAAATCAGGAATGGCAGCAATATCTTGCCGAACGTAACGAAGAGGTATACTCTAATTTCGATTTCGACGGATTTCAGGTAGACCAGCTTGGAAACCGCGGTGATCTCTATGACTATAACGGCAATAAGATAAACCTGCCGAAAGGTTACGCATCATTCCTTGATGCAATGAAGGGCAAACACCCCTCTAAGCGGCTTGTCATGAATGCCGTGAGCAGCTATGGAGCATCACAGATCGCCTCTTCAGGCAAAGTGGATTTCTGCTATAACGAGATGTGGAATGATGAGGCGGATTTCACTCACATCCATGACGTGATCAAGGCGAATGATTCATATAGCGGCAACAAGCTTCAGACCGTTTTTGCAGCTTATATGAATTATGACAAAGCAGACAAAACTACCGGAGAGTTCAATACACCCGGTATCCTTATGGCTGATGCCGTAATGATGGCTCTCGGAGGTTCTCATCTGGAATTGGGCGACCATATGCTATCGCGTGAATACTTCCCCGCGTCACCGCTTTCAATGTCGGAAGAGTTGAAAACAGCGATAGTTAGATACTACGACTTTATGACTGCTTACCAGAACTTGCTTCGCGGTGCATCCACCCAAGCTGAGTTTGAGGCAGACATGAAATGCACTGATTCGTCAAAGCGCGTCAATATCAACGCATGGCCTCCTAAGAAAGGGAATGTCACTACATATTCAAAAAAATTAGGCAATACAAAGGTGGTTCATCTCCTTAATTTCCGTAATATCGACAATCTCAGCTGGAGAGACCTTAACGGTCAACGCCCGGCTCCGCGCCTCACCATCAACACTCCGTTGACGATGACTTGCAGCGAGAAAGTGAAAAAAGTATGGACAGCATCACCCGACAATCATGCCGGAGCAATCCAGGAACTGGCATTCACCCAGAGCGGAGACCAGATCTCTTTCACACTTCCGTCACTGACATATTGGTCAATGATTGTATTGGAATTCTAAGAGCCCATTTCATAAAAATATGAACAGATATTATATTACATTCTTATTCTCGGCAGCGGCACTATGTGCTGCTGCTGAGGAAATCAAATCCCCTGACGGAAAGATAACAGTAAATGTAGATGTAAAGGATGGTGTGCCCGAATACTCCATGACTTTCGACGGCAAAACAGTTATAAAACCTTCCAGCCTTGGTCTTGAACTTGTCAACGACAAGGATCTTATGTCGGGATTTGAAATAGCCGGCATCAAAACCACTTCGTTCGACGAGACCTGGCAACCTGTATGGGGTGAAACCAAAGATATCCGCAACAACTACAATCAACTCGTCGTAGAGCTAAGACAACCCTCTACAGAACGACTGATGAATCTCTGTTTCCGTGTCTATGATGATGGCATGGGATTCAGATATGAATTTCCCCAGCAACCCAATCTGACATATTTCGTTGTCAAGGATGAGCACTCACAATTTGCCATGGACGGAGATCATACCGCATGGTGGATTGCAGGAGATTATGACACTCAGGAATATGATTACACTGAAAGCCGTCTCTCTGAAATCCGCAAACTGATGGATGGAGCCATCGATGGAAACGCATCTCAGACACAGTTCTCCCCTACCGGTGTGCAGACCTCGCTACAGATGAAGACCGATAACGGGCTTTATATCAATCTTCATGAAGCTGCCCTTGTGGACTATTCATGCATGCATCTGAATCTTGATGACAAAAACATGGTGTTCGAATCATGGCTCACTCCGGATGCAATAGGAAACAAAGCATATATGCAGGCACCGACCCACACCCCTTGGCGCACGGTCATGGTAAGCGATGATGCGCGCGATATGCTTTCTTCCAATCTTATCCTGAATCTCAATGAGCCTTGCGCTTATGAAGACACGTCCTGGATAAAACCGGTTAAATATGTAGGTGTATGGTGGGAAATGATCGGAGGCGGAAAGGAATGGTCATATACTTATGACCTGCCATCTGTAAAACTGGATTCACTCGATTATTCCAAGACAAAACCTCACGGACGTCATCCCGCCAACAATGAGAATGTAAAGAAATATATCGATTTCGCGGCTGAACATGGATTTGATCAGGTTCTTGTGGAAGGCTGGAATATCGGTTGGGAAGATTGGTTCGGTAAATCGAAAGATTATGTGTTCGACTTCCAGACCCCTTATCCCGATTTCGATATCAAGATGCTTAACGACTACGCACACTCAAAAGGTGTAAGACTAATGATGCATCATGAGACTTCCGGATCAGTCAGAAACTACGAGAGGCACATGGAGAAGGCTTACGATCTCATGAATAAATATGGCTACAATGCTGTGAAAAGCGGTTACGTAGGCAATATGATTCCCCGTGGCGAGCATCATTACGGACAATGGCTCAACAATCATTATCTCTACGCAGTGACAGAGGCAGCCAAGCATAAGATCATGGTCAATGCACACGAGGCTGTGCGCCCGACAGGTTTATGCCGCACATACCCGAATCTCATCGGCAACGAAAGCGCGCGGGGCACAGAATATGAATCCTTTTCCGGAAATAAGCCATCACACACAACTGTATTGCCTTTCACCCGTCTGCAGGGAGGTCCGATGGATTACACCCCGGGCATATTTGAGATGGATATGAAAAAAGTCAATCCCAACAGCAAAGGACATGTGAACAGCACGCTTGCCCGCCAGCTCGCACTCTATGTCACCATGTATAGCCCATTGCAGATGGCGGCGGATGTTCCCGAAGTCTACAACCGATTCCTTGATGCATTCCAATTTATCAAGGATGTTGCTGTTGACTGGGACGACAGCCGTTATCTTGAGGCAGAACCGGGGCGTTATATTGTAGTAGCCCGAAAAGCGAAAGGTAAGGATGACTGGTTTGTTGGCTGCACAGCAAATGAGGATGGTCACACATCCACCCTCTCGCTCGATTTTCTTGATAAAGGACGCAAATATGAAGCTGTCATCTATGCTGACGCTCCGGATGCCAACTATAAAGATAATCCCCAGGCATACGTGATCAGTAAAAAGAAAGTGACTTCAAAAGATAAGCTCAAGATGAAGGCCGCCCCCGGTGGAGGCTACGCAATATCTTTAAAACCACTGTAATAAGGTAAATGAATTGTTAAGGTTAAAATGAGAGACCGCCTAAACGAGTTTAGGCGGTCTCTCATTTTGCGATTAATGTAGATGTCTCCGGTTCGCTATCGGGAGATCCGGTTCACGAGAATAGATACTGTGGAATCTGACCAGACATTCTCGGCTGTCTCCACCATGTCGATTACGGTGTATATAGGTAGAATTATTCCCATAATCGCAATATCCGCCCCGATACCCGACATCAGTGATAGTGTCATGAAATAACATCCCATCGGAACCCCGGCATTTCCTACGGCTGAAATGACAGATATAAGAAGCCAAAGCGCCATTGTGGCTATGGAGATTTCCATTCCATTGTTCTGCATCACGTAGAGCGAGGTGGCGAGTATGAATGCCGCACACCCGTTCATGTTCATAGTTGTGCATATGGGAAGCACGAAGCGGGCTACTTTAGGCGAAACCTTCATATTCTTCTCAGCAGTCTCAATGGTGACAGGGAGTGTTGCTGCCGAACTTTTTGTAAAAAATGCCATCATGACAGCAGGTAACATGCCCCCCAATGCCTTGACTGGATTAATACCCTTGGATATAAGGAATATGGGCAAGACAATAAAGAATTGCACACAGTTGCCTCCGATGATCACCAAAACATATTTTCCGATGGAGTCAAGCATGACGCTACCGCTCATGCTGGCTATCATCTGGGCTGAGAATGCCACAATGCCGATGGGCATGACAGCAATCAGCCAATGAATCAGTTTATAAAGTATTTCCTGCACACCGATAAGTCCGTTGAGCACTATCTGCTTAGGTTTGGAGTCAGGCATACCACTCAAGGCTATACCGACAGCGAAGCAAATTATGAGCAGGCTCAATACGTTTCCATCGAGTAGAGGTTTGACGATATTGTCGGGAATCACATTTATCATATGGTCTGCATACGAGCCCTCTGCTGTTTCCCGCACAGTCTGCGCGACTTCTTGGGATATGGCTTCTGTGGGTATATTGCCCGGATTTATAAGCAGGTAGAGACCCAATGCCACAGCCGAAGCACAAAAAGTGGTGAGTAGAGTGTAAAAAATTGTGGAGCGGAACATCTTGCCCATTTCCTTTCCCGCCCCCAAAGAAGCCAAGGTGGTGGTAATAGCGAGCACTATTGTAGGCACCGCCAGAAAACGGAAAAGACGCGTAAAGATGGTGGCTATAATGGTCATGACACTGTTGACCCAACTGATGTCAAGCCATCCTAAAAGGAGACCTGCAACAAGTGCTCCCAGCCAAAGAAATATCTGCTGTTTCTTCATAAATTCGATTCGTTTATAAATTCCACCATGTCTTTGGGATTCTCGCATCCAAGAAGATACTTTTTACCATCTTTCAATGTGACAAGAAAACAATCAGAGGCTTTACCATAATAGGCAAAATATTTCCCAATTGAAGGCTCATTAAACCATCCATAATAGCCAAACCAACCACCACTTCCGCAAATACGTTTTTGAGCCATTGTTGGAGAAACCAATTTCACGGACTTAATACTACTTAATGGAATAGACTTAATCCTAAGTGGCCTATTAATGTTTAATTCTCCATTTCGAATTGAAATAGATAATGGCATATAACATAGAGCTGTAAAACAAAGAACAAAAAGCGCGCTGATTACTATGTATTTTGCCAATGAATCTTTAGCAAAGTAAAATGCCGCTAAAAGAACAATCAGACCTATTAAGGTCATCACGGTACACCAGGTGCTGAGTTTCACTTTTTTTCTCATTAGATTTAGTTTTTATGCCATAGGTTCATTGGCGGTTGGTATTCAAAGAAAACGTGAGCTAACTATGCCGCATCTAAACTTGATGGTCATAGGAAACCTTTGTACTCAAATGTGGAGACAGCAGCCTAACGCTTCTTATTTTTCAAATATGTCGTGGACTGAGTTGCCTCAATCCGACTGTAAATTTATGAAAAATATTTGAATCAAAGAGTGTACTAACCAAAGAAATTCAAGAATTTCACCGCCATAGTGGGGAATTCCGATGGCATTTCCGTAAACACTTGAAAATTTATGGTCTTAAAATCTTATTAAGTCGAAATTTTGTTATAATTTTGTAATATTATAAACATAGGAGATAAAATCATGGCAATGACAATAAAATCTAACCCTATACTTTGGGGTGATGATGCCGAAAGGTTTAATGAGGAAGCAGACCGTAATGCTAAGCTTCCAACGCCTATAATCTCAGAGGCAAAACGTAAGAAAGTCGCTGCAATGTGGGAAGAATGCAAACGAGCAGTTTTCCCCCCGAAAAAACAATGACAAAGAAATAATAGCGGTAGCCACTTTCTCATACGATGGCATTAAGTCCTATACTCTTGATAATTCATCAAGAAACTCACTCCAACGAAAGATTCCATACACGAAGCATCATCGCAGTTATCCACCTATGCTGATTGGCAGACTTGGAGTAAGTCAAAATTATCAAAGGAAAGGACTTAATGTTGGTTCCCAATTGATGCAGACACTAAAAGTCCTTTGTTCCAATGAGAACGGAATAGGCATATGCCGTTATCTTCTTGTAGATGCCTATAATACCGACATCACACTACATTATTACGCAAAGAATGGTTTTAAGCCATTATATAAGACAGAGCAAAGTGAACGTGAAATGTTCAACATTCCAGAGAGCGAATCACTGAAAAGCAGAATAATGTATTTTGACCTCAAACTTGTGAAAGCTTGATTCTTTGGAGAGGATTACATCTTGAGCGGAGAAGAACTGTTGTCCGAATTGTTGAGCGAACGGCGCGATGAACGGAATATTGAACCGAAATCAGCAGAATAGCTTATTGACAACACAACCATATTTCCGTTGTTCTTGATATAGCGTTCCCTGTAATACGGATTAACATTTGAATAACCCCAGGCAGGATATTTTGTCCCCTTTTTATCAAACATATACATCCAGCTTGCACCAAATGTCCAATGTTTGTTTGGCTGATACTCAAAAAGATTGTATCGGGACCTTTATTACTCCAGACAGTGAAGCTTGCATCAAAGGAGGTGTTGCAGACAAGGCAAGTGGGCTTATTTACCAATATAATATAAGAATTTTATGGGACTCTGCCGAACATCTTGAATGTGCGGATATAATACGGTGTGTCAATACGTGAAACCACAACACCCTTTTTTGTAGAGGCATGAACGAAATTCACCTCATCTATCATTATGCCGACATGCGATATCCTGTCGGGATCTTTACCCGTTGCAAAAAAAACAAGATCACCGATCTCTACTTCATCCGGATCGAGAGATTTACAAAATTCAGCCTGTTTCGCAGAATTCCGAGGCAATTTCTTGCCCATCACATCTTCGTAGACAGTCATCACCATGCCGGAACAATCCGTTCCCTCCCCTTTGCCATTTTTGGCATAAGCGTATGGCGTACCCACCCATGTCATTGCCTCATCCACAATCATCCGATGATTCCGGTCACCCTTCATCTCACCCTTATGAATAGTCAATTCCCTGATAATCTTCTCATTTCTGCTCACATTCCTTTTTGAGCGACATGAAGACACACTTATCCCACACAAGATAAGTAAAATATATATCGTATATCTATGAAGTCTGCTTCTGTTCATGATGATAGACCAATTCCTGTTTGTCTTTACTTAGTTATACAAAAATAGAATTAATAATCTATACATCATCCTTAAAAAGTTTTAATTTTAACAATTTAGTGTTAAGCCGTGTAATATTGGCGGTAATTTTGCATTTACTTTGTAGACGAAACAACGGAGTCGTCAAAGACTTCTGGATTCCACATCCGGACTAATCGATAAAAAATGAGCCTTTCTCATGAAAAAAGAACAAAACAAACAAAGAAAACAGATATGAAGAAATTCACATTGTTCGCATCGGTCGCTCTTGTGGCCGTGCTGTCATCAGCCACATTTCAGGCTGTGACTTCTACCAAGGCAAATGCCTCTGGTCAGAACTTTATACGCACTTCCGGTTCGCCGGCCGCTTTCGAGACAGACTTTACTGTAGCTGCCGAGAAAACCGTGAACGCTGTGGTGTGTATAAAAAGCTACACAACACAGACACGTAACAATCCCTACGCAAACCAAGGTGGCGGATATGATCCTTTCGGAATGTTTGATTTCTTCTTCGGACAACCGCAGCCCCAACAGCGCCAGCCTCGCCAGCAGCAGAAGAAAAGCGAGCCTGTGCAGAACGGCCTTGGATCCGGTGTGATAATCTCGGAGGACGGTTACATCGTGACAAACAATCATGTTATTGCCGATGCAGACAAACTTGAGGTGCTCATGAACGACAACTCCACCTATGAAGCAAAAATCATAGGCACAGACGAGGCTTCAGACCTTGCTCTGATAAAAATTGATGCCAAAGGTCTGGCACCGATCACATTCGGCAACAGTGAGACAGTAAAAATTGGAGAATGGGTGCTTGCCGTCGGTAATCCTTTTGGATTCAACTCTACAGTGACAGCCGGTATTATCAGCGCCAAAGCTCGCAGCCTTGGTCAGAACGGTCAGCGCGGTGGACTTAACATCGAATCATTCATCCAGACCGACGCCGCACTAAACCCCGGTAACTCCGGAGGTGCGCTTGTGAACCTCAAGGGAGAGTTGATCGGTATCAACTCTGCAATATATAGCAACACCGGCAGCTACTCTGGCTTCTCGTTCGCGATTCCTACAACAATCGTGAAGAAAGTCATGACTGACCTGCGCCAGTATGGCACTGTGCAGCGCGCTGTTCTCGGATGTTCTGTCCGCGAGCTTGATGCCAAGATTGCAAAAGAGAAGAATATCACCGCTACCAAATCCGGTCTTCTTATTGCAGATGTCACCGACAGAAGCACTGCCAAAGAGCTTGGTCTTAAAGAGGACGACGTAATCACCGCAATCAATAAGGTGCCTGTGCATAACCATGCAGAGCTTGTTGAGCAGCTCAACAAATTCCGCCCCGGTGATCAGATCAGCATCACCTATGTACGTGACAATGTTTCTACAACTAAAACCGGCACCCTTCGTAATATCCAGGGAAGCACAAACATCACAAAGAAAGGCGACTTCTCGGAACTCGGTTGCGCATTCATGAAACTTGGCAGCGACAGCAAGCAGCATCTCGGCATCTCAAACGGTGTCAAAGTCACCGGAGTCAAGAGCGGATGCATAAAAGATGCTGGCATCAAGGAAGGATTCATCATCACTGACATCAACGGCGCGGCAGTAAACTCTTCGGATGATGTTGAGCGCATCTACAACCAGATAATGAAAGGTGACGATGAAGACAAGGTAATGTTCATCACCGGTATCTACCCCACCGGCAAGAAGTATTACTACGCAGTCAACCTCGCAGGGGAATAAAAAACTGACAAGATATGTTTAAACCGGATACCAGGTCTCAGGACCTGATATCCGGTTTAACGTTTTTTACCTGATGAATAATGGATAATTGGCATGATATTTGTTATGATAATATCAGCGAATTTATAAGAGTCCGTCTCATAAAAAATTTAGCTTTAGGAGACGGACTCTAAATTGAAATTGTTTCAAATCAGTTGGATTATTCACGATTTTTGATTAAATTTGCAGCAATTTTTTGGAAGGACATATGAGACAATTAAAGATAACAAAATCCATTACTAACCGCGAGAGTGCCTCTCTTGACAAATATCTGCAGGAAATTGGTCGCGAAGAGCTTATTTCTGTCAGCGAAGAGGTGGAACTCGCTCAGCGAATCAAAAAGGGAGACCACGCAGCGTTGGAGAAACTGACAAAAGCGAATCTTCGTTTTGTAGTGTCTGTAGCAAAGCAATATCAGAATCAAGGACTTAGCCTCCCTGACCTTATCAATGAGGGCAACCTTGGATTGATTCGTGCAGCGCAGAAATTTGATGAGACACGCGGATTTAAATTTATTTCCTACGCAGTTTGGTGGATTCGCCAGTCGATTCTTCAGGCGCTTGCCGAGCAAAGCCGCATTGTGCGTCTTCCGCTCAATCAGGTAGGCTCTCTGAATAAAATCACTAAAGAGCTTTCTAAATTCGAGCAGGAAAACGAACGCCGCCCCTCTCCAGAGGAGCTTGCGGAGCGTCTTGACATGCCGGTTGATAAAATTTCCGATACTATGAAAGTATCGGGACGCCATATATCTGTTGATGCTCCTTTTGTGGAAGGTGAGGATAACTCCCTTCTTGATGTGCTTCCAAACGATGACAGCCCCATGGCTGACGCGAGCCTGAATCAGGAATCGCTTTCCAAAGAAGTGGACCGCGCGCTCAAGCAGCTTTACGACCGCGAACGCGAGATCCTGAAGATGTTCTTCGGCATCGGTTGCCAAGAGATGACACTCGAGGAGATCGGTGCGAAATTCGATCTTACACGCGAGCGTGTGCGTCAGATAAAGGAGAAGGCTATCCGTCGTCTTAAAGGACAGAAAAGCAAGCTTCTGAAAAGTTATCTCGGCGAATAAATCCACGCCCTATCAATGGTGAAGAATAAAAATAGATACAGATCCGCAGCTAAAGCAATCGCTTTGGCCGCGGGTCTACTGTTTTTATCCCCTGCCGCACACGCCACCGAAAATAAAATCGATAATGACAGCGTCAGAATAGCCAATCGTGAAAGTCTCTTTCCAGAAAGTTCAAGAAGTCTCGCAAAATCGCATTTCACATGGGGCGCAGAAGCCGGAGCATCCCTTGACCTGACAGGTCACGACATGTCAACATTCGATGTCGATGTGCTCTTCGGTTACAAAAACTCCTACATAAGAATGCTCGGTGTCGGTGCAGGAATTCACCGGACTGTGCAAGGAGGAGACAACTTTATTCCTGTATACGCGACAATTCAGACATCCTTCCGTAAAAAACCGTCATTACTGTTCTTCAGCGCAAAAATAGGATATTCCTTCAACACAATCAACGACTCCCCCACTTTCGGAGACCTTTCTTCATCTCTTGGTGTCGGCATCAATCTGTCTGATTCAAGATTAGCCAAAACATATGTGCTTCTTTGCGCCGGCTATAGGTATTTCAACCGTAGGCATATAAATATGATCGACAAACTTGATCAGCATTATGTCTACATCGCCCGCCTCTGTATAGGCGTCAGCTTCTGATATTTTTCACTCATATATTTTTTAATTTAGTACTATGTATTGCATAGTACTAAATTATTACTTACCTTTGCAACATAAATCAATAACAACAGATATGGCATCATATGAAACAAATGGTCCGAATATCAAGTCCCAGATGCGGAAAGGGATTCTTGAATATTGCATCCTGCTGATGCTAAAGGACAAACGCTGCTACGTCTCCGATATCGTGGAAAACCTGCAGCGTTCAAACCTAATCGTGGTCGAAGGCACGCTCTACACTCTTCTTAACAGATTGCGAAAAGAGGGTAAACTTACCTATGAATGGGAGGAATCGCCCAAAGGTCCGCCGAGGAAATATTATTTCATAACACAGGAAGGTGAAAGCGTATTGCAGTTAATGTCGGAAGCATGGGATGAAATAAGCAATTCCGTCAACTATTTCAGAATGATAAATCTTGGGAGACAACTCCCTTATAATCCACAACAACGATGAAAAAAACTTTTAATATAAATATAGCAGGGAGTGTATTCACTATCGATGACGATGCATATGCATTACTTGACGACTATCTCGATACTCTCAATCATGCCTTCAAAGACACCGATAATGAAGAAATAATACCAGACATCGAGAACCGCATATCTGAGATATTCTCAGTCAAAATTGCCAATGGCGCAAACGTTATCACACTGTCGGATGTAGAGGGCGTTATCGCGAGAATCGGACGCCCCGAGGAACTCGTTGACATAGACGTGGAGATTTCATCAGGTCAGAATGAAGAGGAGGAACACATAAGCAGCTCGGAAGAGACCGTGCCCCCGCCCTATTCCGATAATGAAATCAAGGATGTGAAGAAGAAACTATTCCGCGACAGTTCCAAAGGAATGTTGGGAGGTGTCTGCGCAGGATTTGCCACTTACCTAAATTTTGATGTGACATGGATAAGACTAATTCTTGTCTGCCTCTTTGTGTTCTCCTATTCTTCTATCGCGATCGTATACGTCATCCTATGGATTGTCCTTCCTGACGCACGCACTCCTCTACAGCGCATGCAAATGGAGGGAGAGGTGCCGACTCTATCAAATATAGGAAAATCTGTAACAGGCTTTTTCAAATCCACGCAAGAAAACAATACTTCGTCATCATCGCAGACCCCTCCTCCCCCTTACAGAACAGAGAGCAGCGGAAAACGTTTTGCCGACGGATTGGCACAAGTTTTCGGTGCCATAGCTAAAATGATCCTCATGCTTGTGATGGTTGTAGCGGTTCCCGTGGTGGTCGCACTCGGAGTTGCTCTTGTGGTCTGCATATTTGCACTTATAGAGATGGGGACAGCCTGGGGATTCACAAATATCACCGGCTCTATACTTTTCACCAACATCAACTATAATGAAGTGCTTCTTGGTTTACTCATAGGCATCGGCACAATAATAGCAATCGGAATACCTCTGTATTGCCTCATATGGCTCATTGCCACAGGAAACAAGAAAAGTATGCGGAAAGGCACCAAGATTTCACTTATAATCGTATGGAGCATCGGTTTTGTCCTTGCTGCAATCTCCACAGGTTTGCTTGTGGCATACGAACAGACAGCTCCTGCATCAGAAAGAAATCTTGATTTTCTATGCCACAAGGATTATTTCGAGGATTACTGTGAAGATGTCATATCAATCGAGAGTCTGTATTCCTCCACCGTTAACCATAAGTGTCTGACCGCTGATCCACGCTGAGACAGGGGAAGCGAAAAACAATACCGCTCCTGCTATATCAGAAATCTCTCCCAGGCGATTGATAGGAGTATGGGCAAGCATTTTCTTCTCAATCTCCGGGGTAAGCACTGATGCGAGCGCATGCGTGCGCGTCGCACCCGGACCAACATTATTCACCCTTATACCCATGGGTCCATAGTCGAAGGCAAGATTCGCAGCCATATGGTTGAGAGCTGCCTTCGACGATCCATATATAGCCATCGAGGGAGAGGTATTGACACTGCTCATTGAAGTGATGTTGACAATGCTGCCGTAGCCCGATTTTTCCATATACGGCGCTGCAAGCTTACTCAGCTGCCAAGGCGCAAACACATTGATTGCGTAGATACGTTCCACGTATGCCCGGTCGATCTTATATGGGTTCTCCCTTCCTCCACCGCCCATACCGGCATTATTGACAAGGATATTGACAGTCCCATATGTCTTTACAGCAAAATCGATGAGATTATTCAACTCATCCTCATCAAGGACATTACATGCAACTGCTACTGCTTTTCCTCCATCCTTTGTAATCTCATCCGCGACTTCCGACGCTTTATCAAGATTCAAATCACTCACAACAACACATGCTCCGGCAGCAGCAAGAATCTCACAACATCCCTTTCCAATGCCATCTCCACCACCGGTGACAACGGCAACCTTTCCTGTAAGGTCATATAAACTTCTTATATCCATAAATTTAATTCGGCTTTGTTATAAACATATAACAAAGCCGAATTAAATGGGTTCAGTACTAAGTAACTGCTCAATTAAAAACGTCACTTAATTATCTTGGAGTCCTTCACATAATCAGAACACTATTCTACCTTTCTTTGCCTGCTCAAGCATTTTTTTGCCTGGAACAAGGTATACTTCAAGACGACGGTTCTTCTCGCGGTTCGCAAGAGAATTGTTTTCTTCCAAAGGCATGTCATCGCCATAGGCATAAGAGAACAGATAGCGTGTGTCGCATCCCTCCTTGACAAACCAATCGAACAATGCTGTGGAACGCTGCTCAGTGATATGCTCACGATATTTCTCAGAACCGGTATTGTCGGTATGCATGACAAGAAGCACCCTATACATATCGGGATCCTTGAGATAACGTTTCAATGGTGCGAGCAACGCATATGCATCCTTTCGCACTTCCACCTCGTTTGGCGCGAAAAGTTTTGATGCCGGAATTGTCACAAGAAGCACCTCCTTATTACGATAGGTCTCCACCATTGATGAATTCTTGGCATTGTATTCCTTATTATAAAGTCGGTTACGCCCCTCCTTCTCCTGGAATTTGCGGATAAGATCAGCGCTCTTGGCATCAAGATCAACGCTGTTTATCATCTCACTGAACGACATCTCATCCAAGGCATCGATACGTTCCAGCTTATTCTGAGCCACGGAAACCGAAGCGGGGAGCAGTAACGAAGCTAACAGGAAATGCCTAAAATATGTCTTCAATTGATTCCTCATATTGCAATTCACCCTTAACTATCAAGTTAATATCCGACGGATCCATCTCAATCTCACCATCCTTTTTAATCTCTTTTGCAACAAAGGCGGATAGCTTCTCGATGTCAAGTTCTTCCTCTTCTGTCACACCTGCATCTATCTTGAGATAGCCGTTTCTCTCATACCAATCCCATATGATGTCGATTACATATAAAATCTCGTCATCATCATATTTATCACTCACCTCTTTCGGGAGAGTGGCACGGATGAATTTTATAGCATCATCCTCGTCATATTTCATCAGCTCACTCATACTTGTCGTCTTTACGGTTTAGAGAAAGGAGATCTTCCGGAATTGAAGTGTGAATCTCCCGTTCATCATCATCTATATCAGTTATAAAATCATCCACAAGTGGGATATAAAGTTCTTCCCCTTCCGGAGTCCGGATCACCATAAGCTGGTTAGCTGTAGAATCATCGATATATTCCAATTCACCTATGTCTCCGAACCGGGTATCGATCACTCTGAAACCCTCGAGGTCATCCTCAAACATAACCTCGCCTACATATTCCTGCAATTTATCTTTTGGGGCATATATTGCACTATTAACTAACTCCGATGCCTCCTCTACAGAATCCACCCCTTCAAGTTTGATCAGAAAAGACGTGGCACCCTTCGAACGGATTGATTCTGCATAAAACGGAACAGGGATTCCCTCGCTTTCCACAATCAAGGGATTCCCATCCTCCACATATTCCTCGGGAATATCAAGCACGGCATTGAGTTCCCCTTTCAAAGCATGGGTCTTCTGGAATTTCCCCACCTCTGCCAAATTATTCTTATCAATCATCTATTCTAATGATTTTGGCACCCAGCCGGTTCAGGCGAAGGTCTATATTTTCATATCCTCGGTCTATCTGTCCGATATTCTGTATCTTGCTCGTGCCCTTTGCCCCCATGGCTGCAATCAGCATGGCAATTCCAGCACGAATATCCGGTGATACCATATCCGTAGCCTTCAGACAATTGAAATTGCCTGAGCCGATAACTACCGCACGGTGCGGATCGCAAAGAATTATTCTTGCCCCCATATCAAGGAGTTTATCGACAAAGAAGAGGCGACTCTCAAACATCTTCTGATGAATTAGCACACTCCCTTTTGCCTGCGTGCACACCACAAGGAATATACTTATAAGGTCAGGCGACAACCCGGGCCATGGAGCATCAGCCACAGTCAATGTTGACCCATCTATAAAGTTCTCTATCTCGTAGATCTCTTTCTGATCAATACGTATGTCGTCACCTTCAATCTGAAGATGAATACCGATTCGTTCGAAAGCCTCAGGCATAAGACCGAGATCCTTGACACCCACATTTTTCAGCAACAGATTGGAGCCAGTCATCGCCGCCATTCCTATGAAACTTCCAACTTCAATCATATCAGGCAGAAGACGGTGATCAGCCCCACCTAAAGTCTTGACACCATGTATGGTCAACAGATTGGAGCCTATACCCTCTATGCAAGCACCCATCTTGCAAAGCATCCTGCATAATTGCTGTATATAAGGCTCACATGCCGCATTATATATGGTTGTCTCCCCCTCCGCGAGCACAGCTGCCATTATGATGTTAGCAGTTCCCGTTATTGAGGCCTCGTCAAGGAGCATATAGTCGCCTTTCAATCCATCCGGGGCTGTTATGCTGTAAAGCCCCTCTTCAGATGAATATTCAAATGACGCCCCGAGTTTTTGTAGACCCATGAAATGAGTGTCAAGTCTGCGACGACCGATCTTATCCCCTCCCGGTTTTGGAAGCACAGCTTCCCCGAAGCGGGAGACAAGCGGACCGAGTATCATCACAGAACCACGCAACGACGCTGCCTTCTTACGGTATTCGGGAGTGTGGATATAATTGATATCGACCTCATCGGCTTGGAACTCACACGTGGATTCATCCGTGAAGTTTGTTTTCACGCCCATCTCCGCGAGAAGATTGATGAGGTTGGTCACATCAAGGATTCGCGGGAGGTTGGAGATTGTGACCCTCTCACTGGTAAGTAGCGTGGCGCAGATCACCTCAAGCGCCTCGTTTTTTGCTCCCTTGGGACTTATCTCACCGCTAAGACGATGACCGCCCTCAACAATAAAACTGCTCATTTTTTCTTCTTTTTGCCCTTAGGCTGGTTTATAGGCGCCGCCTCCTTGAATTCATGCAGAAGATATGTATTGGGATCAAGATCGATCTTGCCATCTGAATATTCCCTCAGGTCCTTGAGAATTTTGGCATCTGTCACACCCTCTTTATTATGAATAAGCATCAGCTTTTTCATATGGTGGGCGATCAGTGAAATAAGAACATCTTTCTCCTCACCTTCCTCCATGTCGGCAACAGTATGAATCATCTTCTCGATGCTTTTACCATAATGTCTATAGCGCATCGGGGAAGCTGTATATGGTATCTTATCAGGCTTTGGATTCAATCTGTCAGCTGTCACAACATCACAAGGAAAATCGATGTCAAGTTCAAATCTGGAAATAATGTTGATCTGGTCCCAGATCTGGGTATAGTCTCGGTTCTCCCCCACCAACTCAGGAAAAAGATTTGCCATGATGTCGGCAATCGCATAAGCACAACGGGTACGCTCCTCCCTGTCGGGGATAGAAACGCAATAATCCACCATGCCCTGAACGTTTCTTCCAAATTCCGGGAGTGTGATGGGTTTCAAATCTGTATTGTATGGTATCATTCGTTTACCGGGTTATAAAATTTTACAAGTTCAAAGAACTCGCCTTTGCAAATATAACAATTTTTTTGGTCATTTCTATCAGAGACCGATTCCAATTTCTAAGCAATTAGATTCGCGGTTTCGCAACGGTTGTCTGATATTCCTTCAAATATTCTGGTACAGAATAGGCTATATCCAGGAAATCTTCCTCTCTGAAAGCCTTCTCCGAGAGTGCGAGCATATCCTTCGCAAGCGGATAAAGACCGTCAAGCCACTTGGCATTGGGCGACTTTATAACATCTTTTGCTTTCTCCGCGCCGTCTCCCATAAACCACACCTCTCTATTCTCCAGTACCGGGGCATAGGAATCATTATCGAGTATCATCGGGCCGGGAGCCTGCAACGCATTGAGCGAAAAATCATATGCACCGGTGAATACCTCCATGCGGCGCGCGTCAATCATCGGTGCAAGCACCTCTTCTCCTGTGAAATTAAAATTCCGGAACATCGCCTTTACGGCCAATATCTTCAAGGTGCTGACACCTATTAGAGGAACTCCAAGGCTGAATGCCAATCCTTTGGCAAGTGACAGCCCGATTCTAAGTCCGGTGTAAGAACCGGGGCCGATACTCACTGCCACGGCATCCACATTCCATTCCTTTCGTTTCACCTCTTCCATTGCTCGCTCAACAAAAGGGGCAAGCAATTCGGCATGTTTCATGCCATCTCGGTTTTCAAGATCGAATTCAAGCACACCATCCCGTGTGAGCGCTACAGAACAGATCTTTCCAGATGTTTCTATATTTATTATTGTCGGCATAATTATCAATTATAGGTTTTACTTACTTACCATTAACATATCCGGCAGCAGCCTCAGCGCATCTGCTGCCATCGATTGCGGCAGATACAATGCCCCCGGCATAACCGGCTCCCTCCCCAGATGGATAAAGACCCTCTATTTCCACATGACACAGCGTATCTTTATCACGCGGCAATCTCACCGGTGACGAAGTCCTTGATTCCAGCCCCAACAATATGGCTTCATTTGTAAGGAAGCCCGGACATTTCCGTCCGAAATCCTTGAAGCCTTCTCTCAACCTCCAGGAGATGAATGGAGGAAACAGACGGTTGAAATCAACGGCATGAATACCCGGGGCATATGAGGTCGACGGAAGTGTGCCGGATGTTTTGCCATCCGTAAAATCTTTCATTCTCTGAGCCGGGGCATTGATACAGCATCCCGCCTCTTCAAAAAAACTTCTCTCGAGATCTTCCTGAAGCTGCAACATCTCAAGCGGTCCTTTTTCCTCATACTCCGGAAAATCACCGGGCCGTATCTCCACTACCATTCCGGAATTCGCTTTCTCCCCCGCTCTCGCAGAAGCGGACATGCCATTGACAACAAGCTCATTCTCTCCGCTTCCAGCCGGCACAACCACACCACCGGGACACATACAGAAAGAATATACACCGCGACCCTCAACCTGGGTCACATAACTATACTCCGCTGCAGGAAGATATTTCCCTCTTCCTGCTTCAGAATGGTATTGAAGCTTGTCTATAAGTTTCTGGGGATGTTCAAGACGCACACCTATGGCAATACCTTTGGCTTCCATCGCGACACCTGCCGCATGTAGATTCCTGAAAGTATCGTGAGCGGAATGCCCTGTGGCAAGCACCACTGCATCAGCCATGATTTCATCTCCATCCGATGTGACCACGCCCTTCACTTTATTGTCATCCAGTATCAGAGAGTCAACTCTCGTACCAAATCTCACCTCTCCCCCACAATTCTGAATTGTAAGTCGTATATTTTTAATCACGTGTGGCAATCGATCACTTCCGATATGAGGATGTGCATCCACAAGAATATCAGGATGTGCACCATGCCGCACAAGAACCTGAAGGATTTCCTCCACGCTACCCCTCTTTTTGCTACGTGTATAGAGCTTGCCATCACTGAAGGCTCCGGCTCCCCCCTCCCCGAAACAATAATTGGAATCAGGGTTGATCTTACCTTCCCGGCTTATGTTGGCGACATCAATGCGACGCGCATCGACATCTCTGCCACGCTCAATGACAATCGGACGCACACCATGCTCCAATGCCTTTAGAGCAGCGAAAAGTCCGGCAGGACCAGCCCCGACAATTACAAGTCTTTTCGCATTAGCTTCAACAGGGAGATAGCTTCTTTCACTGAGCAATGGCGTTATCTCAGTATCTTCACCGCAAGCGACTCTCACTGTCAGATTGACCATTACATTCCGCTTGCGGGCGTCAATAGATCTTTTTACTACTCTCCACGCATTGACCTCCGACGCAGGCATTCCAAGCTCCTTAAGAACCGCCTTCTCAAGCAAATCCCGCTCACCCGCCACGCGCGGCGCCACACGCAATAATATATCTTGAATCATTTGTATATTTGTATATTCTTTAAGAAAACAAAATTACTACATTATAAATGTATTTCAAAAAAAATCATTGGTGACCGGTAAAAATATGCCGGCACCCCATACCTTCGCGGGGCTGCGTTCCTCATCCATCTCGATATGGCGCTACAATTGTTTCACCTCTTCGAGGTTCCGTCGCCACCACCCATGTCCTTGCTAGTATCTATGGTCTACACCATTGTCGCACCACGCACCTGCGGTGCGCGCACCCAACAAGCTTCGCCTGAAACTTTGCATCAACTTTTCGCATCAAGCAAAAAGCGGAGCTTTTTATTGGTTTTAATGGTTTCCAAAATTTGGTTTAAAATGCTGAATTAAAATGGTTTTTATTGGTTCTAATGGTTTGAGGAAAATTAGAGATGACCAAGATCTATAGAGGCCAGAGCTTAGACGCTAAAGAAGCGACTAAGCAAATTTTAACACAGAAATGAAGAGATGAAATATCACATGGTGTCATCTACAATACAACAACTGTCATTTTCGTTATTACTGAATGACAGATATGATGACACCGGAGCAACGCAGCCGTTGCATGGCGGCTATCAAGGGCAAGGGCACAAAACCGGAAATGCTGGTGAGGCGGTTCTTGTTCTCGAAAGGTCTGCGCTATCGTGTCAACAACAGTAAATTGCCCGGCTCACCCGATATAGTGCTGAAGAAATACAAGACCGTTGTCTTCATCGACGGCTGCTTCTGGCATGGTCATGAGGGTTGCAAGTATTATCGTCTACCGAAATCCAACATCGAATTCTGGAAGCATAAGATATACATGAACATGGCACGCGACTATGCGGCCAATGTGGATCTGGAACTTGCAGGATGGCGGGTGATACGCGTATGGGAATGCGACATCAAGACAAAGGCAAAACGCGATGAGACCCTTGAACGCCTCTACCATAAAATAGTCGGGACAGAGACTGAAACAAACACCTACGAATCCTCGCCCGATTCAATACCGATAGCCGCAGAACCACCCTCCTCATACGGCAACAATGAAATCTAATTCGGGATAAATAAAGCCCACTCTTGTAACTATCTTTCATTATTCCATATTACATATGACAATATGAGCGACTACGGCAAATACAATGACGATAATGAGCATGACATGTGGGTAGACCACACATATCATGAGAATACCGGTGAGCTGAATGATTGGTATGGAGAAGATGATGGAGAACAAAGCTCAATTGTCGAACATCAAAGAGCCTTGGAAACAGAACGATTAAAACTCGTTTCCCTTACAGAGAAGTGCAATAAAGAACACTTATCAACTATAATTCTCTGCATCCTTGCAATTATCATTTCGCTCACTGTATGTATGCTGATTTATTTATAGTCAGCTTAATGAAAAATATTATTGCTTGTCCGGTAAACGAGCTTAACCGATCGTATTGAAATATTTTATTTACACATAAGCGTCTGTCGCAAGAAACAAATCAACTTCCAATCATAGCGAATACGATTTTAGACTCTGAACTTAAATTATTCATAACGCTGAACTACGTTTCACGTTTTAACGCAGAACTCACGCGGAATCGTCTTATCGGTGGTGACTTAGACATATGAACCTTGCGGGTTAACAAGGCCTCCGGCTTTCTTAACGGCGCGGAACGCAGGCGGAACGATCCGGCAGATGTCAATCAATTAAAAGCAGGGATAAACTCATATGCCTATCGTTCCGCCTGCGTTCAGCGTCACAAATCAGGACTTAAGTTCTGATTTGTCCGCTCTGTTTATTCCGGATACTTTGCCTAAATATCATAGTTCCGCGTGAGTTCCGCGTTCATAAAGTGAAACGAAGTTCCGCGTTCTAATTATTAAGGTTCAAAATTTACCGTATATCAATAAAGAATATTATTGGTGTCCGGTAAACATGTATAACCACCAAAAATATTGGAATTTAGATCTTGACAAGCCCCATGATATGGTCTTACATCACGCAGAGACGCTGAGGCGCAAAGTTTTGAGTTGGCAAGTCCGATGATGGTGATAAAGATCACGGAGAATCGCATGGCGATTTGGGCAAAGGCGCGGAGCATGACCGGACGGACTCTGTGACTCAGCAGGAGTGGTAACGACCTCCGCGTCGGATTGAGCGGTATAAATCCTTTGCGCCTCTGCGTGATTAATATTTTTACCAGACAAAAGTAAAATAATATAGCTTTAGGAATAGACTCTGAAACAATCCACAAAACACAATTTACTACGCGATAGAAGTCATATATCGGTGTTTTCTTAATCACGGTGCGCGAATTATCACGATTTTTGCGTAAATTTGCATTATGTAGCTGTTCAGATTAAACAGCTGCTTATAATTTTGAACTTATTACAAATATGTGCGAAACAACTATTGGAGCACTCTTCGACCTTGACGGCGTGCTTATTGACAGCGAGAGCGAATACACCAGAGTGTGGAGCGAGGTAAACCGTCGCTTCCCAACTCCCTACCCCGATCTCGCACACCGTATCAAGGGCATGACCCTTGATAATATCGTAGCCACCTATTATGAAGCGGACGGTCTTGGCGACAAGGTGCGTGAAACTATCCATATGCTGGAGGATGAGATGAAATATGAATGGCTTCCCGGTGCAAAATCATTTGTAGAATGGCTGATTGAGAATGGAATTCCCCGTGCGCTCGTAACCAGCAGTGACAACAAAAAGATGGATCATCTCCGTGAAGAAGTTCCTGAGCTTGAAAATATGATGACAGACCTTGTGACAGCGGATAAAATCACCCGTTCAAAACCTGATCCCGAGGGCTATCTGCTCGGTGCGGAACTTATTGGCGCCGATCCTCGCCATTGCGTTGTGTTCGAGGATTCTCTTCAGGGAGTAAAAGCTGGAAGAGCATCAGGAGCATATGTTATAGGCATAGCCGGCACACTTCCTGCTTCAGCGATCGAACCATATTGCGATATAGTTGTAAACAATCTTGAGGAAGTTGACAAAACCTCGCTTATAAACATTTTGATAAATAGATAAAAATGACCAATACTCCTCTTGCCGAACGTCTGCGGCCCCATTCTCTTGACGATTATATAGGACAGACTCACCTTGTCGGTCCGGATGGCATCATACGCCGCATGATAGAGACTGGCAGAGTAAATTCCTTCATTTTGTGGGGTCCTCCGGGAGTGGGAAAGACAACACTCGCACGAATCATGGCCTCCCAGACCGATGTGCCCTTCTATACGCTTAGCGCGGTCACTTCAGGGGTAAAGGAGGTTCGGGAAGTACTTGCCCGTTGCGAGGCTGACGCCAGAAGCATGTTTGTCAAAGGGAGACCGATCCTATTCATTGATGAAATCCACAGATTCAACAAATCTCAGCAGGATTCATTACTCGGAGCTGTAGAAAAAGGCACAGTGACTCTTATCGGAGCCACCACAGAGAATCCCTCTTTTGAGGTTATAAGACCGCTCCTTTCCCGCGCTCAGGTATATACCCTTAAATCGCTTGAAACGGATGACCTTGACAATCTCCTTTCAAGAGCGGTTACAAGCGATGATATCCTGAAACAACGCAAATTTGACATACGCTCGAAAGATGCCCTGTTTCGGTTTGCAGGAGGAGATGCGAGGAAACTTCTGAATATAATAGATCTGATAGAGCAATCAACACCGGATGGCGAGACTGTCGTAATTGACGATGATATCGTCACATCACGGCTACAACAGAATCCTGCCGCATACGACCGCAATGGAGAAATGCACTATGACATCATATCCGCATTCATCAAATCAATACGCGGCAGCGATCCTCAGGCTGCGGTCTATTGGCTTGCAAGGATGGTGGCGGGAGGGGAAGACCCGGCTTTCATAGCACGCCGTCTGGTGATTCTCGCCTCCGAGGATATCGGTCTGGCGAATCCCAATGCTTTGCTGCTTGCCAACGCCACATTCGATGCGCTGAATAAAATCGGATGGCCGGAAGGCAGAATAATCTTATCCGAATGCGCGATATATCTTGCCAATTCGCCTAAAAGCAACTCAGCATATATGGCCATAGCCGGAGCTCTTGAGGCTGTGGAACGGACAGGAAATCTGCCTGTGCCCCTGCATCTGCGTAATGCCCCGACAAAGCTGATGGCAGACCTCGGTTACCATCAGGGCTACAAATATGCCCACGACTATGAAGGGAATTACGTGAAGCAGCAGTATCTGCCGCCTGAGCTGACAGGTTCTGAATTCTGGAAAGCCGGTAACAATCCTTCTGAAGCCAAGATGCAGCAACGCATCGATTCCCTCAACAATAAATAGAGCGCGTTTTTTAACGCGCTCTATTTTTATTTATCTGTGTCCGGTATAAATATTAATCACGCAGAGTCGCTTTTACCGGACAGCAATAATTTTTACTTATGCAATATTGCTAATTATATGCATATATTGATAATTTATTTACCCGGATAGAATGTCTCGAAGGTAGAATCATCATAATAAACCGTTATCTGGACAACTTTTCTTGGATTCTTCCTCATTTTCTCTATTTCACGCTGTAATTCCGAGTTTTTTAAATCAGTCGTATTCCCGCTATTCATGCGGGATGAAGCCACATTTACACCCTCATTTAAGCCTCCGAGAATCTGATATTTTTCATGATTCGATAAATTACCCGCATTTTTAGGCTGTTCACTGAATAAATTGGGTGATTCTTCATCTGATGCAGCATCTGGGGCAACGGGCGTCAACATATCACCTTCACCAAATAGAAGCCATAAAACAGACAGACGTGGAAACGCTGCGTGAATCTGACCAACAATAACATCTGAAATCTTCTTATTTCTACCTGTCAGGAGCTGAGAGAGGCTGGGGCGGGGAATACCGCACTGATCCGCAAACTGCGAGTTA
Source organism: uncultured Muribaculaceae bacterium (assembly GCA_910578075.1). Lineage (GTDB taxonomy): Bacteria > Bacteroidota > Bacteroidia > Bacteroidales > Muribaculaceae > Lepagella. The sequence goes on along the minus strand of CAJTPK010000009.1, from coordinate 39,505 downwards.
GTAAGACCCATCTCATCAATGAAGCCTTTTAGACGAATTGCTACATTATCCTCAATCATATGCTGTTTTTCGATTTTTAAATTGACACTGCAAATGTAATTATTAATTTGCAAATTGCAAATTAAAATTGGCAAATTTGTTATTTAAAAATTGCAATTATTAAAATTACAATTTGAATTTACAATTTGCAACACAAAACTTAAATCCTATAATTTTCAGAACATTACATTGCCTACATAGTGTGATTCAGAATGTTGGACAACCGTTGTGTTCTAAATTATACACAAACGCCCACAATGGGACGATTATTTAATTTACAACTTTAATTATATTATATAATACACATAATTTCAATATATTATATAGTATATTAATAAGTGTTAAGATAATTATTTCGCATTTGTATATTGTTTTTCATTGCAAATTTACATTTAACTGAAGCAGGGCATCCGATTCCAGACTGAATACCTGTTTCCGATTATTTAATTTGGTTATTTTAATTATTTACAATTTACAATCAATAACTCAGAATATTGTTAATCCATTTGCAAATAATACATCCAATTCGATTATTGCATTTACATAATATCCCAATATGACCAATTTAAATTTTCTAAATTTTGAACCCTATCTCTCATTGAGACTTCATGAGATTCTAATTCACTTATTTTTTATCCAAAATTCCACAAACACTCCCCACTTTAGGGGCAAATTTTACAAAATCGATTCTCAGAGCCTTAAATACACACAAAATCGCATGCATATTATTAAATACTAATAATATACATGCGAAAATAAAATTTAAGTTTTTAAATCAATCTAAGTTGCAATTAACAAACTATCACATATCTCCCCTTTTTTATTCCAATATTTATTCTTCCAACATTACCCAGTGTATCCAGGCTCCATATTAAAGGTCAGATAATATGCATTAATCAAGCATCATCGAAATTTTACCACCCAAAGCCGGTAGACCGATCACTTGTTCAAGCAGCGGCTCAGAATCCGGACGTCGGAATAATATTTCCGCCACTTCTTTCTCTGTCATGAATTCCGACCGGGGCATATCGGACCCATCAATGACGTTCCTCTCGATTTTTTCTGACACAGTTCCATTTTGGGCAATGTAACGTACAAATTCACCGTTTTCCCCATTTTTCACGAGAATCGAATATTTTAAATCTCTCCTACATGTTGCTTGAAATTTTAGAATCTCGTGAAGATTTAAAATTCTCGCCATTCCATACACATCCGGCCTTATACCCTTTGTATAGCTTTGGGGATATTCATAAATCTCAACACCCCTTTCCGGATAATCATTTTTTATGCTGTCAAGTAATCGGACACGTGTGCAATTGTTTTCGGATTCCAATTTATAAACAGTAATGTTGTCATCGCAAATGTAAACCAAAGCTACACCTGTGATTTTATCATCTCCATCCTTGGCGTAATATATAGCACCTCCCGACAATATGCATTCATCAATTACCGCCATCAGATCTTCGCGGGTATGAATAATCGACAGCCCCATTCCGGACTTATCGTTCAGCGACATATAATCGACCAATGATTCATAATCGCAACAGTTCATTGGCTCACATCCTGACGTTTTGAAACAGTTGATCCTGCTGCAATATCTCTCCTTGACTACCCTTAATCTCTCCGGTTCGTTTTCAAGAACATGCTCATATTCCAGTATAAAATCATGAACAGACGTATACCTCCTCTTTTCGCGATAGAACGCATCGACAAACCTCCGGTCGCGATAATATAACTGCAACCCCTCGTCGGCCGGGATAAGAAAAAGAAAAGCGTAACCTCTTTCTTTAAGCTTTTCCGCGATCCTTTCAATAAGTCGCGACATGACACCCATTCCACGGAATTTATCAGCTGTGGCAAGTCCACACAGATAGGCTCCTCTGATTCTATTATCTCCACTGCCAAACTCATATGGCACCGCCAGCATGGCAGCTGCCAGCTCACCATCCTTCACTTCATATTCTACCATTTCAGGTGAGAAATAGACATCAAACACAAGCCTTATATACTCGTCAGAATCGTGAAAAGTATCCTTCCAGAGCTTCATCATGCCCTCCTTAATTATCTTATCCTTATCCGTCATATCATACATTTTTAAGTTTCAAGAGCACGTCTTATACCATAAAAGCCCGGAGCATTAAGCACCAGGCTTTTTGGAATACATTTTTTAATTACAAAAGTTTATGTTTCTCCCTTTTCTCAATGGCGCGATGCACCTTGTGAATTTCCTTCACCATACATACTGCCGTTGCCACAGTAGCAGCGGAGAGAACGAGTTTTGCAATTTTAAAACCTAACTTCAGACCGAAATGGTCATGCTCATGATCATGTTCGTGACTCATAATTGTGTGTTTTTAATAGTATGAAACAATCGATTCCCCGTCAGGAATCATCTTAAAAACACCCGCCCTGACCGTTTGGTTCAACCATCTCCAATTGTAGTTGTTTATAAAATAAAACCTATTGCTATGTCTGATAAACGTCCTATTACATTTGACAGGGTAATACGGGTTCTTGTTGGGCTCGCAATCACCGCTGTATGCGTATGGCTGATAGATATTCTCAAAGACGTGCTGCTACCCTTCTGTGTGGCATGCCTCCTGTCATATCTTCTCGAACCGGTGGTTGAGTTCCAGCAACAACATCTAAGACTGCGTCACAGAGTCATCCCCGTGTTCCTGACATTGATAGAAGCGGGAATTGTGTTCGGAGGGCTCGCATATTTTTTCATACCATCTGCAATAGATGAGATCACCCAACTTGACACAATTGTCAAATCATCATCATCCAAAGATCTCACTTCCGCTTTCCTGCCGCCTGAGGTGCACGAATATTTTCAAAGATATCTCAGTTTTGAAAACCTGACGCAATATCTTAGCGGAAGCAGACTTGAGGCGGTACTCAACAAAAGCACCACCGCATTGACAGCCACAATCGACTTTCTAATGCACACCATAGAGTGGTTGATGACATTCATATACGTGATATTTATTCTTCTCGATTATAAACGTCTTATGCGCGGTTTCCGGCTTATTGTGCCGCCCAAATACCGCGCCAAAGCATACCCCGTGCTTGATGACATAAAAGACAATATGGACCGTTATTTCCGCAGTCAGGCCGTCATTGCCGCATGTGCTGCTGTCTTCTACTGCATAGGATTCTCAATTATCGGTCTCCCCCTCGCCATCGTGATGGGTATAATGGTAGGTATCCTATATATGATTCCCTACTTCCAGTATGTCACGCTGATACCGGTAATAATCTTATGTTATATATACTCCATGACCGGCGCTTGCGAATTTTGGCCCGAGCTCGGCAAATGTGTCGCCGTCTACGTAGTCAGCCAATGTATATGCGACTATCTGCTCACACCAAAGATCATGGGAAAAACACTGGGACTTAATCCGGCGATAATACTCCTCTCCCTCTCCATATGGGGCACATTGTTAGGTATAATAGGAATGATCATTGCGCTGCCGCTGACTGCGCTGCTGATCGCCTATTACAAGCAATATGTGCTCGCTCCTGACACCTCAGTGCCCAAGGAGACAAATCAATAGATATAACAACTCTAAATTTATAAATTATGGAAAAATTCACATTCAAAGGGGGTATAACCAGATATTGGTGGATGCCTATGATCACGGGATTGCTTTCAATCGCAATCGGAATTTGGTGTCTTTGCAGTCCCGATTCATCACTGCCGGTTCTTGCCTATGTTTTCGCCGGTATAGTGATAGCCGCAGGAATCGTCAATGTTATATTTGCCGGAGCAAATTCCAGAATTATGCCCGGATGGGGATGGGCGCTCGCCTTAGGATTGATCGAAGTCATATGCGGAATATGGCTCTACACTCTCCCCGAGTCGATGCTCATCGTCACATTCATCTACACCATCGGTGTTTATCTGATCTTTGTCACAATCAATGCGATATGCGAATCCTGTATGCTCTACACCTACTCTTCAGGCATGACCGGATGGCTACTTGCCCTGCTGTTGGTGACACTGGCATTCGCAGTGATATTCCTTGCCGGACCGGTGGTAGGAGGTGTGGCAGTATGGCTCTACATCGGAATCTCGTTCATAACCTTCGGATGCTACCGAATCGCACTCTCTGCCAAACTGCGTAAACTGAACCACGAAATCCGTTTCTAAAATACATTTGATATAAAAACAGGAGCTGACATAACTGTCAGCTCCTGTTTTTATATCAAATGTATATCAGTGGGTATCAATCCCTGCGGAATATATCGCGTGTATACACCTTGTCTGCCACATCATCCAGACAAGCGTCATAACGGTTTGCGAGAATAGATTGGGAAAGCTCTTTGAATTTCTCAAGATCATTCACAACCCGGCTGCCGAAAAACGTAGCGCCATCCTCCAATGTAGGCTCATAGATGATAACTGTAGCACCCTTGGCCTTGATACGCTTCATGACACCCTGGATTGACGACTGACGGAAATTATCGGAGTTGGATTTCATAGTCAATCGATACACTCCGATCACGCACGGTTGCTCAGGAGCCTGTCCATACGTATTGGTTGTGGTATATGCATAATACCCTGCCATACGCAACACCTGATCCGCAATAAAATCCTTTCGCGTACGGTTGCTCTCAACTATGGCAGTCATCATATTCTGGGGCACCTCCGCATAGTTTGCCAAAAGCTGCTTTGTGTCTTTGGGCAAGCAATAGCCGCCATATCCGAATGAGGGGTTGTTGTAATGCGAACCTATTCGCGGGTCAAGCCCTACACCCTGTATAATAGATTGGGAATCGAGCCCCTTGACCTCTGCATAAGTGTCAAGTTCGTTGAAATAACTGACCCTCAGAGCAAGGTATGTATTAGCAAAAAGTTTTACAGCCTCAGCCTCTTTCAGACCCATATACAGAGTATCGATATCAGGCTTCAAAGCCCCTTGCTGCAATAACTCCGCAAACACATGAGCCGCCTTATCCAATGCCGGAATATCGGCTATTTTCTCTATAGCTGCATTCTCCTTTGCAAAACGGCTGTCCGGAATAAGTTTCGGTATTCCGGCTATGATGCGGGAGGGATAAAGGTTATCATAAAGAGCCTTTGATTCTCGAAGGAATTCGGGGAAAAACAGCAGATTGAATTTCTTTGTCCCAAGTGCGGCATACTTCACATATAGAGATCTGCAATAGCCTACCGGGATAGTTGACTTAATCACCATCACCGCATCCGGATTGACTGAAAGAACAAGATCAATCACATCCTCGATGTGATGCGTGTCAAAATAATTTGTCTGAGGATCATAATTTGTCGGAGCGGCAATTACTACAAAATCTGCATCCTTGTAAGCTGCGGCACCATCAAGCGTAGCTGTAAGATCGAGTTCTTTTTCAGCGAGATATTTCTCTATATAATCATCCTGAATTGGAGAAATTCTATTATTTATTTTCTCAACTTTTTCCGGAATAACATCGACAGCCGTAACATGGTTGTGCTGTGCGAGCAATGTTGCGAGACTCATGCCAACGTATCCGGTACCGGCAACTGCAATATTATATTTCTGCATATTTCTTCAAGTTTTTTCAGAATGCAAAATTAACAATAAATGCTTAATCAACAAATAGTCTGACAAATTATTCAGACATCCCGTTCTTCCTTCTCCTCTTTTGCAGGTGATATGGAATCTGATGCCGGAGCCGGAAGACTGCGGTCAGGTGTTGAGATATTCATTTTGACACGTGTCCACAGACAGTTTGGTAACGCACGCCATAATCCGACAAGTATATTCCAGCGCCAGTCGATAACAGCAACACGTGGATGCCTTACAATAGCTTTTATAATGAGAGGAACGGCATATTCAAGAGTCATTTCCATCGGATATTTCAAACCTTCAACAAGCAATGGTGTCCGTATCCATCCTGGTCTGATATCAGTAAACGACACATCAGCTCCCTCTGCATTGGCAAGCTGCTCCAACGCCACCATATAGGCCTGCGCACCCTTCTTTGATGCCGAATAAGCAGAGAGACGCCCGATGCCGTTGGTTCCGGCAACGCTCGTCACTGCGGCAATCCTCCCCTTCCTATTGTTATCGCGGAAATATCTGTAGGCAGCACAAAGCATCCTCGCAAAACCACCGAGATTTGTAGCGATGATATTCACCTCACGCTGCGGATCAAGAGTAAGGTTTTCATATCCGATTCCCGAGACATGAAAATATATGTCCATACCCCCGAGCTTGGCTATTAATTCATCAAGCAGTTTTGGGGCATTGGCATGAGTCACATCTATCGACTCATATTCAATCATATCCGGATATTTCTTTTTAAGTTCTCTCATGGTTTCCGTATGCCGAGCTGCCATACCCACCTTTATCCCCCGCGATGCAAATGCTTCGGCAACCGCCAATCCTATTCCGGAGGAAGCACCCATAATTACAATTCTCTTCATATTATTAAATTTTATTATTGGTGTCCGGTAAACATGTAGAGCCATCATAAATATTGGACTTTAGATCTTGAAAAGCGCCTCTGCGTGATTAAATTTTCCGGACAACAATAAAAGTTTATATTAAATCTATACCTATTTATTATAACAGTTTTTGAGTAAAATATGCTCATTAAAACGAATAATAACAGTATCTTTACAACAAATAATATTTTTATGAGACAAGCGATCATACCGAATTTCGTTTTGGCAGCATTTTTGACCGCTGCCTCCACATCACTGACTGAGGCTAAAAACCTTCACCACTACTCTTCCACTGAAGAGAATGTATGGAAGAAAAATAATTCCAAATTTAGTTCGAGACCCATTGGCGACGTAATCATCGAGGTTACGGGATCAGAAGACGGTGTGCCCCTCAAAGCATGGGGAACAACTTTCAATGAGCTTGACTGGGATGCCTTCCTGATGCTGACACGTGATCAACAGGATGAGATCATGCACAATTTATTCGCCAAAGATGGAGACCTGCGTTTCACCCGCGGCAGGATCGGCATGAACTGCAATGACTACGGACGATCTTGGTTCAGCTGCGATGAAGTTCCCGGAGATCTTGAATTAAGATATTTCAACATCGAACGCGACAAACAAGGTATCATCCCACTGATAAGAGCAGCACAGAAGTATAATCCGGACCTTACATTCTGGACATCACCCTGGAGTCCGCCAAGCTGGATGAAAATAAACGGTGACTATCCGGTGGTAAGCAGCAGGCATAATAACGCAGATCCTAAAATAGATTATCTTCTTTTCGGAGAAGTTGATGGAATAGATGAAGACGAGATGAAATTTCTTGGTGAAAGGAAAGGAGTATTCCCACGACGACTCGCAACTCAGGATTATTTTATACAGGATCCGCGATATCTCCAGGCATACGCCAACTATTTCTGTAAGTTTATTGATGCATACGCGGAACAAGGAGTAAAAATCGACATGGTGACATATCAGAACGAGCCTTACAGCTACACTCCTTATCCCGGCTGCCCCTGGACTGCGGAAGGTACAATACGCTTCAACAGAGACTACCTTGCGCCAACCCTGAAAAAACATCATCCCGAGGTGAAGCTCTACATAGGAACTTTCAATTCAAACAGACAGGATCATGTTGAGAGAATCCTCGCCGACAAGGGATTGCGTGATGCTGTCGACGGAGTGGCATTCCAGTGGGAGGGACGAGAAATTTTGCCTGAGATTCGTAGGCAATATCCTGCATTTCATTATATCTGTTCCGAATCTGAATGCGGAGACGGTTCCATGGACTGGAAAGCCGGTGAACACACGTTCTTCCTCATTGCTGACAATATGGGGAATGGCGTAGATGAATGGTATAACTGGAACTTCATTCTTCCGGACAACGGCGAAAGCAACTGGGGATGGAAACAGAATGCCTTGATACAGGTCAATTCATCCGACCGCACTTTCCGCTACACCCCTGAATATCACGCAGTGAAACATTTTACACATTTTATATCTCCGGACAGTAGAATGGTTGGCTATCACAAGCCCTCGGACACTAAGAAAACACCGGTTATTGTATATCAGACTCCAGAAGGAAATTTCATCACAGTTGCCGGTAATTTCAATGATGAGCAGGAGAATGTATCTGTTAAGATAGGAAAACGATATCTCAACATGACCCTGCCTCCCCACTCCTTCAATACCTATATTGAGGAATAATCCCCTTGTCAAAACCTGATCCAATAAATAAAGTCGACCTCCTGCTCTTGCTGGAAAGTCGACTTTATTTTTATAACCAATTGCGTTATCTGTTTTTCAGAAATGGCTTGAGCCATCAAAACAATGCGTACACAAGCGACATTTCGGCAAACCGATACTCTCCACCAATGTTTCAAGAGGATTGAATTTAAGAGAAGTCAACCCAAACCTCTGGCGTATTTTCTCCACCAATGCTTCATATTGTGGAGAACCTGTTTTAGCATATAGGTCGAGATTCTTCTCAGGGTCACCTTCAAGCTCCTTGATGATGCGGCGCGTGAGAAGTTCCATATCTGACTTCGAGGAGGTGAAGCCAAGATAACGGCAACCATATATCAACGGAGGGCATGCTATACGCATATGCACCTCTTTGGCCCCGTTGGCATAAAGTTCCGAGACATTATCATTCAGCTGGGTGCCTCTCACAATGGAGTCATCACAAAATAATGCCCTTTTACCGGCAAGCATCGAGCGATTGGGAACAAGTTTCATTTTTGCCACAAGGTCGCGCATCGACTGATTTGCCGGAGTGAAAGAACGCGGCCAAGTGGGAGTGTATTTGGAGATGCAACGTCTGTAAGGGACACCATGACCGGATGCATATCCCAGAGCCATACCGACTCCGGAGTCGGGAATGCCGCACGCGCAATCAACTTCTGTATCATCAGCCTTACCCATGGCCTCTCCCGAAGCGAAACGGGTTTCCTCCACATTTACGCCTTCATAGCAGGATGTCGGGAAACCATAATATACCCAAAGGAAACTGCAGATCTGCATTTCTTCAAGCGGAGCGCTCAATTGTTTAACCCCATCTGCGGTAAATTCTACAATCTCACCCGGGCCAAGATCTCGCATCACCTTAAAGCCGAGATTTGGGAATGTAGTTGTCTCAGATGTCGCTGCGATTGCTCCCTCCTTCTCTCCCAGAATTACCGGGGTACGGCCAAGCTTGTCGCGGGCTGCTATAATGCCGTTTTCCGTAAGGATAAGCATCGAGCATGAACCCTTCACTTTAGAGTGAACGTTTCTGATACCCTCCACAAAATCCTTACCCTGATTGATGAGAAGCGCAATCAATTCCGTCTGGTTGGTGCGTCCGGAACTCAATTCTCCAAAATGAACTCCGGCATCGAGCAACTCTTTCTCAAGCTCATCAAGATTCGCCACATAAGCAACTGTAACGATTGCAAATTTACCAAGATGAGAATTGATGATAATAGGCTGAGGATCGCAGTCGCTTATAATTCCAATACCTTCATTACCTCGGAATTTATCAAGTTCCGATTCAAATTTGGTACGGAAATAAGTGCGTTCAAGACTGTGGATTGAACGGCAGAAGCGTTTATCCTCGCTGTCATAAGTTGCCATTCCGGCACGACGCGTGCCAAGATGGGAGTTGTAGTCAACTCCGTAGAAAAGATCGGTTATGCAAGGGCGTTTCCCTGCCACTCCGAAAAATCCTCCCATAGATGTAGAAACTTTTAGAAAGCGCAAAATTACAAAAATTCCACCATCCCTACAATATAAAAAATTAACATTCGGTAAGAAATCGATTCAAAAAAACGTTATTTATATGTAAACTCTCCTTTTAAACTACTATAAAATTATTTAAACTACTATAAAACTATATATAGATGGACGAAAGAAGTTTTTTCGACAAACTCGCCCCTACCTGGGATGAAAATGAAGTGTTATCAACCCCTGATAAAGTCAGATTCATACTTGACTACATAGATCTGAAACCTGGTCATAAGGTGCTTGATCTGGGCACCGGCACAGGCGTACTGATACCCTATATCGCTGAAAGAATCGGACCGGAAGGGAAAATAACAGCGGTAGACTATTCCGAGGGTATGCTAAGCAGAGCCAAAGAGAAGTATAAGGATATATTACCCCCTCCGGAATTCATGAGCCTTGATTTCGAAACAGAGACAATACCCGGGACATTCGACAGAATCATATTGTATTGCGTTTACCCTCATTTGCATGAGCCGGTGGAGACCTTGCGTTGGCTGAGAAGCGTAAATCTCGATGAGAACGGCATTATTACAATTGCATTCCCTTCAAGCCCTGATTTCATTAACAACATCCATCGAGAAAAACATTCCGAGAGCGATATCCTTCCCTGCGCACAAAAGCTTGCCGACGAATTGTGCGAATACGGTTTTGACGCAGTTGTGGCGCATGCCGATGAAGGAAGTTACATTGTTAATATCAGAAAATAAGGGGCTGCTTCATTGTATATTTCGTAAATTAGTTTAAACAACTTCAATATCATATAACAACTTATGAACAACGGTATACAACGCTTTTTATCTTTTATTGTATGTCTGCTCATGATGACTGGCGCTGCAATAAACTGCAATAAATCTATATTGGGAAAAGACCTGACTCAAAAACACAGTTCCGATGCCGGAGAGTCAGCACAGGAATCACCGGAAGCAATCACATTTGATGATGAAGGCAATGTCATCATCAACACCACATCACTCTCTGATGCTACAGGATTCTCGGGGAAGACTCCTCTTGAAATGACAATTTCAAAAGATGGGGATATTATCAATATCATAGCACTACCCAACACCGAGACTCCAGGATTTTTCTCACGCGCATCAGTGATTCTCGACAACTGGAAAGGCTGTAAGGTGGATGATGCGCTGACAAAAGATGTGGATGCTGTAACGGGAGCTACAATGTCGTCAGACGCCTTGAAAGACAATGTAAATAAAGGACTCACACTTTACGCAAATGAGATTGAGCATATCAACGCTTCGAGAGATCAGCACGGGGCAATGCCCTGGAAACTATGGGTGGCATTGGGTGTCACACTGATGGCATGCATTTTGCCTCTGTTTATAAAAAACAAGACATATCACGTTGTGCAAATGATCCTCAACGTGATTGTGCTTGGATTCTGGTGCGGGCAGTTCATTTCTTATGGCCTGATGGTAAACTGGCTGTCTTCCGGCTTAGGGATGTGGAGAGGATTGATTCCTATATTAATGCTTGCCGCTGCATTCATATATCCGGTTTTCGGTAAACGCCAGCATTATTGCACACACGTTTGCCCGTTGGGATCTATCCAGCAGCTTGCTGGAATGTGCACAAAAAGCAAGATCAAAATTCCCAAAGCCATTGTGAAGACTCTTGAATGGTTCCGGAGAATTCTTTGGGCTGTGCTAATGTTCTGCCTGTGGATTCCGGTCATGACAGAATGGATGGATTATGAATTATTCTCGGCTTTCATGGTTGAGTCTGCCTCGATGGTTGTGCTGGTATGTGCCGCTGCTGTTGTAGTGCTGTCGGTGTTCATCACCCGTCCCTACTGCCGGTTCATCTGTCCCACGGGAACATTGATAAAGATTGAAGAAAAAATGTTTGATAAAAAATAAAAAACTAAATTATGAAAATACAGAACCTATTGATAGTGCTGCTCGCAGCCGGACTCGCATTTGTATCCTATAAATGGGCTTCATCCGGATCATCCGACAAAACAGAGCCAACAGTAAACGCAGCTCTTGAAAATATTATGACTCGCACAAGTGTGCGCGCATACACAGCTGACACCATATCATCCGACGATGTGGAAACGCTGCTTAAGGCAGCGATGGCAGCCCCTTCAGCCGGCAATAAACAGCCTTGGCGCTTTGTGGTTATCAAAAGCCGCGCCACCCTCGACTCCATCGGGGCTAACTTCGGTTCGATGAAAATGGCGACGCAGGCTCCGCTGGCAATATTAGTGTGTGGAGATACTGACGCCACATTCCCCGAAGACGGACGCGACTACTGGATAGAAGACACTTCTGCAGCAATGGAAAACCTTCTTCTCGCTGCCCATTCAATCAATCTCGGCGCTGTATGGTGCGGAGTTTATCCGAAAACTGACAGGGTAAAGGCTTTCTCGGAAATATTCTCACTTCCTGAGAATATTATCCCGATGGGACTCGCAGTGATAGGACATCCGGAAGGATCTCAGGCACCCAAGGACAAATGGAACACAGATAACGTACATTACGAAAACTGGCGAATCAATCCAGCCGGCGACGAGTGAAAAAGCCTCTCGTAAACGTAAAAAACAGAATTACACCAACCCCCTGCATCAGCGCGGCACCCCAGAACGCAGCAGAATAGGAAACATATTCCAGAAGGAAACCTCCGGATATTATACCGAGACCCATTCCTATATCCCAAGCTGTAAGTATTGTTGAATTGGCGGTGCCGCGCTGGTCATTACGCGCTATCTTTATAAACATATTCAGAAACGCTGGATACATATGTCCGTTTCCAAGACCGATAAGGGCTGCGGCTGTATAATATGCCCAGCTCTGCTCCACAAGCGCGAAGAGCGTATATCCCCCGAAGGATAGAAGCACCCCGAGTCCTGCATTTTCCAGAATCTTACCCTTTGCAAGAGCTTTCGAGCCTTGAAGCCGCGACAGGAAAAGACCGCCTGAAAGAATCAGAAAAAACAAACCCGTCCCATCTGTAATATCGAGCACCTCACTGCCGTATATTGCCACATAGTTTGCCATGATACCCCAGCACAGACCAAAGCAGATAATATTGATGGCAAGCATCCAGCCTCTCGTGAGGAAAAAGCGGTCAAGACTGATGGGGCGTTTCTCCACGACAGGTTTACGCAGTGGCAGCTTTATTGTCGAGACTGTCATGAAGCCGATGAACGATATGGCCAAAGCTATCCAGAAAAGCAGGGTGAAGTTATCCGTGGCATGATAAATCCAGATACCGATAGATGGAGCGAAAGCCATGGCAAGGTTGTTACTCAGACCATAGTACCCTATCCCTTCATTTCTTCTTGAAGACGGCAATGAGTCTATAGCAGCTGTAGAGTTTGCCACAGTCACTGCTCCGAATGGAAGACCGTGTATGGTACGCACAATGGCAAACAGCAGGATTGTTCCGGCACCGATATATCCTGTGAAAAGAATAAAAAAGAAAAAGAAACATATAGCCAACACCTTCTTACGATCGAACGTGTCGACAATAAAGCCGCTGAAAGGGCGCACAATCAATGCTGCCACAACATATCCCGACAACACAAGTCCCATCATATCCTTGTCAGCGGCAAATTCCGCATCAAGGTAGATAGGGAGCAAAGGAGTAAGTATATAAAAAGAGAAAAACAACATGAAATTCCCCACCATCGCCTTGCAATACTGGGCATTCCACAGCCGTTCTTTCCTCACTTCCATATTCCCCGAAATCTCACATCCATCTTCCTTACCAGTCTGATTCCGTTTCATCCAATCAACATTTTTATGATGAGCATTACTCACAAAGCAGAGTCCTAATTCCTGATAGTACGATCCACCTGTATTTCAATATTACTCCACCTCCAGGCATCTACACTCATATCTAATGATACAGTATAGTCTACTCCATTTTTTGTAAAAACATATGATTCAGTATAATATTTTTGTTTATTCTTCTGAGGATTATACCCTTGGCTTTTGAGAGATTCAAGAAGTTTATTGTAATAATTTTTCAAAATTTTATTAAGATTCTTTTTGCTCCATTGGGAACTCGGTGCTGTCCCTTCTTTCATCCGGGGATAAAGATTCATATAACTTCGAATGCTTTTCTCACTGCCATCATCTTTCCTGTTAAAAATTATGCCACTCATCTGTTGTCGTGAGCCAAGAGTTGCCTTACCCCCTTCAACATCAAAAGTCTCGGACAAGAATACATCTACATAAGGACGGATTGAATTTGTTTTCGTATCAGAATATAAATTCTTTTCCACAAGACCATCACCTGCTATTCCCTCCTTTACAAAGAAATCCCTTGCCGATTCCATACTGTCATACCCCGTCCAACCACTGAGATACATAAGAATCCACTGAAACTCAAATTCACCAAGATTCAGAATTTTCCCTTTCATTTTGAACCCTTGCAGATCCTTATCTCCCGCAGATTTCGAAATTTCTGAATATGGAATATATTCAATAGAAGAGTTTTCTGGTTTATTCTTTAAATCAGATGATTCAGACTTATTTACCGCCACAATATCCAATTCTTCCGGGAAATACTCTATTTCCCTCGTTTCCCAATGATCACTTCCAACTATTTTCCGTTTTATCCAATTCCCATGAGAGTCTATCCATTCTGGAAGCACTTGATACTTTGTATCATCATTTAGATATCCACCTTTTTCAGTAGAGATGACACCCTGTTGAGAATAAACATATTCTCTATCATATGCTCCACCAATCTCTTTCATCGATTTGTCTTTGAAAACAATTTCTTTAGACTTAGCCAGCATACCGGATTCAGGGTCATATGTGAATTCAAACTTCCGAGGATAGGAGGACATTGATATATATGAAACAAGCTGCCCTTCGGAATCCCGTACTGTCTTGTCAATATTCCTGTCAGACAAATATTCAAATATTGATCCATCTTCCATAAAAACGTAGTGATAACGTCGTGTGATTGATGTTCCTCCGGCCAACAAAGCGTCAAATCCTGAAAGATTAGTTTCGTCAATAATTGTACACTCCTTAACATGCCCTTTAAGATCGAATGCCCTGGCATCGAAATACTTCCTCTGAGCTAATGTAATATGGGATAAACAACATATGCAAAGCAATACCAGACACCTTGCATAATTGATTGAAATAGTTTTATTCATGAATTCCTTGATCGTTAAATTGCCTGATAAACCGAGCCTTTACGGCTGAAATTTCTTTGCAAAATTACATAATTCCCGCCAAATGAACACAAATATTAATTGAAGTTGTTTAAACTAATTTAGAAATTATTGATGGTGCAGAATAAAAATATGAACCATATTTACGGAATGTTGTATCTTAATCATCGATATTTCAGTCGTGTATTCACAGATAAGATTTATTTGAATTATATTTGCAAAAAATTACATGCTATGGCAGAACTGACTAATATCGACAATATCCAGGACTATAACGAGATTCTCGGAGTAGAGACACTCCATCCACTTGTTAATGTGGTAGACATGTCAACATTACCATCCATTAAGCATATGAAACTTATTTTTGGCTTCTATTGCGTTTACTTCAAGCAACTTGATTGTGGCACTCTCCTATACGGCCGTAGCAAATACGACTATCAGGAAGGAACTATGGTATTCATCGGTCCGGGACAGATTGCAGGTTCTGACGATGGAGGGGAAACGATCAATCCCAAAGGGATGATACTCATGTTTCATCCCGATATTTTATACGGCACACCTCTTGCCAAAAGGATGAAAGACTATTCATTCTTTTCATATTCCAGCAATGAAGCGTTACATATGTCAGAACGTGAAAAGCAAATCATTCTCAACTGTTTCCATGAAATAAGAGAAGAACTCGAACATGCAATCGATAAACACACAAAACAGATTATCGCATCGAACATAGAAACAATGATGAATCACTGTGCCCGCTTCTACGAAAGGCAATTCATCACCAGAGAAATCACCAATCACAGCATTCTGGATAAATTCGAGAAAACGCTTGATGACTATCTACACTCCAATAACCTTGCAGACAAGGGACTTCCAACAGTGCAATATTGTGCAGAAAAAGCTTGCCTTTCACCAAACTATTTCGGGGATCTTATAAAAAAGGAAACCGGGAGGACAGCTTCTGAACATATACAACTGGCAGTAATTGCAAAAGTAAAAGAGTTATTAATTGAGACCGATAAGACTGTAAGTGAAATCGCATACGAGATGGGATTCAACTATCCTCACCATCTAAGCCGGTCATTCAAGAAACTGACAGGTATGACTCCCAACGAATTCCGTCGCAATGCTATTTAGAAATCCTGGCACTTACTTTGCGTATTTTTGCTCCAGCGGTTTCGGAAACTTCAAAAGGACTACCGAACTCATCTTTAACATTCGATAAAAGTTTGAATGAGTTCTCAGTCACTTAGGAAAAAAGTGTATCATTCAAGGTAATTCTTATCATTATTATTGTAACATCTTTTTATAAATTTGCATCGTGTTAGTTTCGCAAGCACATAACCTCGAGGTTATAATACACAGCCTGCACAAGGTGGTCTAAATTAAGCAAGGAGCTGTCCGTGAGGATCGCTCTTTTATTTTGGACGCTTATCAAGGCACCATTTTATAAATACACAGAGCCTTACCTTGCACAAGGTTAAAGCCTTATGCCGCGCTTCAGCAATGATGGTTCCATCATTTCCTCCGACATAAAACTCTTAAGGGTATCGGCTACCGTGTTCAGCATCCGCTCCCTGACATAATCCTCTCGTATATACATTGAAACTTTCCTCAATGACAGATGGTCTCCGTCAATCCTGCGAACATTTCCACGCTGATTATCCGACAACATTGGCAGATGCATTTCCGGAATAATGGTATATCCTCCGTTAGAATCCACTATACGTATTAGTGTATCGATATTTCCTGCCTCATACACATGACGTTTGCCTATCCGCCCTTTACAGAAACTGAACGCACTTTCCCTCAGACATTGCACCTCCTTCATCACCCATAGATGCTCATGTTCGAGATCTTCAGGAGAAAATACGGGAAACCTGCGCTGGCAACTATCGGATAGATACACAAAGAAACGTTCAATATAAAGCGGAATCTCCAGAATCCCTTGGCATCTATGACCGGTAGTGGCTATCCCGGCATCCACAGATGATTCCTTCAATGCCTTTATCATTGCCTCTGGTCTCATCTCCTCAACCGACAGCACAACTTCTGGATAAGCGATAAGATAACTTTTTATAAACTGAGGCAGTATATAAGGAGCGATGCTGGGACCGACCGACAGTCGGAATTCTCCTGATATATCTCCCTTACTCTCGCTTATCATTTCCGGAATTCTGTCTGATTCCATGAGAACCTTACGCGCCTGTTCTATGACCTTCTTACCAATGGAAGTCGCCTGCACTCTTCGGCTGTTACGTTCAAACAATCTTACGTCAAGCTCCTCTTCAAGTTTTCCTACCATTCCGCTAAGAGTCGGTTGCGTAACATCAAGCGCTTCGGCAGCAGCTACAAAACTGCCATACTGCTCTATCGCTGCAATATATTTTAGTTGCTGGAGTGTCATTTTAAAGCAATCAATAGATTTTATCTATGCAAAGATAATAAAATCCATTTGTTTATCTATAATTATACCCATATCTTTGTAAAAAAATTATCAGCATGAAATATCTTATAGTAGGCGGAGTGGCTGGAGGAGCCACAGCCGCAGCAAGAATCAGGAGATTGTCGGAAGATTCCGAAATAATATTGTTTGAGAAGGGTGATCACATATCATACGCCAACTGTGGTCTGCCCTATTATATAGGAGGGGTAATAACTGATAGAGAAAAGTTGCTCGTTCAGACTCCGGAATCTTTTGGCAAGAGATTCAATATAGATGTCAGGGTAAAATCGGAAGTTACAGCAATAAATCCTGCGAAGAAAACTGTGACTGTGAAAACCCGTCAAGGAGCCACATATGAGGAAAGCTATGACAAGCTTCTGCTTTCTCCAGGAGCATCACCTGTCAGACCTCCCCTTCCAGGCATTGATACAGAAGGCATCTTCACCTTGCGGAATGTTGAGGACACAGATATAATCAAAGCACGAGTTAAGAAAGGAGATGTGAAACGAGCTGTAATTGTAGGCGGTGGTTTCATCGGCCTGGAGATGGCGGAGAATCTCAGACACGCAGGCGCGGAAGTAGCAGTAGTGGAAATGGCGCCACAGGTCATGGCTCCTATTGATTTCTCAATGGCACAGATCGTGCATGCGCACCTTATCGAAAAAGGTGTGCGCCTTTACCTTGACACTGCAGTCGCTTCGTTCTCAAAAACCGATGATGGAATTGAGATTTGTTTTGCAGATGGACGTAAGATAGAAGCAGATATGGTTATTCTATCTATTGGTGTGCGGCCAAACACTCTTCTCGCATCAGAGGCGGGGATTGAACTCGGAGCCATGCGGGGAATTAAAGTGAACGAATATCTACGCACTTCAGAGACGGATATCTATGCGGTTGGTGACGCTATCGAATTCACACATCCTGTGTCGCAACAACCATGGCTAAATTATCTCGCCGGACCGGCCAACAGACAGGCAAGAATTGTGGCAGACAATATGGTGCTTGGAGACAATACTGTCTATGAAGGCGCGATAGGCACATCGATTGCCAAAGTGTTCGACATGACGGTAGCGGCTACAGGAATCGCGGCAAAGCGATTGAAACAGGAGGGTAAAAAGTATCTTACAGCGACTATCCATCCGTCTTCGCATGCCGGTTATTATCCCGATGCATTGCCTATGACTATAAAGATTGTGTTCTCTCCCGATAATGGGAGACTGCTTGGCGCCCAGATCGTAGGCTTCGATGGTGTTGATAAACGAATAGATACGATAGCACAGGTAATCAAGAACGGAGGATCAGTGGAAGACCTGACAAGAATCGAACAGGCTTACGCTCCCCCGTATTCTTCAGCTAAAGATCCGGTCGCTATCGCAGGATATGTAGCAGGCAACATATTGAGTGGAAAAATGAAACCGATCTATTGGAGAGAGCTAAACGATGTCAAAGCAACAGAACATCTGCTCATTGATGTCAGAACTCCGATGGAATTCGAAGCAGGCTCAATTCCCGGTGCAATAAATATTCCACTTGATTCCATGCGTGAGCGTCTTGGAGAGATCCCATCTGACCGACAGATCATATTATATTGTGGAGTCGGACTTCGAGGATATCTTGCATCAAATATCCTTCGCCTCAATGGCTTCGAAAATGTGCGCAATCTTGTAGGTGGCATAAAGACATATAGATCTGCCAACTATAAAGTGCCACAACCAGCTGCTTTTGATGCATCGGAAAAAACAGATTCATCGCAATGTGCTACACAAGCGGCACCGATGGTGAGAATTGATGCCTGCGGACTCTCATGCCCGGGTCCGATCATGCGGCTTAAAGAAGCAATGGACAATCTAAATGATGGCAACACACTGGAAGTTATAGCCACTGACCCCGGATTCGTGCGTGATGCGGAATCCTGGTGTCAATCCACAGGAAATACATTCCTTTCGTCAGAATCGGCAGGCGGCAAATACAAGATTATCGTAAAACGGGGATCAGAGGATCGACACAACAGAGACAGTGCGGTAACAACAGGAAGAGGAAAGACCTTTGTGCTTTTCAGTGATGACCTTGACAAGACACTCGCAACATTTGTATTGGCAAACGGGGCGGCAGCCACAGAAGAGAAAGTTACAATCTTTTTCACATTCTGGGGATTGAATGCTATAAAGAAATCAGATAAGCCCAAGGTGAATAAGGATATATTCGGAAAAATGTTCTCGATGATGCTACCCTCCGATTCCAAATCTTTGAAATTATCAAAAATGAATATGTCGGGAATCGGTAGCAAAATGATGCGACATATCATGAAGCGTAAGAATATTGATTCTCTTGAACAACTTCGCGATGCCGCAATTAAGAATGGCGTTGAATTCATAGCATGCCAGATGTCAATGGACGTAATGGGTGTGACTCGCGAGGAACTTCTTGACAATGTAACCATCGGAGGTGTAGCCACATACATGAGCCGCACCGACAACGCAAACCTGAACCTCTTCATATAACAACAATCCACGACGGAGCGTCCACACGATGCTCCGTCGTTTTGTTACAATTACATCATCTTACTCAATTAAAATTCTATTATTCTTATTTATTCTTTGACAAAGTCTTATTTTTTATAACTTTGTCAACACATTTCAAGTTGACGTTATGAATAGAATTAAGTTTTTTATGAAACGGGTCATTAATAATGTATTCACCAACACATCCTTGTCGTTTACCCTCATATTATAAACCTTTGCCAAGATTTTCATCTTTTAAATAAGGAACTGAAAACAACTTCCAAATAAAACATTTTACACGTCAGGAATATGAAAACAAAAAGAATCTGTTTGAAAGCCATGCTGACGCTTTCAATAGTATGCGCAATGCCGGTCATGTGCGCATCTTGCTCCGGAAATAATAATTCAGACCAGAGACAGGCCGGCAATGCAGAACGACACAACAATAAAGGAGCAAAAGTTGGAGGTCCCCAACTCGGCACACCCGGTGGAGGTCCGGTAATAGACAAGAGTGGTGACAAGACATTGCAAGCCTTGATTAAAAATGTTGCCCCAAAATTCAAACAATTCGAGTATAAAGATAAAGAAACCGGTAAAAGTTTGAAATACAACCTCTATTCACCACAGGACAGCAACAGCGACAAACAATATCCTCTTGTGCTTTTTATGGCAGATGCAAGCACTCCCGGCACTGATGCAACACGACCGCTTTCACAGGGATACGGAGCCCTGGTCTGGGCTACAGATGAATCTCAGGCTAAGAATCCATGTTATGTACTTGTTCCTCAATTTTCCGGAGTTGCTGTCAATGATGCATACGAGCACACAGAGGAAGTGGATATGGTTATACGCCTTCTCAGAAATATCGTCAATAAGAATAATATTGACTCCGACAGACTTTACACTACCGGACAATCAATGGGAGGTATGATTTCAATGTACTATAACATAACTTATCCTGATCTTTTTGCGGCATCAATTTTCGTAGACTGTCATTGGGACACAGATAAATTCGGAGAACTTGCAAAACATACCTTTACTTTTGTCACAGCCGGCAAAAATGGAAGTTCCTTTGGAAATGTACTTGCCTTAGAAAAAGCAGCTGATAAAGATGGCGTTAAATACGAGTACTCCACCTGGAGCGCAAAACTCCCGCAAGCTGAACAAGATTCCCTCGCACAAGCAATGCTGTCAAAAGGAGCTCAGATAAATATAATCAACTTCACACCGAAATCGGTTTTACCCGATGATGGCAAAGGAAGCGAACACATGTATTCATTTGATTATGCTTATAAGCTCTCTCCTATCCGCGAATGGCTCTTTAAGATACGTAAATAAATCATAAATCAATATAACCCAAAACTGCGCCCCAAAAGTTTTATTAACTTTTGGGGCGCTTTACAAAATCACCTATGTCTCAATGGCGGTGTTACACTGCCTGATCTTTCTTACGCATCAGATGTTTTATCCAGATATAATAACCGGTCAAAGGAAGGGAAGCTCCGAGCAATGCTGCTATGAACCACAGTATTCTCGTCATAAACCCACCGATGCTTCCTGTATGGATTGAATATATCCATCCCCTTAGCTTATCAGCTTCCTTCGAATCAGTATACTTGGTTACGGGTGACAACTCTCCTGAACGACGATTGAACGCATAGCGGTCAGATGCACGGGTATTGCCGGCAGTGCCGAGAGTGACAGAGGCTGTTTCCGGGCCGACTGTTATCTGCGGCACATCCGGATATTGAGTATCTAACTCATCATATACCTGCTGCCATCTGCCGAACTCCGAATGACGGTGTCCACCTCTTCTACGATGCTCCCCTTCTTTGCCATGCCGTTCTCTGGAACTCCTATCCGGCTGCACACTCTGCCCGAAATTGCGTGGAGTATGCTCCACACCGCAAACAGCATAAAATGCCGTGCGATACCAGTCAAACGACCATGTAAGACCGGTCAATGCCATTGCCAGTACAAATATCAAGGCATACATACCTCCTGCAACATGAAGACCTTTCCAGAAACCTTTCCAACCTTTTGAAAATGATATACTCAGACTTCTCAGAAGATTCTTACGGGCTCTTGGCCACCATATCACAATTCCGGAGATCAATGCAATGACAAACATTAACGTTGATATACCTACAAGAGTTTTTCCAATTTTTATACCAGAACCATGAGGATTGGTATTATCCAGCAACCAGCGATGCAGCTTAAACATTGTTGAAAAGAATCCGATTCGCTCATAACGTCCCGTTATCACACCGGTATACTGATCTATAAAAATTGAGGATCTCCTGGGTTTGGAAAGATTCACCTGATATGTCCTCGTTTCATCCTTAAAGACTGTGACACCTGTTATTGACACGCTATCAGGCAATGAGGATTTTACTGTCTCCATAAGCTCGCCTATCGGCTTAGGATTATCTTTCACTGACTGGACATAATACACATTCTTCTTGATTCCTCTTGTTATTTCAGGCTCAAAAATGAGCATCGCACCAGAGAAACAGATAAGTGTTATTATGATTCCGAATGGCACGGACAGCCATAAATGTATTTTTCTGAAGATCTTTATCATTGTTATATCATTTTATAGGTGTGAGATAACCGAAACCATTGATTTCAGTAGCCTTTATTGAAACTCCTTTGATTGCCTTGGCTGTTGTCGTATTGATTGCATAAACAGCCGGCTCTTCATTTTCAACATTTATCGGGATGTATACATTTCCGTTCTGCACATATACAGTTTTTCCGATGGATGATATATTTTGGGGTAGTCCTGACACATATGTTAGTTTCTTAGACGAGGCATCGAAAATAGCAAGTTCCGTAGCTGCAGGATTTTTTTCTGTGAGCGGACGGTCATACATGATCATCAGAAAACTATTGCCACCGGCTGGCCAGCAACGCATGAAAGACCGGTTTCCGCCAGGAGTCTGGGCTTCTATGTTGCAATAATAATCATCAAACTCGGATGTTCCCGCCGGTATACGGCACACTCCGGCAGGGAGTGTTGTTTTCTGTCCCGGATCGGTCATAGTCTTTGCATAACTTGACGAGAAAACATAAATGTCTCCATTTTCAGCAGCCCATACTGTCTGATAATATTGAGATTTAAAACGTCCGCACGGAGAGCTTATCTTATTTGTTTTTATGAGTGTGGGATTGGTCATATTCTCATTGTCGTAAATAGCGATCCAACATTCATCAGGATATTGTGTACCGACAAGCTCTCCAGCCTTATATGTTCCGGAACCTGAACCTCCCGCCTCTTCATGCACGAGGTGCTCATACCCCGGACGAACCCATTTACGATCTTCATATGCGACTCCATATTGGCTGAGTCCCATTGGAACAGCCCCGCAGTAAAGTTTTGATCCGCTTTGCTCTGCACCAGCCAATGTCACGTACTCCCCATTGCCGAGAAAATTTTCCATTGAGTAGGCTCCTGTGGATGTATTGTTGCTTCGTGAAGTCTCATTGACCACATTAAGATATGTTATAAGTAAAGTTTTGGGTAAAAAACCTTGTTTATCTGCGAGCGATTTTGGACCGTCTCCAGTCGACATTGTTATTATGTCATCATTATATGTGCCATAAGATGAAAAACGGCTGATATTGTATTCTATATCTCTTGCATGCATCTGTCCGTCATTCCCGAGAATATAACTGCGCGTTGTTCCGGCGTTACCCTGATTGTATGCCAATGCATACAGATAATTATTATGGAACACCCACTGGGTAGCTCCAGGATTTACAAGACCATTATTGACAGTGGTAAGCTCTCCGTCATCCAGTGATTCACCGGTTATAAGATCGTAGGCCACACCGTTTGTTCCTTGAATTGTCGTGGCAAAAACAAACTTTCCCTCTCCGTCTCCCCCGGTAACCGGGCTATCAGGATTATCATTCTCTGCACAGCCGCATAACGCCACCGCAGGGATAACTGCACCGGCAAACATCCGGTAAATTAATTTTTTCTGTACCATTTTTTATAATAGTTAGTATATGAAACGTATCTTGGAAACTGATTTTCAATTACCGAAATAGATCCTGATCTTTCCATAAAAAGCTCTTCCCGCCTTCTGAAGACTGAAATTATCGTACAGCTTTGCGTCCGTAAGATTTCTGCACTCAAACGACAGATTATAGCGACCGCGCTTTATTCCATACGATATTGAAATATTATGGGCAAATTGATCTGGAACCACATAATCGTTTTTGTTTGACCCTATATTCTCTGTATAATAGCAGAAACTGTGGGTGAATTGATTGTCATAAGTCACAGTAAGGACATTATCCCTTGCACCTAACCCATGCCAATGGAAATTGATATCTGAATCAGCAAACATATATGGTTGATTCGGCATACGCTCCTTATATGCAATATTCTCCACCGTACTTCCTTGAGCCATTCGCATATTATCCCGAATATTCATCTGCGTAAAATTACCACCAAAACTCACCCACCTGGAAAAACTGTAACGTGCCGAAATGCTGATACCCATTGTTGAGACTTTACCGTAGTTGACATATGTCGCAGCCGACTTTCCCCCGCTCAAAGCCATGATGTTACGTTGTATATAATCACGAGTGTCACGGTATATAAAGCCTGCCTCGGCATAGATGGTGTTTTTCCCGAAGGCGACATTGTAACTTAAATTCAGATTAACATTATGGCTTGACTCAGGTCTGAGAGATATATCTCCCACCTCGAGATCCTCATCACCAAACATCTCTTCTATCGTCGGTAAACGATAAGCTTTCTCATATGATGCCTTCATCTGAAAACCTAAAGGCATGAGCCATGTGCCGGCTGCGCCATATCCAAAATAGTCAATAGACCGTGATGTCAATTCAAAAACATCCTGGGCTGATGACGTTGCCATCGGTCCTGACACATACTGATGGTATTGCTTACCAAATGCTGTCAGATTAAATTTTGAGTTTGGCATAAAGCGATACGATACTCCGGCAATGTTCTTGCTTGTCACTTTTGAAAACTCGTCTTTAGCCGGTGGAAATGTCAACATATCCTTATTAGTCCGGTTAAATGTATTGAAAATATTATTAACAGTGAAGACATGTTTATCAGAAAGTCGGTAATTAACGGTCAGCCCTGCAGTCCAGTTATTGTTGATGGCTCTTGAATTCTGAAGGGATTGCTCACCGGGTGAGTTCAACGGTACGCTTTCGCCATACCAATTATATTTTACTGAAGCTGTGTCAACATTTGTAGTATTATCACGATTGTAATTGGCATTGAATGAAACGTCAAGACCTCTTACTCCGAGATTTCGCTTGGAATATTCCAGAGAGGGCAACAGCGAAAAACCATGACGATGTTTCTGACCATACACTGTTTCCTGCCTCACACCCGTCTGCACCTCCTTATACATATGTGAATATGTAAAGCCCAAGAGGAAACGGTCTGCCCAGGCCTTATTCACAAATCCAAGTTTCGCTACAACGGCTTCATTATGATAAGTATCATTGAATCGCCTTACATGCTCAAGTTTCTTTGTATTGATTGCTCCGGTTGAGAAATTCTCCACTGGAGTGTCAATACTATAATCGTTGTCGGAATAATTCTGAAAAAAGTTTATCTCATATTTAAATCCGTTACCAAGTGTCTGACCGAAATTAATATAAGACTTATGGGTATTGAAAGATCCGAAGGAATATGACGCATCGACAAACCAACGGCGCTGACGTCTTGGAGTCACAATATTTATTATTCCTCCAATTGCATCCGCACCAAATCCTACAGGAACCACACCTCTGTAAACTTCGATTCTATCGGCAAAATTGACAGGAATATTATTAAGTCCGAAGGAGCTTCCCACCCCTTCCTGAGGCACACCGTCAATAAATACTTTCACATGCTTACCGCTGAATCCATCCATTGTAACTGACATATCCGAACCTACTCCTCCACTTTCACGAATCTTCAGACCGGGAGCTTTATTCAATGCCTCGCTAAGCGTTTTAGTAGAGTTGACCATATCTTTGGTATTCACAGCTGTGGCGTTATATGCCGAATTTCTTACCTTACTTAGTGAATTCCCAACGACAATCACTTCTGCAAGCTGTGTTGCCGGTTTAAGTTTGACATTCAGTTTACTTCTATACCCAGTCTTAATCTTAACCGTAGCCTCATGTCTTTCATATCCGACTGATGTGAAAACCAATGTATACTCACCCGCTGGTGCTGTGATATGATACAATCCCTTTTCATTGGTAGAACAAGATATTGATGTTCCCTTGAGAAATACTGTTGCGTATTCAACTGCCTCTCCATCGAGGGAAAGTACTTTGCCTGAAATCATACCTGCCGGTACATTACCATAAGCGGCAGCAACAACTAACAGAAAAAAGGAAAGAAATAAATAGTTTCTTAAAATCACCATAAATTCATCTAATTTACATTTTGCAAAGTTCGGAAGATTTATCGCATTGTGAAATACCATAAATTAAGTATATAATTCATAATATACTAACATACAACGATATAAACTTCAACCTTACAGAGGTAAAAATGACGAACGACATAATATCGATGGCAAACTCACATCAACCGGTAAATAATCATTTACCAAATAAAGCAACATATTGCCTATTTCTCCTTTTAGGCATTATACACTCATGTAAATATTGAAATAATACAAAGAAAACAGGCACCATGAACAGCAACGCAAGTGTACCGAAAAGTAAACCGCCAACTGTGCCTACACCTACTGAAATATTCCCGTTTGCGCCTACTCCGGTAGCAAACATCAAAGGTAACATTCCGAATATCATTGTAGCCGAGGTCATTATAATCGGGCGGAAACGCGCTTTCGCGGCGGAAACAGCAGCTGCGACCAAACCCATACCCTCTTTTCTACGCGCAGAGGCATACTCGGTCAAAAGGATAGCGGTTTTTGCAAGTAATCCTATCAACATTATAAGCCCTATCTGCATATAGATATTGTTTTCCAGACCCCACCATCTTGCAAACAGAAAACATCCGGCAAGCCCCATGGGCACGGCTGCAATGACCGCCAGAGGTACAGTCAGACTCTCATACAGTGCGCAAAGAATAAGGTAAATGAAGGCAAGACAAATACTGAATATGATAACAGTGGTGTTTCCGGAAGAAGATTCTTCTCTTGACATGCCACCGAACTCATAACCGAACCCTGACGGCAAATACTTAGCAGCCACCTCACGGATAGCCTTGATCGCGTCTCCGGAACTATACCCAGTCCCCTGCTCCCCGAAAACTGATACCGAAGGAAACAGATTGAATCGAGACAGACTCTCCGAACCGTACACACGTGTTAACTTTATGAAATTGTCAAGCGGTGCCATCTGTCCGGTAGATGTTCTTACAAACATGCTTTTCAAAGATTCTGTATTAAGTCGGCTCTCCGGATTCGCTTGTACCATCACTCTATATAACTTGGTGAATCGATTAAGATTGGATGAATAACTTCCTCCGATATATCCTGACAATGTTGACAAAACATCCGATGGAGACACATTCATCTGAAGACATTTTACTGCATCCACCTCTACCATATATTGCGGATATTTAGTGTCAAATGTAGTATAAGCCCTTGAAATCTCAGGCCGCGCATTCAAGGAATCGATGAACGTGCGCGTGACTTTAAGCAATTCTTCGGTCGTAGTTCCGGATTTATCCTGCACGTATAGTTCGAATCCACTGCCTGTCCCATATCCGGATATCATAGGAGATTGCGATACCCGGATCTGGGCTGAAGAGATCGACGACGTCCTCTTATAGATATCGCGTATCACTGCATTTATATCATGATCTGCCCCTTTTCGTTCATTCCAATCCTTAAGCCTGATACTGAAAGAACCCGCGGATGCAGATTGGTCATGACGGGCATTCTTACCTGTAACCCTTGAGTAAATATATATTTCAGGAATATCCTTTATTGCCTTCTCCACCTCGTCCATAACGCGTTCAGTTTCTGCAAGATTGCTTCCGGGAGCAACCTGTATGTTCAGACTCAGTGTTCCCATGTCTTCCTGAGGAACAAGACCTGTTTTTGTTGTAGACATAAGCCATACCAAACCTATTAATGAAATTGCAAACAATGTTACAACAACCCATCGTCTTTTAAAAAGAAACATAACTCCTCCCTTGTATTGACCGATTACTGTCGTAAACGACTTGTCGAAAGCATAATTAAATCTTTTTATAAAAGTTGTACGATCTCTCTTGTCGTTTTTAGGACGCATAAGAAGCGCACTTAAAGCGGGACACAATGTCATGGCATTTACAAGCGAGATTCCGACTGCCACAGCCATGGTAAGTCCAAATTGCTTATAGAATGTTCCGGATGTACCTCCCATAAAGCACACAGGAATAAACACTGCCATAAAAACTACAGTTGTTGTGATCAAAGCAGCTGAAAGACCGCCCATAGCAGAGACCGTGGCCTGATAGGGATCGCTGTGTCCTTCCTCAAATTTAGCCTGCACAGCCTCCACAACCACTACTGAATCATCAACCACAGTCCCGATAACAAGCACTATGGCAAACAATGTGAGCATATTCAATGTAAAACCTACCGCATATATGAATGCGAATGTTCCTGTAAGAGAAACAATGATTGATAACGTCGGAATTAGCGTAGCCTTGAAGTCATGCAGAAATAGATACACCACCATGACTACAAGAATCAAAGCAATTACAAGTGTCTCGACAACTTTACCGATTGAAGCATCCAGAAAGTCCTTGGTGCTTGATATGTCGGTCAATACCATTCCCGCCGGAAGTTTCTCCCTCAATGCATCCAGTGTGCTGTCTATCTCCTTTATCACTTCATTGGCATTTGAACCTGCTGTCTGAGCTATCATGGCATTTGCACCAGGGTGTCCGCTTGTCTCACTGATCATCGCATAATTCACAGCACCGAGTTCTACCGTAGCGATATCTTTCAGCCGCAACACGCTCCCGTCCGGCAATGCCTTCACCACAAGATTTTCATATTCTGCAGCGTCTTCATAGCGCCCCTTGTATTTCAATACGTATTGGAAAGTATTCTTTGATTCCGCGCCAAGAGTGCCCGTCGGTGATTCAATATTCTGCTCTGCAAGCATCTTGTCAATATCAGACGGCATAAGACCATATTGCGACATTCTTGCCGGATCCAGCCATATCCTCATTGCATACTCAGCACTGAAAATATTCACTTCTCCGACTCCGGCAATTCTTGATATCTGCGGCTCTATATTGATTTTCATATAGTTAGTCAGGAATTTTGAATCATAGATATCATCCGGACTATATAGTGTTATTGATTTTAAAGTGCTGTTCTGCCTCTTTCTTACAGTCACTCCGCTTTTTGTGACTTCAGCCGGCAACAAGCCTTGAGCAGATGCAACCCGGTTCTGCACATTCACCACAGCCATATCCGCATCAGTGCCCTGCTTGAAATATATTGTGATTGATGCAGTGCCTGTGTTGGTTGCAGTCGATGTCATATACATCATGTCTTCAACGCCGTTGAGTGATTCTTCAAGAGGCATGATGACACTTTTCATGACAGTCTCGGCGTTTGCACCCGTATATGACGCCTGCACCCTGACTGTGGGGGGCGCAATATTCGGGAATTGCTCGATAGGAAGCTGCAATAATCCGATGACACCTAAAATTACAATTAGCACCGATATAACTCCTGCAAGAACAGGACGGTCGATAAAAGTCTTTACATCCATATGATAACATCTTGATGTCGCCTCACAAAGCTTTACGGGCGGCTTGTTTTTCAGGCAAAATTAGCTATTAAACTTTATGCCTTGACATCCATCTTATTATATAATGACCAACAGCGCAGATATGATGGCAAACAGCCTCATTTCAGCTACTCTGTTAAATATAAAATAGTTAACTTTGCATTAAATTCTAAAATGAAAAATGTAGCCCGATATATAGATCTCGTGTTCTGCCTGATTGTATTACCCGTAATGGTAATGATCTTTCCGGTGGAAAGATGGTTTCACAATTTCCAATGGTACGTCATAACTGTTGGAATATGGCTTTACGTTTTATATTTTATCAATCGATTATTTACCGTTCCTTTATTATTTCAGAATTCAAACAGGAGATGGATAGGAATTGCCATAATCTTGTTTTCCATATGCGCCACATATCTCCTGTCGAATATAAGTCTATACAATCCGAAACCCAATGTGCATGATGCCGGAATAACAAGAATATTCCCATCAATACAGCAATATCAGCAGGCTGTATGGTCACTTTTCATGATCGTGGAGACATTCAGTTTTGCTGTGGCTCTTCTCATGCAGGCAAATTTACAGAAATCACGTCGCAGAGCAGTAGAGGCTGAACGAAATAAGGCTGAAATCGAATTGTATAAAGCGCAGATTAAACCCCATTTCATGTTCAACACCCTCAATTCTTTATATGGACTGTTTCTGACTCATGATGATAAAGCTCTCGAATCATTGGAAAAATACATCTCAATGTTGCGATATATTCACACTACTTCCCGCCAGGATTTTGTCACGCTTTCATCAGAAGTAGACTATATCAGGCAATATGTCGCTCTGCAATCATTGCGTCTCAATGAAATGACAACAGTAATAATGGACATAAGCATTGATAATGAGAACCTGATGATTCCCCCTATGCTACTTGTCACATTTGTTGAAAATTGCTTTAAACATGGTATTTCTTCAGTGGAGAAATCTGATATAAAGATTAAAATTTCAGAAAAACAAGGCATTCTGTCTTTTACGACCAACAACCGTATATTTCCCGTAAAACGCATAGGCGAACATATGGGAATCGAGAACTGTCGCAAACGCCTCGATCTTCTTTACCACGGTAAACATAATATGGATATAGTGAACGACAGTGAATATTTTAATGTAAAACTTTGTATAAACCTATCCCATGATCAAGTGTGTAGCAATAGATGACGAACCGATAGCATTGAGCATAATCAAGGAATATTGCAATCGATATGGAGATATTGAACTTGACTGTTTCACATCTCCTCTTGCCGGTATGGAATATATCAGATCAACAGGAGCTGATATTGTTTTTCTGGATATAGAAATGAATTCATATAACGGATTGGCGCTGGCAAAAGAGCTTCCTGCAGGGACATGCCTCATATTTACCACTGCATACGCAAGCTATGCTTTGGAGGGATTCAATGTAGATGCAGTTGATTTCCTGCATAAGCCTATCTTTTATCCGCGCTTTGAGAAAGCTATGGAGAAAGCAAAGAAATTTATCAGTTTAAGCGAAGATAAACCTGCAGCGGCAAACATAACCCTCAAAGCTGATTACAAGAATATAATTATATCTCTGAATGACATAATGCTTATTGAGGCTATGGATAACTATGTTAAGATATTCAGAAAACAGTTGCCAACAGTAATCTCACAAATCACGATGAAGGAGATTGAATCAATGCTTCCGGAAAACAGTTTTATCCGGATACATCGTTCATTTATAATATCCATTCCATATATTGAAAAATTTTCAAACAGGACAATATATCTTAGGGATTTCCCAAGACCGGTTCCTGTTGGCAGAAAATACATTTCTGCATTCAAGACTGTATTCGAACGAAATACATAATGCAGTTTTAATTAGTTTTTATTATGCATATAGTATTCATTTAATTTGATCATCCAATTAACATCAACTACATAAGAATACAAACAAAATGAGAAAGTTACTAACATCGGTGCTTGTGACATTAGCAGCATCTGTATCCTTGCCCTTATTTTCGGGCACCCGTATCCAGCAGTCAGAATTACCTAAAGCGGCACAAAGCTTTATCACAAAGTATTTTCCCAAAGATCAAGTAAGGAAAGTTGAGAAAGACAATGGTTACAGAGGACTTGAATATGAAGTGGATTTCGTTAGCGGTGCGGAAGTTGATTTCAAATCTGACGGTGACTGGAAAGAGGTAAAGGCAGCACATGGCAATTCTGTCCCAGCTTCCATTATCCCATCTGCTATCGCCAAATATGTTAAGACCAACTTCAGTGGACTGACTATTGTGGAGATCTCCAGGAAACGAGGCGGTTATGAGGTAGAACTCTCCAACGGAACTGAGCTTAAACTCACGGAAAACGCAAAACCTATGCAGCCTCGTCAGGGTGGCAAAGGTAAGCATCGATAAAAAAATGGGTGAAGAGCGTTATTGATATTTTAACTATTTTTTTGTAATTTTGCACTGCCGTTCACAAAGAGCGGCAGTGCAAATGACTTTTATAAATATAACATCAGGCGCTACAATAGCGCATGTTCAGAACTTCGCCTTCAAGGAGAATTGGAAAAGCACAGCAGGCTATTCCGGCACACATCTTATTTGATTTCAAACCTGTCGGATACCTTCGGTAAGAAGAATGCCGCCAGATAATCCTATAATTCATTTTATTTCCCTACATTTATGAACAATCCACGATTGCTCACAGGTTGGCTCACGGCTTTCCTGATGGGCTCCGGGGTGTGTGCATCAGCTCAGGAGGCATCTGTGATGACTCTTGAACAACTTTTTGAAACTGCTGAAAAAAACAGTGTGCAACTACGCCCCTCTTTTTCTGCCGAAGAAGAAAACCGGCTCGATATCGGTGTGGCAAAAGCAAATCGGCTACCAGATATCAACGCATCCCTTTCATTTAGTTACATAGGAGACGGATTCACAACAAAAAGGGACTTCTCCGATTATCAGAAGGCTCCTATCCCTCATTACGGGAATACACTCGGTTTGACCATAAACCAACCGGTATTCACTGGAGGCGCAATATCAGCAGGCATAAAACTCGCGGAACTCAAACTGACAGCATCGCGTTACGCCACAGAGCTTCAACGTGACAATATCCGCTTTCAACTGACAGGATTCTATCTTGACATATATAAGTATTCTAATCTTCGTGGTGTCGTAGAGAAAAACATAGCTCAGGCTCGCAAAGTGCTTGATGAAATGCATGCCAGATACGACCAGGGAGTTGCTTTGCAGAATGACATAACACGCTATGAATTGCTTGTGTCTAATCTTGAGTTGCAACTTGTAAGGATAAATAACACCTTAGAGATTCTCAACAATAATCTTGTCAGAATCGCCGGTCTCCCGGAAGGCACAGTAATAAATCCGGATCCTTCGATCCTTAGCAAGTCGATCCCATCACAAGGCGAAGCCGCATGGCAGACAGAGGCATATTCAAATGCTCCTGCCATCAGATTGGCTCAGTCAAAAGTGGATATTTCCCGCAAAGCAGAGGATATCACCAAGTCAGAACTTTTGCCAAAAATCGGATTGCAGGCTGGCTGGAGTATAGATGGCCCTATACTTGTGGAAGTTCCACCTATCAACCGGAATCTTAGCTATTGGTATGTTGGGGTTGGCGTGACATATAATATCTCTTCTCTATTCAAAAGCAACAAATCGCTTTCCCGCAGCCGCGCGGCAACCGCGCATGCCTCTGATGAACTTGCTGCTGTAAAAGAAAATACAGAACTATCTGTGAAAGCAGATTACATCCGCTACCTCGAGGCTTATGAAACACTTAAGACACAGGTCAAGAGTGTGGAACTTGCTGAACGGAATTATTCTACTGTGTTCACAAGATATTCCGCAGACATGGCGCTCATCACAGACATGCTTGACGCCGCAAATTCAAAACTCGATTCTGAGCAGCAACTCGTGAATGCTCGCATCGATATAATCTATTATTATTACAAACTATTATTCACTTCTGGAAAAATATGAAACACCGTACAAAAAAAATACTCTCTTACATAATCACATTAGCTGTAATTGTGACAGCCGGAATATGGGTAGCCTCTAAGTTCATACATATTGGAGATGTGGAATTTACCGACAACGCACAGATCCAGCGCCAGATTGTACCGGTCAACAGCCGCGTGCAAGGCTACATAAGTGAAATCCGGTTTAAAGAATACGAACAAGTGAAGAAAGGGGACACTCTCGTCATAATCGATGACGCGGATATGCGCCTGCGCGTTGCTCAGGCACGCGCGGATTACCAGAACGCAATCGCCGGACGCTCAGTAGCAGACCGTAGCGTAGGAGTTGCCTCGGCAAATGTTGCTGTCAGCGAGGCCTCAATATCTGAAGCAAAAATTCTGATGGAGAATGCTGCCGTCGACCTCGAGAGATACCGTAAATTACTTGATAAGGATGCTGTGACACGTCAGCAGTATGATCGCGCGGAGACAGATTACAAGGCAAAGAAAGCTCGTTATGAGATGTTGGCGCGCCAACGTTCCGCCACATCATCCGTAGCTGAAGAAACACGCCAGCGCATTGCTCAGAATGATGCCGGAGTGGAACTTGCAAAGGCTCTGCTCGAAACCGCAGAACTGAATCTATCCTACACCGTGATAACAGCTCCTTGCGATGGATATGCCTCCCGAAAGGAAATACAGATCGGTCAGCTTGTGCAGCCAGGACAGACTCTGCTTGATGTCATTGACAGCTCTGACATATGGATAACAGCAAATTATAAAGAGACACAGATGAAACATATCCATATCGGCAGCGATGTTGAGATAAGAGTAGACGCTATTCCTGATAAGACTTTCAAAGGGAAGGTCGTTTCAATTTCTTCTGCGACCGGAGCCTCGCTGTCTATTCTTCCACAAGATAATTCAGCAGGAAATTTCGTTAAAGTTAGACAACGCATACCTGTGAGAATCGAATTGACTGAAGATACGGAGCCCGACCTTCTCAGGGCCGGTATGAATGTAGAATGTGAGGTAAAATATTGATATGGGCGATTGGCACGGACCTCAGGGTCCTTTTGATATTCCGGACGTGCCTAACTATGTGCCACGTCGGTTGAAACCGTGGCTGTTCATTCTGTTTGTATTGATTGTACAGTTCTCCGGTGGCATATATCTGGCAGCCGCCACTGATATGGTGGGTACCACAGCGCTTATGCAGGAAGACATATTGATGGCGGGGTATGCATCCCTTATAGGCATGTCAATTAATTTCGCTGTGATGTTCCGGTTGAAGTTCCGCTATTCAAACAGGGTCGGACTTCTCATTTGCGGTGCGGTGCTGATAGCCGCCAATTTCATCTGCGCCAATACCACGAATGTCCCGCTACTGGTTGCCACATGCTTTGTGGCAGGATGGTTCAGGATGTGGGCTACATTCGTATGCAACTCAACAATACAACTCTGGTTGACACCGGTGCGGGATATGGCTATTTTTTTCTGCTATGTCTACCTTGTGGTCGACGGAGTGATACAACTGAGCGGCATCGCCACAATATACACATCCTTTTTCTCTCAATGGGAATACATGCATTGGATCATGAGCGGCCTGCTTGCCATGATGATGGTATTGGTTCTCATACTGGTCAAACCGGTTAAAGGCCCGATGCAGATCCCTTTGCTGGGTATCGACTGGATTGGAGCTGCATTATGGAGCGTGTTCATGTTGTGCTTTACGTTTATATGTGTTTATGGAAACTTCTACGATTGGTGGGAAGCAGAGGAGATTTCCGCAGCTACAATCCTTGGGATCGCCTGCGCTGCCATCAATTTGTGGAGAGCTACTTTCCTGCATCATCCATACATCTCTTTTCAGGCATTGACTAACAGAAATGTTATTCGGGCCACATTGGTTTACCTCGTGTTTTTTACATTGATGGCGACCGAACACGTGTTTGAGCATAGTTATGCAGCTGTCATTCTCGGTTTTGACGAAACTAATATGATCGATCTCAACTGGTATGTATTTGCTGGAATTGTGGTTGGTTGTATATTCACATATTTCACATTTGCGTTGCATAAATGGAGATACAAGACAATGACAGCTATAGGCTTTGCCCTCGCTGCCATATACCTTGGCTGGTTTTATTTCATGATAGACTACGGAGTGGAGAAAGAGATGCTGTTGTTACCCCTGTTCACACGTGGTTTCGCATCTGTGATAATATCAATCGTATTCCTGACCTCCATAGTTCAAAGCGGACTCCATTTTTTTGTATTCCCCCAGGCATTGACAGTAAACGGATTTACCGGTGCTGTCATGGGTGCAACGTTGGGACCGGCACTTATCGGAGAATTTCTGCGTCACGTCATGGCAAAGAACTGCGCTTTGATCGGAGCTCGGTTTACCGATTTCAGCAACAGCATTGGTCACATGTCATTAGGGCAACTGTATGGTGCTGTCCAGCAACAATCCCTCGTAGTTTCCATGAAGGAAATATATGGATGGCTACTGATCATTGCCTTGTCTTCTCTGACAATCATTCTTGTCAGCTACAGCCCAATTCGTCCTACCGCGATATTTCCCAAATGGAAAACAATACGTAAGATATTCCGCCGGGAAGCCAGTCTACAGGCATAGAATTTCTCGCATTGGCAGCGACTCGTTTTCATCCGGCTGCAACAACATGGTTCAGGCTCCGTTCCCAAATCTATAATACAAGGGACGGAGCCTGAAGTTTAAAGAATATGTGCACCTATTTACCTATGTGGGATTGATTATTTGAATTGTAGCGTTCTCCTTTAATATTTATGGTATTTATAAAACTGTTGATGTATTCCATTTCCTCAGGAGTATATGTAACATCTGCTGCTGAGATATTGTCCTCAAGATGTTTGAGACTTCGACTACCGGGAATAGGAACTATCCAGGGCCTCTGATAGAGAATCCATGATATCGCTACCTGTGCAGGCGATATCTCTTTTTTATCAGCGATGGACTTCACAAATTCTACGAGAGCCATATTCGCCTCGATATTTTCTTTTTGGAAACGTGGCACAGATGAACGGAAGTCATGTTTCCCGAACTTTGTGTCTTTGGTTATGCCACCGGTGAGGAAACCCTTTCCGAGGGGACTGAACGGAACAAGACCGATGCCGAGTTCTTCAAGAACAGGCAGGAGATTCTTTTCTGGCTCACGCCAGAAAAGGGAGAACTCACTCTGGACGGCTGTAAGTGGTAGAATTGAATTTGCCTCACGGATAGTATTAACTCCGGCCTCCGACAATCCCCAGTGGAGTATCTTACCCTCATCCATAAGGTCTTTGATTGTTCCGGCGACATCGGCGATGGGAACATCGGGGTCAACACGATGCTGATAGTAGAGGTCGATGTGGTCTGTGCGAAGACGCTTCAACGAGCCTTCAACCGACCGTCGGATTGTTTCGGGACGGCTGTCAAGCACTTGCTTGAAATCGTCCATATTCATGCTGATACCGAACTTTGTGGCAATCTTCACCTCGTTCCGTATCGGTTCGAGAGCTTCACCGACAAGTTCCTCATTGGTATAGGGGCCGTAAACCTCCGCTGTATCAAAGAAAGTCACTCCCAAATCATGGGCGGTTCTGATAAGTTTTATCATCTCTTTCTTGTCGGCAGGTTCTCCATAGCCGTGACTCATAGCCATGCAGCCAAGTCCGATGCCGGAAACTTCGAGCGATGATGTCGTTCCTAATATTCTATGTTTCATATCTGGTTATTTTTTTGAATTCAGTAAAAGAACAACTGAGCTTTGCCTGATGCGTTTGCAAAATGGCGGTAACGATTACACTTTTTTCGGTTTCTTAATCGGCATATACGGGTGGAATACCTGCACTTTCGTCTGTTTTCATATTCGTTTGCCAGAACTTCACCGCGTCATTTATCCAGCCATCGGCTACTGTGCCATGACCGAGTCCGAAACCATGTCCTAAACCATCGTACACATGGAACTCCGTGGGTATGCCCATTTCAGACAGACGTTGCAGCCTGTTCTGCATGGTTCGCCATGAGGCAATTCCGTCGTTTGACCCTACACATACATAGGTTGGAGCATCATATTGAGATGCCGTCGAATAACCGGTATATTGCATGATGACGGCGGCTGCCTGAGGTATATCTCTGCGACCGGTCAGTTGATAGAGGTAGGATGAATTTCCAAGAGTGGCTGCCATTCTTGCACCGGCAGAACCTCCCCATAAGGAATAATCATCAGCCTTGACACCCAATTCTGCGGCATTGTCATGAATAAAGGTTATTGCACGGGCCAGATCATTGTATGGGTCATCGGGTCGATATATCAGCGCAAACGCACTATATCCGGCTTTACTTATTTCAAGAGAATGAGGAAAACTGTCCTGCATTGCTCCTACATACATAAATCCACCTCCGGCATTAGTAATGGCAAACGGCTTTCCTGCTTCTCCTCTGAAAAGGAATAATCCTGTATCCAATTTAGATGGATCAGCGGCTATTTCAGCATCGGAATACATCCGATAGAATATTTGGTTTCCGGCCATTGCATCGTTATACAGGCGGTTTATAATTTCAACCGTTTTCTCCGGCTGTATGTGGCTGTACCAAACATATACACTTGATGAGCTGATGTCGGCAAGTGTCATAGAGCGTGACACATTACGGTCAACAGGAAACAACAGATATCCAAAATCTCCAAATGCCGGATTGGATATAACATCATCAACTGTTGATTTGGTGGTAAATATATTTTCCGCAGGTGAATTATTAGCCCCACCATTATTCCCGGCAGGTATTTCCGTATCTGGTTTCATTGAATCCTCCTTCTTGATAATATCATCATCTTCCGAGCATGCTGAACACAGAAGAATAGCTGACAATAAAAAAACATTCATTTTCATATCAAAAATCTAATTATCAGGTTTTCAATAGGCAAAATTACAGAGATGGCCACAGATAGCACATACATTTATTTCGGTGAGTTGTTCCTATTTTTCTTAAAAGCCTAACCCTACACAAATAGCAGTATAAGTCTTGACTGGCCATAGACTTATACTGCTATTTCTATTGGAAACGGGGCCTAAAGATAATCCTCGCGATGCGGAGTGAAAACATCCACAACTTCCCCACCCTCAATAACCTCAAATGAGTGAGGCGTATTGCCGGGTATGGCGTATGTGTCTCCGGCATGCATTATAACATCGATCTTCTCTTCTCCGTCCACAATAAGATGGTATTCTCCAGAAATTACATATCCGCATTGCTCGTGTGGATGGGTATGAAGAGTGGCAAAATTACCCTTAACATAATTCATTTTTGTGACCATTGACTTCTCACCGACGGCAAGTGAGTCAAGATTTACCCCTTTGAATGTTTTTTTAAGCGCATCTTCGCGCCTCACAAATACTTTGGTTTTCATATGATTGATTGTTTAGAGTGATAATTCCATCTGTATATCACCACGGGCGTATGCCGGATGGTATTCTGCCAGTTCCTTGAAACCGAGTTTACGATAAAGTGCAATCGCAGGCTTAAGACGGGTATTGCTTTCAAGAAACAACATTTCACCACCCAATTCCCTCGCTTTGTCAATGACCGCATCACAAAGTCTACGTCCTATGCCTTTTCGTTGGATTGAATTGTTGACAGCGAGTTTTGCCAACTCAAAATCATAAGTAGATTCCTCCTGCATGGGACACAGTGCACACACACCTACCGGGAAGCCGTTATATAAAGCCACGAATATATGACCACCCTTTTCAAGTATATGTTTTTCAGGATTTTCCAACACCTCTATATCATGTGGTTCCAACTCCCAATAAAGTTCAATCCATTTGCGGTTGAGTTCGTAGAACGCCTTTTTGTATTGTGGTTGATACTCGA
>CAJTPK010000008.1 GCA_910578075.1 uncultured Muribaculaceae bacterium | reverse complement strand
GATCCAAGAGGAAAGGAGTACAACAGAATGATTCATCATCAAGATTGAAAGCATTATCTATATCAACAATATATGTTTTGGAATGTAATTTAGATAATATCTCCGGTTCTGCAAAATCTTTTAATTCAGAGTGTATTGCATCAAGTAATCCATCTGGGATAGTAGAATAATATATGTCAATCTGTTGTTGCAGGCTTGGATTTACAATACTATCCCAATATTCACAATATCCATTCTGTATCAGGCGTTTGGTGACATAACATAATTCTTCATGAATCTCAATTATGTTTCTAATCCATTCGGTTTGTTGCTCGGATTTAGGAACAAGGCTAACTATGTTCTCCATGAAAAATATACAGCTATCTACATCATTTAGATCTGTTCCATATTTCACATAAGCATTACATAGTTTAGAGGCACGAGTCCGAGAATTAATACTATCTATTGCCTTGACAAAACTTGAATCATTCTGCAAATCCATAAACTGAGGATTACTTTTTATTTTGTCATAATATTGGAATGAACAGAGCAAATCAAGGCATTTGGAAGTCGAGAACAAATGTGGATTATCAGCTACGACTTTTAGCATGCTAAACACCAATATTATTGTTAAAATAGACAAACGGTTCATTGTTCCTTGAGTATTTTAGATTTTTAGAACGTGGATATTTATTTACCAATATTTACCAAAAATTCCTTGAAGTATCTGACCAACAGGTAGGCCAATTCCAATTTACTTCTTTCGCCCGACAGTTATGTACTATTGTCTTTTGCGGGCTTTGAGTTTGTATAAGGTGGTTGTTTGGTTGGGATATAATACCGGATCTTGCGCCGACCATTGCAGCCACATTTCAGATGGTGTCAACTTTTTAATAAGCCGATAACCTTCAGTAGCGTTTCCGGCAGTATAGATAACCGTGTAATTCTCCGTTGTGAAAGTCCACTGAAAATACTGTACGTCTTTCTTTATAGACGGATCTTTCAGAGAGCCAACCGCAGTCCATCCTTTGGTATCTCTGCCGAATGAATAGATATTAGTTTCATCATCAAATGTCTGTTCATTGCCAAGACCATAATCCGCATACACAACAAGCCATTCCACATCAGTGAGCATGGTAACAGTGTTCTGCTGACCTTCATCAAGGTAGCCGGTTCGCCCCTCACATGACGACAATATCATTAATAAGGAGAGGCAGAGAGAGATAAACAATGCTTTCATTGTGAAAATTACGGTATATATGAGCGGTAAGATACACTTTAAACTATTGCAAACTTTCTTCAAGAATTTCCAGTACCATTAATGGGTTTTCATTTATTTGGTCTGCTGTAATACCTCGTGAACAAATTGTTTCATACACACCGGGATAAAGAGAAAGAGCTTTTTTGAGGTCTTTCATGTTGTATTTAGACGGCTTTTTTGATGGAATGTATATCCAAAAAACGACAATTGGCTTGTCTGCGTCTTTCACTTCAAAACAATACCACCAGGCGGCAGTTTTTGATGAATAGCTTTGAAAATTATTGGAAGGCACAGGTGAGGAAGAGCGGATATAGCTGGCAGGCATACAATACCCTTTGACATGCTCACTATCAAAGCTAATCAATGCTAAGTAGGTATCTTTATTAATTTTTTTGTTTGGCTCGGGAGCAAACTGAAAAGGATAATAAACCGCTTCCTGGCCATCTGCATATTGAACTTTAAGCGAATCAATATCTTCATTATTATAAGTTTGTTTCTTGCCATTTTCGGTTTCACTGATTTTGAAGTCTTTGTACACATCGTGCAAGCTCACTCGTAAATAACCGTGAACAACTGAACCATCTTTCATAAATAACGTTGCTCGTGGATTATATGATTTGGCATAGGCCAATATCGGAAAAACTATGACTGAAAGAAATAGGAATATTAAATATTTCATTTTATATAACATTTTTGCAAATCTACACATTTCAAGCGAAATACACAAACGGTAGAGAAAGATCCAAAAAATTTATGGAGAAGATTTAGGAATATTCAACAGCTGCCTGTATTTGAAAAACTCACCTATAAATTAGTTTTGATGAAAGTTGCTATCTAAATTTTGTGATTAGCACAAAAGCCAAAGCTATCACAATTATAACGTAAGTGGAATAATAAATTACTATGGCTATCGGGCGTACCCATTTCATTTTGTGATAATTGCGTTTAGCCATTATTTTCTTTTCACGGATAGAATAGTAGCTCAATAAAGACAAAGGTAACACAGCCGGGAATAATAACATATAAGGGAACAAAGCTGACAATTCAAATACATAACCAACAACGGTTATACCTATCCAAGTCAACGCAAATATTGGCATGACTAAACCTAATTCAGTTATACCTTTGGTAAACCAAAAATGCTTTTTTGATTGCTTATCGAGATATTTGTCAAGATACCAATATAGTGCGTCAAGAAATTGTATCATATCATTCAAAATATTTTTCTTTGAATTTGCCATGATATGCTCCTAAAATACTATCCACTTCCTGTTTTGATAAATTAGACGTCAAAATGTCATTATTACACGACCTTAAGCAATCTTCTCGTGCTTTAACAACGAACCACGGTCTGCTGCCTGTGTTTCTTTTCACGGCAATTACCTGATTATTCCATTTTACATAACTTATACTATCAATCTCGACATCATTATCTGAGGCCAATTTACACGCAAGCGTGTATGTATCATAAAACTCTCCGGGAGCATAGATGTAGTAATAATCCGTCAGATGTATCTTTTCTGGAGTACATGATGACAGAGCCATCCCAACAAAGAACAGTATCTGCAATACTTTATGATTGTAACGTATTCTCATTGCAACTTGTGATAAGGGATATTGTGTCTTTCGGCGTATTCTTTTATAGCCGGGAGATTGTCGTAATATGAATCGTCCATTGGGTAGATAGTTGTGCCGCTTGTCAAATCGCCGTTTCCATCAGGATAATCGCCATAGATAACTACTGCGCCAAGAGAATCCAACGGGACTATTTTCTTTGGATATACCAATTCATATCTCCATACTTCGACCTCTCGTAGATTTGACTTTTTATAAAGTGTGGCTGTTTCAAACCCCATAATTCCTAAAGATCGCCTCATTACATAGTCTCCTGATTCACATAGGGTAGGTGAAAATGCAAGCCGGCAAATCATCAAGCCGATGATTGTAATAAAGCACCAACATATACCATAAAACTTACCCACATAGCGGAATGTCTTGTTTTTGCATTCGATAAACATGACAGCTATTCCTGTAAGTGCGGTTATTGCAAAAATATAATAATTCAAATGCCATCGGAGCAAAATGTAGTTCCATAGCAAGTAACATGATAGGACAGTGCCTATTATGTTAATGCCTATAAGAGCGATTGAGATATGACGATTGAATTTGAGTGCCATATGCAAAATTACAAAGAATTATCCGTATATCATCGGACAGGTGTCTCATTAAAGGACGATAATTGCTGTTGCCACTACGATTTATGGAAAACTAATGGCTTGCAAGCTATAGCGACAGGAGCGTGAGACAGTGCGCTGGGGGTAGTAGAACTATGTCATAATAGCAGTTGGATATGGAGTCAACATCAAATAGGACTCTTAATTGTATCAGTCTTTGAAGGGAATACGAAACTTTTGGAGGATAAGTTTGAAGTTGTCTTGTGCCGCGAGGCAGGTATCAAGTAGATAGCCCTTGATGTTCGGCCAGTTGCGAAGACCGTTGTAATAATACATCTTCAAATCATCGGTGATAATGAAGGGGACATATCCAAATCTTAGTAGTTCCCTGAACATAATTAGTCTGCCAACACGTCCGTTTCCATCTTGGAAAGGATGTATAGACTCAAACCTTTGATGAAAATCCACAATATCTTCAAAGGTGGGATTTTTCCGACTATTGTATTCTACGAGAAGTGTCTTGATTTCGGTATGGACGTTTTCAGGGAGAGTCGTGTCATTGCCACCTACTTCGTTGGGAAGTTTCTTATATTCTCCGACACGGAACCAGCTTTTACGCTCGTCTGATGTGCCTGTTTTCAATATGCGGTGAAGCTCTTTAAGAAGCTTTTCTGTCAGTTTATCATCCGTATTATCAATAATATAATCTATTGCGCGGAAATGGTTAGTGGTCTCAACAATGTCATCGACATTAACCGCCATATCTGTCACGCCTATTGTATTGGTCTCAAAAATATACCTCGTTTGATCATGCGTCAACTTACTTCCCTCCATATGATTGGAATTATAAGTGAGGTCAATCTGTACACGGTGGTATATACCGCCTTTGACTTTTCTCTCCTTCTGTTCTCTTAATACTAACAGAAGCGGTGACACTTTTTTCTTGGACTTCCGTTTCGGCAACTCTGCCTCAACAGGTACATTCCACGTTTTACCGACAAGGAAAGCTCCATCAATTTTACCTTGCGCACAATAGTTACGTGCGGTCCTTTCAGAGACAGCATGTGTTTTAGCCCATTCTTTTACTGATATGTATTCCATCTATCGGCAAGTTTTAATTTGATTTCTGAGTACAAATATAGCAAAACTTGCCGATAACGGCAAGTTTGCATCAGTAATAAGATGTTTTTACTCTCTAATCAAGGGAATGAGGTTAAGTGATAGGTTTTAGTGATTAGTGATGAAGTAGCATCCCACCAACACAAACCCGGCTGACATCGAGGTACTGACAGTAGCTAACCACAAGAAGATCCTTGACCACGTTGCATCAAAAAATGTTCAAATTCCTTGGCAAATCCATGATTTATTTAACACTTGTTTAATCTAAACGGGATGTTTGGTTGTTATTTAATCAGGGCAGGGATAAATATTGTTAAAGAAATTTTTAATCAGATAATTTAGAATCAGGTTATGAAGGTATACACCGAAATACTCGGGAATATGAATACGTCTCCCGAATGGAAAGAGAAACTCAGCAATGCAGATGTGGATTATATATTTCTTGACCAGTGGACCGCCCAGAAAAGCCGTTTTCTCGGTAAGGGCGTAAGCGGCGAGGAGTATCCGATAGCT
The DNA here is from genome assembly GCA_910578075.1 of uncultured Muribaculaceae bacterium. Classification (GTDB taxonomy): domain Bacteria; phylum Bacteroidota; class Bacteroidia; order Bacteroidales; family Muribaculaceae; genus Lepagella. The sequence continues at coordinate 114,641 of CAJTPK010000008.1, read as the reverse complement.
CTCAAACGCCATACGCAGGTTGTTGATGGTGATGTGATCGATTTTGATCCCGATACAAATAAGGCTGCTGTTCTTAAAATTGAACTTAGCCCTGTGCTTGTGATTGATTTGAGCTCGCTTGCTGATAAGGATCATGATACAATCATCCGGCGTTCCGTGGAATTGGGTCATGCCATCGGAAACCAGCATTGGCCGGCAGTGGTGAAAGGCACCAAGGTGTATGTCCCTCTTACGGTAGATAAGAAAGTGATGCTGAGTGTTATGGAAACCCATAATCTTGAGGGTATCACTTATGATTTTCAGAAGGGTCTGGAAATTATACCATATCTAGCTCCTCATGAGATCAGACGTTTGTTCGGTGGAGCGGGTCATGAGAGTCATGCTCACGGAGAGCATCATCATCACCCGATCACTCATATTCATTTTGATGAAAATGGAATAGCCCATGAGCACACACATTAAACCAGATATGCTTGCCGTCTCGCGGCTGTTGCAATTCACGGACTCGACGTTTCCGGTAGGAACATTCTCTTTTTCCAATGGTCTGGAGACTGCTTCCTTTGAAGGGATTGTCCACGATGCAGAGACGCTCCATGCATTCACCGCTTCACAGGCTCTGCAGGCTGCGTATAGCGATGGCGTGGCTGCGATTCAAGCCCACCGTGCGTTTTTACGCAATGATTATGATTCCGTGGCAGCGATTGACAAGATGCTGATTCTATTCAAGATGAATGATGAGGCGCGACTGATGTTGAAACGAATGGGAAAGAAATTCGCCGAACTTGCAGCGAAGCTCTTTACCAATGATATAATATCCCGCTGGCTTGAAGATATAAAAGCGGAGAATGTGCCCGGTACATTCCCTGTAGCGCAAGGTATTGCATATGCCGCGGCGGGTGTTGATGAGAAATCGCTTTTCTGCGCTCATCAGTATGGTGTCATAAACATGGTGCTTTCTGCTGCATTGAGGTGTGTCAGGGTGTCTCATTATGAAACTCAGAAAATTCTTTTCGATCTTTCAGAGAATGTCGAGAAACTTTATGATGAGGCATCTCAGATGGAATTGAAGGATATGAATGCGTTCTTCCCCGAACTTGATATCATCGCATCCCTGCATGAGAAGGGGAATATGCGTATGTTCATGAATTGATAAATATAAAAAATAAAAGGAAAATAGATATGTCACAAACATGTAGAATAGGAGTCGGTGGCCCTGTGGGTTCCGGCAAAACAGCCCTTATCGAGGCAATAACACCGCGTCTTCTTGAACTTGGCCAGAAGGTGCTGATTATCACCAATGATATTGTAACGACAGAAGATGCGAAGCATGTGCGCAAGACTCTCAAGGGTATACTTCATGAAGATATGATTATCGGTGTGGAGACAGGTGCGTGTCCGCATACTGCTGTCAGAGAGGATCCGTCAATGAATATAGCAGCTGTAGAGGAGATGGAGGAGAAGTTTCCTGAGACGGATATCGTATTGATAGAATCCGGCGGTGATAATCTTACGCTTACCTTCAGTCCGGCATTGGTTGATTTCTTTATTTACGTAATAGATGTTGCTGCAGGTGACAAGATTCCCCGCAAGGATGGTCCCGGTATCTCGCAGAGCGATATACTGGTAATCAACAAAACCGATCTTGCCCCTTACGTTCATGCATCTCTTGAGGTTATGGATCATGATTCCCGACTCATGCGTCCCGGAAAGCCATTTGTTTTCACGAACTGCATGACAGGCGAGGGTATAGATGAATTGGTCGATCTGATTTTCAAGATGGCCCTTTTTGATAAAACAGAGAAGTAAGCATACACTTATGAACAGGGAAAAGATAAAAACGGCACTTGTGCCTGAGGTGGATTTCTCAACAGCGCGTGAAATGCTGCCATACCTCAGGGAGCCGGAACAGATGTATGTCGGTGCTCCCGGGAAACATGGCTATCTCCGGCTCGGTTTTGAACTTGATCCAGATGGGAAAAGTATCTTGCGTGATCTCGACCGGCGTGTCCCTCTGATTGCGCAGCAGGAGCTTTATTTTGATGAGGAGATGCCAGAGATGCCATGTCTCTATATCCTTTCGTCCGGAGGTCCGAATGTAGACGGCGACCGTTACCAGCAGGATATTACAGTGCGCAAGAATGCGTTTGCGTGGATCTCCACAGGTGCTGCCACAAAACTTGCGGAGATGCGTTACAATTATTCCGGTATGATACAGAATATCGTTTTGGAAGAGGGCGCGTATCTGGAGTTTATGCCGGAACCTATCTATCCCTGTCGTCACACACGTTTTATCTCTGATACAAGAATATGTGTGGATCCAACCGCCACGTTGTTTTATTCAGAGATATATACCGCAGGTCGTAAGTATTACAAGGAAGGGGAATTGTTTGAATATGACATTCTTTCTGTATGCAGTCATGGCGAGCGTCCTGACGGGGAGCAGCTTTTCAGAGAGAAATTCGTGATTGATCCGAATGTGACACCGGTGCGTCAGCTTGGAATCATGGGTGGTTTCGATGTCTTTGCCAATGTCATTGTCATGACACCAAAGGAGCACGCAGATAAGATATATGAGGAGACCAAGGCATTTATCGATCGGGATAACAAGATTGCGTGTGGCATAACGCATCTTCCCAATGATGCAGGTCTGCTTTTTAAAGTGCTTGGCATGGAGCCTGGACCGGTGAAGAAAATTGTGCGTGAATTCTGTTCAAAGGTGAGAATGGAGGTCAAGGGACATCCTGTTCCCGAAGAGTTCCCGTGGCGCTGAACGAATCTGCCATATCACGTAATGCTGATATATGATCGGGGGTTGTTCCGCAACAACCTCCGATTATTTTTACCATGCTATCTTTAAGAAATGATCGTAGGCATTCCGCCATTTCAGCAGGAGAGATATGATAATTGCCGTTTATGTCAGGAAGTCCGGCATTGGGATGAACGCTTATTGGTAAATCTGTTATAATAGATAATTCTTTCAGAATATTTTTTAGATTACGGTCTGGCGGAATACAGTTGACACCAACCGACATAATTTGCGGATACCCATTGATTGCATCTATAAGTTGATGTAAGGTTTCCCCTGAAAGTAATTTACCGGAATCTTTCCGAGGAGTAACAGATACCATAACTGGAATGAACAGATTTCTTTGCGACATATATTCCGATGCATGATCCAACGATTTTTTCAGGTGGTATATATCCGTGACAGTTTCGCAAAGCAATAAATCAACACCGCCGTCAATAAGAAAGGGGATGAGGCTGGCATCGAATGTCGGTCCGATCGTTCCTGCCACAAGAATCTCTTTCCCGGTTCTGATCTTGAAATCGTGCGAGACACAACGTGCAATGCGGACTGCTGCAGAAACAGAGTCTTCGGCAAGTGTGGAATTTTGCACACTTGCCGAAGACAATGAATTTGGGTTGAATGTGTTGGTACAGATGATGTCTGCGCCAGCCTCAGCATATCTAAAGTGGATATCCATTACCAAAGACGGATTCTTCAGATTATGCATCTCGCAAGGAAAATTTCTTCTGTCAGGTGTAATGGCTCTGAGCATTGTGCCCATTGCGCCATCAAGCAGTATAACCCTTTTATCTGCGATATTGCCGGGAAGTTTTGTCATTTACGCTTTTTTGCAGGATCGCAGGTCAAGCCGACACCAAGTTTCTGGAAAATCTTATGATCCACTTCTCCAAGCATCACTGTGGAATGAACCTGGCATCCGTTCAGCTCTGTCAGAACACCAAGCGCACGCTTGCAGTTGTCATCATGTGTTGAGAGAACGGCAAGCGCCACCAGCACTTCATCCGTATGCAGACGCGGATTGTGGCTGTGCAGACAATTGATTTTCATTTCCTGGATAGGCTCTATCATCTGCTGCGGTATCAGTTTCACATCATGATCTATGCCTGCCAGATGCTTCATTGCATTCAGAAGCAGGGCTGCGCTCGGTCCGAGAAGATCGGACGACTGTGCAGTGATTATAGTACCGTCGGCAAGCTCTATGGCAGAGCAAGGAGCGTCGTCACGCTCTGCGCGTGAACGGGCGGCAGTGACAACTCTGCGGTATGATACATCAATTTTTGCCTGATTGAAGAGAAGTGCAATTTTATTCACTTCACTGTCATTAGTGTCACCTTGGGCGAATCTGTTGAGTGCTGTGAAATAACGGCGGATAATCTCATTGCGTGAGGCATCGCAGCATGTTTCATCATCATTGATGCAGAAGCCGACCATATTGACGCCCATATCGGTAGGAGATTTGTATGGGTTTCTGCCATATATGCCTTCGAACAAGGCGTTGAGCACAGGGAAAATCTCGATATCCCTGTTATAGTTGATGGCAGTCTCTCCATAAGCTTCCAGATGGAACGGGTCAATCATGTTGACATCGTTGAGATCCGCTGTCGCAGCTTCGTATGCAATATTTACCGGATGTTTAAGAGGCAGGTTCCAGACGGGGAAAGTCTCGAACTTGGCGTAACCGGCCTCAACGCCTCTTTTGTGTTCATTGTAAAGCTGGCTTAGGCACACCGCCATTTTGCCGCTTCCGGGTCCGGGTGCGGTTACGATTACGAGCGGACGAGATGTCTCGACATAGTCATTTTTTCCAAAACCCTCATCGGAATCGATGAGCGCCACATTATTGGGGTATCCTTCAATTGTGTAATGGCAATAGGATGTGATCCCCATGCGACTTAATTTCTCACGGAATGCATCAGCGCTCGACTGACGGTTGTAATGCGTGATAACCACAGAGCTGACGAGAAAACCACGTTTCATGAATTCATCCCGAAGACGGATCACATCCATGTCGTAGGTGATGCCGAGATCTCCGCGCACTTTGTTTTTTTCAATGTCGAGTGCGCTGATAACGATGATTATTTCCGCTTTGTCTGCAAGATTACTGAGCATTCTCAGTTTGCTGTCCGGCTGAAAACCGGGCAACACGCGGCTGGCGTGGTGATCGTCGAAAAGTTTTCCACCGAGTTCAAGATAGAGTTTGTTACCAAACTTCGCAATTCTCTCTTTGATGTGCTCAGATTGTATTCTGAGATACTTGTCGTTGTCAAATCCGTATTTCATAACGGGATGCAAAGTTAATAAATATTCCCAAGAGTAACTTCAATATGGTGTCGAAAAATTTTTATTAAATTTGCGGTTATGATTGCAAATGATGACTTAGTATCGGATGTAGGGGGGGTGTATGTGCACATAGCATTGTGCCGGAGTAAATGTATATATTGTGACTTCTATAGCTCTGTGCTACGTCGGGATTTCGATTGGCACGTTTATCAGGATTGTCTTGTAAAAGAATTGCGTTCACGTGCAGACGAACTAAAGGGGTGGCGCAGGATTACTTTATATATCGGGGGTGGGACGCCATCTTTGATTCCTGAAAATTTATTTGCCGGTTTCATGAATACTCTCCGTGAGGTGATATATAACGCTTCTCCGCAGGCGGAAATAGTGGAAACCACAATGGAGGTTAATCCGGATGATGTCAATCAGCAAAGAGTCTTGATATGGAAAAGCGCAGGGATAGACAGGATAAGCATGGGAATCCAGAGTCTTGATGACCACGAGTTGCACACAATAGGTAGGAGGCACGATGCAGACGGCGCGATACGTGCTTATTCGCTTTTGAAAGAGCATTTCTCAAATATAAGTATAGATCTTATGTTCGGACTCCCCGGACAGACACTGGAATCATTACGCAAAACACTCGAAGGGTTTATTTCGATGCATCCGAGTCACATCTCTGCTTATTCATTGATGTATGAGGAAAGGACAGTTCTTACCCGAATGCGCGATTCGGGAAGGATAAAAGAGGCTGATGAGAATCTGAGTGTGGATATGTTTTCCATGATCAACTCCATGTTGCGGGATGCCGGCTATGTGAGGTATGAGATATCGAATTATTCCTTGCCGGGATTTGAATCAAAGCACAATTCATCTTATTGGAATGGCACCCCGTACGTGGGGATAGGTCCATCTGCCCATAGTTATGATGGAAATAAAACGCGAAGATGGAATAGCGCTGATTTGGATGCGTATATAAATGGGGTGAAAAAGAGTGACGTTTATTCGGAATCTGAGATTCTTTCAGAGACAGAGCTTTATGAGGAATGCGTCATGACAAGTATCCGGAAGTCAACGGGAATTGAGCTGAAAAACATAAGGGAACGGTTTGGACAGGAGGTTGCCGTCAGACTTATTGGTAAAGCTCGGAATTCAATTGAAAAAGGATTGCTGGAAATGAAAGAAGACCGGATTTTTCTGACGGATGACGGTATAATGGTATCGGATGAAATAATCGTGGAACTTTTTTGATTGATATAGTTGGTGATTAATAAAAAATGACTAATTTTGCAGCGGTAAAAAGAGGATTGCTTTAATTTATGGTAAAAAGCAAGAAAAAGGTCAATTTCACTAAAATGCAAGGTGCCGGCAATGATTATATATATATCAATGCCATGGACACTATCCCCGAAAATCTTCCTTTATTGTCAAGACAGATCAGTGACCGTCATTTCGGTATCGGTAGTGATGGTCTGGTGGCTATTATGCCTTCAGATACTGCTGATTTCAGGATGAGGATGTTCAATGCAGACGGTTCCGAGGCAGAGATGTGTGGAAATGCATCAAGATGCATCGGTAAATATGTATATGAGCGTGGCCTTACCGACAAACGCACAATAACTCTTGAGACATTAGCCGGCATTAAAATGCTTTTGCTGGATGTAGAGGACGGTGTGGTCAATTCGGTTACCGTAGACATGGGGGAGCCGGAGATAAATATTGTAGACGGATTGGAGTTCGCCGTCACTGCTGTCAGCATGGGAAATCCCCATGCTGTAATTTTTTGTGATGAAATCACGGATGAACTCGTGTTATGTCACGGTCCGAAACTCGAATCTGATCCTGTGTTTCCAAATAAATCCAATATAGAATTTGCAAGAATAATTGACAGAAGTCATATACAGATGCGCGTATGGGAACGTGGCACGGGGGAAACCCTTGCATGTGGCACTGGTGCATGTGCCACACTCGTTGCCGCTGTTGTCAATGGCCTTGCAGATCGCACGGCTGTGGTCCATCTTCTTGGGGGCGACCTTGAGATCCGGTGGGATGAGAATACAAATCATGTGTATCTTAAAGGTGGCGCGGAATTTGTGGCAGATGGAAATTATTACCCACTATGAAGATAAACGATAATTTTGAGAAACTGCCGGAGAGCTACCTTTTTTCAGAAGTGGCACGAAGGCTTGCCGAATATAGGGGTGGGCATCCGGAAGCGGATGTCATAAGGATGGATATAGGTGATGTGACATTGCCAATAGCACCATGTGTTACCGAGGCAATGCATCGCGCTGTTGATGAAGTCGGTACTGCAGTCGGTTTTCATGGGTACGGTCCGGAGCAAGGCTATGGATTTCTGCGCGAGGCAATAGCTGAGGAGGATTATAAAAAGCGGGGAATAGATATTGGTGCAGATGAAATATTCATCAGTGACGGAGCAAAGAGTGACTTGGGTAATCTTGGTGATATATTCTCGCAAGATAGTATTATAGCTGTGGCAGATCCCGGTTATCCCGTTTATGTTGACACTACAGTCATGGCAGGTAGAGGAGGAGAGCGGGACGCTTCCGGAAAATGGTCAAAGATTGTATATCTTGAATGTAATGCAGCCAATGGTTTCCGCCCTGAAGTCCCAACGGAACATGCCGATGTGGTGATATTATGTTCCCCGTCAAATCCAACGGGTACAGTTCTCAGTAGAGAAGAACTTGAGAAATGGGTGGAATATGCAATCCGGGAGAAGGCTATCATTATATATGATTCCGCATATGAGGCTTATGTCAGGACTCCGGGGATTCCTCGTTCCATATATGAGATAGATGGGGCACGGAATGTAGCGGTAGAGGTGAGGAGCTTTTCAAAGACTGCCGGTTTCACAGGGTTACGATGTGGATACACGGTGGTTCCCGCGTCATTGATGGCAACAGACGGCAAAGGGAGCGATGTAAGCCTGCGCAAGTTATGGAATCGGCGTCAATCAACGAAATTCAATGGTGCAAGCTATATCGTGCAGCGTGGTGCAGAGGCTCTATACACACCGGAGGGTCAGGAATCCATCCGGAATAATACGGATTATTATCTTGAGAATGCCAAGATAATCAGAGACAGTATGAAAAAAGCCGGCTTTACAGTGTTCGGAGGTTCAGATTCACCTTATGTGTGGATAAAAGGTAGGAATGGAGAGGACTCATGGTCTCTGTTTAAAGAGATGCTTGAGAAATATCATATATCCTGCACACCCGGTTCCGGTTTCGGAGCCGAGGGTGAGGGGTATATACGGTTGACAGGTTTTAATTCGCGTGAGAATACACTCAAGGCTATGTCAAGATTGAAATAACGCCCGAAGCCGGGCAAAATCAAATATTATATTTTATGTCAAATTTAAGATTTAAAAGTGTGGAGGAAGCTGCCGGTCGCAAAGCTGTGAAAGTGGAGCTTCCCAAGGAGAGAGTGGAAAACTATTATGGCAAGCAGGTTTTCAACCGCCAGAAAATGTTTGAGTATCTTCCCAAGGATACTTTCGATTCATTGGTTAAAGCCATCGACAACCGTGAGCCCCTTAGCAGGGAGATAGCGGACAGTGTGGCTGAAGGCATGAAGCGATGGGCGATTGACAACGGAGCGCGTCATTATACCCACTGGTTTCATCCTCTGACTGGAAGCACCGCGGAGAAGCATGATGCCTTCGTGGAGCATGACGGCAAAGGGGGAGTGGTCGAGAAGTTTAACGGTAAACTGCTGGTTCAGCAAGAGCCGGATGCGTCAAGTTTTCCCAACGGTGGAATCCGTAATACATTTGAGGCACGAGGTTACTCGGCATGGGATATATCCTCACCTGCATTCATAATAGACAATACATTGTGTATCCCCACAGTATTTATTTCTTATACGGGAGAGAGTCTTGACTATAAAACCCCGCTTCTCCGCGCTCTGAACAGCGTTGACAAGGCTGCTACAAGAGTGGCACGCTTTTTTAATCCGGAGGTCAGTCATGTTGTGACATATCTTGGATGGGAACAGGAGTATTTCCTTGTTGACGAGGCGTTGTTTGCAGCCCGGCCGGATCTTGTTATGACCGGACGTACGCTGATGGGTCATGAGTCTGCAAAGAACCAGCAGCTTGAGGATCATTATTTCGGATCTATACCAAGTCGCGTCGAGGCTTTTATGCTGGATCTTGAAACTGAATGCCATAAACTCGGCATTCCTGCAAAGACACGCCATAATGAGGTTGCTCCCAACCAGTTCGAGCTTGCTCCAATTTTTGAGGAATGCAATCTTGCCAATGACCATAATCTTCTTCTGATGTCGATAATGGAAGAGGTTGCCAAGCGTCACAATTTCCGTGTGCTCCTGCATGAGAAGCCCTTTGCCGGCATAAACGGAAGCGGTAAGCATAACAACTGGAGTCTTGGCACAGACAAAGGTGACATGCTCTTCGCACCAGGCAAGACGCCAGCCGACAACTTGCGCTTTATCACATTTGTCGCCAATGTCATGGCAGCGGTTCATAAACACAACGCACTGCTTAAGGCGTCGATCATGAATGCTACCAATGCTCATCGACTCGGAGCGAATGAGGCTCCTCCTGCCATTATATCAATGTTCCTCGGTTCGCAGCTCAGCGCAATCCTTGATGCCGTGGAGAATGCCAAGGGCGATGAGAAAATCATGGTGAAAGGAAAAGAGGAGATGCGTCTTGATGTTGCGCAGATTCCGGAACTTATGATTGATAACACTGACCGTAACCGCACAAGCCCCTTCGCCTTCACCGGTAATCGTTTTGAATATCGCGCTGTGGGTTCATCTGCAAACTGTGCGTCAGCCCTTATCGCTCTCAATGCGGCGGTATCTGCTCAGCTTGAGAATTTTGCCGATAAGGTTAATGCCCGTGTTGAGAATGGCGAGGAGTTGAATCGTGCCATCCTCGAAGAGGTAAAGGTGCTTATCAAGGCATCCAAGGCAATTCATTTCGATGGAAACGGATACAGTGAGGAATGGAAAGAGGAGGCAGCGCGTCGTGGACTTGACACTGAGACCTCGGCACCTCTTATGTATGATGCGTATATGTTGCCTTCAAGCATAGAGATGTTTGAAAAATCGGGTGTGTTCTCCAAGAAAGAGATAGAGGCACGTAATGAGGTGAAGTGGGAGATGTATACGAAAAAGATACAGATTGAAAGCCGTGTGCTCGGAGATTTGGCTATCAACCACATCATCCCGGCGGCAATTCGCTATCAGTCGCTCCTGCTTGATAATGTATATAAAATCAAGCAGTTGTTCAAAGGAGATCGTTCAGACAGGATTGCGTCTCAGGATCTCGCATCCATCGAATCCATCAGCGAACATATCTCCGAGATAAAGAGTGGAGTGGCATCTATGGTTGATGCTCGTCGTAAAGCAAACAAAATCGAAAGCGAGAGAGAGAAATCCATAGCTTATCATGATGAGGTGGCACCGAAGATGGAGACAATACGCTACCATATCGATAAGCTGGAGCTGATGGTAGATAACGAAATATGGCCTCTGCCGAAATACAGAGAGTTGCTCTTTATCAGATAAGCTGATTATCACATAAGTAGCTATTCATTCTAAGCTTAGAGTCCGGAATCTGCGTATAAGGCCGCAGATTCCGGATATTTTTATTCTCCAACCTTGTGATGATTTCAAGTGTTATAATGCAAAGGTTACGATATTGCTTTGAAAAGGTTGAGAAAAATATTGTTTTGGAGAATGATTGCGGTGATTGGCGTAATCATCGCATCTTGCGTGTCTGAAATTTCCGCACAAATGCCGATCAAATATAACATGGTCACTCAGATCCCACCCGATTCAGCTGATGTCGCTTACTATGGAAAGAAACATTTCTGGCGTGCCGGTGCGGAAGTGATAGGTTTCAATACCGGATTGTGGGCGTTTGACCGTTTTGTTCAAAAAGGAGATTTCGCATATATAAGTTTCAATACTATCAAGGAGAATTTCAAGCATGGGTTTATATGGGATAATGACCAGCTTGGCACAAACACCTTCTTGCATCCATACAACGGCAGTCTCTATTATGCTGCCGGACGATCCAACGGATTCAATTATTGGCAGTCCGAGCTTTTTGCTATTGCTGGAAGTGCATTGTGGGAGTTGTTTATGGAATGCGAGTATCCATCTACCAATGATGTTATAGCTACCCCTATCGGTGGTGCGGTGCTTGGGGAAACGTTATTCCGTGCTTCTGATGCAGTGCTTGACGACCGCTCCGGAGGACTTGAAAGATTTGAGCGCGAATTCGCGGCATTCATATTGTCTCCGATGAGAGGTATCAACAGATTGGTTACCGGGCAGGCGTGGCGGAGACGTGCCACACCAGGACGAATGTTCGGAACTCCCAATATAGCGATGCAGATGTCATTGGGTGTTAAAATGATGGCTTTTCAGGGGCGCATGAGGAGTCCTTATCCGGGAGCTGTCATGCAACTTGATCTTGAATATGGAGACAGATTCGAGGCCAAGTCAAGAAAACCATATGATTATTTTACGGTGCGTGCCGAGTTGCAGGGAATGAAATATCAGCCGGTGCTCTCTCAATTGAATATCAAGGGTCGGCTGTTGTCGCGGGAGGTTCTTGATCATAAGAACTCTTCGGGAAGTATAGGACTCTATCAGCATTTTGACTTTTACGACAGCGATACGATAACGAATATCGACAAAGTGCCTTACAAGCTTGGTGTTCCGGCAAGCGTCGGTGTCGGCTTCCTTTTCCGGGATGTTGAGCGTAAACGTTATATTTTCGATTGCTATGCGCATGCGAATGCCATTATACTCGGATCAATTCTAAGCGATCACTATTGGACAGACGAACGCAATTATAATTTCGCTTCAGGTTTTTCGATAAAGGCCGGAGCCAATATCACCTGGTCGAGAAGAAGGGCATCGTTATCTGTTAATCATGAATATTACCGTCTGTTCACGTGGAAAGGCTATAAGAGGGGTACAAATCTTGAGGAAGTTGATTTCAGGACTCTTAACGTGATGGGAGACAAGTCGGTTGCGTCATTCAATGTCACCGAAGTGAGATTCGATTATCAGCTGTGGCGAAAGCTCTATGGCACATTGAGTTTCACCAATAAGGTCCGCTCCACGCATTATCGTGATTGGCCAGACAGAGTGTCCTCTACAATGTCGCTTTCTGCTATGCTTACGTATAAATTTTGATAATTGAGAATAAAAATGTAAATTTGTAGGTGATGAACCTGTAGAGTGCGTCCCTACCGCTGAATTTTTAAGAGACGGACTCTTAGTAAAAACCTGACAATTATTTATGATACAGTCAATGACCGGCTTTGGCCGGGGATGCTCATCCTCCTCCTCGAAGAAAATCACAGTGGAGTTGAAATCGCTTAATAGCAAGCAGTTTGATATTTCAACAAGAATTCCCGGTTTTTTTCGCGAATATGAGATAGAAACGCGCAATTATGTGGCGGGTGCTCTTGAACGTGGAAAAGTGGAGATGACAGTCTCTGTAGATAATCTTTCCACAGAGGCTACAGCTTCGGTGAATACACCGGTCCTTGCTGTCTATAAAAAGCAGTTTGAGGCACTTGCCGCGGAGTTAAACCTGCCGGAACCGACGGATTGGTATTCGTTGCTCATGCGTATGCCGGATTCAATGAAAACAGAAACGACATCCGCTGATGAGGAGGATCGGGTTGCTCTTGCCGAAGCTACTCGCCAGGCTGTGGAGCATCTCCGTGAATTCCGTATGCAGGAGGGAAAGAAACTATATGATTTCTTTATTTCCAAGATAGAAGCCATCGGACAACTTCTTGAACAGGTTACCCCTTATGAGCAGGAGCGTGTTCCAAAGATCAAGTCGCGTCTGGAAGAGCAGCTTTCGCGTTTGTCTTCGATCGAATACGATGCCGGACGCCTTGAGCAGGAGATGATATTCTATATCGAGAAGCTTGATATCAACGAGGAGAAGCTTCGCCTCAGAGCACATCTTAATTATTTTGTGGAGACTCTCGGTGGTGATGAGTGTCCAAAGGAGGGGCAGGGAAAGAAGCTTGGCTTCATAGCCCAGGAGATGGGACGAGAGATAAACACTCTCGGTTCGAAGTCAAATCATGCGGAAATGCAGAAGATTGTGGTCCGGATGAAAGATCATCTTGAACAAATAAAGGAACAGGTTCTCAATGTGCTTTGACATATCATGAAGAAAGGAAAAATCATCATACTCTCAGCCCCATCCGGAACAGGTAAGTCTACCATCATCGCACGTTTGATGGAAAAGCCGGATCTTAAACTTGGATTTTCTGTTTCCGCCACAAGCCGGTTGCCGCGAGGTGCCGAGAAACACGGATGCGAATATTATTTTCTCACTCCCGAGGAATTCAAGCTAAAAGTGGATAATGACGAGTTTGTAGAGTGGGAAGAGGTTTATCAAGGCACATGTTACGGCACACTGGTTTCTGAAGTGGAGCGAGTCACAGGAGCCGGATACAACCTCATAATGGATATCGATGTCAAAGGTGCCCTTAATGTGAAGAAGCGTTATGGTGCCGATGCAATCTCAATATTTATATTGCCCCCTTCGTTAGAAGAGCTTGAACGACGTCTGCGTGCAAGATCCACAGATTCAGAAGAGTCTATCACCAAACGTCTTTCAAAGGCAGAATATGAGATGAGTTTTTCCGATGGTTTTGACAAACGTGTGGTGAACGATAACCTTGATACTGCGTCTCAAGAGGTGGAATCACTAATAAAGGAATTCATTGACTGATGAGGATCGGCATATTCAGCGGAAGTTTTGATCCTATCCACAGCGGGCATGCCATGATTGCCAATTACGCGGCCCAATGGGTGGGGCTTGACGAGGTGTGGCTTATCGTCAGTCCGTTGAATCCTCTAAAGGAGGGCAGTCTTCCTGCGCCGGATGATAACCGGCTTGCCATGGCAGCAATGGTTGCAAGAAAGTGCGCTAATGTCCGTGTGTCAGATTTCGAATTCGGAATGCCATTGCCGTCATACACTTATCGGACACTTACTTCTCTTGCGCGGTCATATCCTGATGATGAATTTATTCTGGTCATAGGTTCGGATAATTGGATAAATTTCGAGGAATGGAGGGATTATGACAGAATAATTGATGAATTCAAGATTCTTATTTATCCGCGTCCCGGATATGCCGTTGATAAAGATTGTCTCCCTGCGTCTGTCTCGCTGATGGAGGAGGCTCCACAGGCTCTGATTTCGTCATCATTTATTAGGGAATCAGTTAAAGAAGGGAAAAATCTCAACTTTTTCCTGCCTCCGGAAGTTTTCGAATATATAAAGAAAAATAGATTATATGAAAGATGATGAATTGCGTTCGCGCCTTATGTCCGTCACCGCACTCGCAGCCAACTACTGCGTGTCACTTGAAAATTGCAGGGACAGCGAACGGGAGGATTTTGTAAAGGAGATTCTCGATTTCCTTCCGCGTTTGTATCTGGAGTTTTCCGGTCTTGATATAGAGGAGACGGGTGGAGCTGAATTTGAATATTTTCCCACATATGTTGACGAGGATTATTACGACAGCATTCGACGGAATGTAGAGGTTGTAATGGGAGAGGATGATGTATTTCTCGAGACATTTGAAGAGGATATGAAATATAGCGACACTCCTGTGGCTGCGTCCATTTCAGAATCACTTGCGGATATCTTTCAGCCATTGTATAATTTTATTTCGGTTGTGAAGGATTCGGAAGGAGATAACGCTGCCGGAGCTTTCAGGGAATGCAAGGAGAATTTCGAGTCATATTGGTCTCAGACACTATGCAACGTGATGAGGGCTCTCAATAATATCAGATATAAAGATTGAAATATGATAAATAAACTATTAAGCTGGCTTGACGAGAGCACATGCAATTTCATGGCTGTATCAGTCATGGAAAGGGAACTTAAAAATGCAGGTTTTCAGGAGCTCCGTCAGGAGGAGATGTGGGATATCCGTAAAGGAGGCAGATATTATCTCAAGAAAAATGACAGTGCTGTTTTCGCTTTTGTAATAGGTGAAGGTGATATCAAGCATGATGGTTTCAGGGTAATTTCAGCACATAGCGATAGCCCATGTTTCAAAATCAAGCCAAATGCAGAGATATATGGAGACGGGGGAGTGGTTTCACTCAATGTTGAGAAATACGGCGGTGGAATATTATACACATGGTTCGACCGTCCGCTCTCTATATCAGGTCGTGTGATGCTCAGAGGTGAGGATGCACTTCATCCCCGTTCAGTGCTTGTGGATCTAAAGCGAGCTGTTGCTACAATCCCGCACCTCGCCATACATTTCAACAGAGGTGTTAATGAGGGCAATCCATTGTCAGTGCAGAAAGACATGAAACCGGTTGTCGGTTATTTTTCTGAAGATAAAATAGCTTATTTCAAGAAAAATGGCGGAGTTGTTAAAAGCCTGATCGCAGAACATCTCGGCATACAGGCGGAAGACATTCTCGAATATGAGCTTTGTCTCTATCCTTTGGAAGCGGCTTCCGTTGTGGGCGTTTCCGGAGAATATTTCCAGTCTGCGAGGATCGATGACCTTTCCATGGCCTTCGCCGGACTTGAGGCTCTTCTGGCATCGACAGAAAAGACATCGGCGACACGCGTGCTCGCAATATTTGACAATGAGGAAACCGGATCCGGAACCAAACAGGGTGCGGCATCCCCGGTGCTCAGAGACGCGATGGACAGGATCGTCCGTATTCTTGAGGGAGATGACAGCCAGAATACCTACATGGCAGTGGCCAATTCGTTCATGATCTCTGCCGATGATGCCCATGCTTGGCATCCCAACTATAATGAGAAGTATGATCCGACTAATCATCCGGTTATAGGCGGTGGTCCTGTCGTTAAGATCAATGCTAACTGCAAATATATGACTGATGCGCAAGGTGCTGCTGTATTTGGCGAATTATGCAGGGAGTCAGGCGTGAATTGTCAGTATTTTGTCAATCATGCGGATGTTGCCGGTGGGTCTACGCTGGCAATATCTCATCATCCCAGTTTGATATTCGCGGTGTGGATATGGGTAATGCAATCTGGGCGATGCATTCGGCAAGAGAGACAGCCGGAGTCTCCGACCATCTCGATGCCGTCAAGGTGTTCAGACAGTTCTTCAAATGAAATTTGGATAGCAATATTAATTTTTATAATTTTGCAACCGGAAATAAAAATAAATCATATACATATATAGGAAATGAAAATAGATTATGCCAAGATCGACGATGTGAATGGTGAGATCACCGTCACACTCGAAGAAAAGGATTATGCCGACAAAGTTAAGAAACAGCTTAAGGAAATCGGCAAGAACCATGCGGAGCCCGGCTTCCGTCCAGGACACGTTCCCGCTGGTCTCATACAGAAAAAATACGGTGCAGCCGTTAAATATGATATTATCAACAAAGAGGTAGGCAATGCCGTTTTCGATTATATCAAGGAAAACAAGCTTCATGTGCTCGGCAATCCTGTTCCGCAGCAGAATGAGGAATTCAGCATTGATGCCGCTGACTTCACACTAAAATTCAAGGTTGGTATCGCACCTGAGTTTGATACACATGTTAACAAGGATCTTCATGTTCCATTCTATACAATCAAGGTAAGCGATGAGATGATCGACAATCAGGATCAGCAGTTCTCACGTCGCTTTGGCAAACAGGAGCCCGGAGACACAGTTGATGCCACAGCTCTCGTAAAAGGTGTTATCACAGAGCTTGATGAGAATGGTCAACCCAAAGAGAATGGTGTGGTTGTGGAAAATGGAATCGTTTCTCCACAGTATTTCAAGAGCGATGAGCAGCGTGAGCTCTTCATGGGCAAGAAAGTGGGAGATGTGGTTAAATTCAATCCTGCTGCAACATGCGATGCAAATGCCACAGAGATGGCTTCAATGCTCAATATCGACAAGGGCGACGTTGATGCTCACAAAGGAGATTTCAATCTTGAGATCAAAGAGATCATCGTTCTCAAGCCTGCTGAGCACAATCAGGAGTTCTTCGATATGGTATTCGGTGCTGACAATGTGCACAACGAGGAGGAATATCGCGCTGCTCTCAAGGATATGATTTCCGCAGGTCTGCGCAATGATTCCAACTACCGTTTCACAATCGATGCCCGCAATGCGATCGCATCTGCAATCGGTGAGCTTCAGCTTCCCGACGAGATTCTTAAGGAATTCCTCAAGAGCCAGAATGAGGCTCTCAACAACGAGAATATCGATGAGGAGTATACAAGACTTCGTCCTGAGCTTGAGTGGGAGCTTGAGAAAGAGGCAATCGCTTCGCAGCTTGATATAAAGGTTGACGAAGAGGATCTCAAGAACACAGCCCGCATGATGGCGCAGAGCCAGTTCGCACAATATGGCATGCCCAACGTGCCCGCTGAGACTCTCGACCGCTACGCAGCCGATATACTCAAGGATGAGCGCGCCCGCAACCAGGTTTACAACCAGACAACCGACATGAAGCTTTTCAATGGAATCCACGCTTCTGTCACTGTTGATGAGAAAGAGGTGAATGTTGAGGAATTCAATGACCTCTTCCGCAACGCATAATATATTTGGCACAATATTTGTTTAATGTATATCTGCACGGTATTTTTCGTGCAGATATATGTTATTTTAAAGGATATGAAAAACGATTTTAGAAATTACGCGGTAAACCATCTTGGAATGAGTTCAAACACACTCGATTCCTATGCCCGTCATATGGAGAAAACAGCAGGCGGAGTGATGGTTCCCACATCAGATTA
This sequence comes from uncultured Muribaculaceae bacterium, assembly GCA_910578075.1. Classification (GTDB taxonomy): domain Bacteria; phylum Bacteroidota; class Bacteroidia; order Bacteroidales; family Muribaculaceae; genus Lepagella. The sequence continues at coordinate 96,775 of CAJTPK010000008.1, read as the reverse complement.
TATGAATCCCTACATCCTGGAGGAGCGTCAGTTGAATGTTACCCAGATGGATGTATTCTCCCGTCTGATGATGGACCGCATTATCTTCCTTGGCACGCAGGTTTCAGATCAGAGCGCAAATATAATACAGGCCCAGTTGCTGTATCTTGACTCTGTTGATCCAGAAAAGGATATCGCTCTTTACATCAACTCTCCCGGCGGATCGGTATATGCAGGTCTCGGAATATATGATACAATGCAGTATATAAGCTCCGATGTATCTACGATCTGTACCGGTATGGCTGCATCCATGGCTGCAGTGTTGCTTGTGGCAGGTGAACATGGCAAGCGTTTTGCTTTGCCTCATTCCCGTGTCATGATACATCAGCCGATGGGTGGAATTCAGGGACAAGCCTCCGATATCGAAATCACGGCAAGAGAGATCCTCAAACTGAAGGAGGAGCTTTACAAGATAATTTCCGAACACTCCGGTCAGCCATTTGATAAAGTAGAGGCTGATTCTGACCGCGATTACTGGATGATAGCGTCGGAAGCAAAGGAATACGGAATGATCGATAAAGTGCTCGTGAATCCGAAAAAGGAGTCCAAGTGACAACGCCTCGGGAATCTTAGGGTTCCTCTCATAAAAAATTTATAATGGCAGTAAAAAGAAATGGTCTTGTCTGCACGATGTGCGGCAATGTGGATTGCACGGCCACTCCCGTGGTAAAGGTGCTCGACGGTCTTAACTTATGCACTGATTGCATCGGTTTTATCGACGAGGCTCGTGACATGCAGTTGCGTCAGCGCAAAGAATCAGGCAAGCAAAGCTCTAAAGGTGGGAATAGTATCCCGAAACCGAAGGAGATTCATGATTTTCTCAATCAATATATAATTGGACAGGAGGATGCCAAGAAGTATCTTTCCGTGGCTGTATACAATCACTACAAGCGCATAAATTCCAAGGCAGACGATGATGTCGATGTGGAGAAATCCAATATCATACTCGTTGGACCGACCGGAACCGGTAAGACATTGCTTGCAAAAACCATTGCCAGGCTTCTTGATGTCCCTTTCACTATTGTTGACGCTACGGTGCTGACTGAAGCCGGATATGTGGGTGAAGATATAGAATCTTTGCTCACCCGCCTGTTGCAGACATGCGATTATGATGTGGAAAAGGCGCAACGGGGTATTGTGTTTATAGATGAGATTGACAAGATTGCCCGTAAAAGCGACAATCCGTCAATAACACGGGATGTCAGCGGTGAGGGAGTGCAGCAAGGTCTGCTGAAACTCCTTGAAGGCAGCACTGTCCTTGTACCACCAAACGGGGGGCGTAAACATCCTGAGCAAAAACTGATTCCTGTCGATACGAAAAATATACTCTTCATATGCGGCGGAGCGTTTGATGGCATAGAACGGAAGATTGCATCTCGCCTTAACACACATGTCGTAGGCTATGGTCATGACGAACGTTCAAAGAAACATCAGCGTGAGAATCTGATGAAATATGTGATGCCCCAGGATCTGAAGAGTTTCGGTCTTATTCCCGAGATTATCGGTCGACTTCCGGTGCTCACCAGTCTTGAGCCACTTGACAAGGAGGCATTGCTAAGAATCTTGACTGAGCCTAAAAATGCCATCACCCGTCAATATAAGAAGCTTTTCGAGATGGATGGCGTGGAATTGGAGTTTACAGACGATGCCTTGAACCTTATAGCAGACAAGGCGATTGAATATAAACTCGGGGCACGAGGTCTCCGCTCAATTGTAGAGACTATTATGGTTGATGCCATGTATGAGATTCCTTCTGCCGGAGAGAAGAAATTTACGGTAGATGCTGAATATGCATCATCACAGCTTGAGAAAGCCCATTTTGAACGCACTCGGCTGACAGACTGATGGTTCATGATAGATAATAAAAAAGTTTCGCGTTGCATTACAGTGCAGCGCGAAACTTTTTTATTCGGTGTGGTATGGAAATTCAAAAAAAAATTTTAACTTTGTATTAGATACCAATAATTAAAATCGCATGTCTACTCCTCCCGACATTCATGAAGCCCTGAAATATCATTTCGGATTCGAAAAATTCAAAGGTGACCAGCTGGCCATCATAGAGAGTCTTCTCAACGGTGATGATGTCTTTGTACTCATGCCTACCGGTGGAGGCAAATCTCTATGCTACCAGTTGCCAGCCCTTATGTCGAGAGGTACGGCAGTCGTGATCTCTCCACTTATTGCCTTGATGAAGAATCAGGTTGATGCCATAAGACATTACGGAGATGATGATGGTATTGCTCATTTCCTCAATTCTTCGCTGACAAAATCAGGAGTGGAGAAAGTCAAGGCAGATGTACGGTCAGGGAAAACCAAACTTCTGTATGTGGCTCCGGAGTCTTTGACAAAGGATTCTAATATAGAATTTCTGAAATCAATTGAAATTTCATTTTTTGCCATTGATGAGGCGCATTGTATTTCCGAATGGGGACATGATTTTCGTCCTGAATACCGTAAGATTCGCCCGTTGATTTCTGAAATCGGCAATTTCCCCGTAATTGCTTTGACTGCTACTGCGACACCTAAAGTGCAGCATGACATACAAAAGAATCTCGGCATTCTAAATGCAAAGGTGTTTAAGTCAAGCTTCAACCGTAAAAATCTTTATTATGAGGTTCGCCCCAAAACAAAGGATATTGACCGTGATATTATACGATATATAAAGAGTCATCCGGGGGAATCGGGTATCATATATTGTCTCAGCCGCAAAAAAGTAGAGGAATTGGCAGAGACATTGAAAATCAACGGTATTTCATCTCTCGCATACCATGCAGGCATGGATCCTCAGACTCGTTCTGAAAATCAGGATGCCTTCCTTGAGGAAAGAGTTGATGTTATAGTCGCCACAATCGCGTTCGGAATGGGAATTGACAAGCCGGATGTGAGATTCGTGATTCACTATGATATCCCAAAAAGTCTGGAAGGGTATTATCAGGAGACGGGTCGTGCCGGAAGAGATGGCGGAGAGGGAAGGTGTCTGACATTCTATAGTGTCAAGGATCTCCAGAAACTTGATAAACTGATGCAAAGCAAAAGTGCGTCCGAACAAGAGATCGGTCGCCAGTTGCTTCGGGAAACAGCAAACTATGCTGAATCATCTGTATGCCGCCGTAGGATTCTTCTTCATTATTTCGGAGAGGAATTTCATGAAGATAATTGCGGAAACTGCGATAACTGTCTCAATCCAAAGAAGCAGATAGAGGCGGGAGATGCGTTGCTTTCGGCACTGGAAGCGGTCAGAGACGTAAATGAGAATCATAAACAAGAATATATAGTAAATATCCTCATCGGCAGAAAGACCGATGAAATCAAATCAAATCATCATTCAGAGGTGGAGTCCTTCGGTGCTTTGGAGGAAGAGGGGGAGAAATATGCCTCTACGTTGATTCGACAGGGCGTGATAGGTGGTTATCTCTCACGTGATCTTGAGAATTACGGCAGCCTTAAACTTACCGACAAAGGAAGGAGTTTCATCGATAACCCAACTTCATTTAAAATCGTGGAAGATATTGATTATTCTGATGCAGACGTGGAGTTGCCATTGAAAGAAGGGGTCTCTTGCGCAGCCGACCCCGAACTCTACGCTATCTTGAAAGACCTGAGAAAAAAAATCGCGCGGACGCAGAATCTGCCCCCATACGTAATTTTCCAGGATCCATCGCTGGAGGCGATGGCCACCACTTATCCCATCACCGAAGAGGAGCTTGTCAGCATTCCCGGTGTAGGGGTGGGGAAAGCAAAGCGATATGGTAAGGAATTTATTGAATTGATCAAACGCCATGTGGACGAGAATGAGATTATTCGTCCCGAGGATATTAGAGTGCGTTGCGTTCCTAAAGAGAACAATCTGAAAGTGTCTATAATCCAGGCTATCGACCGTAAGATCGATCTTGATGAGCTTGCTGAAAGCAAAGGTCTCGAGTTTGAAGAACTACTTGATGTTGTTGAGTCAATAGTAGAGGCTGGAACGAAGATCGACATCAATTATTTTATTAACGAGATTCTTGATGAAGAGCAGGAGCAGGATATCATCGACTATTTCAGGGAGAGCGAGGAGGATGACCTTGAAAGTGCAATTCAGGAGCTCGGTGATGAATATGAAGAGGACAAGATTCGCCTTGTCCGAGTCAAATTCATTTCAGAAATGGGTAATTGAGGGAATACTGTTCTCCAAGTAATAAAAATATAGAAAATATAAATTGGAATGTGAGTGAACGATGACAATTTTTAATAATTGTCATCGTTTAAAAGTATATGGAAATGAATAAAAAGTTTGTCGCGGGAGCGGGAGCGGCTCTATTCGCTCTGGCACTGACTGCCAAGGATCCCGTAATCATGACCGTCAACGGTGTTGACGTTCCTAAGTCTGAGTTCGAATATCTTTATGGCAAGAATAGCCAGCAGCAACTCACGCAGCAACCTCTCGATGAATATGTCGAGATGTTTAAGTTGTATAAGATGAAGGTGGAAGATGCCAAGGCCGAAGGCATTGACACACTCTCTTCTTTCCGTAAGGAGATGGAGCAATACCGCCGTGACCTGGCAGCTCCATATCTTGCCGATTCCGTATATCTCGATAAGCTTCTGAAAGAGACGCATGACAGGGCCTCGCAGGAAGTGGATGTGTCCCATATAATGTTGTTCAAAACTCAGGATCCATCACAGAACGCAGCTAAACGTCAGCGTATGGACAGTATAAGAAAGGCACTTCTCGGAGGCGCTGACTTTGCTGAACTTGCAGCCAAAGTGTCTGAAGACAGAGGCTCGAACCAACGTGGCGGACACATGGGTTATATAACCGCTCAGCAATATCCATATTCATTTGAGATTGCCGCTTATGCCACTCCCGAAGGCGAGATTTCCGAAATGGTGGAGAGCCCTGTGGGATATCATATCATAAAAACCGGAAAGCGTCGTGCCGCAAGAGGCAAGATTCAGGCGGCCCATATATTGAAAATGGCCCAGGGCAATGACGCGGAAGTTAATGCAAAGGCAAAACATCAGATTGACAGTATCTATGATATTGTAAAGAATAATCCTGCTGAATTCTCAAATCTCGCTTCCCTTTATTCAGATGATCGCGGATCGGCGCGTCAGGGAGGAATGCTTCCATGGTTCGGTCCCGGCGAAATGGTTGCGGAATTCGATTCAGTTGCATTCTCAATGTCTGATAATACGATAAGCGAGCCATTCCGCACATCATTTGGATGGCATATTATCAATCGTCTTGCTTCCCGTCCGATACCATCTGCTGAAGAGATGAAACCTGGATTTCTCGCGCGTGTGACCAATCCGCAGGATGAGCGATATGCACTTGTGCGAGACAATCAGACACAGAGACTTGCATCCCGTCACAATGCAAAACTAAACAGCAAGGTGATTGAAGGCTTGCGTGGAAAGATCCAGGCTAATGGACTTGATTCGCTTTTTTATGTAGATTATGTTCAGAGTGCAGCCGCGAATGCAACGCTTTTCACCATTGATGGTAAACCGACTCTTGTTTCTGAGCTTGCAAAGGAGATGAGGAATACATTGCAGTCAAATCCCGAAGCTGCTGAAAAGATTTTTGATTCAAATCTTGATGCATTCTATAACTCACGCCTGGTAGAAGCAGAGATTAATAGACTTGAGAAGGAGGAACCAGATTATAGAAATCTGCTCCACGAATACATCGACGGAAGTCTTTTATATGAGGTAAGCGTAAAGAAGATCTGGGATAAGGCAGCAAAAGACACGGAAGGGTTGAAAAACTATTTTGAATCCAATAGGGAAAACTATAAATGGAGTGTGCCTCATGCCAAGGGTTATCTTGTTCAGGCAAGCAATGATTCAATTGCCGATGCAATCAAGGAACTCGCTTCCGTAACCGGTCGTGACTCACTTGTGAACACAATCCGCAAGCAGTTTGGAGGAAAAGCCTCGATAGAAAAGGTTCTTGTAGAGAAAGGAACTAACGCGATGATCGATAATCTTCTCTTTGATGGACCGGAGACCAAACCCGCAAAGAAAGCATTCACGACATTCTTCATGATTGATCCCCGCGTGATTACAGCACCGGAAGAGTATTCAGATGTGCGCGGTTTGGTAACAAGCGATTACCAAAATGAATTCCAGAGTCGCTGGGAGGATGAGTTACGCAAGAAATATCCTGTAAAGGTTAATAAGAAAGTGTTAAAAAGCGTAAAGAAATAGGGTAAATACATTTGATATATGGAAGCCGGAGCAATATTAAGTTCCGGCTTCTTTTTTATTAATTGAAAAATACTTAAATTTGTAAAAGTTTATGGAGTGTTCATGAAATTGCGAAAACCGACATCTATCGCTTGCGCTGCTATAGTTGCTACATTGGTGATTCCTTCCGCATGCCATTCACCGAAGGGTGTGGAGGCGCCGGAGGAAGTGCTTGTTTCTGTAGGCGATTCATCCCTTACCGTTCATGATGTCATGTTGCGTATGCCATCCGGATTGTCAGAACAAGACAGTACTGAGCTTTTCAATTCGATTGTGGAACGATGGGTAAGGACAATGATGCTAAGTGATGTCGCTTCCGGCAATGTCGATGAACTTGACCGAATTGACAGGATGGCGGAGGATTATCGTAATAATCTTATAATAGAGCGTTATCTCAGATCAAAGGAGACGGAAGTTCCGTCGGTATCTGATGAAAGTGTAAAGGATTATTATGCAACCCACGGCACAGAGATGAAACTCAGTTCCCCGATTGTAAAGGGGATATATGTGAAGGTTTCTGATTCTGAAGAGCGTCTTGATGATATCCGCAGATGGATGGCAGCGGCAACGCCCTCATCAATCGATAATATTGAGAAATATGGATTACGGCAGGCTTCGCAATATGAGTATTTCAAGGACCGTTGGATTGACTGGAGTGAGATTGCAGAGCAAATTCCTTATCGTTTCTACGATGCGGATGCTTTTTTGAATTCAACGAGTGATTTTGAGACAACCTATGCCGGCTCAACCTACATACTGCATATTTTTGAATATCTTCCTTCCGGAAGTGTCATGCCATATGAGTATGCAGCAGATCAGATAGCCGACATGATAGGAAGAGAACGTAAATCAGATTACCGCAAGAAGCTGCTTACTTCCTTATATTCCAAAGGAGTTGAGGATGGGAAGCTTCGCCCCGGCCTATATGATCCTGTAAACCGAGTGATGAGAAAGCGTGTAGGGAAGGCTGGAGACAATGTGAAATATAAAGAATAACCGAAGATATGAAATTGAGAAATGTAATGATACCGGCAGCTGCCTGCGTTGCGCTTTGCGCCCTTGCAGCGCCTGTGAAGCGAAATGTTATTGACGAAGTCGCCTGGATTGTGGGTGATGAGCCCATTTTCCGTTCGGAAATAGAGGATCAATATGCACAGATGCGCTCAGAGGGAACATCCATCGCCGGTGACCCATATTGTGTCATACCAGAGAGGATAGCAGTTGAAAAGCTTTATCTTCATCAAGCAAAGATAGATACGGTAGAGGCTCCTGAGGGACAGGTGCAAAGCTCTGTTGACAAGCGACTCGCATATTTTGTGGATAATCTTGGTTCAAGGGAGAAAGTGGAGGAGTATTTCCGTAAACCGTATGCCCAGCTTAGAGAACAGCTCCTTGAAGTGATGCGTAATAATTATATTGTGGAGCAGGTGCAGAGCAATCTTACCAAGGATGTGAAGGCCACTCCGAATGATGTGCGCAAGTATTTCTCAGCTCTTCCTGAAGATTCGATTCCTTATGTTCCCATGCAGGTTGAGGCGCAGATCATCACTATCAATCCTGTTATTCCCGCGCAGGAGATAGAGGATGTCAAAGCCCGTTTGCGTGATTATGCCGACAGGGTAAACCGGGGGGAGTCAAAGTTCTCGACCCTTGCCATCGCATATAGTGAAGATGGTTCGTCAATGCAGGGAGGTGAGCTTGGTTATAACCCTCGATCAGCTTGGGTTCCGGAATTTGCAAACGTGGCATTCAATCTCAACGACCCCAATAAAGTCTCGCGTATAGTGGAGACAGAATATGGTTATCATATAATTCAGCTTATTGACAAGAAAGGTGATATGGTTAATGTCCGTCATATCCTCCTGACTCCGAAAGTAAGTGACAAGGATCTGCGTGACGCGACAGTTCGTCTTGATTCTCTACGCAAGGAGATTGTAGCCGATAAATTCCCGTTTGAAGAGGCTGCCAAATATGTGTCACAGGATAAGGATACCAAGAATAACAAAGGTATTATGGTGAATTCGCTTACAGGAAGCACGCGCTTCGAGATGCAGGATCTCCCGCCGGAGATTGCCAAGCGAGTGGAACTCATGCAGCCGGGTGACGTATCAGAAGCTTTTGTCATGAAAGACCAGAAGCGTAACAAAGACATAGTGGCTATAGTGAAGCTGACACAGAGAGTGCAAGGGCACAAAGCTAATCTCTCGGATGATTACAACATGATCAAAGAGATGTATGAGAGGATGCGGAAGAATGAGATTCTCAAGGAGTGGGTTGAACAAAAGATAAAGGATACATACGTCAAGATAGCCGACGGTTGGAACAATTGTGAGTTCGAATACGACGGATGGATAAAATGAAAACTCCAAAGGTCATAGTATTTCTCCTGGCAACCATCGTGTTGCTGGGAGGAATCTCTGTTATGGATTCCCTTCATGCGCAGCAGAGGAAGAAAGCAGAGAGCAAGGAGTCGTTTACCCGTCCGAAACCTACCCAGCCGATCAAACCCACTGTTCCGGATGCTAACAGGTATCAGGAAGACAAGGTTTTTCTGGAGAAAGCGGATTCTCTTTTCCGTCCTCCTCATGACAGCGAGGAGCGACAGATCGTGAAGGGCAATGTCGTTTTCCGCCAAGGGGGGATGTGGATGTATTGTGATTCCGCTTATTATTTCCCACAACGGAATTCAATGGATGCATTTGGACATGTGGAAATGCGTCAGGGTGATACATTGTTTGTATATGCCGACAAGCTGTTTTATGATGGAGGGGAGCGTCATGCGATTCTAACATCCGGTCCGTCAAGAAATGATGTCACACTGAAAGACCCGAAGGTGACACTGACTACTGACAGCCTTGATTATGATCTTAATTCAGAGATTGGATGGTATACCAGGGGCGGTAAGCTACAAGATGATATCAACGAGCTTACATCGGTATATGGAGAATATTCTCCTGCCACAAAGCTCGCAAGGTTTGAGAATGATGTTGTTCTTGTAAACACAAAGGATGGTTACAAGATGTTTACCAATGAGCTTGATTACAATACGGGTACACATATTGCGACCATCAATACAGAGACCCGCATCGAGGGCGCTAACGATACAATTCTTACAACAAGCGGGCGTTACAATACGCAGACAGATAATGCAGTGTTGACATCACGTTCCACAATATTGCATCGTGACAGTTCCATGAACGTCGTGACGCTTGAAGGTGATTCAATAATCTATGACAAGGCATCGCGTGTCAGTAGGGCATATATGTTCCGTGACAAAATGAAGAATCCTCAGCCGATGGTTTTGACCGACACTGCACGCAAAATGAAACTTATCGGAGGATATGGTGAGTATGATGATTCATTACGTCGTGCATATTCAACAGATTATCCACTCCTCATAGAGTTTTCTCGTCCGGATACCCTTTTTCTGCGTGCCGATACAATATTGACCTCCATAAGGGTTGAATATGTGTGGCCGGATAGTCTTTCGCATAATTTAACGGCAGAGACACGTGCAAGGCTTCAGTCTTATTCCTCATTGCAGGAGATAGCGGATGATCTGCGAGCTTCACTGTCAACATTGCCGTCAGGATTTATCAAGCCCGGGAATGAAGGGAAGTTGCTCGGATTCAGCAGTCTTTTTTTCAAGCGTCTTGATGATTTGAAGAAAGCCCAGAATTCTGTTGAGGTAAAAAAGAAACCTGTAAGTGATAATGAGCGGGTAGAGGTTGTATCCGCAGATACGACAGTTGTACTGCCATCCATGGATTCGATTGCAGTCCAGGCTGCGGTCACAACACCAATATCCGCAAATGATCCTCATTCAATCAGTCTTGAAGAGATAATTGTAGAGAAGGATACTTTAGAGACAATTAAAAGCGGTCCGAGACTTGATAAACTTGGAAGAGATTCAACATATATGGTGCCTAAGGATTATCACGTTGCCAAGGCGATAGGGCGTGCGCGCTTCTTCCGTCAGGATCTCCAGGGCGTGGCAGACACCATGATCTATGAGGAATATGACACCATGCTTTATCTGATTCGCAAGCCAATAGTCTGGAGCGACCAGAAACAGGTGTATGGTGACAAGATAAATATCCATTTCAATGATTCAACGGTGGATCGTGCGGATCTTCCCCTTACCGGATTTATGGCAGAACATGTAGGAGAGGATCTCTACAATCAGCTTTCCGGTAAGTCTATGGTGGCTTATTTTGAAAATGATGAACTTAAGAATCTTTTTGTCAAGGGAAATGTTGAAACAATTTTCCTGCCCATGGAGAATGATTCTACATATAATAAGCTTGTGACAGTAGAAAGCTCGTTCCTTACGATAGATATGAAGGCAAGGACGCTCGACAAACTGAAATTCTGGCCTGAGACGACAGGCACTCTCCAGCCGTTATTTCTCGTCAAGCCATCGCAGCAATATCTCCAGGGTTTCAAATGGTTTGAGTACCTCCGACCTAAAAGGGAGTGGTATGGCGACCGATGGAAATGGATAGATGATCTCGGAGAGGTTCCGGAAGCTCTCGACAATTATTTCAAGGATAATACACCTGCGAGAAAAAGTAAATCAGTTCAGTAAGAGATGACAGATATAATTAGATTATTGCCCGATTCTGTAGCAAACCAGATTGCCGCAGGGGAAGTGATCCAACGACCTTCTTCAGCCATCAAGGAGCTGGTGGAGAATGCAGTTGATGCCGGGGCGACAGATATCAGAATCATCGTAAAGGATGCCGGAAAAACCATGATTCAGGTAATCGACAACGGCAGCGGAATGTCGGAGACCGATGCTCGCATGGCTTTTGAAAGGCATGCCACTTCCAAGATACGCAATGCTGAGGATCTTTTCACACTTCATACAATGGGTTTCAGGGGAGAGGCATTGCCTTCCATATGTGCCATCGCGGAAGTAGATGTAAAGACAAGAAGAGAAGGCGATAAGCTTGGAACACATCTTGTCATATCCGGAAGCCGGGTTGAAAGCCAAGAACCGTGTGTGTGTGAAAAGGGTACGGTAATTACAGTAAAGAAATTGTTTTTCAACGTTCCTGCCCGCCGCAAATTTCTGAAATCTGACAGTGTGGAGCTGGCTAATATTGTCAGAGAGTTTGAGAGAATGGCTCTTGTAAACAATCATATACGTTTGGGTCTGGATACCGGTACGCGAACCATTGATCTGCGAGCAGGATCGTTTCGTCAGCGTATAATCGAATTGTGGAAAGCAAGCCTCGACAATCAGCTTTTACCCGTGAATGTGGAGACCTCTTTGGTGAAGATAGAAGGCTTCATCTCGCGGCCGGAATATGCGAGGCGTCGGAATCCGTTGCAATTTTTGATTGCGAATGGCAGGAATATGCGTCATCCTTATTTTCATAAGGCTATTACAGGCTGTTATGATTCTCTTATCGCACCAGACACTCAACCGTGTTATTTTCTTAAATTCACTGTCGATCCACAGAGTGTTGATGTGAACCGTAGCCCGACAAAGGATGAGATCAAATTTGAATATGAGCAGCAAATATGGCCTATATTGCAGGCTGCGGTAAAGGCCGCACTTGGTAAGTTTTCGGCCGTTCCATCGATCGACTTTTCTTCTGATGCTATACCGGTAAGACCTCTGAGGGAGGGGGAGCTTCCTACGGAGCCGGTAATAGAAATGAAGCATAATTACAATCCTTTCAAAACAGAGTATGAAAGGAAACCGTCGACAAACAATTGGGAAACGCTGTATGACAATTTCAAGCGAGGCTCTGATAATTCAGAACTCTCTGCAGAAATTCAAGAAATTCCTGATACTACGGTATCGGGAATCGGACAATTTGAGGTTTCTGAATTCGATGCTGTGACATCAAACTCCCTTTTCGAAGAGGAGCCTAAGGGAAAGCTGGAGGCAATGTGCATGCAATATGCATCCAAATATATTATTACTTCCTCGCGTAATGGTCTCATGATAATTGATCAGCACAGGGCTCATGTCAAGATTCTTTATGAGGATTACATGCGAAGGGTTGAAAAAATGGAGGTTGTCTCGCAGAGTGTGATGTTTCCGGAATCCATTACTCTCGATGAAGTGCAGCGGGCTGCCCTTCTTGAAGTAGGGGATGATCTTAAGCGTCTTGGATTTTCTTTGGAATATGAGTCGGGGGAAACCTGGCTTATCACATCGCTTCCTGCAATGCTTAAAAAGGGGACTCCGAAAGATATGGTGCTCCGAATATTGGATTCTGTTACAGAAGATTCCGCTAATTACGGGCTTGATGCCAGAGGTGGGTGTTCCATAGCGTCGAAGGTAGCGCTGATGATGGCTCGTTCGTCTGCTATCAGAAGAGGTGAGAAACTGAGTTCTACCGAGATGGAGCATCTGTGTGCGGAATTATTTGCATTGCCAGATCCTGCCCTTACTCCGAATGGCAACAGGATATTCTGTCTTCTTGATGAGGCGCGTCTTGATTCATTATTTCAATAGGGGAGAATAAGGTTAAGGAGTTTGTCGCCAGTCAACCCGGGAATCACAGACTCAGGGTTGATTTTGCTGATGATTTCATGAAGGGAAGGTTTGTTACATTGGACTCCATTTAGTGCGTTGCATATGCGCTGGTCAATATCCTCCCGCATGAAAAAATCTCCGGAGATATTGAAATCATTTATTAAATTATTGCTGTCAAGGCGATATTCGATCTGAAATTCACCGATTCCATCGAGTCGAAGCAGATTGGATATCAGTTGCTTGCCGGATGCTTCAGTGTGATTACCGGATGTGTCTTCTATCTTTATGAATGAAGGGTCGTAGTAGCGGCTTTCTATCCTGACGATTTCATCAAGATCCTTTTCAGTTATCACATATGGATCACCGTCGGTTATAGATTCTATCATGTACCTCTCAAAATCGCAAGGAGATAGTGATATGCCTTCATTCTTAAGGCAAGTAACACGCGATTTTACGGATTTTACACCTTTTGATTCGAGCTTGGCGCGAGATGGCGTAAGAGCATTGGATATGTGCGCCGGATCAAAATCATATAGCATGGTGCCGTGTGCTATACATCTCCCCGGAATATGATAGAATGCGTTTCCGGATACCTTCTTCTCATCAATGGTAATATCGTTGCGTCCGGTAGCGACAGCGTTTATTCCTATATTTCTCAGAGCCGTAGCTATAATGCCGGTATAGCGTGCAAACTCTTCGGTGACATTATCTCCATCTGTAATATATGAAAACATAAAATTTTCACGGTCTGCAAATACAGCGCCACCACCGCTTCTGCGGCGAACAACATCAATGCTATTCTCTTTGCAGTAATTGAGGTTGACTTCTTTGGCTATTTCCTGATTTCTGCCGCATATCACAGTTGGATCGACTTGCCATGAAAAGAAATAGTCTCCTGCAGGCATATGTCTTGCAACCCATTCTTCTGTGGCAAGGAAAAATGGTAGTCTCCTGTTTATCGTATCAATGTTTCCCGGAAATTTAATGTGTTTCATTGAAAAAAGTTTATATTACTGCAGCGGCATATAAGCCACTCAATTATTACGTTTTGGCAAATTTACATAAAATCAATGAGAAAATACTAAATAATATTTAATTATTGGTGCCGGTATAATTAAGGTCCTTGACACCTGCGCCTTTGCTCAAATAGCTATGCGATGCCTTAAATAAGTTCATAATATAGAAAAATGGTTATATAATCTGAAATTATGGTATAAATACATACTGATTATATAGTAATTTTGCATTATCTCCAAAGTAATCTCATTATGAAAAAAATTATTATATCAACTGCATTAATTGGATTGACATTTATGGCAAGTTCTCAGAATCCTACAAAATTGACAGCAAATGAAGTAGATCCGAACCAGACGGCAGGACGCGCACAACTCGGAGAGTTCGCGCCCAAATTTGCTGAACTTAATGATGATATATTGTTCGGGCAAGTCTGGAGTCGCACAAATAAACTTTCAAAGCGCGACCGGAGCATAGTAACAGTTACAGCTCTTGTATCGAGCGGAATCATTGACCAGTCGCTTGGATTTCATTTGCAAGAAGCAAAGAGAAACGGTGTTACTAAAACTGAGATATGCGAGGTACTAACCCAAGTGGCATTCTATGCCGGTTGGCCTAAGGCATGGGGAGCATTCCGTCAGGCAGTAGATGTCTGGAAAGACAATACAGAGGCAACCGATGCTAAAGAGAAATTTGAGCAGGAGAGTATCTTTCCGATAGGTGACCCCAATACAGCATATGCTAAATATTTTATTGGCAACAGTTATCTTGCGCCACTTTCTACTGAGCAAGTCAATTTCTCCAATGTCACCTTTGAGCCTCGTTGTCGCAACAACTGGCACATACATCATGCTGCTTCAGGTGGTGGACAGTTGCTTGTCGGTGTGGCAGGACGTGGTTGGTACCAGGAGGTGGGTAAGCCGGCAGTTGAAATTCTCCCGGGCACAGTCATCCATATACCTGCCAACGTGAAGCATTGGCATGGAGCAGCAGCCGACAGTTGGTTTTCGCATCTTGCCTTCAGTGTGCCGGGGGAAGAGACTTCTAATGAATGGCTTGAACCTGTCACAGATGCAGAGTATGATCTGATAAAGTAATTGCAATATTGCGTTACGATTATATCGTAAAATACCCGGCGTATTCAAAGTTCTGAATACACCGGGTATTTATTTCTATAACCTAAGGTTACTTAGCTGAACCAGTAGAGCTGTGCGAGAGACAATTTTTTTGCCGGTGGAACGGTTGCAAGAACGCCATCAACTGTAACTTCGAATGTTTCGGGATTAACTTCGATATTCGGTGTCGCAGTGTTGCGGATCATGCATTCTTTTGTAAGCTGGCGAACACTATGAACAGGGTAGACGATGCTCTGAAGTCCGTATCTTTCCTTGATACCGGCTTCAACGGAAGCGCGGCTGACAAATGATATACGTGATTTTCCAAGTGCTTCGCCATACGCTCCATACATAGGACGCATAATCTTCGGCTGAGGTGTGGTCAGAGATGCGTTTGTATCTCCCATGTTTGCCCAGTTAATCATGCCGCCCTTGATTACGAGCTGCGGTTTGGTTCCGAAGAATGCCGGTTCCCAGAGCACAAGGTCTGCCATTTTACCTTTCTCAATTGAACCGAGAATATCTGAGATACCATAGCAGATTGCCGGGTTAAGTGTAATCTTGGCGAGATATCGGAGCACGCGGAAGTTATCGTTGTTATCTGAATCCTCGGGAAGTTTACCTCTAACTTGTTTCATGTATGATGCCATCTGGAATGTTCTCATGAATGATTCACCGACGCGTCCCATTGCCTGAGAGTCAGAAGATACCATTGACAGAATACCAAGATCGTGGAATACATTCTCGGCAGCCTGCGTTTCAGGACGAACACGGCTTTCAGCGAATGCAACGTCAGAAGGAATATTCGGATTAAGGTTGTGGCAAACCATAATCATATCGAACAACTCTGCCTGTGAATTGATACCAAAAGGAAGTGTGGGGTTGGTTGATGAAGGAAGCACATTCATAAGAGAAGCCACTTTCAAAAGGTCCGGTGCGTGACCACCACCGGCACCCTCAGTGTGGTATGTATGTATGGTTCTGCCATCAATTGCAGCGATTGTATCCTCTACATAACCTGATTCGTTGAGGGTATCCGTGTGTATCGCTACCTGGACATCATATAAATCAGCTACAGACATACAGCTTCTGATAGCTGCTGGAGTAGCGCCCCAGTCCTCGTGAATCTTGAATCCGCAAGCTCCGGCGAGCATTTGGTCTTCCAGATTCTCACGGCATGAGCAATTACCCTTACCAAGGAGACCGATATTGATGGGGAGCGCATCAAATGCCTGCAACATACGTTTGAGGTTCCACGGGCCGGCGGTGATAGTGGTTCCGTTTGTTCCATCAGTAGGACCGACACCACCACCTACGAGGGTCGTTATACCGTTCGACAGCGCATCATATGCCTGTTGTGGAGCGCACATATGCACGTGGCCATCGATACCAGCGGCTGTAAGAATCATGTGTTCACCGGATATGGCATCGGTTGACGGACCAGTTACCAGCTCGGGTGTTACGCCTTTCATGACATTAGGGTTACCAGCCTTTCCGATTCCGGCAATCTTTCCATCCTTGATACCAACGTCAGCTTTTACTACTCCTAAAACCGGATCAAGTATAGTGACGTTTGTTATCACGAGGTCAAGGCTTCCGGCGCCGGAGGTGCATTCGTTGGCAAGTCCCATGCCGTCACGGAGAGTCTTTCCGCCGCCATAGACAGCCTCATCACCGAAAGTGCGGAGGTCTTTCTCTATCTCTACATACAGATCGGTGTTACCGAGTCTGATTTTATCGCCCACGGTTGGACCGAAGAGCATATTATTTTCTTGTCTTGATATAGTAGCCATGGCGGTTTATTTTTTTTGTTCAGTTTCTGTATATTCTGCTTCAGCTTCCTCTTCGGAAACAGTCTTGTAGCCATATTCCGCAATGCGGCGTTCAGCCTCTATGCGTTTTGGATAATATGTAGGCATATCCTCGAGTCCGGTGTATCCGTTAACAAGATCATCAAAACCGATGACTCTGCGTTTGCCGGCGTATGCAACTACCTCAACTTCCTTCTCCTCACCTGGCTCAAAACGAACGGCTGTGGTAGCAGGGATATTAAGATGGCAACCGTATGCTTTCTTCCTGTCAAACTCGAGATAACGGTTTGTCTCAAAGAAATGGAAATGTGATCCTACCTGGATAGGACGGTCACCTGTGTTTCTTACAACAATCTTCGCAGTGCGACGGTATTCGTTGTATTCGATAGGGGTATCAGCGAGAATTACTCCACCCACTGGAACATAATCTTTGGGTGTGAACCCCGGTGTGTTGGGATATGCAATATCCGGTTTGCCCGGAAACACTCCATTAGGCTGGGAATAGGTTTCCTGCGGTGTGTTTTTATTCTGATCCATAGTAAATTTTTTTAATAATGTTATTTGATAGGATGGTGGATTGAAACAAGTCGCGAACCATCGGTAAACACGGCTTCTACCTGAAGCAATGTGATCATATCTGCCACCCCGGGCATAACCTGATCTTTTGTAAGCACGGTTGATGCATCGTGCATCACTTCCTCAACAGTCTTTCCCTCTCTGGCTCCCTCGAGGGCACAGCTTGTGATATACGCAACCGCCTCGGGATAGTTCAACTTGATTCCCTTCTGCAGACGTCGCTCAGCGACCATTCCGACCATCAGCAGGGTAAGTTTGTCTTGCTCTTTAGGTGTAAAATGCATAGTAATTAGTTTTTGAATAATTTTCAATAATTATGCCTTGACGGTTGTGGCGCATTCCTCAGCCATCTTTAACATTCATTAATTAAACAAATAAAGTGAGGCTTAGGTTTATGCCTTATATTGCATTAATTTAAATTCATAATCTTTACAAATAACATACCTATATGCCAAGTCAACTATTCATCAGCGCATAAAAACAAAGGGTTCCGAAAAATCGGAACCCTTTTGCTTTTATGCGCGAAGTGATTATTTCTTTGCGCGGTTGCCGTAACGGCTGCGGAATTTGTCCACACGTCCGGCAGTGTCGACGAGTTTCTGCTTTCCTGTGAAGAAAGGGTGTGAGGAGCTTGTGATCTCAAGTTTTACAAGAGGATACTCCTTGCCGTCGATCTCGATAGTCTCACGAGTTGCAACCGTTGAACGGGTGATGAATGTCTCGTCGTTTGACATATCTTTAAATACCACCTCGCGGTATTCTTTGGGATGAATGTCTTTTTTCATTTTAGTAAAAATACTGCAGTTAATTTGTTAAAAATTTCTTGACAGGTCGCGATCCCGTCAAATGGCTTGCAAAGTTAACACTTTTTCCTGAAACCACCAAAACCTTGTGTCATTCATTATGCATAAAAGATATATGAAAGTAACGGGGAAACTGAAAAAGCTTCCCCGTTACGTATATCGGATTAATATGGTTCTGAATTATTCGAATTCTACCAAAGGCTGGTCTGTAGCAATCACGTCACCTTCGTTGACAAGGAAGCGTTTGATTGTGCCTTCCATGTCTGTAGCAAGGTCGTTCTCCATCTTCATTGCTTCGTAAACGAGGAGCAGATCACCGGTTTTCACGGTCTGACCGGGTTTGGCAAGAATCTCGATTACAGTTCCACCCATGGGCGCGCGGAATACTTTGCCGGTGATCTCTTCAGTTGCGGCTGCGGTTGCTGCCGGAGCTGCCTCAGCTTTTGCCGGTGCTTCCTCAGCTTTCTTCTCGGCCTGTTTTGCCTCGAACTCTGCTTTGCGCTTATTCTTGAGGAATGTATTTGCAACAGAGGGAAGAAGTTCGAGGAGAAGGAACTCCTCTTCATTCTGGGCAAGCTTCATGCCGCCGAATTCAGGCAACTCTGGGTTGGCAGGCTCGCGGAAAGAGCTTGTATCGTAAGGACGCTCTTCAGCTGAGCCGGTGATTTTCTCACGGAATGCAGGGTCGATAGCGACCGGAGTCTTACCGTATTCACCTTTTACGAGAGAAATGAACTGATTGTTCTTGTTTGAATAGTCGGGAGCCCCTTTGCGACGGTCGAGAGCGAGAGCCACGGCCTGTGAGCCTACGATCTGGCTTGTGGGAGTCACGAGCGGAACAAGACCTGCATCGCGGCGCACTTTCGGGATGAGAGCCATAGCCTCATCGAGAACATCCTCAGCCTTGAGGGCACGGAGGTTAGCAACCATGTTGGAATACATACCACCGGGAACCTCTGCATTCTTGACGAGCTCGTTGGGTTTGGGGAATCCGAAGTAAGCCTCAATCTTATGGCAAGCATCGAGGAGCTCTTCCTCGCGGTTCTCGTTAGCTGCTGCGATTGCGCGATCGAATTCTGCATCAATTTCTTTCGGCATTTTTGCATAATACTCATCGAAATCGTTTGGCCATTTGTCCTTGTTGAGGTCAAAGTCAGCAAGAGCCTTGCGCGCACCGACGAGTTCCTTACGGATTTTAGCGACAGCGTCCATATTCACAGCCATCTCAATTCCGAGTTTCTGGCAGAAAATCCATACAAGCTCGATTGCGGGTGCCGCAGAACCTCCTCCGAACCACCATATGTTGGTATCGACGATATCTACACCTTTAATAATTGCAGTAAGCACAGCGGCAAGACCGTAACCTGGAGTGCAGTGTGTGTGGAAATCAACAGGCACTTTGAGCGACTGTTTCAGTTTTGGCATAAGAGTGAAAATTCTGGAAGGATTCACGAGACCGGCCATGTCTTTAAGAGTGACCATCTTCGCACCGAGAGCTTCCATCTCTTTTGCTTTCTCCACAAAATATTCATCTGTGAATATCTTCTCTGGAGCGGCAGGGGCGTCATTGCCGCCGAAAAGTTTTGCAAAGAATCCTTTTTTCTTGGGAGCTTCAACTGGAGCATCCTTAGGATCAACCGTGTAGCAAACTGCAGTATCGGATATTCCACCGAGCTGGTTGATCATTTTGACAGATTCCTTGATATTGTCGATATCATTGAGCGCATCGAAGATACGCATTACATTCAAACCGTTGTCAATGGCTTTCTTATAGAAGCCCTCGAGAACATAGTCGGGGTAGGGAACATAACCGAAGAGGTTTCTACCGCGCGAGAGTGCAGAAAGAAGAGAAATACCCTTCATCTCTTTAGAGCAGGCGCGCAGACGATCCCATGGGGATTCGCCAAGATAACGCATTACGGAATCAGGAACGGCACCGCCCCATACCTCCATAATATAGAATTTAGCTTCGCGATAAAGGGGAAGAAGTTTGTCAACGTTCTCCTGCTTCATGCGGGTGGCGAACAGCGACTGCTGGCCGTCGCGCAGAGTGAGGTCTCGGATCTGTAATACCTTTGCCATTTGTGTTGTTGTTATTAGTGTTAAGGTTTCAAATTCAAGTTGAAATGAAATAAATATCTTTAAGCAACCATAATCGGTAGCTTAATTTTCGGTAAATATAGATATAAATTTCATATCGCACAAAAAATTATTGAAATTTTTCTGTATTTCATTCAAAAATACCTTCAACAGCCTCTTCTTCCACAGTTTCATTGCCTGAATATGTGATTATCTCACCTTCGCAGGCATTGTAATTATCGGGGAATTTAAATTTCGCATCCTGCCTGTAAGGAAGTTTTGAATCAGCATAAACTTTCTGCATGTAGAGACCGTAGATAGGCAACGCTGCGCGTGCTCCTTGGCCGAATGCCATCGAGTTGAAATGGATGTAGCGTTCCTCACCACCGACCCATACGCCTGTCACGAGCTCTGGGGTGAATCCCATGAACCAGGAGTCAGAGTTTGAGTTGGTAGTACCGGTTTTGCCACCCATCTCCGCTGTGATGTTGTAGCGGGAGCGAAGGCTTGCTCCTGTTCCGCTGTCAACCACATTCAGAAGTATTGAGAGTATCTTATAATATGCGTCTTCAGAGGTGACTTCAGTGCGATGCGGCACAGCTGAATAAATAAGGTTTCCTTGATTATCCTCAATTCTTGTCACGAACACCGGATCAACGCGTATGCCGTTATTTGCAAATGCAGTGTATGCAGCCACCATGTGGCCGACAGGCACATCAACTGTGCCGAGACATAGCGGAAGGGTAGGATCGATATATCCGGTGATTCCGAACATACGCATCTTGTTTGCAAGGCTGACGGGGGTCAGCTCGTTGACAAGTCGAGCGGAAATCCAGTTGTTTGAGTTTGTAAGCGCCCATCTCAGGTCTACCATCTCTCCGACACGGGCATGGCTTGAATTTCTCGGAGCCCAGTTGCCGAATACAGGTTGTGTATTTGAGAACATAGAGCATGGAGTGAAATCCTGCTCCATGGCAAGTGTGTAAAGGAATGGTTTTGCCGTTGAACCGATCTGGCGTTTACCACGGCTTACCATATCATACTGGAAGTGAGTAAAGTCAGGACCACCCACATATGCTTTTACATAACCGTTGACAGGATCCATGCTCATGAGTCCGGTACGCAAAATGGTTTTCATATATAGGAGAGAATCGTAGGGTGACATTGTGACTGTCTTTGATCCAGGAACAATTTTACTAACCTGTCTGCCATTCTCATTGCGTGTTTCTTTCACGTATGCGAACACATCCATTTCATAAGGAGTATGGAAAGCCTTGTCAATCTCGTCTTCAGAAAGACCGGCTTTTTTCATGTTGCGGTAACGCTCCGTTTGTTTGACAGCGTTGCGTATGAGCTTCATCACGCCGTCATGACTTAGTTCGGAAGCGTTAGTGGTGTAAGGCCCCGTGCGTTGTCCTCTTTTCTCGCTTTCGAAAGCCGGCTGCAGGTAACCACCGAGATGTTGATACACCGCATCTTCGGCATAACGTTGCATTCGGGTGTCAATTGTGGTGTATATCCTGAGTCCGTCGGTATAGAGATCATAATAGCTTCCGTCGGGTTTCGGATGTTTGAGTATCCATCCATAAAGAGGATTCTCTTCCCATTGCGTCGAGTCCGTGTTATAGTTACCCATGGCGAGAGTGTACGCCACGCGAGATTTATAATCTGAGCGTTGTGGGCGTTCCGGCTTTTTGGCAGTCATGAGTCTTCTTATCTCCTCGCGAAGATAGGGTGCCCCTCCCTCCTTGTGGTCAACCTTGTGATAATCGAGAGTAAGGGGCAACGCTTTCAGCGAATCACCTTCCGCGG
The DNA here is from genome assembly GCA_910578075.1 of uncultured Muribaculaceae bacterium. Taxonomy (GTDB): domain Bacteria; phylum Bacteroidota; class Bacteroidia; order Bacteroidales; family Muribaculaceae; genus Lepagella. Next base: position 74,799 of record CAJTPK010000008.1, on the reverse strand, counting down.
CAGAGATAAACTCTGCTTTCACCATCTGGTCGATAACCGTGTTGCGTCTGTTTCTGGCGCGCTCCTCATGCCTAAGGGGATTGTAATAGCTCGGGTTCTTCAACATTCCCACAAGCAACGCTGCCTCCTCAGCCTTGAGGTCTCCAGGCTCCTTGCCGAAATATACATTGGCTGCGGTCTTAATGCCGACTGCATTATTAAGAAAGTCAAAGCGGTTGAGATACATGTTGATGATCTCGTCTTTGGTATAAAAACGCTCCAGTTTCACCGCTATCATCCATTCGATGGGTTTCTGGATTGCTCGTTTCAGTATGTTGCCTGTAGGCTGTGAATACAACTGTTTTGCAAGCTGCTGTGTTATCGTCGAAGCTCCTCCGGCAGATTTGTCACCCATGATTACGGTCTTCACCATAGTTCGACCGAGAGCTTTGAAGTCGATTCCTGAATGCTCTTTGAATCGCACGTCCTCTGTAGCTATCAAGGCGTTTATGACGTGGGGAGAGACTGCGTCATAATCAGTATATACACGATTGCCGGCACCGAAATAATACCTCCCCAATTCCGTTGTGCCATCCGACGCGAATACAAGAGATGCGAGCTTGTCATGAGGGTCTTCCAATTCCTCGATAGGCGGCATGTAGCCTATCACACCATTATATACAAGCAGGAGAAAAAGAAATATGAATGCTCCAAGACTAAGGAAAGAAGCCCATAGCCATTTTACTATTCTCTGGTTTCGCTTTATTCGTTTTGCAGAGCGAGCATCGAAACCGTTATTCTCTATATTGTCATTCAAACCGTTGTAATTACTCATTTAAGTTGTTTAAACTAATTTACGAAACTAAAATGACGGCTTAAAGTATACCTCATGAAAACTTATGAGGTATATGCCGTGTGTTGCCTTAAGCAATCTGCAAATATAAGAATTTTTATTTTCTTTTTTGCACTGAGAAGCCGAATTTTCCAATAAGTTTGCCAAGTTCATAGTAATTGCCGTGGCTGTAAGCCATGATTCCTGAACTTTCAAGAGAGAATCGACCTGTTTCCGGATCTATGTATTTGTCATCAGCACGTACGTTAAGCACCTCGGCTATGAACATGTCATGACTGCCAAGTGAGACAATTGATTTCACTCGGCATTCAATTGAGAGTGGTGATTCTTCGATAGTGGGGGATGCTACTTTTTCACCGGGTATGGGCGTTAATCCTGTTTCTTTCCATTTGTCATAGTTCTTGCCGGATCTTACGCCAGCCCAATCTGTAGCTTTTGCCATGTCGGCGGTTGTCAGGTTTATTGTGAATTCCATTCTATCCCTGATGATAGGATATGAGTGACGTTCCGGACGAACAGAGATATAACACATTGCAGGATCAGAACATATTGTTCCGGTCCAAGCCACAGTGAGCATGTTCCATTCCTCACGGTCAGCTCCACATGTCACTAATGCTGCCGGAAGAGGGTAAACCATAGTTCCGGGACGCCATGATACCTTTGCCATATTATCAATAAATAAGCATTTGATTATAAACATTGCCTCTTCGGAAACAGTGTCCACAGCCGTGAACACGAGCCACAGGCAGTAATTTTTGAACAAAATTAGTATAAATCCTATAAAAGCTGTTAAAGGTGTGGAAATTTTTTATATCTTTGCGTTTAACAAATAGGCCGGATTGTGCACGCGGATCTGAATATCCTGTGCCGGAACGGCGGAAATGGAAATATTAATGTATTAACTTATATAGAAATTATGAGTAATGACGAATTGTTGAGAACCGTAACAGAGCGGGCTCAGAAATGGCTTACGCCTCAGTATGATGAGGAGACACGCGAGGCAGTGCAGAAGATGCTTGATGCCGAAGATAAGACTGAACTTATAGAATCTTTCTACAAGGACCTTGAGTTTGGAACAGGTGGTCTCCGTGGTATCATGGGAGCTGGCACCAACCGTATGAACAGATACACTGTAGGCGCAGCGACACAAGGACTTGCAAATTATCTTAAGGATTGCTTCAAGGAGCTTCCCCAGATCACTGTGGCTGTCGGTCACGACGTGCGTCATAATTCCCGTAAGTTTGCTGAGTTGACGGCGGATATTTTCTCTGCCAACGGTATAAAGGTATATCTTATGGATGGTCCGTGTCCTACACCAGAGGTTTCATATGCTATCCGTAAACTCGGATGCCAGAGTGGTGTGATGGTTACAGCAAGCCACAACCCGAAAGAGTATAACGGTTATAAAGCTTATTGGAGTGATGGCGCTCAGATGATCGCTCCCCACGATGTAAAGACTATTGAATATGTGAACGCGATTACTTCGGTTGATCAGATTAAGTTCACACCTAACAAAGAATTGATCCAGGAGATCGGTAAGGATCTCGACCAGCAGTATCTTGCCGATATTCATACATTGTCTCTTGATCCGGAGGCAGACAAACGTCACAAGGATATGAAGATCGTGTACACACCGATTCACGGTACAGGTTCACGTCTGATGTTTGATTCATTGAAACTCTGGGGCTTTGAGAATGTTATACACGTTCCGGAGCAGGATATCCAGAGCGGAGATTTCCCCACAGTCGTTTCTCCTAACCCGGAGAATCCTGAGGCTATGGCAATGGGTGTTGCCAAGGCTAAGGAAGTTGGAGCGGATCTCGTTCTCGCATCCGATCCCGATGCAGACCGTATCGGTCTTGTAGTGCGTGATAAGAAAGGGGAGTATCAGCTCGTGAATGGTAACCAGCTTGTTATGCTGCTCCTCTATTACATCATTACCCAGAATGTCGAGAAAAAACTTCTTAACGGTAATGAATATTGCGTGAAGACTATCGTCACCACTGAAACTGTGAAGCGTATAGCAGATGCAAATGGTATCAAATGCTTCGATTGCTACACAGGTTTCAAGTGGATAGCCGATGTTATGCGTAACATGGAGGCTACCGGCCGTTATATCGGTGGTGGAGAGGAAAGCTACGGCTTCCTTGCAGAGACATTCGTGAGAGACAAGGATTCAATTTCTGCAAACTCTTTGATTGCGGAGGCTGCTGCATGGGCTGCTGACAAGGGTATGAACCTTTATGAGCTTCTTGTTGATATCTATGCAACTTATGGTTTCTCTCGTGAGCGTGGTGTAAGCGTTGTTCGTCCCGGAAAGAGCGGAGCTGAGGAAATCGTGGCAATGATGAAGGAATTCCGTGAGAATCCTCCGAAGGAGTTGGCAGGAAGTGCGGTAACATGCATTAAAGATTATTCTGACCTCAATTGCAGAAATCTTAAGACCGGTGAAGTTACAAAACTTGACTTCCCCACGACATCTAATGTTCTCCAGTTCTTCACTGAAGCAGGTGACAAGGTGTCTATCCGTCCTTCAGGAACTGAGCCTAAGATCAAATTCTATGTTGAGGTTCGCGAGGACATGAAGAATAAAGAGGATTACGAGGCAATCGTGAAGAAAGCCGAGGAGCACATAGATCAGGTTCTTCGTGATCTCAAGGTTATGTAATATTACTGACATAAAAATCACTATGCGCTGCGGAATTCAACATTCCGCAGCGCATTCTTTATTTATATTGGGCTGATTTCTATAATCTGTTGTAGAATATGTGTAAATAATTTGCTGGAATGCGAATAGTTTCTAACTTTGTGGAGATTAAGAGACAAACTCTAAATTATTTATAGATTATTTTACAAGTAAAACATACCATAATGGAAAACAGCAAGATTCTTCTTGACGCCGAATGGCCTGAGATGCCTCAGTTTAAGGACGGTATCCGTCGCGCACCCGACCGTGGATACACTCTTTCACCGGATAAAACCAAGACAGCCTTGAAAAATGCATTGCGTTATCTTCCTCCTGAATTACATGAGAAGGCTGCACCTGAATTTCTTGAGGAGTTGAGAACCAGAGGACGTATCTATGCCTACCGGTTCCGTCCTGAAGGAGATCTTGCGGCAAAGCCGATAGATGAATACAAGGGGAATTGCACCGAAGGGAAAGCATTTCAGGTTATGATTGACAATAACCTCTGTTTTGATATCGCGTTGTATCCGTATGAGCTTGTCACATATGGCGAGACCGGGCAGGTGTGTCAGAATTGGCTGCAGTACCGCCTGATCAAGAAATATCTTGAACAGCTGACTGATGAGCAGACACTGGTTATCGAGTCAGGACATCCGTTGGGTCTATTCCCTTCTAAGAAAGATGCGCCAAGGGTTATAATAACCAATGCAATGATGGTGGGACTTTTTGATAATCCTCACGACTGGCATGAAGCCATGCAGATGGGTGTTGCCAATTACGGTCAGATGACAGCCGGAGGCTGGATGTATATAGGGCCGCAAGGAATCGTGCATGGCACATTCAATACTCTCCTGAATGCCGGCCGTATGAAACTTGGAGTGCCACAGGACGGTGATCTTCGCGGACACCTGTTTGTATCCTCCGGACTCGGAGGCATGAGTGGTGCTCAGCCCAAGGCTGCTGAAATCGCAGGTGCGGCTGCAATCATATCGGAGGTGGATCTTTCCCGTATAATGACCCGTAAGAATCAGGGTTGGGTATCGGAAATCACAGATAATATTCCGGAAGCGTTCCGTCTTGCCGAAGTGGCTATGAAAGAGGAGCGGCCTATATCGGTGGCTTATCATGGAAATGTGGTGGATCTGCTTGAATACGCTGTTGAACATGATAAGAAAATAGAATTGCTCAGTGATCAGACATCATGTCATGCCGTGTACGAGGGAGGATATTGTCCTGCCGGAATATCTTTTGAAGAGCGGACAAAGCTTCTGCATGATGATCCTTCGAAATTCAGAGAACTTGTGGACAGCACTCTGAAACGTCATTTCAATGCTATAAAAGAGTTGACAGCCCGTGGAACATATTTCTTCGATTATGGGAATTCATTCATGAAAGCGATATATGATGCCGGGGTCAAGGAGATTTCACGTAATGGTGTAGATGAGAAGGATGGTTTCATATGGCCGTCTTATGTGGAGGATATAATGGGTCCGATGCTGTTTGATTATGGTTATGGACCCTTCCGTTGGGTTTGTCTTAGTGGGAAGCACGAGGATCTTGTGAAGACAGATAAAGCCGCAATGGAATGTATAGACCCCGACCGTCGCGGGCAGGATAGGGATAATTACAACTGGATACGAGATGCGGAGAAGAACGCCATGGTTGTCGGCACACAGGCACGTATCCTTTATCAGGATGCAATGGGGCGTCTTAAGATCGCATTGCGTTTTAATGAGATGGTAAGAAACGGAGAAGTCGGTCCGATAATGCTTGGCCGAGATCATCACGATGTAAGCGGCACTGATTCACCTTTCCGAGAGACATCCAACATAAAGGACGGATCGAATGTGATGGCAGACATGGCTGTGCAGTGTTTCGCAGGCAACTGTGCGAGAGGTATGAGTCTTGTGGCTCTTCATAACGGCGGTGGTGTCGGTATCGGAAAAGCTATCAACGGTGGTTTCGGAATGGTCTGTGATGGCTCTGAAAGAGTTGACAATATATTGCGTCAGGCTATGCTCTGGGACGTGATGGGAGGTGTTGCCCGCAGAAGCTGGGCCCGTAATGAGAACGCAATGTCGACAGTGAAGGAATGGAACGAGACTCAATCTGAAAATGGATTTATGATAACCGAACCGTTCATTGCGGATGAATCATTGATAAACTCGTTAATATAATAATTGCATAAAATTGCATACATAAGATGAAAAAGATAATAGAATGCGTGCCCAACTTCTCAGAGGGTCGCGATAAAGATATAATTAACGCTATCACAGCAGAAATAGAGAAAGGCGGGGAGGTGCGTTTGCTCGATGTTGATCCCGGAGAGGCGACCAACCGCACGGTGGTGACATTCGTCGGAGAGCCTGAGGCTGTTGTTGAGGCAGCTTTGAGGGGGATGCGAAAGGCAGCCGAACTCATAGATATGCGGGAGCATCACGGTGCGCATCCGCGTATGGGAGCTACAGATGTATGTCCGCTGATTCCTGTAAGCGGTGTCACTCTCGAAGAGTGTGCGGAGCTTGCGAGAGGTCTTGCGAAACGAGCATCAGAGGAGTTGAATATACCTTGTTATTGTTATGAGGCGGCGGCATTCGCTCCGGAAAGGAAAAACCTTGCCGTTTGTCGCGAAGGTGAATATGAAGGCCTGGCAGAGAGGATGGGTAAAGAGGGGAAAGGTCCCGATTTCGGAGACCGTCCTTATGATGAAGATGTGGCACGCACCGGCTGCACGGCTGTCGGAGCTCGCGATTTCCTGATTGCAGTCAACTTCAATCTCAACACAACCTCTACAAGACGTGCAAATGCCATAGCATTTGATGTCCGGGAAAAAGGCCGGCCTAAACGTGAAGGTGGAAAACCGAACGGTAAGCCGATGAAAGATGCAGAGGGAAATACAATCATGCTGCCGGGCACGCTCAAGGCAACAAAGGCAATAGGATGGTTTATAGATGAATATGGTATCGCTCAGGTTTCAATGAATATAACCGACATGGGCGTTACTCCGCTGCATATAGCGTTTGATGAAGTGTCGCGGGCTGCGGCTGCGCGAGGAATACGTGTCACAGGAACGGAGATTGTCGGGTTGATACCGAAGCGTGCGTTGATCGATGCCGGAAAACATTATCTGCGTATGCAACAGCGTTCGTCAGGTATACCGGATAGCGAGATAATAAAAATCGCAGTCAAGTCCATGGGACTTGATGAGCTGAAACCGTTTGATCCATCAGAGAAGGTGATTGAGTATATGCTCGAAGCAGACGGCGATACAAAGAAACTTGTGGATCTGACATGTCGTGGCTTTGCAGACGAGACAGCTTCTGAGTCGCCTGCACCGGGTGGAGGATCAATCTCTGCCTATATGGGCGCCCTTGCTGCGGCTCTCGGCACTATGGTGGCGAATCTGTCGGCACATAAGGCCGGATGGGATGACAGATGGGAAGAATTCTCAGATGTTGCAGAGAAGGGGAGATCGTTGCAGGATCAGTTGATTCATCTTGTAGATGAGGATACCGAGGCATTCAATAGAATAATGGCTGTGTTCTCCATGCCCAAAAAGACAGAAGCTGAAAAAGCGGCTCGTAGCGAAGCTCTTGAATCAGCAACACTCTATGCTACGGAAGTTCCCTTGCGCACAATGAAAACTGCCTTTGAGACATTTGATATTCTCAAATCGATGGCTGCTAAAGGGAATCCGGCTTCCGTAAGTGATGCCGGTGTCGGTGCGTTGGCAGCCAGAGCTGCTGTACAAGGCGCCTACCTCAATGTCAAGATCAATGCTTCAGGATTGAAAAACAGGGTTAAGGCGGAAGCTCTTCTCCATGAGGCTGCTGAAATTTCAAGGGAGGCAGACAAGAAGGAATCAGAGATCATAGCAATGGTGAATGAAATAATTGCGCATCAATGAATAATATCGCGATAAGAAATGCCAGAATAGTGACTCCCATGGGTTTTGCCGCAGCAAAGGGCAAAGATATGGGGCATCTTAACATTATTGATCATGGCGCTATTGTCGTGACAGATGGTGTTATATCATGGTGTGGAGATGATGATGATTTCCCGAGCACATATTCCTCGGACAATTACAGGATAATTGATGCAGGAGGGCGGGTGGTTCTACCCGGTTTTGTGGATTCTCATACTCATCTTATATTCGGCGGATACCGGCCCGATGAATTCGAATGGAGGCTTAAGGGCGACTCTTACATGAGTATAATGGAAAGAGGAGGAGGCATACAGTCAACAGTCAATGCTACCAGAACCGAAAGTGCCGGTTCTCTTGCTGATAAGGCGCAATGGTTTATAGACCGTATGGTCGAGATGGGAGTTACTACTGTCGAGGCAAAAAGCGGTTATGGACTTGATACGGAATCCGAGGTGAAGATGCTTGATGTTATCCAACATCTTGCAGATGCACCGGAACAGAAACTCAGGATTGTATCTACCTTTTTGGGTGCGCATGCAGTACCCAAGGAGTATAAGGGACGCACCGGAGAGTATGTGGATATGATGATCAGGGAGATGCTGCCCGCAGTGAAGGATAAAGCACAATTCTGCGATATATTCACAGAGAAGAATGTATTCGAGATAGAGGATTCCCGTCGCTTCCTGCAAGCTGCGAAAGATATCGGTTTCAAGCTCAAGCTTCATGCAGACGAGATAGTTACTCTTGGTGGCGCGGAGTTGGCTTCCGAACTCAACGCTGTATCCGCTGACCATCTGCTGCATGTGAGTGATGCCGGCATCAAAAGGATGGTTGAAGCCGGGACTGTCGCTACATTATTGCCTCTTACAGCTTTCGCTTTAAAAGAACCTTTTGCCCCGGCAAGAAAATTTATTGAAGCCGGTGCGGCGGTGGCGCTTGCTACAGATCTTAATCCCGGATCATGTTTCAGCGGTTCGATACCTTTGACAATCGCTTTGGCATGCATATATATGAATATGACAATCGAGGAAACGATAACGGCATTGACTCTAAACGGAGCCGCCGCGCTTGATCTCGCCGGTGAAACAGGATCTCTGGAAGTAGGGAAGAGTGGTGATATGTTGATTCTTGAATTTGACAACTATCGGATGTTGCCCTATTATGTTGGAATGAATTGTGTAAACACCGTCATAAGCAAAGGACGGGTTGTATGTGAAAATTTAGAAGTTGTTTAAAAATCAATGTTAATCAGGGGACGCATATCCGAGGCAGATTTTTTTCTTGCAGATTCAGGAGCATAGCGGGCTATGTGCCTGAATCAAAAGGAAAAATCTGCCCGGATATGCGGGACAACAGGTATTTTTAAACAACTTAAAAGGAATCTAACGTTTAAATTATGTTTAATCGAATTAAAATTTCAGGAAGACCGTCAGATTTTTGCCAAAATGCATTCGCGGCTCAGTCACATAGCCCGCTATGCTCCTTCGCCTTAAATGCATTTTGCCTAAAAATCTGCCGCCCCTGATTAACATTCATTTTTAAACAACTTCTAATAATACTTATATACCATTATACCATGGAAAGACTGGATATTTATGCAATAGGATCATCGGAATTGACGTATGATCTGATAGAAAGGATATTAAAAAGCGGCACAAAACTTGTTTTATCAGAAGAAGGACGCTCGCGGATAGCTGCATGCCGCGAATATCTTGATAAGAAAACAGACGAAAATACTGTGCCGATTTACGGGGTTACCACAGGTTTCGGCTCATTATGCAATAAACATATCTCTCAGGATGAGTTATCCACTCTTCAGGAGAATCTGGTGAAAAGCCATTCATGCAGTGTGGGTACTCCGGTGGACAAGGTTATCGTGAAGCTGATGTTGCTTCTTAAGGCGCATGCATTGACAATGGGATTCAGCGGAGTTCAGGTGCAGACGGTTGAAAGAATTCTTGACATGTATAACAATGACGTGCTTCCCGTGGTGTTTGACCGTGGCTCTCTCGGGGCTTCAGGTGACCTCGCGCCGTTGGCAAATCTTTTCCTGCCTCTCATCGGAGAAGGAGAAGTATGGTGTCAAGGTAAAAGAATCAGAAGCATCGAAGCTCTGAATATCTTTGGATGGAAGCCTATCCGTCTGATGTCAAAAGAGGGACTTGCATTGCTTAACGGAACTCAGTTTATGAGTGCCAATGGCATAAAGGCATTGATCGACGGGTGGCATCTTGTGAATTGTTTCGATCTGTTCGGTGCTATGTCGCTTGAGGCTTTTGACGGAAGAATAGAGCCATTCTTCGACTGTATACAGCAGGTTAGACCGCACAAAGGACAGATTGAGACAGGTATGATATTCCGCTCCCTGCTTAAAGGCAGCGAGATTATAGCCAGGGAAAAAGAGCATGTGCAGGATCCTTATTCCTTCAGATGTATTCCTCAGGTGCATGGTGCCGTTAAGGATGCCATGAATCACGTGACTGATATTCTTCATACAGAAATAAACTCTGTCACGGATAATCCCACTGTATTCCCGGAAATGGATCTTGTTGTGTCCGGTGGTAATTTCCATGGAGAGCCATTGGCTCTTGCCTTTGACTATATGGGCGTTGCTCTTCATGAGCTTGGTAATATTTCCGAGCGAAGGGTTGCACAGCTTATACTCGGACAGCGAGGTTTGCCGGAATTCCTTGTTGCTCATCCGGGACTTAACTCCGGATTCATGATACCTCAGTATGCTGCCGCTTCAATGGTAAGTCAAAACAAGATGTATGCTTGGCCGGCTTCTTGTGATTCAATAGTAAGTTCCAACGGACAGGAGGATCTTGTGTCGATGGGAGCCAATGCGGCTGTCAAACTGCATAAGATTGTCGACAATCTTAAATATATCGCTGCTGTTGAACTTATGAATGCCGCGCAGGGAATAGACTTCAGGCGTCCGTTGAAATCCTCTCCCTATATTGAGACCGTAATGGCTGAATATCGCAGGAGAGTTCCATTTGTGGAAGACGATGTGGTTATGGCTGATTATATAGCCGCTACCATGCAGTTCCTTGAAGAGTTTGATGTGCAGATTGAAATTGAAGAGGATATATAAATAGACTCTTAAATAGAATATGATAGGAGAATATACGATTGAAATGATAAGGTCTCGCCATTCGGTGAGATCTTATTCTACTGATAGAGTGACCGACGATCTGCGCAGAGCGTTGCAGTCTGAGGTCACTATGATAAATACGCATGAAGCCGGACTGAATTTCCAGCTAGTGTTTGACAATGATGATCCATTCCGAGGATTCACGCGCAGTTATGGTTTTTTCAAGAATGCACGTAATTATCTGGCATGCGTGATCGATCCGACATTTCCCAATACGGAGGAGAGAGCTGGCTTTTTTGCGGAGCAGTTTGTGATGAAGGCAACGTCTTTGGGGCTTGGAACATGTTTTATAGGAGGCACTTTCTCGGAAGAGCATGTTGATGTCACACGACATGTGTATGAGAAACTGCCTTTTATTGTATCCTTTGGTTTTGAAGCAAAGTCTGGACCCGGTGTGATCGCAAGACTTGCTTCAAGTATGATTCATCGTCATCAGCTTTTACCTCGGGATTTCTTTGAGGGAAATGATATGAAATATCAGGAAGCTAAAGAAAAATATCCTTGGCTTCCTGATTCACTTGGTGCGTTGGCGTGCGCTCCTTCATCACTCAATAAGCAGCCAGTCCGGGTTACACTGGATGAAAACGGAATGCTGACAGCGCGGTCTATCCCTGCTACGCCAAAGTCGGCTATCGATCTCGGGATCGGTAAATTTAACTTTGCGGCTCTGGCTCCGGGAGACTGGAAGTGGGGTGAGGGGGCTCCGTTTTATACTCTATGATAAACCGGATTTCCAGATTTATCTCAGTGATAACCTTACCACATTCTCAACGTGGTGGGTGTGTGGGAACATGTCAACCGGCTGTACGTCTGTCACACGGTAAGAGGGATCGAGCAGGGCAAGGTCCCTCGCTTGTGTAGCAGGGTTACAACTTACATATACGATTGTCTCCGGACGTGCATTAAGAATCACCTTTATGACGTCCTCATGCATGCCGGCACGTGGCGGGTCGATTATCATTACATCCGGCCTTCCATGCTCTTTCACGAAATCGTCTGTAAGGATATCTTTCATGTCTCCTGCATAGAAGAGTGTATTATCAAGACCGTTGACCTCAGCATTAAGCTTAGCATCAGCTATAGCCTCTTCTACGTATTCAATCCCGATGACTTTACGTGCATTGCGGGCAACGAAGTTGGCTATTGTCCCTGTACCGGTATAAAGGTCGTATACCAAGGGTTTTTCGGTTTCGGATTCTTTGTCAAGACCGGCGAAGTGTCGGGCAACTTTATATAACTCGTATGCCTGTGCGGAGTTGGTTTGATAGAAAGATTTGGCATTTACCCTGAATTTCAATCCTTCCATCTCTTCCTCTATATATTCAGGACCTTTGTATGAAATTATTTTCTGATCTGATATTGTATCGTTAAGTTTCAGGTTGACAACATAGAGCAAAGATGTAATCTCCGGAAATTGTTTCGAAATTTTATCAAGAAGCAGTCTGCTTTCCTCCGGACGGTCCTCACCGAATACAAGACAGACCATTACCTGACCTGTTGATGCAATACGTATCATCAACGTGCGCAGCAATCCGCAGTTCTGACGGATATTGTAAAACGTAAGACCCATTGCTTCCGCTTCATTGAAAATAAAATTTCGGATACGGTTTCCAAGATCGTCCTGCAGGAAACACTCATCTATATGGTATACTTTGTCGAAAGCGCCGGGAATGTGGAATCCAAGTGCATTTCCCGAATCGTTGAATTCCTTTCCTGATTTTACATCCTCCCAGGTACGCCATTTTTTATCTGAGAATGTGTATTCCATTTTGTTGCGGTATTGCCATGCTTTCTCAGACCCGAGAATCGGAGATATTTCAGGCAATTCCACTTTTGCTATGCGTTCGAGAGCATCGCAAACCTGCTGCTGCTTGAATTTAAGCTGCTCCTCGTAGGGGAGATGCTGCCATTTGCATCCGCCGCAGATTGTGAAATGCTTGCACTTTGGCTCTATTCTGATTTCCGAAGGCTTTACTATCCTTTCTATATGAGCTTCAGCATAGCTGTGTTTCTTGCGGTCTATTTTTATGTCAGCGATATCTCCGGGAGCACCAAACGGTATGAATATCACGATTTTGTTCTCATCGTTTTCGCTTAGTGCCACTCTTGCCAAAGCCTTACCTTCGGCTGCAACTCCGGTTATTTCTATATTATGAAGTTCAGGCAGATTTTTTCGTTTTCTTCCCATCAGTTTCTTAAATATTACTTTTTCAGTGCAAAAATACTAAAAATTAACAACAAATTATTATATTTGCAGTTGCTAATTAAGAAGCAGATATGAAGTTTGCATATCTTCCTTGAAAACACAAATGTTTTAAAGATAGAAATTTTATATTTTAATTAAGTCATAATTAAATTTTTATAACCTCTATGGCAAAAAAAGTTTATACGTTCGGCGATGGTAAGGCCGAAGGTAATGCGTCAATGAGAAACCTCCTTGGCGGCAAGGGAGCAAACCTTGCGGAAATGAATCTTTTGGGAATGCCGGTACCTCCCGGTTTCACCATTACCACAGAAGTCTGCACAGAATACACTCAATATGGCCGTGATAAGGTTGTTGAAGATATCAAGGCCGAGGTAGAGCAAGCGATTGCACATGTAGAGAAACTTACAGGCAACAAATTTGACGATCCCTCCAATCCTCTTCTTGTATCAGTTCGTTCCGGAGCCCGCGCTTCCATGCCGGGTATGATGGATACCGTGCTTAACCTCGGTATGAACGATGCAACTGTAGCAACAATGGCTGAGAAGAGCGGTAACCCCCGTTTCGCATGGGATAGCTACCGTCGTTTTGTCCAGATGTATGGCGACGTAGTTCTTGGTATGAAGCCGAAGAGCAAGACAGACATCGATCCTTTCGAGGCTATCATGGACAAAGTTAAAGAGGAGAAAGGCGTTAAGTTCGACAATGAACTTGATGTTGACGATCTCAAGGAGCTTGTAAAACGTTTCAAGGCAGCTGTGAAAGATTATACAGGCAAGGATTTCCCCGAGTCTGCATGGGAGCAGCTTTGGGGTGGTATCTGCGCTGTATTTGACAGCTGGATGAATGAGCGTGCTATCCTTTACCGCCGCATGAACCAGATCCCCGAGGAGTGGGGTACAGCCGTTAACGTTCAGGCAATGGTTTACGGTAACATGGGTAACAACTCTGCAACAGGTGTTGCTTTCAGCCGCGATGCTGCGACCGGTGAGAACATCTTCAATGGTGAGTATCTTATCAATGCTCAGGGTGAGGATGTTGTTGCAGGTGTCCGCACACCGCAGCAGATCACAGTGGAAGGTTCACGCCGCTGGGCAAAACTTCAGGGAATCTCTGAGGAAGAGCGTCGCGATAAATATCCTTCACTTGAAGAGTCAATGCCTGTATGCGCTGCAGAGCTCATAGCTATTGCAAAACGTCTTGAAGACTACTACAAGGATATGCAGGATATGGAGTTCACTATCCAGGATGGTAAGCTCTGGATGCTTCAGACCCGTAACGGTAAGCGCACAGGTGCCGCTATGGTTAAGATCGCTATGGATCTTCTCCGTGCAGGCGAGATCGATGAGAAGACAGCCCTTCTCCGCATAGAGCCTCAGAAACTTGATGAGCTCCTTCACCCCGTATTCGATAAGGATGCTCTCAAACGTGCGAAAGTAGTTGCCAAGGGTCTTCCCGCATCTCCAGGTGCAGCAACCGGCCAGATCGTATTCCAGGCTGATGATGCAGAGGAGTGGGCAGAGAAGAAGAAGAAAGTTGTTCTTGTCCGTATCGAGACTTCTCCTGAAGACCTCCGTGGTATGGCAGTTGCCCAGGGTATCCTCACAATGCGTGGTGGTATGACATCTCACGCAGCCGTTGTAGCCCGTGGTATGGGTAAATGCTGTGTTTCCGGTGCAGGCGAAATTCTTGTTGACTACAAGGCTAAGACTGTAGAGATGGACGGTAAAGTTTATCATGAGGGTGACTGGATTTCACTCAACGGTTCAACCGGTGATGTGTATGATGGTCAGGTGCCCACAACAGAGCCTGAGCTCGATGGTGACTTCGGTGCTATAATGAATCTCTCAGATAAATATGCAAAGACACTTGTACGCACAAATGCCGATTCACCCCGCGATGCAAAACAGGCACGCCGTTTCGGTGCACAAGGTATCGGTCTTTGCCGCACAGAGCACATGTTCTTCGAGGGCGATCGTATCAAGTCTGTTCGTGAGATGATTCTTGCTTCAGATGAGGAAGGTCGTCGCGCCGCTCTTGCTAAACTTCTTCCGATGCAGCGTGGTGACTTCGAGGGTATCTTCGAGGCTATGGATGGATACGGTGTGACTGTACGTCTGCTTGATCCCCCGTTGCATGAGTTTGTTCCTCATCAGACAGCTACTCAGAAAGAGCTCGCTCAGGAGATGGGTCTGACACTCGAAGAGGTTAAGGCAAAAGTTGATTCACTCGAGGAGTTCAACCCGATGCTCGGTCACCGTGGTTGCCGTCTTGGAATCACATATCCTGAAATCACAGAGATGCAGACACGTGCCATCATTGAGGCTGCGCTTGCTTGCAAAGCCCGTGGCATCAAGGTTCTTCCCGAGATCATGATACCTCTTGTAGGTTCACTCAAAGAGCTCCAGAACCAGGCAAATGTCATCAACACAACTGCTGCTAAAGTATTTGAGGAGAAAGGTGACACTGTGATCTACAAAGTAGGAACAATGATCGAGGTTCCTCGTGCAGCCCTCACAGCAAACGAGATTGCAGAGGTTGCAGAGTTCTTCTCATTCGGAACCAATGACCTTACTCAGATGACATTTGGTTTCTCACGTGATGACGCTCCCAAGTTCTTGAAATTCTACAAAGACCATGGAATCATCAAAGTTGATCCGTTCGAGGTTCTTGATCAGGACGGTGTGGGTCAGCTCGTGAAGATGGGTGTTGAGAAAGGTCGCTCAACCCGTCCCGACCTCAAAGTTGGTATCTGTGGCGAGCATGGTGGCGAACCCAGCTCAGTTAAGTTCTGTGCAAACCTTGGCATGAACTACGTAAGCTGCTCACCCTTCCGCGTGCCAATCGCCCGCGTAAGCTGCGCTCAAGCTGCCATCGAGGCGTAATAGGTTAATATCCAATAAATAAGATAGACGGTAACGCTCCGATAAAAAGGAGGTTACCGCCTATTGCTTTTTTAGGTTTATTGCAACTGGCATCAGCGGCAATGTTGCATCTTTTCGGGTTCGCCTGGGTAGTACCAGCCGTACCCACGGTCGGTGTATGTACTGTTTTCGGGGTAATATTCGTAGCGGACATCGTATTCAAATTCGAGCAGACGGTCGAAGTGCTCAGGGATTTCGCCTCCGATGAGGTTGCCCTGGCACCAGAGGCGCAGGGGGCGCATTGATGTGATGTCGATTTTGCGCATACGGTTGTATGAGCAGTCGAGTCGCTCGAATGTGTCACGATCGGGCGCGCTGATGTCGAGCTCGTCGAGCTTGTTGTAGCTGCAATACAACCAGCGGATTTTTTTGCAGCCGGCAATGTTGAGGCTTGTTAGGCCATTGTCGGAGCAATGCAGTTCGCTGAGTTCGCGAAAGCCATCGAGGTTGAGCGTTCCGAATAGGTTGGAATAACAGTAATATTGCGAGAGGACATTCTTTTGGTCGTCCACGTCCACACTACTGAGGCGGTTGTCGTAGCAGTAGAGAGCGTGGAGTCGGGGGCAACCCTTGACGTTAAGTTCGGTGAGGTTGTTCTCACCGCAGTTGAGCAGCTGAAGCAGCGGTGTGTTGCTAAGGTCAAGGGTGCTGAGTTCGTTGGAGTAACAAAAGAACAGGCGCAGGTGCCCTCGTCGCGGGATATTGATGTCGCGGAGGCGGTTATTATTCACTCCAACTGTACTAAGCCACTCACAGCGTTCCAAGTCGATTGTGGTTAAATTACAGTCATGAACCTGAAGCTCGCTTATTGTGGACGACCATGCTATATCAATATCGGTCAAAGGATTGTATGGCACCGAGAGGCGGTTGATACTTAGGCAACCCTCAAGATTGATACTTTTCAAACCAACGTTTGTGGCATCGATATAATTGAGCAGCGGGCAGTTGGACACATTGATTTCCGAAATCTGATTTTTGGAGCAGCGGAGGCTCTCGAGCGCTTTGCACCCAGAAAGGTTGATCTTGCCCTTCAGCTTGCGGTCGCTCAGATATAGATTCAGCCGGCCTTTCTCGTAATTCACCTCCGGACCCCATTCGTTGATCGGTAAGTCGGAACCCCATTTGGCCGCCCATTTGCAATTGGCCAGACCTGCGTCGTTGTAAAGCTGAATCAGGTAGGTACGCACCTCCGCTTCATCAGGCAATTGGATTATATTTGGCTGCTGAGTGATTGTGATTTCAGCTGAGGCCAGTCCTGCCTTTATGGAGAATTGGAAGGAGCGGGGCAGAGCATCGACACCTACGTTTGGTGTCACGGTCACTGTCATTTTGTGGTTGCCGGCGCCACCGCTCTCTTGTAGTGGTGCTGCGACATATCCTTCTGCGTATCGTCCGTATTCCACATTCCATACTGTGTTCGTTGAGAAGTTGATTGTCAGGTCGCAACCATCGGCTGGAGCCTCAAAGACTGTCACGCCATCTTCCATCTTCACATAATCAGGCTCGCGCATAGGTGGCTCGTCTTCGCCATTGTTTTGGCATCCGACGAGCTGCATGCAGATAGCTAAGAGAACTCCGGTTCGTTTCATTCAGGATTTTTACAATGTAATATAATTCTAAGAAAGGCTTTAGAAACTCAATTGTTGCCGGATGACGGGGTGTAGTCCTCAATTATCTTGGAATAATCGGTGTATTTGTTTCCCCAATCCGAGGCCTCGTACTCCCCGTTTCTGTATTTTTCAATCACCGCATGGTCGTCACCGAAAAATACTTCGACCCATTTTCTCGCGTCTTTGGTTTTGTGTGGAAGATAGCTGGGTGCCAAATCTGTATTCTTCATAATATGAAGAGTTCCTAAATAGGAATACATTTTATTAAACTTAAACCGCAGCCGTCCTTTCTTGAAATCGGGACGTCCAATCTCCCTCCATGATGAACAGTTTTTGCCGGCTTTTTCGAGGCATAACCATATGGGATCTGCTGATTGATTTTAAGATGTATGTCGCACCATGTCCATGTCCCGGAGCCAGAAGCAAACACTGTTGTTGTAAGCGCAACGAGAACGTTTAGGATGATAACACTTATCAGTCTTTTCATGATACAGGTAAATTATTGATTTCCTAAAAACTTATTGAGGATTGTAGTCAACGGCTATTTCCTCGAAAAAGAAAGGGTTATAGTCGTTGCCCTTATGTCTAAAGGCATCCTTCGGCTTTTTACTGTAATAACCTTTTTCAGAAACACGTTTCACCAATTCAGGGTCATCACCGAGATAGACGCAAAGCCAGTCGCGGGTTACCCCTGTGCGGTAGGGGTTCGCCGGAATATTGAGCGTCAGGGGATTTCCAGGCTTCTGGAAATAATATGGAGTGCCGTAAGAACTTGCATCTGCGCCAAGTGTAAACGAAAAGCCGTCTTTCTTAACTTTCACTTTCCAAAAGGAGACCCAATAATACAGATGCTCACCGGCCGATTCAAGGAATTGCCAATTTTTGGCTTTCCAGTTCTTCAATTCATTCTTCTTGTGGTCGAAAGCACCTACGGGGTTTCTGCGGACGAAGGCCTTACGCTCGGGCACGTCCACGTGATACAGCAGAATATGGTCTATACTGTCAGCATGGATCTTTTGCTTCCTGCCATCGGTTGTATATTCCACCTTGTCTTGCCAGCTGGAGGGCAGCTTCAGCTCCACACATTCCGTCGACGTACCATTTGTGAAGTATATGTCGGCACGTGCATCATTTTTTGCATTAACAGAGGATGCAGTTATTATTGCCGATACTGCCAATAGATAGATTCTCAGTTTCATGATCAAAAGAGTTAGTTATTTTACAAATATAGTAGTATGAATTGAGAAATCATGGGACATTTGTCCCATTTGTTTAAAAATTATATGATTTCTCTCTCGAATACGTTGCAGTTGCCGACGCGATATAGAAAGATATTAAGCGATTTCTTTCGGTGGTATCAGAATAACTCTTACCGATCGGTATGGGTGTCAATCGGGGATATATCCAGAAACGTGAGTTTGCCGTTGGTAATGATGGCTCTTACAGGAATGGAAGTGTAATTACTTTCGGGTGCCCATTTGTATTTAACTAAATACCTGTTGTCTTTTCCCGATGGAACAACTATGAGTGACTCCATGCCGTATTTAGAGACATCTTGTGCATGAATGACTGCGTCAGCATCATATTGCTTTGTGTAGTTTGCGAGTTTTGCAATCAACTTCGGTGACATGTGATTTTTCATTAACTCTACGTTTGCTCCTTCATTCTTCTCGGAGTTCTGCATATAGGTGATGTAGAAATCTTTTATCTTTTCTTCACACTGTCCGTAAGAACTTAGAAAACTCATTGAGAACACAACTACAAGGAATGATTTTACCAGGTTATTCTTCATACTTTTATTAGTTTGCAAATTTAGAGTCCGTCTCATAAAAATTTAGCTTTAGGGGCGGACTTTTAGTATCTGATGCTTGATACAACCTGTCATTGTGACGAGGTTGGACCAGAAATAGCTTCCAAATCAGAAAAGATACTTTTGAGTAGAACTGTGTCGGGACTGGTTATTTGGAAATTACCGCTTTCGATTCTTGCGTTGATCTTGGGTGCGGTAATCACAGAGTCGTTGAAGATGAAGCCAAGTCTTTTGCCAATCAACTGCTCCGTGCCATCTGCCCATTGTTTTCGTTTTTCTGATTTAACACGTCCTTGAATCAAAAACTGAACGACAGTATCTCCTTCTATGATAAAAGTGTCTTTTAAAATTGTAATCTTATCAAAGTCTTTGACCGTAATCAACGGTTTGCCAATAACCGAATTATCCGGATAATCAGCAATCGGATACCATCCGTCAACCCTGCGATGCGTTGAGCACCCGCAAAATATCAGGAGTAATGTTATCAGGAATCCGATGATTGAATGCTTGTCCATTTGATTCGAATGGTTACCATCACGCATAACAAATTATTTTGGTTTCAATTTATTTAGGTTGTATTACTACCATGCTTTCGGTTATGGTTAATTTTGTGTCTGAAGGTATTTTGTCTGCGGTGAAACCAAACTGAATCTTACATTTCTCAGAATATTTGGTATTAGGTAAAACAGAGCAGTTTGAGTACCGGATATTCAGCGTGTAGTCTTTTGTCAATACATATTCAGCCATTGCCCAGTTCCAATCATCCTCGCCAATGGTTGGTTCGCAATAAATGACTGAAGTTGTTATGATAAGAGTTTTCTTAGCAAAATCAACTTTAGTGCATACTGACTCGGTATGCCAATCCAGCGTTCCCTTCGGAAGATTTGTCAGGTCGCGGGCGGAATTGATTATGTAGTATTCAGGTGGATTTTCCGGAGCGTTGAACTCTTTGTTGTCATAATCGCATACCGATTGAATCAAGGGTTGGATTGTCAGATTATCAGTTTGCTCCGGTTCGTCTGAACAGGAAACTAAACCAACTAAAAGAATAAATGAGATGTATTTTAGTATTTTCATTTTGAATAAGTAGCGGTTAAGAAGTTGTTTAAAATGAATATTAATCATGGACGGCAGATTTTTAGACCAAATACATTTAAGGCGAAGGAGCATAGCGGGATCTACCAGAAAAATCTGTCTCGGATATGAATCTCCTGATTAACATATATTTTTAAACAACGTCTAATAGTCTGTTTCCCAAGCTCTTCTTTGACGATCATATTTCGGTAGATTAGCTGGTGAACCATCTCCATTGATTTTTATCCCTTGTGCAGCCAAGATGCTTTCCAGATTGTTGATATAATGCTCATGGTCGGCAAGTATTTTCTTGCGTTCACCTTTTTCGTAATCTCTGACCAAATACATATCTGGAACTGGCAACGATGTAATTCCCGCTTCAGTTGCTTCGATATGGAAGTCATTTTCTCCTTCTGCACCAAGTATAACTCCAGGTAATCCTCGTAATTTCCATGGACCGTCTTGAATCGGAATCTCTGGCGCGAACCAAACTGTCCAGGTGCGTCCATGATAGTCGGATTGTGCCATCATGCATTCATATCCCAATATGTTTTTTGTAGAATTTTCCATAATCTTCCATTCAATATCCGACATAGGTTCAGTGTAACGGTACAATCCTTCTCCTTTATGGTCGTATACTGTTAGCTCTCCAGCTTTATGATCTTTTGCAACGTACAGGAACTGCTTCTTTTCGGGAGCTAAGCCGAGTTTGCGCCCATCCATTGTTACAGTTCCATCAGGATGTACCACTCTCCATGCCTTCATCTGTATGTCTCGCAATTTAGCTTTGCCTTCTGGTGTGGAATTGCAGGAGTCGCAGTATAGACTCTCTGTGTTGTAGAACAAAGATTTTTGAGGATTAGCGACCAAGACCATTTCGTATGAATATAGTTTGCCGCTGTCTGTATCGCGGTTTTGAACGGTATATTTTACTGCAAGATTCTCCTGCGCTAATGCGGACACCACCATAAGACAGAGAATAATATGGGTGACTAAGCTTTTCATTTTGAATATGTTGTTATTTTAATATTGCCGATGCTGCGCCGGATTGTTCGCCGACTTCGTTACCACGCTGTACTTTCTTGCCGTAGCCGAATGTATAAGTGGATGTTAAATTTATACGGGGATGAGAAGATGTACCGATGATAGTCTGTAACTCGCTGTAATATGGTGAAATGGTTGTGTTTGTCGCGCCATCCCATCCTTTGTTGAAAAAGTTAGCTGCCATGACACGCAGATTCCAGTTGGCGTTGGCCCAACCGACGGTCACGCTATGGAAATTACGCCCTTTGCTTATCCGGGGTGAAGCAGTGAACATGCTTTTACGAGGACTTTCATAATAGGCTTGAAAATAGAAGTTGTCGAGATAATAGATTGCCTGGGCCGTCACACGGAACGAATTGCAATTCTCATTGAAGATACCGGTTGATTTGTAGAACGATTGGCTGGGATTGGCGTAGAGTTGGAGTTTTCCATTAAGAAGTTTCAAGTTGGCTGCCAATCCAATCTCTCCATTCAAATAATCACCGTCATTGACATATGACCGCAACAGGGCTTTACCATGTTCATAAGGTTTATATACAAGCAAATGACGGTCATACATGCCGAAATAGCTGCCATATGCGCTCAAGCTAAAAGCATTTGACGGCATCCATGTATATGCAATATTTATGGTTGTGTGTCGGCAATTTTCAAGCAAAGGATTTCCTGTAATATACATCAATTCGTTTTCACGAAGCAGATCGGAGGATTTCTCCGATATTCCGGGACTGTTTGTCGCATATTGGAAATAAGCGGAGAAACTGTTTTTATGGTTTGGAACATATCTCACATTTATATGAGTGAATGGATAAGTGTCGTTGTTTTTCTGTCCGTTTATATCACTGTTTTCCCATGCCAGACCTGCATCGAAATTCACTGATATTTTTTGTGTCTGAAAATTATAACCGACCATTCCTGCAGCAAAAGCGTTGTGAAACTTATCGTTATATCCATTATCTCCGGTATATTGCAAGCGGTTGATGTTGTCACCATAATTCCCACCTAAAATTACAGAATGTTTTTGTCCGAAACTTTTACGGATATATAGATTCAGCCGGTAGTTGTATGCATCTTCTTTGGCATGACGGTAAATCTCAGATTGATTCGATACAGAATAATCTGTATAATCATTGCCGTGGGTATAGTTGAACGAAGGGGAGAAGTCTACTGAAAATCCCTGTGGAAGTGCGAAGAAATATGTACCCGAATAAGCAATTGAATTGGAACGATTCGGATTCTTTCTGTCAAAAGAGTATCCCTCAACTGAATTGAGCGAATACTCCAGTTTGCCGGAATATTCATTTGTGGGTATTCCTAAGTTTGTAAAAGCAAGAAGATTGCGTATCTGGATTTTGTCACTGTTATATGTGGCCCGGAAGGTGACAGGATATTGGTTCTGTTTATAATGTGATGATTCAAGTGTTTCCTTACGATTTAGCGAATATTCCTTTCCTTCAGTGTCTGTCAGACGGTATGTACCCTCTGTTGTTTTCCCTATATGATGATTGTTCCAGTTATTGGCTCCGGCATACAGGTCGTAGGTCATCTTCTTGTAAGTGAATTTTGAGAATATGTTGATTCGGCTTGACAGACCGACAAGGAAATTCTCATTCGCCCTCACCTTTGTATAACCACCGTAGGCATATTCCTGCACGATAATGTTTATCACTCTCTCGGCTCCACGGAAACGAGGGTCGGTAGGAAATTCAAGATATTCCACACGCCTCACATCAGCAGTGCGCAGTCCTTCCATTTCCTCTTTGGAGGCTTCAAGAAAGTTGATGTAAATGGCTACGCTACCGCCTACATTGTCGGTAACGGTCTCGTCAATCGGGTTTATCCGGATCTGAGGGATAGCCATCTGCCGGAGAAGATCCACTGCATTCTGCGCCGCGTTCTTTTGCTTTCCTGATGGTGTATAGGTTGACTTTGCAGATGAAGTGCGTTGCATCTGGGCTTGCACCACAACCTCTTTGAGTTCTTGTGTCTTGACACTATCAGTCGGCTCTTGCGCGATAGCAGGAACAGCAATGAAGATTAGTGCGGTTGAAGCGATGTATCTGAGCATATCGGAAATTGTATAGTGTATATATACTGATACACAAAATTAGCGATTTCGTGACACATAATTCTAAACAAATGTTGAGAGTCAGTTATTTTATTGTTATTTTCCCAAATTTATTGGAGATTTTATGTATCCATTGTAATTTTTTTGCTTAAATTTGTGTCAAAAAGAAATCATATGCTCACTCATGTTCTCTATTATGCCATAGTCGGTGTGATTCTTGCTTTCGTATTTGCTGCCGCAGATAAACTTATCGCAAAAGTTGAAGATGCGAAAAAACGCAAATACATAAAGATTGCAGTTTACGCTGTCTTAATGTTTATCGGAGCCTGTGCTGTTGACATCATTGTCAGAGGTTGGTAATAAGGTGTAAAACTGCCTCTTCGAGTGTCAAAACCGCCTCAAAAATATCTTGCAAATGTTAATAAAAAATTAGTTTATACAACTTCAATATGTGGATAGTAATTCTTATTGTTTGTGCTATTTCTGGATTTATCTTCGGGTTTATAAGTGAGCCCGTGGGTAGAGTAATTAAAAAGAAAGTGTCGTCTAAATGGCTGACTATAATATTAGAATTAGTCGTTTACTGGTTAATTCTCATGGCTCTCTACGGTGTTGCTGTTCTGTTGGGCTTTAATATCTGGAAATAATACTTAGACCCCCGATTTGAGGTAGTCTTAGAGTCAGTTTCATAAAATATTAGCTTTAGGGGCGATCTTTTAGAAACGGTACGAAGCTATCGTATCGCGGGAGATTTCAATTTCGGTGTGTGGCTGGATATATCGATTGGGGATGTTATTATACCTTCCTGTGGTTACTGAAACTCGCTTGTCGAGACTGCAAGAAGAGACGAACAAACATACTATGATGCTTGCTAATAGTATCATGACTGATATTCTGAGACCAAACTTATTCATATTCATATTTTAATTATTGGTGTTGTAAAATCTTAATCACGCAAAAGCGTCTCAGCGTGATGTCTGTTTATATATGAGACGATGTTTTTCAATGAAAAGAGCTTATTCTTTCATTTTTGATTTTATATAGTTTACCAACGCAACGGGGTTATTACAACCGAGAACGTATTGCTTGCCATTGTTAAATCTTAAAAGGATACAGTTGCTTCTGCTGCCATAGTATCCTAAATATGAGCCTATAGTAATGTCGCTGAAATATCCCCAGTAACCGAAAAATCCGCCACTTGCGCACAATCTTATTCCTCCCATAGAGGGATAGCAGGTGTCAACTGACTGAATCGTACTATAGAGAAAAACTTTCGGTGAAGACCATAGGCGGTGTAGTGTTATGCCGTGGTCGTTTGCTTCAATAGATTTAGGGCAAAAATAAAGCCCTGCGATTGTTGTCATTCCCATTATAATACAGAATAGAGTGAGTTTTTCCTCATTGCCTGTCAACGTGAATACTCCTACAACAAAGAGGATTAGAACGGCCGCAGTCAGAATAATGGAGAACAAGCTGAATTTGACTTTTTGTTTCATCTCTGTGTTATTTTGTATATTTATCATCTTAATAAATAATTGATTCCAAGATAATTAAGATTTTCATGTGTATAAATCGAGATATGAATCTAAAGTTTTATTTGTAAAGTTATAACCAATTAAAATAAAAACTCTCAACATATGTTGAGAGTCAAGGATTTTAACACTGTCCACTCCATATATTCTCCCGATTGGTTTGTCAGTCACGACAACACCATCGGCATAAAATCCTATACCACTCGAAACGGACACTTCAAGAATCAATCCTATCCCTTCTCGAGCAATCATAGCTTCCATAGAAACCAACTGAGATTTTTTATAATTGGCTTGTTCTTCGGGGGGTAGAATTTATGGAGTCTATCTGTTCAGATTTAGGACTAAAATACTTGGAATAACGAGTATTGGCAAGAAGATGGTAATTCTGATTCTTTTAAAATTATAGCTGTCCGGTAAATATGTATAACCGTCACTCATATTGGACTTTAGATCCTGACAAACCCTATTATATGGTCGTTCATCAAGCAGAGACGCGGAAACTCGTCACTTACCACTTTTTCCGCAAACCATTATAACCAAAGGAAACCATTTTTGATTCAATTAATTAATAATTAAATCATTAAACCATTAAAACCATTCAAAAGCTCCGCTTTTGGCTTGACGCGAAAAGCTTTGACTCAAAATTTCAGGCGAAGCTTGTTGGGTGCACGCACCGCAGGTGCGTGGTGCGACAAGGGTGTAGACCACAGTCCCAAAGAAACCATAGCATTGCCGCAAATGCTTTCGTCTCGGACTATTCGCAACGGCTCTGCGCCTTCGCAGGAGTGGTAACGACCTCCGCGCCGCATTTAGCGTCATAAAACCTTTGCGACTCTGCGTGATTAAATTTTTACTAGACTACACCAATATTTTAAAATAAAAAACTCTCAACAAATGTTGAGAGCACATAAAAAATTGAATTAATTTTTATCGTTCTTTTTAAGACGGCTCAGGTGAGTGGGCGTGATATTCAGGAATGATGCTATATCCTTTAATGAGAACATATTGAACAAGTCAGGGTGAAGATAAAGCAATTCCTCATATCGCTGTTGGGGAGATTTGCAATATAAGTCAACATAGCGGTCATAGACGGTTGTATATACAGCTTCGGTCGCGTGCATCACAATATCCTTAAATTGAGGATCTGTTTCCATAAGGTCGTTTATCGCTTGGGTTGTAACGCAATATATATCACAATCGGATGCAGCTACGATTGAAAGCTTGGCTTTCTTACCGTATAAAGCAAAAGGCCAATCAGCAACCAAACCATTGTCAAACACCAATCCCATGACATGCTCTGATCCGTCATCAGAGTATGCTACGTATTTTAAGGTGCCTGCAACGATATAACCGATATATTTCCCGATATGTCCGATTGTAACAAAATCTTCTCCCTTGGAATAATGGCGCAATTCACCCATTCTGACGCAGATATCACGCCAAACATTACTGTCGATCTGGTTAAGATAACTATTGAAGGAATCAGACATTTGTTTTCTTCTGTTATTCTCTCGGTGTGATGAGCATTCTTAGGGAGAATGTATTGTGTGTTTAATTTGACCGGATACTTTCTTAACGTAAATGTGTAAAAAAAATTCTGTAGTCATATAAATATAAGAAGTTTTTAAAGGATAAATGAAGAAACGCGCCCACAAATGATATGGGCGCGTTGTCATTTGAAAGATGATGCGTTGATCAGTTTTACAGATTCAAATATTCTTTAAGAGCCTCGACATATTGTTCAAATGCCTTTCGCCCTTCTGGGGTTATTTGGCAGACAGTTCTGGTTTTCTTTCCGACAAATCCTTTTTCCATGGAGATATATCCGGCATTTGAAAGTTTGTCGAGCTGGACACTAAGATTTCCTGCGGTTGCTTCGGTTTTTTCCTTTAGAAAGACAAAATCCGCTTCGTCAACATTCATCAATATTGACATTACCGCAAGACGTAGTTGCGAATGCAACAGCGGATCAAGTTCTTTCATTTCTCCTCAGCTTTAATTTTTCGTGAAATAATGAATGCGGGCACAATGAACATCAGTAGGAAGCAGAGTATGTAAAGAGGTACGACCCATGAATAAAGCAATGGTATCTGACAAAGATTGCAGATGATGATTGCAAAACCCGAAAAAATTGAGAACAGTCCTCCAAAGATATACGAACTTTCGCGTAGAAGCAATCCATTCACCGTAGCCCCGAATCCTACGATGATAAAAGCATAGTAGAACATGGCAAGCCATGCCTGTTGATAGCCACATTGTTGCGCGATGAAGCAACCGATTGTTAAGCCCATTGCTATATAGCCAACGCATTTCCACAAGTCTTCGCTTACTTTGTCAAGATAAGTCTTTGTTTTGATTTGCTCACGTCTTGAGTTGGCAAGGATAATGTTGGTTGGAATGCCGATTACAGGAATTGCGAACCATATGAAATTAAACCACGGGTTATGTGTGGTTGAGAGTAGAATCCAAGCGGTAGCTGCAGTGATGATTGTGAGTGCAGCCCACATCACTGATATTCTGAGATCTGGCGAAGCGACCCTGCGCTTTGTGCTTTGAATCATGGATGTTATCAACTCCATGCTCTCTTGTGGGGTAAGTTTTTTCTCTTCCATGTTGAGTCGTATTTAAAAGTTATTTTGTAAATAGGTTTATAATATAAACCATGTTGATTTAAAAAAAGAGAGTTCGCGCGTTATCTCTCTATTTCTTGGTTGCAAATATAATACAGTTTATTTTATAAACCAAATTATATAGATATTTTTTTCTGTATCTTTCTCCTTGAAAAATATAATTACCTGTCATAGCCCCTACATCAGTAGAGGCTATGACAGGCTATGCGTTGAGTAGGGGAGTAATGGAGCCGGAGAATGATTATTTTAGGATGCCGGAGTTGATTCCGGATTGCTGTGAAGCTTCATCGCCTTGGCGCACTTTTTTGCCGAAGCCGAATGTATAGGTGACAGCTAATCTGCCTAATGCATGATCATTGATGGAATGTGTCTGTTCGATTTTGTCATAGAATTTGCTATGCATCTCGGATTTGTCGCTCCGCCAATGCCAGCGCGTAAAGTTGGCAAACTGAAGTTGAAGGTTCCAGGAAGATTTGGTCCAACCGACTTGGAGTTGACAGTAAGATTTTGTTTTCATCCAAGTGCCTACCATGCATCCGTCCGGATAACCCTGCGGTGAATAGTAAATACCTGAGAATGTCCAGTTGTCAAGATAATAGTTTGCCTGAAATGCGTAAACGATGTGGGTTTTATTGTAATTATATGGATCTCCGTTATGAACTGAAGTAGCGTTGATCTGTGCAGATATCTGTAGTTTCCTGTCAAATAACCGTACAGTGCCGTATACACCATAATTCCATTGGGAGTACGCTCCACCAGGCTGTTTTATTGTACGCAGAATGCCGGAAGATGATGGCTGGTAGTCGTATACATAACGATTATCTACAATCCATGTGGAGGCAAAGGCAGATAGACTGAATGTGTTGTTGGGAATAAAGGAATAGTTCAATGCAGCGTCATAACTTCCATATGATACAAGGTCCGGATTTCCAGTATAACTCATCAATGGATTGCTTTGAATTATGGCTGAAGACCGATAGCTTGACGACGGTATGGATTTCATGTGATGAAATTCACTTCGTAAAGAATGTCGGTTATTAGGAGAATATTGCAGAGAAAAGTCGATCCAAGGGGCTGTGGAATTTTCCTTATGGTCAAGATATTCCTGTCTATCCCAATGAAAACCGAAGCCGATCATTCCGTATACTTTCCCTTTGGATATACTATATTGCATGCCCGGACCCACGCGGTATGTATGCGCGTTGTCACTTGTGTTGGCGGTTCCAGAATATTCAGTTGTGTTTGTGGTGATTATTGTCTGAATCATAGCATTCAGATTTCCCCATTTGCCAAATGAATGAGAGTATGTCAGATCTCCTTTGAATTGGTGGGAGTTGTCTTTGGCTGCATTATTATATTCACCGGTATTAGCCTCAGCATATAGTGTGCAGGTATTTGTATGGGAATGACTATATCTTGGAGAGAAAGTGATTGTGTTCTTATCGTTTAAAATAAAATTCCAATAACCGGAGTAGGAGAGTGAATTGACTCGGCTTTGGCTATATTGGGTAAAGTCTGTGCGTCGTGATATTTCCGGTGTGTAAAAAATATATCCCGATTGATTGTCAGCCGGTGTATGGTCAAAACTTGCCCCGATCACATTTTGCATTGTAATTTTATCCGATGCATAAAGAGCCTTGAATGTCGGCCAATAAGTTCGTTTACGCAAGGAACCATTATTTTGTATTGAATTACGCTCAAATACATTCATCGTGCCATCAGACTGAGGTATGCGGAATGTCTCGAATGTATCGCCGCCGGTGTGTTTCTGATTGATATAGAAGGCACCTGCAGCTATATCAAATGTCATACGCTTATATTGAAGTTTGCTGTAGAGACTTAATTGCCCCGCGTTGCTTGTATTTTCCCATGCATATGCTTTTACATATCCGCCATACTCATACTTATGCATCACAAAATTCACAACATGTGCTTTCCCCTGAAAACGAGGATCGGAAGGAAAATCGTAATACTCCACTTTTTTAACATCCTGCATACGCATCCCCTCCATATCTTCCTTAGAAGCCGGAAGAAAATCAATAAACACGTCAACACTTTTGCCTGAAAGATCAGTGATGTTGTCGTTGGGAGAGACCTTTAATTGAGGAATAGCCATTCGGTTGAGCAGATCGGTGGCGGATTGAGAGGCATTTTTCTGCTTTGAAGTAGGGATATAAGTGGATACTTCAGCGCCTAACCGTTGGTTACGTGCCTCCACAACTACTTCATTAAGAGTGGTAGATGTGGAATCATTCTTAACATCATTTTGAGCATATGCCGATGACGACAAAACCAATGCAGAGATAATATGGATCTTTTTCATGCTGATATTATTTTTCCGCAAAGCAAATGAAAAAGTGCCGGTTTCGCTCAAAAAATTGTCTGACATTTATCTGACAATTTCTGACAATGCAGAATATCAGCTATTTATGCGAAGCTCATATGATTCGCCTCGGTTGCAGATTATCTCAAGTTCCGTGTCTGCAAGTGCCTTCTTTGTTCTTCTGACAAGGGTATAAAGCGATTCATCTGCATTGTCTTTATTATTCCACAGGACTTCGCATATAGTGGACTTATTCACTCTATGTCCTGGGGAATCAAGGAGCATTTGTGTGAACTGACGTTGCATAGGGGTGAGTCTGATATTGTCAATGGAGCGAATCGGTTGATTCTGCAGAGAGGGTTCGGAATAATCAGTGTGAATACGCTTCCTTCTCCATATAAACATGCTTGTGATTGACAATATAGACAAACCGGAAAGAATACCGGGAATTGTCTGATCAGATGCGGAGAAAACCGATGCCATTGAACAATCAACATATCCTTGGATTTGAATGGTGACACCATCAATATCTTTCTCCGGCATGATCATTATTGAGTCAGACACAAATTCAGAGCGAGGAAAATCGCAAGTTGTGTTATTTTTATCTACAATTGCGAGGGTGAAGTATACGGAATTTTTTAACGCGGCATTTTTGAAATTAATGTCGGAAGCCTGATATATCATAGGTTTACGGGTGGTTTGATGCATTATCTTCAATGCCTCAATCGTATCTTTTCGTGTCAGAACTTCACGATTTTCATTAGCCAACGCAATCATTGCATCATTCAGATCATTCGTAATGTTCTGTCGGGTACGGGAATATGACAGACATCCCATCACTATCGATGCAATCAACATTGACAAAGTTATGAACATGCCATAACGTAAGGACCTGAGATCTTTTTCTATGCGATTCATTTGTCAAAAGCCCATATCATAATGAAAATAATAAATAGCAGATTCAAAATACCAGAAATCCAGAGTGCGAGCTTTTTTCCTTGAGTTTTATTATTGCTTCTAAAGTATGCGCCCGCGCAGCCTCCCCAGAAAGCACCAAGCAAAGGAAGCATCATGCAAATAATCTTGAAGTTCATAATCGGAATTTACATATAATTATATTTATGATACAAGGATTACTACAAACTGTGACAGTTTGAAAGGCAAAATTAAAAAATAATCTCCATAATTATCTCAACATTTGTTGAGATAATTATGGAGATTATAAAATTTATAATATTATAGATTATTCCTTACTTCACTTCCTCGAATATCGTGATCGATGGTTAACAGGGTATTATGCCTGCCTGCATAGGTTAAGTTAGATTTAAGAAGTCTCGGAGAGAAAGCATTTTGATGCCGTTCTGGGTGTTCGGCGTCGAATCGCGTAGTGTAACAACCAACTTTTCGTAATTATCGCCAATCGATTCGAGATTGCCAAACTCGCGGTCAGCCGTAGCTTTGTCATGGACATTTACCGCAACCTGAATGTATTTACGCTCCCCATCTTTTTCCGCAACAAAATCAATTTCTTTGTTTCTTGAAAGCACACCGATTTTTATATCGTAACCGTCTGCTGACAATTTGTTGTAAATAGCGTTTTCGAGGATAGCCACAATATCCATAGGCCGATAACCTATAATAGAATTGCGTATTCCGAGATCTTCGAAATAATATTTTTCACCTATCTCAAAGAATTTCTTACCCTCTATATCCCATCGTCGTACTTTATTGGTGATATAGGCATCGCAAATATAGTCGGCATATGTTTGCACGCTGTTCACAGTCCCGGCTACACGTTGTGATTTCAGGTAATCTGCTATCCGTTTTGCAGTGAAAATTTGTCCTGTGTTGTCGGCCAGGAAGAGTAGGAGTCTTTGTAGAAAATCATTGTTGCGGATGGAATGTCGGCTTACGATGTCTCGGTAAACCAAAGCATCGGTAATCCCAGCGAGATATTCATTCCATGTATCGCGCTGGGGCAGATTCCTTAAATATGGCATTCCTCCAAATCTTAAATATAGGTCTATGCTTTCGTCTGAATCTTCAAGTGAATGAAACAGAAGAAACTCATCGTAGCAAAGAGGATGCACTTTAATCTCGACGCTTCGTCCGGCAAGCCGCGAGGCGATTTCTGAAGACAGCATTGATGAATTGCTTCCTGTGACATAGATGTCGTTCCGCTCGTCAAGGCATAGGGAACGAATAACCTTGTCAAATTCCTTAATCTCTTGGATTTCATCAATGAATATATAGTTCATAGATGAATCTGACAGTTGCCTGACAATTTCCTCGTTTAAATCCGACGCGCTTTTGATATGAGAAAAAGCGAAATCCTCGAGATTGATGCGAATGTAATTGGCCGTTGGTGATGACTGGCGAATTTTTTCCTCAACGGAATTTAGTATGCAGCTCTTCCCAACGCGCCGTTGCCCTGTCAGCACTTTTATTACACCCTTAGCTTCATATCTCAAAATCTTATCAAGATATTTTGGTCTCGGGATATTTTCTATTGTTTTAATCATATTCAAAAGTTTTCGCAAATATAGCTATTGTTTTGAATATATCAAAAAAATATTTATGCTCAAAAATTTCTGTAAGCTTTATGGCACCTTCATATGTCACTTTCATCAAAATAAAAAAGAATAATCCATACAAAAAGGGTTGCAATCGTAAGGACTGCAACCCTTTTTAGATAGATTTATATGTATTTAGTTACATTACTTCACTTCCTCGAAGTCAACGTCTGTGATGTCCTTCTCCTGGTCGTGGTTCGGCTGTGCGTTCTGAGGACCGGCCTGGGCACCTGCGCCAGCTGCCTGCTGTGCGTTGTAGATGTCCTGTGATGCTGCCTGGAATGCATCTGTCACAGCTTTGACAGCTGAGTCAACATCCTCTACGAGCTGATTCTTGTGAACCTCTTTCAGTTTCTCAAGGGCTGATTCGATTGCAGCTTTCTTGTCTGCCGGAATCTTGTCGCCAAGCTCTGACAACTGTTTCTCAGTCTGGAAGATTACGGAGTCGGCATGATTTAATTTGTCTGCACGCTCCTTAGCCTTCTTGTCAGCCTCTTCATTGGCTTTTGCCTCATCGCGCATGCGCTGAATCTCTGTGTCGCTAAGACCGCTGGATGCCTCGATGCGGATTGACTGCTCTTTGCCGGTTGCTTTATCTTTAGCAGTAACATTGAGGATACCGTTGGCGTCAACTTCGAAAGTCACCTCAATCTGAGGAACGCCACGCGGTGCGGGAGCGATACCACCAAGGTTGAATTCACCAAGGAGTTTGTCGTCTGCTGCCATAGGACGCTCACCCTGAAGAACACGGATTGTAACCTCCGGCTGATTATCAGCTGCAGTGGAGAATACCTCGCTCTTACGAGTCGGGATGGTCGTGTTGGCATCGATAAGCTTTGTCATGACACCACCCATTGTTTCGATACCGATTGACAATGGAACGACATCAAGAAGAAGCACGTCTTTCACATCACCGCTGAGCACACCACCCTGGATGGCTGCACCAATTGCCACAACCTCGTCAGGATTTACACCCTTGTTAGGTTCTTTGCCAAAGATTTCTTTAACTTTAGCCTGAATTGCAGGTATACGTGTAGAACCACCCACAAGGATAACTTCATCAACTTCAGCCGCAGTCATGCCAGCATCCTGAAGAGCCTTGACACAAGGAGCTTTAACGGCATCGATGAGTTTTGATGCAAGTTGCTCGAACTTGGCACGTGTAAGTGTTTTTACCAGGTGTTTAGGACCGGAAGCGGTTGCTGTGATGTAGGGGAGGTTGATCTCTGTGGAAGTAGAGCTTGAAAGTTCAATCTTTGCTTTTTCTGCAGCCTCTTTTAGACGTTGCATAGCCATAGGATCCAGACGTAGGTCAACACCTTCATCATTCTTGAATTCGTCTGCAAGCCAGTCGATGATCACATGGTCGAAGTCATCACCACCGAGGTGTGTATCACCGTTGGTAGATTTCACCTCGAAGACACCGTCACCGAGTTCGAGGATAGAGATATCGAATGTACCGCCACCAAGGTCGAACACTGCGATTTTCTGTTCCTTGTTTGATTTGTCAAGACCATATGCGAGAGCGGCGGCGGTAGGCTCGTTGATTATACGCATAACCTTAAGACCTGCGATCTCACCTGCGTCTTTTGTAGCCTGACGCTGTGAATCATCAAAATATGCGGGCACTGTAATGATTGCTTCAGTTACCTGCTGTCCGAGATAATCCTCAGCGGTTTTCTTCATTTTCTGAAGAATCATGGCTGAAATCTCCTGCGGAGTGTAGTCACGTCCGTCGATATCCACTTTAGGCATATCGTTCTGGCAAACTACTTTGTAAGGAACGCGCTTGATCTCATCTGTGACCTGATCGCATTTCTCACCCATGAATCTTTTGATTGAATATATAGTGCGGGTTGGATTGGTGATGGCCTGACGTTTTGCCGGGTCTCCAACTTTTCTTTCACCACCGTCAACAAATGCCACTACGGAAGGAGTGGTGTTGCGTCCTTCATTGTTAGGGATCACTACAGGGTCTTTACCTTCGAGCACAGCTACGCAGCTGTTGGTAGTTCCTAAGTCAATACCAATAATTTTTCCCATGATTTCTATAAGATTTTTATGTTAATATTCTAATTTCTATCGTTTTATTATGTGTGAACGATATGCTTGACTGCGCTCATCACGGTGTTTCGCACATCGTTCACACAATATATTAACAAATCATGTGCTAAAAATTTTGCTCGTAATATAAATTTTTACAAATTTTTTGTAAATAATTGAGTATTCGGTGGTTAAATTTTGTCAAGATCTGATGTTATGCCTTCGGCTTTCTTTGTCACTTTTGGCAAAAGTGCTTTTCAAGCCTGTCAGCCTCCTCTGATGTGATCTGAATCACCGCGCCGTGCTTGGGACTTGTAAAATTGGTGGATTTCATCGGACCATCATTGAAATGACCAATGGGAATGAAGGTTTTGAAATCTGTGGTCTCTACAAAACCGAAGTTATGAGGGCTGATGCTGAACACATCGTACATCACAACCCATCTGTTCTCTCCGATGCGTTTCCAGACATTGGGTGCCTCGCAGCCCTTGGGTTCACCGTCAATTTGTGTGGGAATGTAGTTGTAGCCTGAATTTATTTTGTCAGAAAAAGCAATCTTGATTCCTCCGGGATTCTCCTGTGCCACGTATGTCATGGCGTATCCTCCATTTGGAAGAGGGCAGATGTCGGCATCCAGCACCTGGATATCTTCATCCGGATATTCATACAGTTTTTCCGGTTTTGTGACAAGTTTTGTAAAATCTTTATCGGTATATGCATAATAGAGGCGGGTTTTTCGCTCATCCTTTGTTGCATTTTTAAGATGCTCACCTTTTTTACGGATAGTGAAATAGACCATCATGGCATCTCGCTCCGGGTCGTAGATGGTCTGAGGAGCCCATGCGCAACCGATTTCTCCGAATTCCTCGGGAAATAATTTGTCGAGTCGAGTCTCGTTGTGAGTCCAATTAATCAGATCAGATGATTTCATCAGAACGAGACCTCGATTGTTGCCCCAGCCATATTCATCGGGTCGTTCCCATTCCGTATCTCTCAATCCATGCTTCTTTGCATAAATATGGAGATCTGTCAGGGCCATATAAAAATTACCGTCAGGTCCACGGTATATATGTGGATCCCTTATTCCCCTCTGATCAGCAAGAGTGTCGCCGGCAATGACAGGGCGATTATCGTTGACAGCTGTGAAGCTGTATCCATCGCGGCTAACCGCGAAATGGATGCTGTGATCAGAATCGGAAAAATAAACGAGAAGGTAGGCAGACATATCTTTCTCGGAAGGGATTACGTTTGCCGCTGAAAGGGGAGAGGTACCGATAGCTGCAGCAGCCGCAAATGCCAATAAAGCAGATTTTTTCATAGATGAAATACGTTTATGGGTTAGACTCTTTATGAAAAATGCGTTAATTTTTTTTGCAAAAATAAGCAAATTCTGTGATATTTATTGAAAAATTGTTAACTTTGTATTCTGATTTGATTTCACCTATAACGAAAGATGGCGCCCACCGGAGTGAGTAATCAAGATAATACGTCTTTCCGGCGC
This sequence comes from uncultured Muribaculaceae bacterium, assembly GCA_910578075.1. GTDB lineage: Bacteria > Bacteroidota > Bacteroidia > Bacteroidales > Muribaculaceae > Lepagella. The sequence goes on along the minus strand of CAJTPK010000008.1, from coordinate 38,867 downwards.
GTGTCAACTCCATATAGAAAAATATATATGAAACTTTTGCAAGAGAAACTATCGGTCTATGACGCTCCTCAGAAAGCGAAGGCCGCAGGTGTCTATCCCTATTTCCGCGCTATTTCGAGCGAGCAGAACACAGAAGTGATGATGCATGGTAAGAAAGTGCTGATGTTCGGCTCCAACAGCTATATGGGTCTCACCAACCATCCCAAGGTCATCGAAGCAGCCATTGAGGCGACAAAAAAGTATGGCACAGGTATGGCCGGTTCACCTTTCCTTAACGGAACACTTGATATCCATAAGGAATTTGAGGCAAAAATAGCAGATTATGTAGGGAAAGAGGACGCCATGATTTATTCCACCGGTTTCGGGGTGAATCTCGGAGTCGTCTCGACTCTTACAGGACGAGAGGATTATATCATTCTTGACGAGCAGGATCACGCCTCGATTATAGAAGGACGCAGGCTTTCTTTCTCCAATTATCTCAAATATCGTCATAATGACATGGCGTCGCTTGAGACTCAGCTGAAGAAATGTGATCCAGATAAAGTCAAACTGATTGTTACTGACGGAGTGTTCTCAATGGAGGGCGATGTTGCTAATCTTCCTGAAATCATACGTCTTGCCAAGAAATACAACGCTACAGTGATGGTAGATGAAGCCCACGGCATCGGTGTATTCGGTGAAGGAGGCAGGGGCACATGCAATCATTTCGGTGTAACTGATGACGTAGACCTGATCATGGGAACATTCAGCAAATCGTTCGCATCATTAGGCGGTTTTATCGCAACTGATAAAGTTATCACAAATTATCTCCGCCATCATTCGCGCTCCTATATTTTTACAGCTTCCATCACTCCGGCATCAACAGCTGCGGCAAGTGCAGCTCTTGACATCATGATAGCAGAACCGGAGCGCCAGAAGCATCTATGGGACATTACAAATTATGCTCTTGAGAATTTCAGGGCTATGGGTTGCGAGATTGGTAATACATCAACACCCATCATACCCCTGTTCATAAGAGATGACTACAAGACCTTCCATGTTACTCGCGACCTGCTTGATGAAGGTGTGTTTGTGAATCCAGTTGTGTCACCGGCTGTGGCTCCTCATGATACCCTCATCCGTTACTCCCTGATGGCAACACATACCAAAGATCAGGTGACCCGTTCGCTTGAGGCCATAGAGAAGGTGTTTAAGAAATATGACCTGCTGAAATAGCAAGCAAATCGGCTCCTGTGAGCCGCACGATATTGACCCCGCACTTACAAAGCATACATGCCGAGTTGTGTGGGGTCTTTAGTGAAATGAACAATCCTGGCGGTTCGCGTGTTATTATATTGAATCCATCCGACTAATCCATATTGGAGATAGCCTAACGTTCAAAGCCATGATTACTGATCAAGTTATCAAAGAGATATATAAGAAATATACCAAGCCCTGTAAAAACATTGCCGAGCTTGGGCTTGACCGTTATTTGAGTATACTGAAGGAGAATCATAATATTTCATCCGATGAGATGGAAATTGTTGTTGAAGATCTCGAAGAATTTAATCCTTTCCGTATGTTTTTGAAAAGGAGTATATACGGCATACTTGAATTCGACAGAATGATTGCATTTGTATTCAGGTCACATATTCTTTTTTTCGCTAAGGAAGATAATCAGCTCCGAGTGCATATCCGCCCGGAAAAGCCACAGTCATTGTTCGGCAAATTATTCGGACGTTAGTCACTTTGAATTGCGGAATAGACAAAACGATTCGGCCCGGATAAATTATCCGGGCCGAATCGTTTTGTTTATTTAAATTGGGACAACTACTTATCAGTTGATATTCATGATATCGAAGCCATCACCAAGATCTTCTTCATTAAAATCATCTGTGCTGAAAACATCGATATCAAGATCTTCTATCTTATCTTGTGCTCTCAGATCAATTTTTTTATCAAATTCATCCAAGTCTACTGATTGTTTGGGTGCTTTCCCTTTCTTGAATGTGCACACGGGGTCAACCAGAGATCTGCCCGGGTATACTTCTTTGAGTTCCATAAAAAATGAGCGCTCTGTGAGATAGTCAAACACAAATATAAGACGCTGTCCCTCATCCTCGATCAGCTCGCTGAGCGGGGTGTCGTCCATAATCCATGTGTCAGTATCGCTTGCACTGTGTCCCATATCTTCCAGAGTGATTTCTTCCTGTTTCTGCCAGTCGTCATCGCAGAGGAAGAATGAGTCGAGTTCATCTTTTGTAAAATCCACACTGTCGAGAACGGCATTGCGGAGTTGGAGAAAGGTGTTTTCCGAATCAATCTCTATTTCCCTTGCGAAGTTGCTGACTTCATCGCTAACAAGTTTGAATCTGTATACCATATTTTGTTTACTTTTTCATCAAATTTTATGCCCCGGTTGCATTATCAAGGCGTGTTCTTATATTTAATGCGAAATTAATTTATTTATTGTTATTTTTCAATAGTCACAATCAATTTTTTTGAAAAAAATAGGGGAGCGTGCTAAAATTTGCAAGAAGCACGTGTTCTGAAGTGGTTTTAAAACAAGCAACCTCCGCGTTTGAGTAAATATACTCTACGCGGAGGTTGCTAAATATTAAGAGTCCGTCTCATAAAAATTTTGGCTTTAGGGGCGGACTCTAAGGTTAGAATCAACCGAGGAAGCTGAGCAGGACACCGGCTGCTACCGCAGAACCGATAACCCCGGCAACGTTCGGACCCATGGCATGCATGAGCAGATAGTTGGTGGGATCATACTCCAAACCAAGATTATTGGAAATACGCGCTGCCATTGGCACAGCTGATACTCCGGCATTGCCGATAAGCGGATTGATTTTCTTTCCGGGGCGTAAGAAAAGATTGAATATCTTTACAGAGAGAACACCAGCGGATGACGCTATGATGAAAGCAGCGAAACCAAGTCCAAATATCAGGAGCGTATCGAGAGTGAGGAATTTGTCGGCCTGTGTAGATGCTCCTACAGTGAGTCCGAGCAGTATAGTGACAATGTCTGTCATAGCATTGCTTGCAGTTTTGGCAAGACGGGATGTCACACCACTCTCGCGCAGCAGGTTTCCGAAGAAAAGCATACCGAGCAATGGAATCGCGGATGGCACTACAAAGCAGGTGAGCATCACACCCACGATAGGGAAGATAATCTTCTCGCTCTGGCTGACTACGCGCACCGGTTTCATTTTGATCTGACGCTCTTTCTGAGTTGTGAAAAGCCTCATGAGCGGTGGCTGGATGAGCGGAATCAGAGCCATGTATGAATAGGCAGATACCGCAACAGCACCGAGGAGCGCCGGATTGAGCTTAGATGTAGTGAAGATTGCCGTAGGTCCGTCTGCACCACCGATGATTGCCACACAACCTGCTGAAAGGGGATCGAAACCGCAGAGCAATGCGAGCATATAAGCACCGAAGATACCGAACTGTGCACATGCCCCGATAATCATAAGCTTTGGATTGGCAAGGAGTGCGGAGAAGTCTGTCATCGCTCCGATACCAAGGAATATCAATGGTGGGTACCAGCCTTTTTCAACACCATTGTAAAGGATGTTGAGGACAGAACCCTCCTCATATATGCCGATCTCCATGCCTGCCTGGAAAGGAATGTTTCCAAGAAGCATTCCAAATCCGATGGGCACAAGGAGAAGCGGCTCAAAGTTTTTCTTTATGGCGAGCCAGACAAAGAAGCAGCCGACGGCGAGCATTATAAGATTGGTGACTTCACAGTTGTAAAAACCTGTGAATTTCCAGAAAGACTCAACCGTAGAGCTCATGAACTGGCCAAATGAATAATCGCTTGCTAAAATCATAGTGGAACCTCCTGACGATTATTCTATGATCATGATGTCAGTGCCCTCAAGGATGGCATCTCCCACATTCACAAGAATTTTCTTAACTGTACCACCCTTTGTTGAGTGAACATCATTTTCCATTTTCATTGCCTCAAGCACACATACGGTGTCACCGCTCTTCACAACGTCTCCCTCCTTTACAGTGAAGCTCAGGATTGTGCCTGGCAGCGGACTCTTGACAGCTGATGCCGGACCGGCTGCGGCAGGAGCCGGTTTAACCTGCTGTGTAGGAGCGGCGGCGGGCTGCGCGGATGCTGTCTTTCCAGACTGTGAAAGTGCAGGTTTCGAGGGTTTTGAGGAAGCCTTGTCAAGCTCAACCTTGTAGGGAGTGCCGTTTACTTCCACTCTCACTTCATTGTCAACGACATCGCCAACTGCGACTGTGAATTTTAATCCGTTGATTTTATATTTATATTCTTTCATTGTTACTAACTGTTTTTACTGAAGATCTATTATTTCAAAGGCCTGCGGAGAGAGGCGTGAGCCGGTGAAATCTCCGGGATATGGCGCATGTTATAAATTTTGGAGTTCCAGGGTGAGTAGGACTTTTTCATTCTCTTGATTGTGAGAATTGTGTCTTCCATGTCATGTCCCTGACCGAAATGCTCTGCAAGAGCCATACCGATAGCGGCTATGACCTCACCGGAATCAAGCTCCTCATGATGTTCCTCAGATGTTTCCGATGTCACTCCGTGAGCTTTGCGCTTTTTACTGCTCATCACAGCTGTGGAGATTTTGCCAAAGCAAAGGAATAATATGCTCAGGATTATGAGAGCTGACAGAACGATACACATTGCAATAAGAGTGATCGCGCCTCCGAAGCTGTCGTTCTCAGCAGCGTTCTTTGCCTTCTCAGCCTGAAGAGCCTTTCTTGTCATTTCGCTCGCCTGAACAGTATTGACTTCCTTGGAGTCTACCCATTCGCCCTCCAGTTCTGTCTGTTCTCCTTGAGCGGAAACTTCAGTATATTCTTGTTGCGGATCAGCGGACACTGTCGCTGCGGCAGGAGCCGCAGCGAACAGTAAGCCGCATAATGCCACACTCAAAATATGTTTTTTTAACATTTTGGTGTTGTTTAATTATAAAGGAATGTTACCGTGTTTCTTAGCAGGATTTGTCTGTTTCTTTGTCGCGAGCATGTTGAGAGCCTTGATGACGCGGAAACGGGTGTTGCGCGGCTCGATCACATCATCGATGTAGCCATATTTAGCCGCATTGTACGGATTTGCGAAAAGTTCGCGGTATTCTTCCTCTTTCTCTTTGATGAATTCGGCAGGATTCTCATGCGTCTTTGCCTCTTTTGCGTAAAGCACACCAACTGCACCTTCCGCACCCATGACAGCAATCTCAGCTGATGGCCATGCATAATTGACATCGCCACGAAGCTGCTTACAGCTCATCACAATGTGGCTACCGCCATAGCTCTTGCGGAGTGTGACGGTTACCTTAGGCACGGTTGCCTCTCCATATGCGTAGAGGAGTTTTGCTCCGTGGAGGATGACACCGTTGTATTCCTGACCTGTTCCGGGGAGGAAGCCGGGGACGTCCACGAGTGTCACAAGCGGAATATTGAATGCGTCGCAGAATCTCACGAAGCGGGCAGCCTTACGTGATGCGTTCGAGTCGAGAACTCCGGCAAGAACTTTAGGCTGGTTGGCAACGATACCGACTGACTGTCCATTGAAACGGGCAAAACCGATGATGATATTCTTTGCGTAGTCGCGCTGGATCTCAAGGAATTCGCCATTATCAACGATAGCTCCGATCACGTCATACATATCATAGCTGCGTTTTGCGCTGTCGGGGATAATCTCATTGAGTTTGTCCTCGAGACGGTCGATCGGGTCAGTGCAAGCAACGAGCGGAGTCTCTTCGAGATTGTTCTGGGGGATATAGCTGAGAAGCTTACGCACGATCTTGATGGCATCTTCCTCTGACTCGGCAGCAAAGTGAGTGACACCGCTCTTGGTAGAATGAACGGAAGCACCACCGAGATCTTCCTGAGAAACATCCTCGCCGGTAACGGTCTTCACAACTGTCGGACCTGTAAGGAACATATATGACAAGCCCTTGGTCATGATTGTGAAGTCAGTCAAAGCGGGGCTGTATACAGCGCCACCGGCGCACGGACCGAGGATTGCGGAAATCTGAGGAATAACACCGGAAGCAAGAATATTGCGCTGGAAAATCTCAGAATATCCTGCAAGAGCGTTGATGCCTTCCTGGATACGTGCACCACCAGAGTCATTAAGTCCGATCACGGGTGCACCCATCTTCATGGCCATATCCATTACCTTGCATATCTTCTGAGCCATTGTCTCGGAAAGAGAACCACCAAGGACAGTGAAATCCTGTGCGAACACATAGATAAGACGTCCTTCCACTGTTCCGAAGCCGGTTACGACGCCATCACCGAGAGGGTGCTTTTTGTCCATACCGAAATTGGTGGAACGGTGGGTTACGAACATATCGAGTTCTTCGAAACTTCCTTCGTCAAGAAGCATGGCGATACGCTCGCGGGCAGTATATTTGCCACGCTGGTGCTGTTTCTCAATAGCTTTTTCTCCGCCACCAAGACGAGCCTCGGCTCTTTTGTCAATAAGCTGGCTGATTTTTTCTTCTTGTTTGCTCATTATATATAGGTTTTATATTTTTAAAGACAAAACCCACCCCGATATTCTATTCCAAGAGATCGGGATGAGTCGATAAAATCTCTATTATTTGTTAGGATCTTCGCAGAGCTCTGTGAGCACAGCCTCTGTTGATTTTGGGTGAAGGAATGCGATCTGCAGACCGTCCGCGCCCTTGCGGGGAGCTTTGTCGATCAGCTTGATGCCTTTTTCCTCGGCTTCTGCCAAAGCGTTTGCAACTCCATCCTCAACTGCAAAAGCCATGTGGTGCATACCTCCGCGACCGCCGTTCTTCTCGATGAATTTAGCGATTGTGCTCTCGGGAGTAGTTGCTTCAAGGAGCTCGATCTTTGTGTCGCCTACTTTAAAGAAAGCAGTTGTTACTTTCTGATCCTCAACAACTTCCTGCTTGTAGCATTTAAGACCAAGAACGCTTTCATAATACTTGATAGCCTCTTCGAGATTGGGAACGGCTATGCCGATGTGTTCAATGTGTGAAATTTTCATTGAAGTTTAGTATTTAGGTTAGTTTAATGATTTCCTATATTTGCTGCAAATATAGTGATTTTTTTCGTGTAAATGACATTTTTTTTTGTAATTTTGCAAAAACATAATTTGACAACATGGAACTAACACCCCAACTTATCGCCTCCTTTATAGGTGGCAAGGTTGAAGGCGACGGGAATGTCAAGCTTACTGGCTTTGCGAAGATTGAGGAAGCAGGGCCGGGCAGCGTCACGTTTATAGCTAACCCGAAATATTCGCATTTCATATATGAGACCAAGGCATCGGCAGTTCTGGTCTCAGACAATTTTCAATTGGAACGTCCGGTTGAGCCTACTCTCATCCGAGTCCCTGATCCTTATGTGGCATTGGCTGATTTGCTTAACGCAATGGAAAGCAGTCGTCCGAAGCCTGTAGGGGTTGAGCAGCCTTGTTACATATCCGAGGGAGTGATAATTCCCGACGACGCATATGTAGGAGCTTTCGCATATATTGGCAAAGGCGCTGTGATAGAAAAAGGTGTGCAGATATATCCGCAGTCTTATGTAGGTGATAACGTGCGCATCGGAGAAGGCAGCATCATTAGGCCTGGAGTCCGTATCTATTCTGATTGCGTCATAGGCAAGAGATGTATCCTTCATTCCGGTGCTGTGGTGGGAGCTGACGGTTTCGGTTTCGCTCCGCGTCCAGACGGAACATACGAGAAGATTCCTCAGATTGGTAATGTAGTTATCGATGACGATGTGGAAATCGGAGCAAACACTACCATTGACCGTGCGACATTTGGCTCCACAAGAGTAGGTAAAGGAACGAAGCTTGATAATCTGATTCAGATTGCGCATAATGTCGAAATTGGCCAGGGCAACGTTTTTGCAGCGCAAACCGGAATAGCCGGTTCTGCAAAAATCGGTAATTACAATCAGGTTGGCGGACAGACAGGAATCGCCGGCCATATCAATGTCGGAGATATGAATCAGATCGGCGCGCAGTCGGGAATTCCCAAGAGCATCGGTGATAAGAACCGGATAATCGGTTATCCTGCAGTAGATGCCCGTCAGTTTGCTAAGACTCAGGTATATCTCCGCCGTCTTGGCGAAATATTTGATAATAAGAAATAATAATGTCTTTTCCTGTGAATGTCAATTTGCAGGAAAACCGAAAATAATCAATATGCAACAGCTAACACTCAACGAATCTTTCCAGGTAAAAGGGAAAGGTTTGCATTCCGGACTCAATATAACGGCAACTTTTAATCCGGCGCCGGAAAACACAGGTTACCGTATATGTCGTGTCGACCTGGAGGATCGTCCCATAATTCCGGCGGTGGCAGAGAATGTGGTTGACACCCAACGCGGCACCGTACTTGGAAAAGGGGATGTCCGAGTTTCCACAGTGGAACATGCCTTGGCAGCTTTATATGCAGCCGGAATCGACAACTGTCTTATCGAGGTGGATGGCCCGGAGCTTCCTATTCTCGATGGCAGTGCCATTATTTATGTTAACGAAATAGAGCGTGTCGGCGTCAAGGAGCAGGCAGCTGACAAAGATTTCTATATAATCAAGGAGAAAAGACAGTTTAAGGATGAGGAGTCAAAATCCATGCTGACTATTTATCCTGATGACGGTTTCAGCGTTGAATGTATGGTGGAATACAATTCACCGGTGCTTCCCAACCAGTTTGCAGTTCTTGACGATCTTTCCGAGTTCAAACAGGAAGTTGCAAGTGCCCGTACATTTGTGTTTGTAAGGGAAATCGAGGGTCTTCTCAATTATAACCTTATAAAGGGTGGTGATCTTGATAATGCGATTGTCATCTATGATCAGGAAATACCACAGGAGAAAATCGATGAGATCTGCGATATTGTGAATGTGCCTCATATGCATTTGAGCAAACTCGGATATATAAATCCCAAGCCTCTTACATGGGATAATGAGCCTGCGCGACACAAACTTATGGATATCATAGGCGATCTTGCCCTTATCGGCCGTCCAATAAAGGGTCGTGTCGTGGCAATACGTCCGGGACATACGATCAATAACAAATTTACAAGGATGGTTCGCAAGGAGGTGAAACACACCGAGCTGCAGAGCCCGATATATAATCCCAATGACGCTCCTGTCATAGATGTAAACGGTATCAAGAAACTATTACCTCACCGTTATCCGTTCCTGCTTATTGACAAGGTTATCGAGATCGATAAGAAACATTGCGTTGCAGTCAAGAATGTGACTGTGAATGAACCGTTCTTTATCGGTCATTTCCCACAGGAGCCGGTAATGCCGGGTGTCCTGCAGGTCGAGGCTATGGCTCAGGCGGCAGGTGTGCTCGTGCTTAACTTCCTTGAGGATCCTGAGAAATATTCAACATATTTCCTCAAGATTGACAATGTGAAATTCCGTCAGAAAGTAGTTCCCGGAAACACGTTGCTGCTGAATGTCGCGCTGACAACAGAAATCCGCAGGGGATGCGCTGTAGTCAAAGGTTACGCATTTGTCGGTGAGAAAATCGTATGTGAAGCCGAATTTATGGCTCAGATAATAAAGAATAAGTAAATGGCAAATATATATAATGTCCATCCCGAGGCAAAAATCGGTAAGAACGTATCGATAGGGAACTTCACCAACATTTATGAAGATGTTGAGATCGGTGATAATTGTGAGATTTACGGAAATGTTACAATCTTTCCCGGTGCAAGAATCGGTGATAATGTAAGGATTTTCCCCGGTGCTGTAGTGGCAGGTATCCCCCAGGATCTTAAATTCAAGGGTGAGAAGACATATGCGTATGTCGGGAATGGAACCACATTGCGTGAATGTGTTACAGTAAACAGGGGAACCGCATCAAAAGGAGAAACGCGGGTAGGAGAGAACTGTCTGATCATGGCTTATTCGCATGTTGCTCACGATTGTCGTATAGGCAATAGGGTTATCATATCGAATGCCGCTCAACTTGCTGGAGAGGTTGTTGTAGATGATGCCGCTGTGATCGGAGGAGGTAGCCTGGTTCATCAGTTCTGTCATCTTGGCCGCAATATAATGCTTCAAGGAGGTGCTCTTGTAAACAAGGATATCCCGCCGTTTGTCAAAGCTGCACGTGAGCCGATCTCTTATGTCGGACTTAATACAATAGGTCTTCATCGCAATGGGTTCTCTGACGAAGAGGTACGTCATATATCAGATATCTACCGTATTCTTTATATGAGCGATCTTAACGTGACCAATGCTGTGAAACTCATTGAGGAAAGAATTCCAGAATCAAGTTTCCGTAATGAGATTGTGGATTTTGTTACAAACTCCAGCCGTGGTATCATACGCTCCGTTATATAAATAGCATAATTACTATGATAAAATAAAATAAGACTGCGTTTAAACGCAGTCTTATTTTATTTTATCATATAACTAACGAAATATTCTGTTAAGTTAAGTTTATCCGAATTTGGAGATTTTGCGTAATTGCGGTTCGTTGATGATTTTTATGCGGCGTCCGTCAACGAGAATTAATTTCTCTGTGACAAAAGACATCAATGTGCGTATGGCATTGGATGTCGTCATATTTGAAAGATTTGCAAGATCCTCACGGCTCATGTATATTTTCAGAGTCTGGTCGTCATCCTCATAACCATAGTTATCCGCTAAAAGCAAAAGAGATTCCGCCAATCTACCACGAATATGTTTCTGAGTCAGGTTGATGATTTTGGTATCGGCCCCACCAAGATTACGTGAAAGCTCATGAATGAAGAACATGGCAAGGTCATTATTTTGTCTAACCAGCTCTTCCACTATTTTCATCGGTATGATTCCAATTACGGAAGGTTCGAATGCTGCGGCGGTGGATACGTAAGGTTCGCGTGCAAAATATGCACGATATCCAAAATACTGTACCGGGCGATAGAGTCGCAGAATCTGCACCCTGTCACCGATGCCACTCTTGTAGAGCTTCACTTTGCCATTGAGTAGGCAATAGAGATTCTCTGGAGCCTCTTTCTCAGCGTAAATAATCTGATTTTTCTTGTATTGTTCGTATTTGAAATTGTCAGTGACAATACGCTTCTCTTCCGGACGCAGCGCATTCCACATCTCCGAAAGATCATCTCCGATGATTCGCTCTAATGTACTTTTTTTTATCATATTCACCTGCTCTGGGATACTGAAGTATTTGCTTTAACAGGGCTTTTCTGTTTTATAACACAAATTTATAACAAATTTCAGTAATAATAAAATTTTTTGACTCAAATCTGACCATTTGTTACAGATTATGGAAATTGGTCATATTTTCGTATGAGTTTTCCATTTGGTGTCCTCGGAATAGAAGAGATTGTGTGTATCTCTTTGGGGCGTTCATGACTTTCCAGTACAGTCCGGCAAATATCAGATATTTCATCAATCATGGAATCTTTGCATTCGGCGATTAGCACGAGGCGTTGTCCCCATTTTTCATCAGGCACCGATGTCACAATAAAAGGGCATTCGATATAAGGGGATAACTTATCCTCGATTCTCTCGGGATTTATTTTTAATCCGCCTGATATGATTACATTATCAAGTCTTCCCAATATGAAGAATTCAGAGGGTGAGAGGATATGAGCAACATCGTTCGTCCTGAGTTTTTGCCAACCGGGAATGTTGATTTCAAGAGCTCCATTGTAATTATCTACTGTAATGTCACCCAAGGTTTTGAAAGGTTCATTGCCATCTTGGATCTTACGGATTGCTATGTGGGAAGATGTTTCAGTCATGCCATAGCTCTCATACGCGTTAAGTCCACTTGAGGCAATGCTTTTCCTTAGTGATACAGGTATGGAAGAACCACCGATGAGGATATTCTGTATTTCCGGCATTTCCTTGATATTGTCAAGGATGTATAACATCTGTGATGGCACGACAGAAAGCAGGGAAATTGTATCGCCTTTGTAATTCTGCAATGGTTTGTTGCTTGGCGTTTCCCATGCAAATCTACAAGAAAGCAGCTGTTGTCTTACGAACATCATCTTGCCTCCAATATAATCGGGTGAAATGCAGGAGTAAAGCAGAGAATCTTTGGTTAATCCAAAGAACTCTGCTGTTCTCTTCGCACTCATAAGCATTTGAACCTTCGGCAGTCTTATAATTTTAGGATTGCCGGTAGAGCCGGAGGTATGGCATTCAATCTCAGAGGAATTATTCCATTCCGCATCCAGATCCTCGTATGTCATTATTTTATGAAAGATACTTAACTTTTAAATTTCAAGTTTTCTCCAATCAAGTTTTGCTATAGCCTCGTAATCAAGGGTAATATCAGGGTTATATCCAAGTTTCTCACCATCGGTAAATATTGGTGAAGAAATGTTGTTGGTAAACAAGGCTCCCGTGCCGAGACCCTGTGGGCGTGTCTGTTTTAGTGTCGCAACCCATTGCGCCAATGCATTGAGACCGATATTCGATTCAAGAGATGATGTGATCCACCAGCCGATCTCTCTTTCATCAGCAAGGCGTATCCACTCCTCAGCTCCGGAGAAACCGCCTTCAAGAGATGGTTTTATCACAATGTATGCAGGTTTGATTTCGTCCAGGACAGCAATTTTGCTGTCGGTAGTAAACTTACCGATAAGTTCCTCATCAAGAGCTATAGGCAATGGAGACACGTCGCATAAGAAACGCATTAGCTGAGGATTACCGGCTTTGATTGGCTGCTCGATAGAATGAACGTCAAGATCCGCAAGCCGTTTGAGTCTCGGCATTGCGGAATCCATGGAGAATCCACCGTTGGCATCAACCCTTATTTCAACTTTGCCGGAATCATAGCGTCGCCTTATATATTCAATCATATCGACTTCGCTCTTCCAGTCAATTGCCCCGATCTTGAGCTTTATGCATTTAAAACCGGCTGCGAGCTTTTCCTCTATCTGTGAGATCATGCGGTCATAATCTCCCATCCATATCAACCCGTTAATGGTAATATCTGTTTTGCCGAGAATGAAGGGGGAGTTGTAATATATTCCCGAGCAACCACCTGTGAAATCACGGATAGCCTGTTCAAAACCCATCTGCAATGATGGGAATTTAGAGAGGTCGGTTTGTCTGCCGAGCATTACGTTAGTCTGAAGCTCGATCAACTTATGGAAATAACGTTCATCTGCTTCCGGTGACAGTCCCGGGAACACAGCCGCCTCTCCTATGCCGAAGCGAGAAGGATCTGACTCATCATATATCTTGATGAAACATGTGATCTTTTCATTCAATATGCCTCGGGAGGTTCCTGCAGGTCGCTTAAAAATAAGATTATAAGGGCAAAATTCAAGTCGCATGATTGAAAAGGTTTATAAAACGGACAATAGGAGTCCGTTTATTATGGGAACATGGGGTATTGGTCGAAGTTGGGATCTCTTTTCTCAAGGAAAGCATTCTTGCCTTCCTGGGCTTCATCCATCATGTAATACATAAGGGTTGCGTCTCCTGCAAATTCCATCAAACCATGTTGTCCGTCAAGCTCGGCATTGAGCGCGCGTTTTATCATGCGTATGGCAAAAGGTGAGCGCTTCATTATAGTTTTAGCCCATTCCACAGTTGTCTCCTCAAGTTTGTCAAATGGAACGACAGCATTAACCATTCCCATCTCGAGAGCTTCCTGTGCTGTGTATTGTTTGCATAGATACCATATCTCGCGCGCTTTTTTCTGTCCTACACAACGTGCGAGGTATGAAGCCCCGAAACCTCCGTCAAAACTTCCAACTTTCGGACCAGTCTGTCCAAATCGGGCATTCTCCGAGGCAATTGAAAGATCGCAGACAACCTGCAGAACGTTTCCACCACCGATTGAATAGCCGTTAACCATTGCTATCACCGGTTTGGGAATCGAACGGATAGCGTGGTGAAGTTCGAGCACATTAAGGCGTGGCACACCATTCTCGTCAACATAACCACCGTGTCCCTTGGCATTCTGATCACCACCGCTGCAGAATGCTTTGTCTCCTATACCGGTGAGAATTATAACACGTATATCAGGGCGTTCACGACATATTGAGAATGCCTCAAGCATCTCCTTGTTTGTCTGAGGACGAAATGCATTATAAACTTTTGGTCGGTTAATTGTGATTTTTGCGATTCCATCCATCTCTTCGAAGAGAATATCTGTGTATTCCTTAATTGTATTCCAGTTCATATTGTATAAGTTTATTGAAGTTGTTTAAACTAATTTACGAAACTTAAAATGAAGCATAAACTTTTTCATTTTCTTTTCATGTAATTCACAAGAACATCGGCAGAATAATCCTTGTCTGCCTTTATTTCAAGTATCGCCTTTTGTCCGGTTTGTAAAAATACCTGATAGGTATCTATAAGTTCCGACATGGATTCTGCTTTCATATATTTCCAACCGTATGCATCTGCCAACTTTTTTAGAGGCAGGATGGGGGGAGCGCAAAAAAGTTCCTCCCGTTCGGGGCAATTGCGGGTTGAAGGGATGAATCTGAAGATTCCTCCACCATTGTTATTTATGACTATTATCTTGAATCTTTCAGGAATATCTTTCAATCCAAGCACTCCGGTATCATAACTCATAGACATATCTCCGGATATCAGTATGGTCTCTCCAGGGTATGCCATCGCGCATCCGGCAGCTGTCGCACTTGTGCCATCAATACCGGAGACGCCTCGACATCCGAATGTGGCATGAGGTATTTTTTCGGTGAATAACTGCCCGTACCTTACAGAGGTACCGTTCGATAGGAAGAGGTTGAAAGAAGAAGGCAGATTGTCGAGCATGTATTTGAATGCCGTCATCTCCGACCAATCCCCGGCTTGGGCAATGTATTCGTCATGGCTTTTCAAAGCCTTTGTCCTTAAATCAGACCATACATGTTTATATTCCGATGTTTTGCATCCTTTCTGCATTTTAAGCATATGATGTGAGATCCCCTTGAAGAACTTGGCAGGGGAGACATCAATATGACGTGACAGACACATGAAGCAGTCGGAAGATGGAGAGGTATCTCCAAGGGTCCAATGTTCTGCAGGAGGATTGTTTCTTAGGAATTCCTTAAGTTTCCTTGATATAAGGGCACCACCGATAGATATCACAACGTCCGGTGTCAGTTGGTTGATAACGTTAGGAGTGGAATGGTTTTCAAGATATGACAGCGCAGTATCAATGTTATATGGATCACCATCAAGGTGCAGATTTGATAATGTCTCGCTCATTATCGCGACATTGGGAAACTCTGCAAACTGGCGTATCCATCTGTTGAGGTCATGATCAGGCTGCATGAAACCTGCCGTGATAAGCACTTTCTTGCCATTTAATTCCCCTGTCAGCTTTTTGTAAATGTGAGGGGGAAGATTGACATCGGAAATATGTTCGATTATCCTCGGTTGGGTAGGTGAGTATGGTATTGTTCCGTTGAGAGGGTTATCAAGACGTATGTTTATATGCACCGGTCCTTTTCTTTCAGACAATGCAAGATTGCATGCTTCATTGACAATCCTGTTAACATACCAGTGTTCCTGACGTCTGTCCTGATTCTCTACCGGAATATCATAGCTGCCCTTTACAATCTTATCAAGAGCACCGGGTTGGATTAGTGTCTGTGAATCATCCTGGTCTATCCATTCAAGTGGACGGTCGGCGGTGATAACTATCAGCGGTATGTGTTGATAATATGCTTCTGCAATAGCAGGAGCATAGTTATACAGAGCTGTCCCGGATGTGCACACGAGAGCAACCGGTCGGTTTGCCGTCAAAGCTATGCCTAAAGCCACAAAAGCGGCAGTTCTTTCATCGGTTATTATCCTTCCGTTGAAGGGACGGCACGATGCGCCTATAAGCAGAGGGGCATTACGACTGCCGGGTGAAAGAACTATATCTTTCACCCCCTTCGCAAGAAGGATGTCATAAAGAATTCTGCAATAATGTTTGTCGGTATCTAATTTTTCAATATCAGATGTGTTCATTATGATTCCGAGGATGAGGGACTGATAAATTCTACTGGATGGTATCCGAGTAAAAATGCGGAGGTTTCCATCCGTTTCTTTCCTGAGGGCTGAAGTGATTTTATTTCAATGGCATCATCCCCGGTCTTTACATAAAGAGACTTTCCGCTGACTGCAACTGTGCCGGGTCGTGCATCCTCGGGAAATTTGAAATCATTATTCAGCGCTGATTCGAAAATCTTCACATCCATCGATTTCCCATTAGCCTCTGTCAACGTCGAGAATGCGGTAGGATATGGTGAAAGTCCGCGTATATGATTATGTATGTCGCGAGCCGATCTATTCCATAATATGCGGCAATCTTCCTTAAATATTTTGGGCGCCGGAGTGAATTCACCTTCCGGTTGAGGAGAAGTGGTCAGAGTGCCATCGATTATTCTATCAACTGTGTCAATGACCATATCCGCACCTATGTTCATGAGTTTATCATAAATGATTCCCACATTATCGTTTTCTCCGACAGGAATAGATTTTGAACCGATGATATCGCCGGTATCAATCTCATGTTTAAGGAAGAATGTGGTTACTCCGGTCTCTGTCTCTCCATTCATTATTGCCCGGTTGATGGGAGCCGCTCCACGATATTTAGGAAGCAGGGAGCCATGTAAGTTGAATGTTCCGAGTCGAGGCATTGTCCATACCACTTCCGGGAGCATTCTAAAGGCAATGACAATAAATAAGTCGGCATCGATTGATCTAAGTTCGTCAACAAATTCCGGCGCTTTGAGTTTCTCCGGTTGCATCAGGTGCAACCCCTTCTCAACGGCGTATTTCTTCACATCGCTTTCCATCAGTTTTCTACCTCTTCCGGCTTCTTTGTCAGGCATAGTCACGACACCTGCGACATTATACCCCTCATCTACAAGCCGGGCGAGACTTGTCACTGCAAATTCGGGTGTGCCAAAAAATACTATCTTAAGATCTTCTTTTCTCATCATATATAATTATATATTTCTCATCAGACGTTCATCGTGGATTCAGTCTTCGGTGAAGTGCCTGAGCACACGTCTGTAAGAATTGAATATTTTTGATTTAGAAACAAACCCTACATATTTGCCATTGTCGACAACAGGCAAATTCCATGCGTTGGTGCGGTCAAAAATTTCCATTACTTTGTCCATGGGATATGAAATCTCGATCACATCCGGCACAGCCGACATGAATCTTGACACATGCATCTTTTTATACAGGTCGGCACGGAACATGATATTCCTGATCTCGTCAAGCAGCACCACTCCCTTCAGATTGCCTTCAGAGTCTGTGACAGGAAAAAGATTACGGTTTGACACTGATATTACGTCAACCATCTCCTTCAGGTTCATTTCCGGATGCACCTCCTTGAAATCTTTCTCAATAAGATTGTCAACTTTCAGAAGAGTCAATACTGCCTTGTCTTTCTGATGGGTCACAAGGTCTCCCGCCTTGGCAAGGCGCATTGTATATATGCTGTAGGGAGTGAAAATACGGATTGTAATAAATGCGAGAGCGGAAACAATCAGGAGGGGTAGAAAAAGGTCATAGCCTCCGGTCATCTCCGCGGTAAGGAATATAGCCATCAACGGAGCATGCATAACACCACTCATCACACCTGCCATGCCCATGAGAGCGAAGTTTTT
Organism: uncultured Muribaculaceae bacterium; assembly: GCA_910578075.1. Classification (GTDB taxonomy): domain Bacteria; phylum Bacteroidota; class Bacteroidia; order Bacteroidales; family Muribaculaceae; genus Lepagella. The sequence continues at coordinate 21,290 of CAJTPK010000008.1, read as the reverse complement.
TTGTGAAAGTTCGAAACCAAGGTCGAGGTTGTTGACTATGTATGCAAACAGGAATCCGGTAAGCGCCCCGACAAAAAGTGAGGGTGCGAATGTTCCACCTACACCTCCGGCACCATTTGTAGCCGAAGTTGCAAAAGCCTTGGTCATGGCCACTGCACTGATAAAGAGGATTAGGAACCATACGTTGTCGCGGTCTACATAAAAGAATGTTCCGTCTACCACCTTTGAGACATCTCCGAGCAAGAGATTGTTGATCGCCCCGTATCCTTCACCGTAAAGAGGCGGGAATAGGAAGATTAGTCCAGCCATTATAACTCCTCCCACTACTATCTTCAGTCCGGAATGTTTCAGTTTACTGAACATCGATTCCATCATGAACATTACCTTAGTGAAGTAATAGGACATCAATCCGCACACCACACCGAGTAATATTGTGAACGGAATGCGGCTTGTAACGAATGGTTCCGACTGGACAAAGAAGAATTCTGCATTATATCCCTCTAAGACATATGCCACTACGGCTCCTGCAACAGACGATAGCAAAAGCGGCATGACTGTCATTCCGGTAAGGTCGATCATCAGCACTTCCAGAGTGAAAAGCATGCCGGCGATTGGGGCACGGAATATACCCGCAATACCTGCCGCCGCTCCACATCCGACAAGAATCATCAATATTCTTGGAGACAGCCTGAATGCCTGCCCTATATTTGAGCCTATGGCAGCTCCTGTGAATACAATCGGGCCCTCGGCTCCAACTGAACCTCCGAAACCGATTGTTATTGAAGAGGCAACAAGCGATGCATACATGTTACGCTTTTTCAGGCGCGACTTTCTGCGCGAGATGGCATATAGAACTTTTGTCACACCGTGGGATATATTCTCTTTCACTACATAGCGGAGAAAAAGAGTGACAACGAGTATGCCTACAACAGGATATACGAGATATAGCCAGTTGGCGGTGGTTGTGCTCATATGGGCAGTCAGAAGACCGGCGATCAGGTGAATGAGGTATTTCAGAAGTTGCGCGGCAAATCCACAGCACACCCCGACCACGAGAGCCAATATGAGCAGGAATGATTTCTCACGGATATGGTGTTCACGCCATATCACAAATCTCATCCAGAGTTCTGTAAATCTATTATGAGTCTCTTTATATGCCATTGAAAAAAGTTATTGTCGTATTAATGTCTGTTGTTAAAAACGATTGTTAAAATTCCATTGAAACTACATGCCGGAGCCTTTTATGATGGTGCGGAACGTATATATGAGGATTTTAAGATCGAGAGCAAGAGACATGTTGGTTATGTAAATCAGATCAAACTTTGTGCGCTCCACCATTTGTGAGATATTGGATGCATAACCGAATTTTACCATTCCCCAAGAGGTGATACCCGGTTTGACCTGGAAAACGAGACTGTAGTATGGCGCTTTCCTGATAATTTTACGTATATAGAAGTCGCGTTCAGGACGTGGACCTACAAGCGACATGTCTCCTTTGATTACATTCCAGAATTGGGGGAGCTCATCAAGCCTGTATTTGCGCATAATCTTACCAATTGGGGTTATGCGCTCATCATTTTCAGATGAAAGTCTCGGACCGGAGCTTTCCGCGTCAGTGCGCATGGATCGGAATTTATAAATAGTAAATGGCTTGCGATGCTTGCCGATACGTTCTTGCTTGTAAAATACAGGACCGTCTGACGTTAGTTTCACACATACCATTAATGCTGCGATAAAAGGGGAGAGCAATATGAGAACAACCACTGAGATAAGAATATCAAATGAGAGTTTGATATTTACTGCGCAGTCGTTAAGCGGGGGAGAGGTCAGATCGATCAATGGCTCGGCCATGATGTCAGTAAGGCGGATTGATGATGTCAGGTAAGATAATGTGTCAGGCATTATCTTGATAGGTATGTCAAGAGGGAAAAGCCTGTCGAGCATTTCAAGCACCAAACTGTCCTTATCGCGCTCGGGTGCGAGTATCACCTGGTCTATATCCATATCACGACAAACTGTTTCAATCTCGTCAAGTTCCCAGCATGGAAGCTCTGATATGGATTTATTCTCACCTTTAAAAACTACGAATCCTACCACGTTATACTTTACAAGCCTTTTGCTTGCATGCATCTGACGGTATATCTTATGACCGTATTCGGAATTGCCCACGATTATGGTATTGCATCTGATATTATTACGTCTTGCAAATCTTCTCGTCGCAGACGTAATCAATAATCTTCCAGTGTATGTGAAGATCAACAATAGAAGGAAAGATATGCATATCAACAGATAGTCGGCAGAAATAATTGGTCCTCTGTCGTTTATCAATAATATGAAGAATATGAGGGCGGCATTGAAAAGCGCTGAGTAGAAGGTGGTGATAAACTCCTGTAGTCTTGACTTCTCGAATGGACGGTTATAATATCCGGATAGCCAGTATACACCGAGAAGTGATAATGGGATCAGAATCTGCTCAAGAATGAGTTTTGGCTGCGTAAGGTAACCGATTACCGATTCGGTCGATGGTGTCTCATTATTAAGGATATAGAATCTTGAGATATCGAAAAGCAGGAATGCGATTGATGTCGTGACAAGGTCGCTTGTCATGTACAGCAATCTCTGTCTTGTAGCATTGAGCCTGCTTTTGATCATAGTGTTTTGTCGATGCTGTCGGTTTTAGCGGATTATTTTGATAACGTTTGAGTCAGTTACCTTTATAATGTTGCTTGGCGATGCATTATCTGCATCTCTGCCGTATTCGACAATATAGTCAACTGCAGAAAGTATATCGGGAGATATCTCTCTGAAACATCGTGGAGCCGGTTGCCCCGATATATTGGCAGATGTAGAGACAAGAGGCTTACGCAATCTCATACATAAAGTTTTGGAGAATGCTTCGCCCGTTATCCTGAAACCGGCTGAGCCATCTTCCGCCATTAAGTTTGAAGCGATTCCGCGGGGTCTGTCGTAAATTATGGTGAGAGGATTCACAGCAGCATCAATCAGCTGCCATGCGGCATCAGGAACTTCATAAACGAATTGTTGCAGCATGCCATCGGAACCTACCAATGACAGCATTGATTTTGAATCAGCCCTTTTTTTAATTTCGAATATGCGTTCCACTGCTTTCTCGTTAGTGGCATCACATCCGAGTCCCCATATTGTGTCGGTAGGGTATAGGATTACCCCACCGGCTTTCAAAACCTCCAATGCCTTGTTTATATCTTCGGTCATAATATTATCACAGGTTTTCAACTTCATTAATCCACAGTTTTGAGGAAGCATCCGACGGCATCCTCCAGTCCCCTCGTGGAGACAGACACACACTTCCCACTTTCATTCCATCCGGCATACAAGATCTTTTGAATTGCTGGGAGAAGAACCTGCGGTAGAATATTTTAAGCCAATGCTTAATTGTATCGTTGTCGTATACACCGGCAAAAGCGTGGCAGGCAAGACGATAGATCTTTTCCGGAGGGAATGAATGCCGCAACATGCCGTGAAGGAAGAAATCGTGAAGTTCGTATGGTCCGACGAGATCCTCTGTCTTCTGTTCTATTGAATCATCTTTTGCAGCGGGCAAGAGTTCCGGACTGATAGGAGTGTCGACTATATCGGTCAGCACCTTTTTTATCTCCGGATTGTCCGAGGTTTCAGCATATCCCTCTACAAGGTATCTCACAAGTGTCTTGGGCACTGAAGCATTGACACCATACATAGACATCTGGTCGCCGTTGTATGTGCACCAACCTAAAGCAAGTTCCGACAGATCACCGGTGCCCACAACGATACCACCGGTTTTGTTTGCCATATCCATCAAGATCTGGGTTCGTTCCCTTGCCTGTGAATTTTCGTATGTCGCGTCATGAATGCTGCTGTCGTGGCCAATGGCCTTGAAATGTTGCTCTACAGCTTCTCCAATAGGAATCTCAAGGATTGTTACTCCGAGCAATTCCATAAGTTTCCAGGCATTTGATCGTGTGCGTGATGTTGTTCCGAATCCGGGCATTGTGATTGCTGTTATTCCTTTGCGGTCTAATCCAAGCATATCATATGCCTTGACAGTTACAAGCAATGCGAGGGTCGAGTCGAGACCTCCCGATATACCAATCACGGTGTTCTTGCAATTTATCGCTCTAAGACGTTGAGCCAATCCCCATGCCTGAATTGATGATATCTCATCGCAGCGTTCGCGGAGGTGAGATCTTTCGCCATCAGTAAACGGATGCGATGATATGACACGCATTATTTCCGAGCCATAGTCATGCTTGTTCTCGGAAGCTTTGACAATTGTATAATCATTTGTCTTGCATTCTGCAAAAGTGGAATATTTCAGCCTGTCATTGCGAAGCATCTGAATGTCAACATCCCTTATCTCAATCTTGGGATCAACTGTGAATCTTTCAGACTCCGCTAAAATTGATCCATTTTCGGCTATGATGCAGTTTCCTGAAAATACAAGATCAGTCGAAGACTCTCCTAAACCGGCGGATGAATAAACATATGCACAACGGCAACGTGCAGATTGCTGTTTTATGAGGTCTATAAGGTATCTGTGTTTACCTGCCTGTTCATTTGATGCCGAGAGATTGAGTATAATCTCAGCGCCGTTGACTGCCATGGCACAGCTGGGTGGCACAGGCACCCATAAATCTTCACAGATCTCAATACCAACGACGGCTCCGTTAATTTCAAACAGAGTTCTCGGAGATATGTTTGTAATACCGGAATTTACATCAGCCGAGTATATAATGGAAGAACTGTCGGAAAACCATCTCTTCTCATAGAACTCATTATAATTGGGCAAGTGAGTTTTGGGGACAGCTCCGAATATTTTGCCATTACCTATTACAACAGCACAGTTGAAAAGTCGGGAACCACTTCTTAAAGGTGCTCCAACAACAATTACAGTGCCAATTTCTGTTGAGAATTCTGCAAGCCGGAGCAATGCTTCTTCTGTTTTGTCAAGCAAATTCTGCTGATAAAACAGATCTCCGCATGTGTAGCCGGTAACTGAAAGTTCGGGGAACACAGCAATGTCCGCGTGGCTTTCTGCGGCAACGCGGACCATTCTCATTATTTCATTTATATTGAAGTCCACATCAGCCACTTTTGTTTCCGGAGAAACAGCAGCAACGCGGATATAACCTAATTTATTCATAAATAGAATATTAATAAAATCAAGCAATTTTATCATTTGCAAGAAGTGATAAAATTATTTAACTTTATGCAAATATAGTGAAACATTTTTATAATTCTATATGTTTTTTAATTGAATTTGGTGCTTTGGATATTCCAATCCTGCCATTCTAACAAGTAATAACATATATTAAGTTCATGAAGAAAATTTATTTGACAGCTCTTGGAGTTTGTGCCGCTATATGCAGTCTGTTTCCCATGGGTGCCCAGGCGCAGAAAGGTGAGAAGACATTAGGACTGATGGGAGGCTTCGCTACATATAACAGCAGTGGCTTCGCTGATGTCTATTTCCAATATACATTCGCCGACCATTTCCGGATTGCTCCAGATATCGGATATGTATTCGGCAATAATGGCAAGTCAGCTTTTATCTTGAATGCCGACATGCATTTCCCGTTCAGGGTTGCAAAGGGTTTTGCCATCTATCCCCTCGGTGGATTCACATTCAACAATTGGTCGTATCGTCATGGTGACAGTGAGAGCAGGGCAGGAGCAAATGTTGGAGGAGGTATAGATCTTTATCTGACTTCAAATCTCAAGCTCAGTTTTCAAGGGAAGTATTCCTTCATGAACGACACGGGGGGCGCATTCTTCGGAGTGGGTATAGGATATGTTTTTTAATAACATGTGTATGTTCTCATGGGCTATGTATAAAAATAAAAAAACCGCGAATTTCGCGGTTTTTTTATGTAAAAAAGAGTCTTATTATTTAAGAGCGTCTTTTACTGCATCGTTGGGCACCATTTCCTCTTTGAAAACATAAGCGCCTGTTTTAGGAGATTTCTCCATAATGATGACTTTGCTGTATGTGCGACCTTCACCTTTCTGAAGAGACGCGACGGTTTTCTTTGCCATAGTTCAGAGTGCTTATTTAATTTCTTTGTGAACGGTTACTTTCTTCAGGATGGGGTTGTATTTCTTCAACTCTAGACGACCTGTTGTGTTCTTGCGGTTTTTGGTTGTGATGTAACGAGACATACCGGGCATACCGCTTGCCTTATGTTCTGTGCATTCGAGGATAACCTGAACTCGATTGCCTTTAGCTTTCTTTGCCATAATTTGAATATGATTTTAGAGAGAAAGGATTCTGATGTCTTTGAAATCGAGATTTCCGTCAGCCTCAGCTTTTTTGAGAGCTGCGTTAAGGCCAATCTTATTGATAGTGCGCATAGCGTGTGCAGACACTCGCAATACAATCCACATATCCTGCTCAACCCAATAATATTTCTTTGTGTGCAAGTTTACCTCGAACTTACGTTTGGTGCGACGCTTTGAATGGGAAACGTTGTTACCCACCTGCGCTTTCTTGCCTGTGATTTGACAAACTTTAGCCATGGCTGTTGCTATAATCTTGAAGTTAATTTTTTAATTAATTGTTTCGGTCTTCATCGCAGTTCTCATATCATCGCTAATTGCATCATTTTCAGCGACTTTTAAGGATGGTTCACAAAACGATTGCAAAATTAGCAATTTTTTGCGAATTACGCAAGTGTTTTGATGTATTTTTTTGATGATTTTTCAATCGTCGTTTATGTCTTCCTGCGCGGTGTATGTGTTACGCAGCAGGTTTATAAGCATTACGAGTCCATGATTGGTTGCCGACTCTATCACCTGATCTCGCCCTCCTTCGAATCTGATGCATTCGCTGACAACGCGTTCGCCATATTTAACAGCGAACCAAACAGTCCCTACCGGCTTGAATGGAGACCCGCCTTCAGGACCGGCGATGCCGGTAGTGGCGATCGCGCAGTCTGTGCGCATCAATCGCGCAGCCCCGAGAGCCATCTGTTCCGCAACCTCACGCGATACTGCGCCATGGCGTCCGATATCGCTTCTTGACACCCCTAACACCTCAGCCTTGACATCATTGCTGTAGCTGACCACGCTACCCATGAAATAGGCGGAGGAACCTGAGCGTTGCACAATTTTGTGCGCGATGTTGCCTCCGGTGCAGCTTTCTGCGGACGATACTGTCAGCTCGTTCTCAAGCAGAAGCTCTCCGAGCACTTGCGAGAGGGATTTATCTTCTGTTGTGACAAGCTCTTCCGAAAACAGATCCTGAAGATTCTGCTGATACCGGTTCATCTGGAATCTGAGCAATTCCAATCCGGAATTGATACCGGTAAGAGTGATTTTTGTCAGTAGATTTCCGGAATCGATTGTGACTTTTACGAATTCAGGGAGACGTGATTCGAAATGTTGTATGATTTTTGCCAGCTCCTGTCTGGTGTAGCCGTAAATCACAACATGCCGTGTCTCTTTGTGGTCGGAGGTGCTTTTCTTTGTCATGGTATAAAATGCTTATATTGAAACGCGGGCAAACGGAGGAAGCCCGAGATCGCTGAAGTCTTTATTCAGGTATTTATGGTATCCGGCAATGGCCACCATGGCGGCATTGTCAGTGGTGAATGCGCGAGGAGGTATCCAAGGTCTGACTTTTAGATCCCTGCATAATTCTTCAACAGCATTGCGCACTCCGGAGTTCGCTGAGACGCCACCTCCGATAGCCACATCCTTGACACCTGTTTGTTTTATGGCTTTCTTGAGCTTGTTGAGCAGAATGTCGATAATGGTATACTGAAGGGATGCGCACAGGTCGGATATGTTTTCTTCAATGAATGCGGGATTCTGTTTGAGATTATCACGGACCGTGTATAGGAAAGAGGTCTTGAGTCCGCTGAAAGAATAGTCGAGACCGGGGATATGAGGCTTGCTGAACTGGAACGCCTTCGGATTGCCTTCAGCGGCATGCCGGTCCACATGAGGGCCGCCGGGATAGGGAAGACCGATCACTTTCGCACATTTGTCGAATGCCTCGCCTGCCGCGTCGTCTATAGTCTTGCCAAGAATCTCCATTTCACTCATACTTTTCACCAATATGATCTGGGAATTGCCTCCGGAGATAAGAAGGCAAATGAAAGGGAACTCCGGTGATTTGTCATTTATGTCTGTCTTTATGAAATGTGACAGAACATGGGCATGAAGGTGGTTCACATCAATGAGGGGGATGTCGAGTCCTATTGACATCCCTTTCGCAAAAGATGTTCCCACAAGCAGGGACCCCAATAGTCCGGGACCTCTTGTATATGCTATTGCAGAAAGTTGATCTTTTTCTATTCCGGCTTGCCGTAATGCTTCCGACACCACAGGCACGATATTCTGCTGATGTGCCCTAGATGCCAGTTCCGGTACGACTCCGCCGTAAGCCTCATGCACTTTCTGGCTGGCAATTACGTTGCTGCGCAGTATGCCATCAACAATCACAGCTGCCGAAGTGTCATCGCAAGAGGATTCTATTCCAAGAATTGCTACGCTCATTATTCTACATTTAATTCACAAAGTTAAGAAATGCTTTTCATATTTTCAACAGCTTTCTAATAAATTCTCTCCATATTATGTGGTCTTAATCGTGGATTTTTAGTATTTTTGCATATGAAATGAGATTGATGCCGGCATTTAGAACCGCATATAAGGTTGTACGAAGTTTTCTTTTCACTGCTATTCTGATAGTGGCGGGGCTTTATGTGTGTCTATACGTCGTCTTGTCTGTTCCTTCCGTGCAGAGGTCTGTCAAGCATATGGTCGAGAAGGAAGTTTCCTCGTTGCTTGGCTCGACCGTAAATGTCGGGTCTTTGAGCATATTCCCGTTCAATGAAGTGCGTCTTTCGGATGTTGATGTGTATACCCCGTCAGGAGAGCGTTGCATAAGTATAGGGACACTTGGTGCCGGCATACATTTGTGGAAGCTTGTGTACGAGCGCAGAATTGAGATTACGTATGCTGAGGTTGTCGGTCTTGATGGCAAGGTATGGCGGAAGACTTCCAAGTCTCCGTTAAATATAGATTTTATAATACGTGCTCTTTCGCCCAAGGATAAGAGTAAACCTCCTACAAAATTTGATGTAAAGTTATATAATGTAGTTATCCGCAAATCAAAGCTGTCATATGATATATTGGATGCCCCTCGCAAAGAAGACAGTCGGGTTTTTGATGTGAATCATGTTATCCTTGACGATTTTAAGGCTGATGTGGCACTCCCTCGAATTAAAAATGATGATTTTGTAATAGATCTGCGTCGCCTTTCATTCACGGAACGATGTGGATTCTGCATCGAGAAACTCGGTTTGAAGGCAGAGATAACACCTCAGTCGCTTAAGGTAAGCGAAATAGTGTTGCGGTTGCCACAGACTGAGTTGAAGGTTTCGGATATTAATTTAAAATTCAAATCGTTTGATAAAATTTTAGATGCTGTAAAAAGCGGGAATCATCTTTTGCAGCTTACAGCCTCAAGGCTGGCATTTTCAGACTTCAGCTATTTTTATAAGCCTCTTGGAAATATAAGTGGTGAATACAGGTTGGATGCTGATATATCAGGTAACTTAGGAGATGTTGAGATCGAGCAGTTTTGGCTACGCAATTCCCAGAATCTGTTGAATCTAAGTTTTGAAGGCTTTGTGACCGGTCTGCCGGTTATAAAGGAAATCTCAGGAGATATAAGAAATCTGGAGTTTTACGTATCGTCAGATCATGTGGTGATGCTTTGTGACCTTGCGCCCGGAGTCGCACCACGTGTTCAAGAGATAATCAGAAGAGCCGGAAACGTGGAAATAAATGCGTCAGGGAAATTTTCGATGCCACAACATTCTTCTGTGTTGAAAGCTGATTTATTTTCAGGTATAGGAGGACTGGATGCAGATTGTCAGCTTACATGGGATTCGCCTGAAGCCTTTGAAATATCAGGAAATGTCGCATCCGATGATCTTGATTTAAAAAGTCTTCTTGCTGACAATAGGTTTGGAAGCGCTGGATTCAACGCCACAGCTGATTTGTCTATAAGAAAAAAGGAGATAGATGTCACAGCAGATGCCATTGTTCCCCATATAGATTTTAATGGCGAGACAATCAATGATATATCTTTCAGCGGAGAAAAGAATGGGAATTTCATCAACGGGTATTTCACTGTGAATGACGAGTCTGTGAATCTTGATGCGGATGCTGATATCATTCTTGACAAAGATCGTTCACAATGGAGGGTTAATGCTGATATACGCAAGCTTGTACCGTCTGATTACAATCTGATGACCAAATATAAGGGTTATAATCTTTCAGGAGTGGCGTCAGTGGATCTGACCGGAAATAATATTGACAATATTACAGGACGTGTGAATTTGAATGATCTTTCATTTGAGAAATCCGGTAAAAACGGCTTCCATCTTCCCGCGCTATCAGTTACTTCCGAAAAGATTGATTCGCTTAAAGTTTACAAGGTTGACAGCGACATTATAGAGGGTTCGTTGAGTGGAGACTTTGAGTTCCGCAACATAGTATCTATGGCCAAGAATATAGCCGGTCATGCGTTACCGTCACTTTTGACACTGAAAGATACTACCATGTATGCTGACAATGCGGCACTTGCATTGACTGTTCACCCGAATGATGAACTTGCAAAATTCCTGTCGCTACCGGTCAGGCCATATACCGACATAGATGTAAGTGCTTCATTAGATGGAGAGGATGGCAGGATGACTCTCTGTGTAGAGGCTCCCTATATGGTGAAAGGGGAATCGAAGATGATCAGGGGGAGCCGTGTAAATATAGAAGGCGGTATAAACGAAGGGTTGAGGGCTGATATCCAATCTACAGTTCCGGCAAAAAATGATGATGCGAATCTTTCAATATCACTCTCGGCATTGAATGATGACGTACATGCCAATATCGGTTGGACCTTTGAAAAAAACAAGACCGCAGAGGGAAATTTGGCAATGGGTGCCAACATACACCGCAATGAAATTACTGGAAAGCCGGATGTCACGCTCAAAGTATCGCCATCATCATTTAGGCTCAATGGCTCTGAGTGGCTGATCGACAGGTCTGCTTTGACCTATTCCGATGGAATTCTTGAAGCCGACAATGTGAGGATATGGCATGCGGGGCAGTTTGTGAATATCAATGGACGCGCATCCTCATCCCCGATGGATGCGTTGCGAGTGAAGCTTGCCGGCATTGATTTGAGCTATATCTTCGAGGCACTGAATATCAATTATGTGACATTCGGAGGAATAGCGACTGGTGAGGTTCTTGCTTCCCAATTGTTTTCAAAAGTGCCTGTGTTGCGAACGAACCGCTTGTTTGTGAAAGATCTCAGTTATAATGGAGCGGTATTGGGTGATGGTAATCTGGAGAGCCATTGGATCAATGACCAGAAGAAAGTAGCCATAAATGCTGATATACGTCGAGGAAGACATCGTGTTGCATTGATAGGTGGAGGAGTCTATATCGGCAGGGATTCGCTGTCGTTCGATATGCTTGCTGATCATGTTAACATAGAATTCCTTAAGCCGTTTATGTCTGCCTTCACTTCGGATGTAGGAGGAGAGGCATCCGGCAGGGTGAAGCTATACGGCACATTCAAGGATATTGATCTAAAGGGCCGTGTATTTGCAGACTCAATCAGCATGAAAGTTGATTATACCAACGTATACTATCACGGTTCGGATTCAGTGTTCATCACACCCGGAAACATAGATATTCCGTCATTCAGGCTATATGACAAATATGGAAACTCCGCGATACTCAAAGGTGTCGTGAAACACCGGTATTTCCACGAGCCCGAATTTGAATTCAAGTTGAGTTCGGCGCGCAATCTGTTGTGTTATGATACGAATAATAAGATAAATCCCGACTGGTTCGGGCGTATATTTGCGTCAGGCGGAGGCAGCCTTCGTGGTCGTCCGGGAATTGTATCCATGATGCTGGACGTATCTACCACGGCTGGAAGTGATTTTACGTTTGTGCTAAGTGAGACACAGACTGCATCCGATTATACTTTCCTTACTTTCTCAGATAAGAAGAAGGCGATAGCGGAGGAGCTTGAGGCAACGGTAGATCTTGAGGAGAAGTTCAAAAAATCATTGCCAAAAGTTGTTCCAGACAGGCCGTCGCTATTCACAATGGATATCCGATGCACTGTGACACCTGCTGCGCGCATGAATCTTGTGATGGATCCCAAGGCTGGTGACCGTATCACGGCCAAAGGTGGAGGACCGATGCAGATATCGTATGATACGGATTCTGATGAGATGAAGATCTACGGTAAATATACGCTTGAAGAGGGTAATTATAATTTCAGCCTTCAGGATCTCATATTGCGCGATTTCAAGATATATCCCGGAAGCAACATCTCTTTCAACGGGGATCCGATGCAGGGAATTCTTGATATAACGGCAGCATATCGTGTCAACACCAATCTCTCAGATCTTGACAAAAGCTTCTCCACTGACCGCGATCTGAACAGAACCAATGTGCCTGTGGATGCCTTGCTTAAGGTCAATGGCGATATGAGGAGCCCCGAGATCACATTTGATATTGCGCTTCCAACGTTGACTCAGGATGTGGAGCGTAAGGTGAAAAGCATTATCTCCACAGATGATATGATGAACAGACAGATAATATATCTGCTTGCTCTAAATCGTTTCTATACTCCGGAGTATATGGGTGCGACAAGTAATGGAGGAGGAGAGCTGGCATCTGTGGCTTCGTCCACACTGTCGTCGCAGCTTTCGAGTTTCATGGGTCAGCTCACGGATAAGGTCACACTTGCTCCTTCGTTCAGATCGGATAAGGGTGATTTCTCAGATATGGAGGTGGATGTTGCGCTGTCGTCAAGATTGCTTGATAACCGACTCCTCATAAACGGTAATTTCGGATATCGTGACAGATCAACATCCCAGTCTACTTTCGTAGGGGATTTTGATATCGAATATCTTCTCAACAAAAACGGAGATTTGCGTCTTAAAGCGTATAATCATTTCAATGACCAGAATTATTATCTACGTTCCGCTCTCACCACACAGGGCATCGGTGTGATATATAGAAAGGATTTTGATAATCCGTTTACTTTCCTGAAGCGAAAGAAACGGAAAACTCCTCTTCGGGTCAATTCCAAAGCCGAATCTATCGTAAATGAGAGCAACGACAAGGATGATAAAAAATAAAACTATAAAACTGAAGACAGGATGGCATTATTAGGAAATGTATCGATAGATGGACTGCTTGAATTCGCAGGTCTGAGAAAGATACCTAAATATGGTGTTGCCTTCGCCGGCGGAGGAGCCAGGGGGTTTGCGCATATCGGTGTCATTTCTGCAATGGAACAGTTCGGCATACGTCCCCAGATTTTATCAGGAGTGTCGGCGGGTTCGATAGCAGCGGTGCTATACGGAGCCGGATTGACTCCGGATGATATGATAGAGTGTTTTGCCGAATCGCAGAAATTCGGAGACTTCACCGAGTTTTCAGTGCCTACTGCCGGTTTTTTCAGACTTGACAAATTTGGGAAGTTGCTCCAGAAATGGCTTCCGGTAACAAATCTTGAGGACCTGAAGATACCGACGGTTGTATGTGCCACCAACTTTGATAAGGGCACGGCAGTGGGTTGGTGCAAGGGTGAGATTGTGCCGCGTGTGCTGGCATCATGCAGCATCCCGATTATTTTCCGTCCTGTCATCATAAACGGCACTCATTATGTGGATGGCGGAGTTCTCCGGAATCTCCCGGCGTGGGCTATACGCGATTTTTGCAAAGTGCTTATCGGAAGCAATTGCAGTCCGCTTAACCGTAAGTTCAAATATAAACCATCTCTGCTTGATATCGCCGAACGGTCATTCCATCTGATGTCGAAAGCGAATGTGACGCAGGATTTGAAACTTTGTGATCATGTAATAATGCCGGAGGCTATCTCTGAATCCAAAACCTTTGATCTCACCAGTCTGAGAAAGAATGTGAGGATCGGTTATGATGCCGCATGTCGTGTGCTTGAAAAAATGGTATGATAAACTTAGAGTCCGTCCCCTAAAGTTAAATTTTTTATGAGACGGACTCTAGCAAATACAAATAGAATCGTTTCCCTATGAAAGAGAAATTAGTGATATATCAGACTTTTCCGAGAATTTTTACAAACATGAACCCATCGTGTGTCCCTGGGGGCACACTTGAGCAGAATGGCTCGGGAAAGTTAAACGATATTACCCCAAAGGTTTTGAAATCGTTGTCGGAATTGGGTGTCAATACCATCTGGTTGACCGGAATAATAGAGATGGCGACCAAGACATCATATCCGGGCATCCCGGGAGATAATCCCAATGTGGTGAAAGGCGAGGCGGGTTCTCCGTATGCCATCAAGGATTATTACGATGTGGCTCCATGTCTTGCCGAGGATATCGATAACAGGATGGCGGAGTTTGAGTCGCTTGTAGACCGTATCCACAAGCAGGGAATGAAAGTTATCATCGATTTTGTCCCGAATCATACCGCCCGCGTATATCATTCGGATGTAGCCCCAGCCGGAGTCAAGGATTTTGGCGAGAATGATGACTACAGCAAGTTCTTTTCCCGCGACAACAACTATTTCTATATAGTGAATCAGCAGTTCTCTCCCGATTTCAGCCTTTCGGCTGAAGGAGATAAACCGTATGTGGAGTTTCCTGCAAAAGCTACGGGCAATGACTGTTTCACAGCTTTCTGCCATAGGAATGACTGGTATGAGACGGTTAAACTGAATTACGGGTATGATCCTGGAGACAGATCAAGACATTTTGATCCGGCGCCTGACACATGGCTTAAGATGCTGCACATACTCCGTTTCTGGGCATCCAAAGGTGTAGACGGATTCAGATGTGATATGGTGTTCATGGTTCCGCAGGAATTCTGGCATTGGGCAATACCGCAGGTGAAGAAAGATTATAAGGATGTCATATTTATAGGAGAGATTTATGATGTCAATCTTTACCGGACTTTCATTGATTATTGCCATTTCGATTATCTGTATGATAAGGTAAATCTTTACGACACACTTGTCGGCATAGAGAAACATAACGTCTCTGCGGCACAGCTTACAGGATGCTGGCAGACTGTGGATGGAATAGGGGAGAGTATGCTTAATTTCCTTGAGAATCACGATGAAGTGAGGTTCGCATCAAGGGAATATGCGGATGATCCTGCAAAGGTGGTTCCCTCGCTTGTTGTCAGCGCGATGATGTCTAAAGGTCCTTTCATGATATATTATGGGCAGGAACTTGGGGAAATGGCTCATGATAACGAGGGATTCGCGGGAGATAACAACCGCTCTACCATTTTTGATTACTGGAGCTATTCCACTTTGCGCAGATGGTATGATTCGGGGAAATGCTCGATGCTTAAACTGACCAAGCATGAGAGGTGGTTGAGAAATCTCTATAAGAATGTACTGACGATGTGTAATTCGCAGCGGGCTATACGTGAAGGGGATTTCTTCGACCTGATGTATGTCAATCTGCGTAATCCGTGCTTCAATCCACATCGTCAGTATGCTTTCCTGAGATATACGGATGCGGAGGCTTTGCTGATTATTGCGAATTTTGACGATAAGGAGGCGGTGGTGTCACTCAACATACCGGAGCTTGCCATTGACATGGCAGGATTATACTGCGGAGAGCAGACCTCGGCTGACCTTTTATGGGGAAAGACGCATAGCTTTGAGGTAGGCAGAGATGTTCAGACCAAACTTCATGTAGGCGCTCATGATGCCGTAATCATCCCGCTGAAGAAGAATGGAGTGAAATTGTAGATAATTTTATGAGAATAATTTGAAATATTTGGGAAAATAGTTATAATTTTGCCAAACCAAATAACAACTGTTCCTATAATGAATAATAACCTTCCGCCAATCAAGGTTTTTGCAGGTGAATCTTCAAGATATCTCGGAGAATCCATCTGCAAGGAGCTGGGCATCGAATTGGGCAAGATGAATAAAGAGCGTTTTGCCGATGGAGAATTTGAAGTAGGTTTTGAGGAATCGATCCGCGGCAGCCAGGTTTATCTTGTGCAGTCCACATTCCCCACGAGTGACAATCTTATGGAGCTTCTGCTCATGATAGACGCCGCCAAGAGGGCATCGGCAGCACAGATAGTGGCAGTGGTGCCATATTTCGGCTGGGCGCGTCAGGACCGCAAGGACAAGCCGCGTGTGTCGATAGCCGCCAAGCTTGTGGCAGATCTTCTGAGCGTGGCAGGAATCGACAGGTTGATAACAATGGATCTTCACGCTGATCAGATCCAGGGATTCTTCAATGTTCCGGTCGATCACCTCTACGCATCGTCAATTTTCATTCCTTACATCGAGAGTCTCCACCTTGAGGAGATGGTTATTGCTTCCCCGGATGTAGGCGGTGCGAAGAGAGCCAATTCATATGCAAAATATTTTGATGTTCCCTTGGTTCTTTGCCATAAGCAGCGTGCTAAAGCCAATGTGGTTGCATCGATGACCGTGATCGGTGATGTGGAGGGCAAGAATGTTGTGCTTATCGACGATATCGTTGATACAGCCGGCACAATCACCAAAGCAAGTGACCTGCTTCTTTCATATGGCGCCAAATCAGTACGTGCGCTTTGCAGTCATCCGGTAATGAGCGATCCGGCTACAGAGAATGTCAAGAATTGCGGTCTGACGGAAATCATATTCACAGATTCCATTCCGTATGTGAAGGAGAACAAGAAAGCTACCGTTCTTCCTGTAGCCAAACTTTTCGCCGACACAATCCGTCGCATTCATAACAACCAGTCGATATCTTCTCAATATCTTTTCAAATGACCAAGATAGGATCTGTATTTACCCCGAAAGCGAAGAAAGCGTTGCTGCTTGGCAGCGGAGAACTTGGCAAAGAGGTTGCCCTCGAGTTGATGCGTCTTGGCGTTGAGGTTATTGCGTGCGACAGATATGCGAATGCTCCTGCAATGCAGGTAGCTCATCGTTCGCATGTGCTCAATATGCTTGATGCCGATGAACTCCGCAAGGTTATCGACCTTGAGAAACCGGATCATATCATCCCTGAGATAGAGGCTATCGCCACTCCGGAACTTTTGAAACTGGAGAAAGAGGGTTACCACGTAACCCCGACAGCAAAGGCAGCCTGGCTTACAATGAACCGCGAGGGAATACGTCGTCTTGCCGCTGAAGAGCTTGGATTGACCACGTCTCCTTACCGCTTTGCATCCACATTTGATGAGTTTGAGGCGGCTGTCCGCGAAATTGGCATACCGTGTGTGGTTAAACCTGTTATGAGTAGTTCTGGTCATGGTCAGAGTGTCATCCGTAAAGAGGAGGACATACTGACATCCTGGAAAGAGGCTCAGGAAGGCGGACGGGCAGGTGCCGGCAGAGTGATAGTGGAAGGCTTTGTAGATTTTGATTACGAGATCACATTGCTTACGGTTAGAAGTTGCGCCGGAACCACATTCTGCGAACCTGTAGGTCATATTCAGGAGAATGGCGACTACCGCTACTCATGGCAGCCTCAGCCGATGTCGGAAAAGGCATTGCAGGGTGCCCGCGAGATGGCGCGTAAGATAACAGATGCCCTCGGTGGTTATGGAATCTTCGGTGTAGAGCTTTTCATCAAGGGTGATGAAGTGATATTCAGCGAGGTTTCACCAAGACCGCACGATACCGGTATGGTCACCATGATTTCACAGAACTTCAGCGAGTTTGGACTCCATGCGCGTGCGCTTCTCGGACTTCCTGTTTCGGAAATCCGTTTCTTCGGACCATCAGCTTCGCGTGCGGTTGTAGTGGAAGGGGATACTGATACTGTGGAATTTGAAAATCTTGAGGAAGTTTTGTCAGAACCCGGAACGGATATGAGAATATTCGGCAAACCGGAAGTCAAAGGTCATCGCCGCATGGCTGTGATTCTTGCCACAGCAGATTCCGTTGAGGAAGCAAGAGCGAAGGCTGACAGAGCATACGCAAAGCTCGGCATCAAGACATATTAAAATCATATATCAACCTAAATAGCAGGGGTCGTGTCAATTTTGATACGACCCTTTTTTTATTCCAGGATTATTTCTTCATCAAAGTGCCATTGTTTCATAGTTTGAAATCATTAAAATTTATGGTTGTCCGGTAAATTTTGAAACCTTAATAATTAGAACGCTGAACTACGTTTCACTTTATAAACGCGGAACTCACGCGGAACTATGATATTCAGGCAAAGTGTCCGGAAGAAACAGGGCGGACAAATCAGAACAGAAGTCCTGATTTGTGGCGCTGAACGCAGGCGGAACGACAGGCTTATGAGTTTATTCCTGCTTTCAATTGACTGCAAGATGCCGGCTCGTTCCGCCTGCGTTCCGCGCCGTTAAGAAAGCCGGAGGCATTCTTACCCGCAAGGTTCATATGCCTAAGTTTTGACAGTAGGGTTCCGCGTGAGTTCAGCGTTCATCAAGTGAAACGGAGTTCAGCGTTCTGAATAATTTAAGTTCTGAGTCTAAAACCGCATTCGCTACGGCTGGAAATAGATCAGTTTCTCGCGACAGAGACTTGTGTGGAAATAAAACAGTTCTGCACAATCGATTAAATTCGTTTACCGGACAGTAATAAAAATTTATTGTTGTCAGGTAAATATGCAAAACCATCATAAATATGGGAATTTAGGTATTGACAAGCCCATTATATGATCGTAAAATATCATGCAGAGGCAAGGCCGCAAAGGCTGTAGCTGGCAAGTTCGGTGAAAAAGATCACGGAGAATCGCGTGGCGATTTGTGCAAAGGCGCGGAGCCGGATCGTCGGATTCTGTGTCTCTGCAGGAGTGGTAACGACCTCCGCGTCGGATTGACAGGCATAAATACTTTGCGTCTCTGCGCCTCTGCGTGATTAAAATTTTTACCGGACACCAATAATTAAAATTTTAACATATGGCAACTATAAAAGTAAAGTACCGACCTCTAACAGATGATGCTCATGAAGGCACAATTTACTATCAGATCAACCATGACAGAAAGTCGAGACATCTTATCACGGATTACCGAATCCTGGAATCTGAGTGGGATGAAAAGCGATTAAAGGTAATTATTTCAAAAAATGATGAAAGGAAAACACATATGCTCTCTATACGTGACCATATCCGTCTGGATCTTGAGCGATTCACAAGGATTATAAGGAAACTTGATGACAAAGGATTTACTTATACTGTGGATGATGTGATTGACGAATTCAACAGGTATGCCAATGAATATTCCTTGTTTAATTTCATGAAGGATATTATAGGCAAGCTAAAGCAAAAAGGTAAAATAAGAACATCAGAAACGTATGCAGCGGCACTCAGCAGTTTCAAGAGTTTTTTAGCGAGCCATGCCTCGAAAGTTGGAAATATGAGTTATGAAGACATAATGCTCGACCGTATCAATTCTGATATTATAGAAGCGTATGAAGCGTGGCATCAAAGTCGTGGAATAGTGCCCAATACAATATCCTTTTACAACCGGATACTCCGGGCGGTATACAACCGTGCGGTAGATGACGATATCATAGAGAACCGCTATCCATTCCGTAGGGTTTATACCGGAGTTGACAAAACTGTGAAGCGAGCCTTGCCGATACGGATTGTCAGTAAACTGAACGCCTTGAATCTCGCAGATCTGCCGGCGCTCGACTATGCGCGCGATATGTTTATGATTAGTTTCATGCTCAGAGGAATGAGCTTTGTAGACATGGCATATCTGCGGAAATCTGATCTATCTAACGGCTATATATTCTATCGTCGACGCAAAACCGGGCAGATGCTAACAATCGAATGGACAAAAGAGATGCAGCGCATACTTGACAAGTATCCCGAGAATTCGTCAGACTATCTGCTACCTATCATCCGGCATCGGGGTGTGAACGAGCGGAGCGCCTATCATAATGTAGGTTATAACATAAATCACAGTTTAAAGACGATAGGCAGATTAATAGGTATAAAAGTTCCCCTTACGATGTATGTTGCCCGCCACAGCTGGGCGAGCGCCGCCAAATCGAAAGGCATCCCGATCAGCGTCATCAGCGAAGGCATGGGCCACGACAGCGAAACCACCACCCGCATCTACCTCGCCTCCCTCGACACCTCCGTCGTCGACAAAGCCAACTCCCTCATCCTAAAAAGCCTCTGAAATCTCTACATACAAAATGCTCCATTATGGAGCATTTTGTATTGAATGGATAATTTCTTAACGTCATAGACATTGTCTAAGAAAAAAATGTTAACTTTGCATATATTGTAATATAATGTGGCCTCCCCGCAAAGGAAGTAAGACATATAAAGTTGTTGCAATTGGAAGCATCTCGTTCTGATGATCACGTAATTTATAAGTTATGACACAAGCAGAATTTAATTCATATCGTTTTGACGCTCGGCATGAACCGAGCGATGAACAACTTGGACAGCTAATGGAAAATGCGGCGGAGAAAGTGCGTGAAACAAATAGAGAGTCCGACGTTAAATTTTTTGAGGAACTTCGGCGTGCAAGCGAAGCAGCAAAAGCTCGTGTTATAAATCAATCCAAAACGTCATGAGAAAAGAAGGACACGCTCCATTGCTAATTGTAATTGCCGGACCGAACGGGTCAGGTAAGACTACGCTTCACGTATAGCAAGACGTGTTATGAAAGGTGGGCATGATGTGCCAATTCCAAAAATTATTTCGCGTTACATAAAGTCGATTGCTAATTGTGCTGAAATAGCGCAAGAAGTCGATCGTTTATATGTGTATGATAATTCACGTGAGGATGAAAAGGCTTTGCCATTGTTCCGACTACGTGACGGACAATTGGGTAAGATGTATGTTGATTCAGTGCCCCAATGGACTGAAAACATTATCCCGAAACTATGATATTTTAGCTTAGATTCCGTTTCATACACCACCACCCGCATCTACCTCGCCTTCCTCGATACCTCCGTCGTCGACAAGGCCAATTCCCTCATTCTAAAGTCCCTATAAAACACAAGAACGCCTCGGTGCTCCGGCATCGAGGCTATTTTGTTTAGCAACCATCCAAATCTCTAAACAAGAGATACTTATTCATATTGCAAAGTTACAAAAAATTCTGGAAATGAGGGCTGAAATCTTTAACGAAATTTATTATGCTTTACAACATATCAAGCCTTTATGGTCACTTTGTTGAGCAAATCTCATGAGCCAATACTCATATCTGTATGATTATCAGCAAGCCATAAAGCATCCCAATCTCTTGTTTAGAGATAATGGCAAACAAGAACTTGAATAAGGCTAAGGAAGCCA
>CAJTPK010000007.1 GCA_910578075.1 uncultured Muribaculaceae bacterium | reverse complement strand
GCTTTTGAATGGTTATAATGGTTTCTTAAATATGGTTTAAAATACAGAAATACAATGGTTACAAATGGTTATAATGGTTTGAGAAAAATGGGATGAGGAGCCGGCTTGCCGCACCACACACCTGCGGTGAATATTTACTGGTGCCCATATTAAAATATGTTAAAATGCAAATTATTTTTTATGTTCTATAGCATATATCAAAAATATTTTATAATTTTGCAGTGAGTTTTTCATGGTATTAGATTTTAAGGTTAACGTAAGATTGGTTGTCGGGACGACAATCAATTTTTTTTGACTATATTTTACCGCAGACTCTTCCGTCAGGAGTGAGTCTGCGGTCTATTATTTATAATGGTAAAATTTCAATCACGCAGAGGCGCGGAGGCGCAAAGTATTTTATCGGCGGATCAGGAATTTTTTGCCATTGCGGATATATATTCCTGTGGGTAAATGGGAGGGATCCGTGCCTACCTGGATGCCATGAAGGTTATAGATCGGCGCCTCTATATCATGTTGAGTGTCACTGCCTGCGGCGGTGATTCCGCTTGAATCGTATTTCTCAAGGGGAAGGAAATATTTATCCATATAGAATCCGCCGTTTCCGCTGCGCCAGAGTATGAGCACTGGTTTCTCTTCATGTGGATATAGTGTTACCGTGCGCAATGCTCCTCTTTCATTGGCTTTGGCAAGAAGTAATGTTCTGCCAAGAGGTGCTTCAGGGTTCACAGCCTGTCCCACCACGAGTTCTTCAGAAAGCGCGCCGTCATTACCCGCTCTTTTCACAAGCACCATATATTCGTGCCATTGATCCGAGTTGAAAAGATCCGGCTGCAGAGCTTCCCCTGTGATATTGCATTTGGCATACATCACAGAATTGCCGATATTGATCTCATCGATTCTTGAGAAGTTCCCGTCTGTATCAAACCATGCCACGCGCATAAAGTTTCTGTCGTCCTCATCAAGAAGCAGGTCGCGCAGTTCTCCTGCATACATATATGAATTGCCTGTGGCTACCCTGTCGATGTTTGCGGTTATGGTATCGTAGTCTCCGTCTTCATCAAGTATCAGACGGCAATTTACCTCGGCTTTCCGTTTGCCTGATATGAGATCTACGAAATTATATAAATAGGTGGAACCAATCCTTTCCACAAACATTGCCTGTGGTTCATGACCGGGGATGTCAGTGAGTGTTGTTGCGGTGTCAGCTTCTCTGAAGAGAGTCAGCAGAGGTCTGCCCCCCGTGGGACCATAAACATAATAACTGTATGAATGACTCTCGCCGACGTGGTAATTGTTTTTAGTCACATAAAATGATGCGAGTCCGTCTTGGGTGAAGTCTCCGAAGTTGATGTCGCGCCGGTAGTTGAAATCGCCGATAGACATATAAGTGGCGAGAATATCCTGTCCGGAATCTTTCACAAACGGTATCTCTGTGGTCTGGATTTTGTCTGCCTTGCAGTCTTTCACTTTGTATACGTCCACCATCAGCGAATTGCTTTCCCTCATGGTGAGGTCATCCTCCATGGAGTAATATGGATTCCAGAATGGTTCCTTGTATCTGGAGACAGCGTAATAGCCGATATCCTCATGGTTGATTGAAATCAGGTATGGTGTACTTTCCTGATCACCGGGCATACAAAGCAATGGGGTTGAGAAACTGAACACGTTACGCAGCTTCCCTTGCTCATCTGCTTTACCGAGAACGGAGAGTGTCATTTTGGCAGATGTGCGTCGTTCCCATTCCGCATCTTTCTCCTCCTGCGTCATCGAGGAGGCACGGGTGGCAGCCTTTTTCTCATCATCAGGGTGCCATTCTCCGTAGATAGTGAAATAGTATTCTTCATTTCCGGGTGTTGAGAGGTCGAGTACATCTCCAATCAGGGAATCAATGCGGTATACGGGTTTGTCAAATTCCTTGTCGACCATTTCCCCTGTCTTGACATCTTCCACAGAAAGGGTCTCTTTCTCACCGCCAATTGAATACACATAAGTGCAGTCGCGCATTTGTCCGGGTGTCCCCTTGTTGATGGCCATTCCGACAGCGACCTCGTATTTTTCATCGGAATTGAAAAAATTGCGGGTTATGATAGGCAGGATCTCGCATGATGGCACACGCCATTCATCACCTTCATAGCGCACTTTGTCGTGGATGCGTCCTACGAAGTTCATTTCAGAATCATATATGTCGAAAATATATTCGCGCAGAAGATTCTCCTTGAAATACTCATATACCTTCACCTTGTTGATGAAAGTGGCGGTGTAATACCATAGCTCGCCGTCCGGTCCGTCAAGATCACCCATCATACGCGATGGACCCTCGATCTCATCCGGCTCCGGGTAGGTGGCTGCAGCGGTTCTCGCAGGCGACATCAGGAGCTGGTGAGCCTTGTCATTACCAAAGACGGCCGCATTTGATGCGGCCGCCGTTGCTAATGACAACATCATGAAATATGTTGCTAATCTCATATGTCGTGTCTTTGGAATGTCTCTATGAAATGGGGAGACATGCGATATTATTTCTTGATAATTTTTTTGCCGTTGCGTATGTAGAGACCTGCGGGAAGCGTTTCAAGCTCTTCGCCCACATAGATTCCGTGGATATTATAGATCTTACCATCAGCTTTAGCGGCTGCGACTATCTCTTCCACTGCGGAAGTGTCAGGGGCATTGAGATCTTTGGAAACCTCAAACTTATAAGTCTTGTTATATCCAACGATGAATGTGTATTTGCCGTCGGTAAGTTTGTTTACAAGTTTGTCGCCTTCATATCCGTAGAGGAGTTCGTCGTTAAGCGCTACACTCATTTTCTCACCTTTTGGCTCTACAGTAACGGGAGTGTCCTGAAGCACAGTGAAGCTGTTTGAAGGAGCCTTGTGCATCAGCTCGCTGTAATAGCATTCAGCAGTCATGCCGTCGGATGTCACAACTTTTACAGAACCGGTTTTGCCTGAGCTTACGCCATCAGCGAAGATAGTGAGGGTAGATATTTTGCCGGTAGTCTCTTCTGTCTGAGCGCGGGTGATGGGCTCCTCTTTATTTATATCCTCGCCTTCCTCAACTGATATATCGGTTCTTCCGGTGTAGAAATTAACAGCGTAGAGACCGTTGTCATCGGGAGATAGCTGCATACCGTCGAGATATGCCGCAAATTTTGCAAAAGCAGGATTGGGTCGCAAGGTGAACGGACAGTCATATTCTGCATCGAAGTGGATCTGTTGCTCGCCCTGGATGAGACCGAATGTGTTGGGACGGTTATCCCACATCATCGAGAATGCCTGCGAAGGCTGGAAAAATATTGGTTTGTCGCCATTGAGGATCACATTTGCCGAGCAGCTGTTGTCTAATTTCTGGGCAACAACGTAGACAGTTTTCTGATCTGCAGCATAGGTTACGTAACCTAAAGGTTCAGTGCGGGAAGAATTCCATACGGCTTTCACGAAATATCCGGTTACGGGAGCGAAATAGATATTGGGATTCTTGCTGCTTACTTTGATGCGGTAGACTTTTGTGTTTTCCGGAGTCATCAATGCTCCTGAAATCTTCATTGAAGATCCGTCCTTGGAGTTGATTACGGTTTCAGGCAGCTGGATATCGCCTGTCATGCCGTTGGTGATCTCGGTAGCATAATTAACTGAAGTAATCGCGTTCTTTACGCTGCCGTACTGTCCGGTGGATATGAGTATACCCTCGGGATTCATTACATATGCGGTGAACTCGACATCCTCATATGTTGTCAGTGTGCCTGCAACGGAGAATGTTGTGTTGTCCTCGACCTTGAATTTGATAGAATTATTTGATTCCTTGTAGGTGTCAGTTATGTCCTTATCGCCGAGCATGAATTTTGTGAAGGTGTAGTCCTTATTGAAATTCACCTGGATCTCGCTGCCTTTGATAACCTCAAGTTTGCCATCGGTGGGAGTGACGAACGCGCTCTTTTTCCAGTCGCGTATATTCATGATGCAATCCTTCAGATCTTCCGGAATGTCGAAAGTGAGGATGCAATTTTCTACCGTTACTTCGTCATTTTCAAACACACGTACGGAAACTTTGTCGTCAGCGGCAAGTTTGCCTATGGAGAAATTATTGAAAGAGCCATTGACCGCAGTGCCGTTTTTCTTGACACTGTAGATTGCATCGGCAGAGCCACCCTTGATTAGGCTGATGGTTAGATTGTCGGAATATTTCGATGAGTATGGAGCCTGATTTTCACCATTTTTGAGTGGCACAATGGTCTTGTAGCCGTGTCTCACATTCTGCGCATCATACCATGTGGCAGAGAACTCCGCCCTGACATATTGCGCGCCGTTTACCACGTCTATAGGCAGAGACATGTCGTTGTCTACTTTCTCTGTCTTGATGATGAAGGTCTTGCCATTGTAGTTGCTGCTGATATACGGACTGCATTGGCTGCTGTAGTTGTCGGTCATCGATGTTGCGGATGTCGACTGAGACTTGGCAGAACCTTCGAGTCTTGCGTCTGTCAATGTGTATCCTGTCGGTGTCAGGATATAGAGGGTGCCGGAGCCATTAAACACATATTCTGTCGCATTCTTGTCAATTGCTATCGGGGAATTATTGATATTTTCGGGGATAAGAACGACACTGCCGGGGTTATCCCATTTTAAAGTCACTTTGTTTTGTGCAACGGCAGATCCAGTTGTGAGCATGGATAATGCCGCTATCCCCAGGAGGTAATTTTTAATCATAAGCAGTTTGATTTGTTAGTGTTGTGGATATTGCGGGATTAGGATAAGCGCGGCAAGCCGCGTGGACTTGCCGCACTTCTGTTATCGTCGTATTATTTCTTTATAAATTTGCGAACCTTGTCTCCTGCTGTGGCGATATAAAGTCCGTTCGAAAGTGATGTCGTGGAGACAACTTCGAATCCGGAGGCAACGCATATGCCCTGGAGGTTGTAGACCATAATCTGCTCACCTGCAGCGTGGAGCGAGGAACCATCAAATGAGAAGCTGGCATCCCCTGAAGCCTCTATCTCCTCTACGGCTGAGTTTGGAGAATCGAAGGGGAGGAAATACATATCCTGTGTGTATTTGTCATTATTCTTCCATGTTATGCCTAAAATGTTGGAAGAATTATAGGGAGGCAGGACGTTTATGATAATACCTTTCTCTCCGGGTGTGAGATTGAGGAGAGTCTTTCCGTAGGGATACTCATCGCACATTACTTTGCCGATTATCAGCTCTTCCTGACTTGTTTCGTCCTCAAGACCACGTTTTGTAAGCAGCATGTATTCATAGACGTCATCGCTGTCGTATACTTTCGGATTCAGGACATCGGCTGAAACATATCCTTGTGAATACTGCACGTTGGGACCCATGTTTACTTCATGTGTGCGCATGTGTTGGCCTTTGTTGTCAATCCATTCGAAACGTACGATGTCGATATCATCTCCATCCTCGCCTTCACCAAGCATTGCGAAATTGAGTTCGTCAACATAGCAGTAGGAATCCCCGTAAGCCACTCGGTCGAGGTTGGATGTCAAAGACTCGAGGTTGTCGGGATCTCCGGTGTCGAACATATGCGGGAATGATGTGACCTTTTTGCAGGAGATGAGGTCAACCATATTGAATACGTAGGTTGAACCCATCAATTCCACAAACAATTGCTGCGGCTCGAAGCCTTCGACATTTGACAGTGAAAGTGTGCTCTCTGCTCCTTCGAATACTTTCTTGCGTTTATTGCCATCGGCGTCATAGACATAAAAGGAATACGCGTTTCCTTCCCCTACGAGGTAGTTGTCTTTAGTCACTTAGTATGCCGGCATTCCGTTATCCTTGTTGAAATCGAATCCGCCGAAGTTTACGTCCTCACGGTAACGGAGGTCACCTACGGAGTGGAATGAAGCAAGAACATCTGCATCTGAATCCTTTACAAATGGAATTTCCGAGGTCTTAACGAGTTGGGCACCGCCGTCAACAATCTTGTAGAGGTTGACAACGAGGGCATTGCTCTCGCGCATGGTCATATCCTCCTCGGGACTGTAATATGGATTCCAGAATATCTCTTTATATCTCTGGGTGATGAAATATACATCATTACCTTTACGGAATGACATCATGAACGGAGAGGTCTCCTGATTACCGGGAGTGCAGAGGAGAGGGAATGAGAATTCATGTATCTCCTTGAGGTTACCATCTTTATCAGCTTTGCCGAGCATTTTGATTGAGATTTTTGCCTTGGTAAGAGCATCCCAGAATAATTTGCCGGCTTCCTCCACGGTGGCGCCGTCCGGCACTTCATAATCTTCAGGAAGAGACTCATCATATACTGTCATGTAATACTCTTCCACTCCATTTCTCGATGCATCAAGCACATCACCGATAGAGGATTGGATGACATTGATCGGTTTGTCAAACTCCTTGTTGACAGTCTTGCCGCTCTCCGGATCCAGAACCGGCAGTGTCTCCTTTTCTCCTCCGAGTGAATAGACAAGGTTGCGGTAATGGTTAAGGCCCGGTGTCTTGGTGTTGACCGACAGACCTACAAGCACCTCATATTTATCATCTGTGTTGAAAAAATGTTTGGTGATTACGGGTGTAAGCTGGCATCCGGCGCTTCCGTTTCCTGCGATACGCACCTCATCGTCTTCATATCTCACCTTGTCGGATATTGTGCCTACTATATCCATATTGGTGTTATAGATGGTGAATTTATACTCCAGCATTATGTGGTCAGTGAAATATTCATTGACAAACTCATCCTTGAAAGTATAATTCGCACTGTAAAACCATGTCTCATCGTTTGGACCGTCAAGGTCTGCGAAATGATCTACGTTGGAAATGGATGTTGCCGGTTTGTACTTGTTGGCATCTGCTTTCCGGCTGTTTTTACGTCCTTCAAGTATCGAATTGATTTCTTCAATCTTTTGTTGACGCGGGCCTCTGAATGCAGAATGGCGTGTTCCTTTGAAAGAGAAACCGGAGGGGTCGAAAGATTGATTTGCACAGAACTTTGCGTCAGCGGTAGATGCCCCTAAAACAGGCAGCGCGAGCGCAAGAATGAGTTTGGTAGAAATTCCCATAAGCGTTCTTTAAGTTGTATTTTTTATTATTTAAGATTCGCGTTTTGTCAAAATGTAATGCAACTGGAAATATTATGTGAAATGTTAATTTATCATTCTTTTTAACTTCTCAAAATGTTAAAAATATTGATAAATGGTGCTCAAAAATATTTCAGCGGCTAAGTTAATAAAAATATTTTAAAAAATGTATAACGAAGTTTCTTTTTCTCTAAAAAAATTAATTATAACGCTTTTCGGGGAGAGATAACGTATTCTAAGGCCTATTTTATGAAGCCGACTCTTAACGACCCAGGTTTGCGCTTAAAAGAAATTATAGTTAATTTTGCAGTCTCAATCTGAATCATATGAGAATTGATGTGTTGACAGTGATGCCTGAGATGCTGGAGCCTTTTTTCAACTGCTCCATACTCAAGCGTGCCCAAGATAAGGGGCTTGTGGAGATAGTGATTCATAATCTTCGCGATTATACCACCAGCAAGCACCGGAAAGTAGACGATTACCCGTTTGGCGGGGAGGCGGGAATGGTGATGCAGATTCAGCCTATCGATGCCTGCATTTCCGCACTTAAGGCGGAGCGCGATTACGATGAGGTCATTTTCACTTCGCCTGATGGTGAGACTTTCGACCAGCCGATGGCCAACAGTCTGTCGATGCTCAATAATGTGATTATTCTATGCGGGCACTACAAGGGTGTTGACTGGCGCGTGCGCGAACACCTCATAACAAAGGAGATTTCGATCGGCGACTATGTGCTCACCGGCGGCGAGCTCCCGGCCGCTGTCATTGCCGACGCTATGGTGAGGTTGATTCCCGGTGCGATAGGGGATGAGCAGTCGGCACTTTCAGATTCATTTCAGGATAATCTGTTGGCACCTCCGGTGTATTCGCGCCCTGCGGATTACAAAGGGTGGAGGGTTCCGGACATCTTGCTGTCAGGTCATGAGGCGAAGATTGCCGAGTGGCGTCATGAGCAGGCGGTGGAGAGGACTCGCAGATTGCGTCCGGATTTGCTTTCATAAAAATTTTTATCGTGCGTGCTAATGAGAGAAAAGGGGCGTGGACGCTCCTGATATGTGTGCTTCTGTTCGGTGCCTTGGTGTGGGGACTCGGAGCGAGGAGGATGCGCGAGGATGAGAAGTTGCCAGCCAAGGTGGAGACATTGGAGATGAATGCCGATAGCGTGGCTGGGGATGATGCCCGCGGCACTGCAAGTGCCGCCACTCAACGGCGGACGCGCAACAGAAACGGCTCGGCAAAGTCAGCGAAATCCTCCAAGTCAGCGAGATTATCGAAATCAGCGAGATCCGGGAGATTTGCAAGCCGACGTGATGCATCTCCGGCAGCGACGCGCGATATACTCTCCGACACAATACCTTCCGATAGCGGACTGTATTGAACCATTATAAGTGATTATAACCAAACATTATAAGCGATTATAACCTAATATTCATATAGTTTTATTTAATTATCCTAAGTCATGTTTACGATTTTTCATGGCTTCCACCTTGTGGAGGCTTATCATCAATGGAAAAAAGACCATAGGAAAAACAAGAATCCTCTGGGTCTTAAGGCATTGAAACTTTTTTTCGCTATCGCGATTCCTCTTTTCCTCTGGATCGCTCCATCCGCTTGGTACGGATTGCCGGATCTGAACCCTGTTGAGCACCGCGTGATCGCGATTTTCGCGTTTGCCGCCCTCATGTGGCTCTTTGATGTGGTGTCGGCATGGACAACTTCCCTTGTTGTGGTGGTTCTTTTGCTTTTCGGCACTTCCGACAGCGGATTATGGTTCTTCCAGACGGATGCCGCCGGAGTGAAATTCAGTAATCTTGTCAGCAACACAGCTATTCTCCACTGTTTCGCGGATCCTACCATCATGCTTTTCATCGGAGGTTTCATCATTGCCATCGCTGCCACAAAGAGCGGTCTGGATGTGAAACTCGCGAAGGTGATGCTCGCTCCGTTCGGCACGAAATCCGAGAATGTATTGCTTGGCTTCCTTTTGGTGACAGCTATTTTCTCCATGTTTATAAGTAACACCGCCACAGCTGCGATGATGCTTACTTTCCTCGCTCCGGTATTAAAGGCCCTTCCTGCCGACGGCAAAGGTAAGATCGGTCTTGCTCTCGCTATCCCGGTCGGTGCCAATATCGGAGGTATCGGCACTCCTATCGGTACACCTCCGAACGCGATCGCCCTTAAATTTCTAAACGATCCTGCCGGTATGGATCTCGGAATAGGTTTCGGTCAATGGATGATGGTGATGGTGCCTTTCACACTGGTGCTTCTGTTTATCGCGTGGATGGTGCTCCGCAAGCTTTTCCCATTCAAGCAGAAGACTATCCATCTTCAGATTGAATCTCACCATGAGAGCAGTTGGAGGGATGTTGTTGTGTATATTACATTTGCCGTTACGGTAGGCCTTTGGCTCACAGACTCTATCACCGGAGTGAATGCCAATGTTGTGGCAATGCTTCCTGTGGGAGTGCTCTGTATAGCCGGCGTGATCACAAAACGCGACCTTGAGCAGATATCCTGGAGTATTCTCTGGATGATCGCGGGTGCTTTCGCCCTTGGCGTGGCAATGCGTCAGTCAGGTCTCGCGGAGCATCTTATAGCCGCTATCCCATTCGGCGAATGGTCTCCATTGGTTGTCATCATCGGTTCAGGACTGTTGTGCTATCTCATGGCCAACTTCATCAGCCACACGGCGACAGCTGCATTGTTTGTGCCTATTCTCGCTATTGCCGGCACATCCATGGCGGACTCTCTGGCATCGTTTGGCGGAGTGGCAACCCTTCTGATTGGTGTTGCAATCTGCTCATCGCTTGCTATGGTGCTTCCGATCTCAACACCTCCGAATGCACTTGCCGACGCCACCGGTTTCATCAAGCAGAAATATATGGTGATTACCGGTCTGATCATGGGTGTCATCGGCCTTGTGTTAGGCTATCTGGTTCTCATATTCAGCGGAATCAACGGTCTCTTCTGAGATTTTTCAGGATACAAAAATGGGCAGCTCAATCCGGGCTGCCCATTTTTTTTCGATAAGTCAGATTTAGCGGATAATGGTTTTTGTCACGTTGGAGCCCTGCTTGCGGATTACAAGCCCCTTGGGGTTGGAGAGGCGTACACCCTGAAGATTGTAATATTCGACAGGAGCATTTTCATCTGCTGCGATTTCTGTGACAGCGGAAGAACCGGAAAGGACAGTAAGTGTCATTGCCTTGGTGTCAAGGATGAGTGTAGCATCCTCGATATCTTCCGCGAAGCCCATGTTTTCCACACCTTTGCCGGGACCGATAGGGTAGGTGTTACCGGCTTTCATATCCTTTTTGCCATTGGAATATTCAGTGGCCCAGCCATTTGTCGCGATCTTGAATGTGCAGTCTTCCGCACTGCGGATCACAGTCGCTTTGAATGTATGCACCACATTGTCATCTGAAGTAAACGCATATTCGGGAGAGGCGGTCCAATCATTTGTATCTCCAAGGAAATAGAGAGCGGCAGGTTTTACGACAGGCTCATCACCGGCAAGGATAAGTTTCATATTTTTTGTGTCGACAGTCAGCTTATACTCTCCAGTGGGGAGATCCCAGCAATAGTCGGAAGTGGCGTATTCCATTGAATTCTCTCCGATCACAGGCATATATCCGCTTGAAGGAGCCACGTAGCGGTGAGCATTAAGAGTGGTCCAGTCGCCTTCTGCCGCGAGTTGGTCAACAAATCCGAAGCCACTTTTTTCGGAAGTGATTTTAAGGTCGTATTCAAACACACCTTCAGAAGTCTTGGTCAATTCGATACCTTTGGTAGGATCCCAGCCACCGGCAGGATCTCCGATGATCCAAAGACGGTCTGCTACTACTGCGTTTGCGGCCGAAGCCACTGCGATGCCCGCGAGGGCGGTAAGGAAAATTTTTCTCATAATTTTCTTTATTTAGTTGTTAAAGTGATTTCTGTTGATTTAAGCATTGGCGAAGAGAAACGGAGCTTCACTTCCCCTGCCGAATTGTTGCGGCTAACGTAAGCCAGAAGTCGGCCATTGCAGACGCGTCTGCTTCTGTCGCGTGGATGCGACATGTCGTGATTGCCTGTGCCTTCCACTCCCAGCAATGAACCGTCTCCCGTGAGGTGGCAAGAGACCATGTTGTCGGCCAGAGGAACAAGATTGCCATCTTTGTCAACCACTTCCACAGTCACGTGTGCGAGTGGATTGTCAGAGTCAAGGATGTCGGTGTCTGCTGTGGCTCTGAGAGCGAACGGATGTCCCGTTGTGAGAAGCTCATCACTTGCTATTACCTTGCCGTCGGCATCCATTGCCTCCACAGTGAGGCGTCCGGGTGAGTAGGGTATATCCCAGTGGATTATGCCCTCTGTATCATTATATGGTTTGATCGCTCCGACTTCTGCACCGTCCAGCAGCAACCGGGCTGAATGTGCATTGGTGTAACATACCACGCGCACAAAGTCACCATCTTCGTAGTTCCATACACTGGGCGCATCGATCCAGAGCCCGGGGTCTGTTTCTCCGCGCCTGTAAGTGCCTAAGTATGCAACCGGATCTTCTCTCCATAGAGCGGCCCGGAATTTGCCACGCGGTTTTACAAAACTTCCGAAATCAAGTAGACCTGTCCCCAATCCCCGTGATGGCCATGCTCCGGCTTCTCCGAGGTAGTCGGTGCCTGTCCAGAGGAATTGACCGAAGATATGGTCATTATCGCGGACTGCAAGCCACTGGCTGTAACCTTGACCATTTTCGCTGCCGTAGATCACCCGCTTGGGATAAAGTTCATGATCTGTGTGGTAGCGGTCTTCTGTGTAATTATATCCTACGATATCCACCGCATCAGGATATGCAGTCTGGTTTGACATGACTACACCGGCAAGCGCGCCTGTAACAGGTCGGGAGTCATCTATGGCACGGACTATCGGAGCAAGTCTCATCGCAATCTCCCCGATACGCATGGCCGAAGGGGCTTTCGGGTCATATCCACCGTAGTTTTGCTGGTTGATGCTCGCGTTGTCGAGAATCGGGTGGGAATAGGGGTCGTTCGGATAGTCAACTTCGTTACCGATGCTCCAGAACGCCACGCAGGGATGGTTGCGGTCGCGGCGCACCATATCCGCCACATCGCGCTCGATCCATTCCTCGAAGAAATCGAAAGAACCTTGAAAACCCGGTGTGCCTTTGTTCCATCCCTCAAGCCATTTACGCTTGGGGAATTCCCATTCATCGCTTGCTTCGTCCATCACTAAAAGACCTAATTCATCGCAAAGGTCGTAGACAGCCGGAGCCTGCGGGTTATGGCTCATGCGGATGGCGTTTACTCCTACCGACTTGAGTTGCTGAAGACGGCGTTTCCATACTTGTTTTGGAACTACAGCACCCAACACCCCTGCATCATGGTGGAGGCATACCCCTTTGACTTTGCGGTTGCGTCCGTTGAGAGAGAATCCTTTGTCGGGATCAAACTCCAGAGTGCGCAATCCCAAATTGCATGATGCGCTGTCAATACATTTCCCATTTTTCAATAGATTCAACTCCAGTGAATATAAATATGGGGAATCTATATCCCATAATTGCGGCCGGGAGATGTTTACAGTCATCTTTCCCGCATCGCCGGATAGTGCACTGCGTCCTTTGGCCACTATCTTCCCTTCATTGTCTTTAATGAAAATCTCAGCAGCCAATCCCTTTGTTCCGGGTTTGATATCAGCGGAATATTCCACCTCGACTGTAGCCTTGGAGGGTGTGATAGACTTTGCTTTCCATCCCAGTCCCCATGGCGACAGGTGTGTATCACCCGCTGAGATGAGATATACATCGCGATAGATTCCCGAGCCTGTGTACCAACGGGAATCTGCCTCGCGTGTATGGTCGACTTTCACCGCCACGACATTGTCGCCCAGACGAAGATAAGGTGTTATGTCATAATAAAAAGAGACATATCCATTCGGACGCTTACCAACAAGTGTGCCGTTTACATAGACCTCGCTGCGGTTGTAGACACCCTCGAAGCAGATGTAATGCACAGGCATGCTGTCGCTGACTGTGAAGTGCTTGCGATACCATCCCATTCCTCCCGGAAAATATCCCGTGCAAGAATGTAACGAAGGTGACGGACGGCTCTCTACGCTCCAGTCATGCGGCAGGGAGAGTCCCCGCCATGAAGAATCGTCGAATTCAATTTCTGACGGAGCGATGGAATCGCGACACAGTTCAAACTTCCATCCGGAATTGAAATTTTCAGCATTGCCGAATGAAAGCTGACCGAGGGCTGCCGGAGCCATGGCGGCTGTCAGCGCAAAGGCTGACAGCGCGCGGAGGCTTTTGGCGTGGTGATAACCTGAAACGTTTCTTTTACCCATGATTTTTTATAGATCGTAAACAAATGTTGTGACGCTCTGAGGATCAAGGATGAGATCCTCGCCGGGTGTCAAGGTAGCTTCCGTAAGTGTTTTTGAAGCGGAAGTGGTGTAGGATTTCAGTGACGATGGTTTTCCAGCCATACCCTCGAGGGATGTATGGAGCCTTACCGGTTTCTCGCTGTAGTTGGTGTAAACAGCTACCAGACGCTTGGCATCTGCCGAGAGATAGGCAGAACCGAAGAAATTGCGGTTTTCAGCAGTGGTGAGGTCGACACGTTTGAACCCGGGGCGCACGAAGAGGCTGTAGTTTCCAAGAGCCCATAATGTGTGTGCGGCAGCGAATGTGCCTTCTCCATCGAATACTGAGCCATTGGTGCCTCCTACCATGTCAAGGTATATGAGAAGCCAGCGGTTGCTGTGTTGCAGTCGTTGGTCCATGGCTACCCAATAGCTCCAGGATGCACAGTTTGCCACAGTCATGTCATTATGGATGATACGGGTCATGTAGAGCGCACGCTCCATGTCTGATGCGCTTCCATGACCGGAATATTCATCCCGATCGTGCTCGTCGCCCAGCATACACCATTCAGTCTGCCACACCTCGGCGCCATATTGCGCAGCCTTGCGTGCTACGCTTGCGCGTACGGTTCTCATCTCGTCCCAAGATGTGTCGGTCCAATAGCTGTGGGCGCCGATAAGGCGTTTGAAATGCTTCAGGTCGCCGATATATGAGCTTGACGATGGATTCCAGTATGCGTCGGCCATGTCTTTGTCGCTCCATTGCCAAGTGTCTTCTGTGGTGAAATAGCGCCAGCGGTCGCATTCGGCAAGAAGGATATCGGTGTTCAGTGAGCGGTCGGTAAGAGCGCGGTCAAGCTCACGGGCAAGCTTGGCTGACTGTTCTATTGTCCATCCGGAACCCTCCTGGTCATGACCGTTCCAGGTGCCTTGTGGCTCATTGATAGGGGAGATATGGGTGAAATTGTATCCCTCCGCATTGAAATGCGCTACTACGTCTGCCAGATAATCAGCGAAATCGTCATAGCGGGAATTGAGCAGATTGGAGTTGTTGCCGCGGTCGGAGCGTCCTTGCCCGTTATAGGTCCACTGTACCAGAGGACTGTTGCTGAAAAGCACGAATCTCTCTGTTCCCATAGCTTTTGCCTGCTCCATGAAAAAGCGCTGTCCCTCGCATTTGCTCCAATCATATTTCCCATCCGACCCCATGAAACTTTCCGCACGACGGTGAACAGTGGTTATTCCGGAGGCATCTCCCTTCTCGGCAGAACCTGCTCCGGCGTTAACGCGCCACATTGACAGACCTATACCTTTGGGCTGTCCATCTTCTACAACCTGTGAGAAAAGAAGTTCCGCCATTCTCTGACGTCCGGATTTCCAATCGCGTCCAACCCACTGACACATCCAGCAGTCGGAAGCTCCGAAACCTGCTATTGTCTGATATGTTCTGGTGGCATCGATGGTCACATCCTTATCTACGGCATATGCCTCTGCCGGAAGTCCGGGTTTCGGATCTCCCGGATCATACGCATTGTCGCTGCATCCGGTCATGGCGACTGTGCTTACAAAAAGTGCAGCAATTATATTGAATGATTTCATTGTGTCTGAAATTTTATATTATACGGACTCTTGTTTACTGCCATCCGGGATTCTGGACAATGCGCCCCTCCGACATGGTGATTTCATAAAGTGGAATCGGGAAAACAAGATCGCGACTCTCATTGAAAGATATTCCCTTGTCGGACGCTTCCTTCTGATTGGCAGCCTCTGCGGCATCAGCGGTTGATCCGGTGTTCCATAGGACGAAAGTGCCGTTGGGACCGAAAAGATTGCATGCCATCTTCTTGCCGTTGTCGTCTGTCCAGCGGCGGATATCATATAGACGCTGTGATTCTGTGGCAAGCTCGAGACGACGTTCGCGGCGGATATCATCGCGGAGCGCTGTGCCGGAGCTTGTTACCGTTGAGAGATGCACACGTTCCCTTACCTCATTGAGGGCTTTGCGGGAGTTGACATCGTCACCGGTCTCATTGCAAGCCTCGGCGTAAAGGAGGAGGATATCGGCATAGCGCAGGATGATATGGTTAAGAGGCGACAATCCCTCTTTGTCGAACTTTGCAGGACGCTTGTCGAAAGGGATGTAATACTTTCGGCTAACACGCTGGGATTTGTTGTCGGCAGGATTGACATAATAACTTCCGTCACCGTTGCGGTCGCCCTGCTTGGCTACAAGGCCGGCAAGGTTACTTTCGCCGGCGACAGTCTTATCACCGCTTTTGATTATTGTCCAGGCAAGACGCTCTGTGTCACCTGCTTCAATGAAGGCATTCTCAAGGTTTGAGGTAGGAACGCCCCATCCCCAGCCATCCATGTCGCCGCTGTTGCGGTTGCCGCTGATCATCGGTATGTTGCCACCAAGTTTATACGTCTCGTCGTAGATGTTCTGCACCTCAAAGAGTGACTCCTGATTGTTTTCATAGTCGATATTCCATACCTGGCCGAAGTCAGGCATAAGCTTATATTGCTTTGTGAGTATGAGTTTGCCGAGAGTCTCCTTTGCTGCCGCGAATTCACCATTGTATACCTGCACTTTGCCGAGGAATCCGAGAGCGGCGCCAGATGTGGCGCGTCCGATTTCGGAAGCTGCAAGTTCACCGCGAGTTGGAAGGGCAGCCGCAGCATCGGAGAAATCTTTCTCGATGAATGCATAGCATTCCTGGATGCTCGACCGTGTGATTTCCTGCGCCTGGTGGGGGAGTAGGAAACCTGTGACGAGTGGCACACCTCCGAAATTCTTCACCAATTCGAAGTAGAGGTATCCACGCAGGAACTTAGCCTCAGCTATAAGACGCTCCTTGCGTTTGGGATCCATGTCGACACCGGGAAGACGATCAAGAGCGATGTTGCAGCTCAGAATCCCCTTGTATCTGTATTGCCAGAAGTCGGAGATACTGCCGTTGCTCTGTCCCACTCCCTGATAGTGTGCCAAAGATATGTATTCCTCTTGATTTTGACCGGTATTGCCCATCCAGTAATCATCGGTGCACATATCAGCGAGAATCCACATTCTCTCTGCTGTCCACCATGTATAGTTAGACACTGTGTTATAGCATCCGGCTATGAAAGCCTCTGCACTCTCCTCGTCAACGAAATATGTGTCGAGGTTCTCCTGTCCGCGGATATCCTCATCGAGGAAGTCGTTGCAGGCTCCGAGGCTGAATGCAAGGAGAAGGAAAGGTAAGATATGTAATTTTTTCATATTGTTGTCAGAATTTGAAGTCCACTCCGAATAGGAAAGTGCGGGGATTGGGATAAGAAGTCCAGTCGATACCGGTGTCTATTGCACCCCCGTCGTTCTGAGGACGTTCGGGGTCCATGCCTGAATATCGTGAGATAGTGAAAAGATTTTGTGCCGAGACGTAAACTCGCAGCTTCATACCTCTGAGCAGTTTCTCGGGGATAGTATAACCAAGCTGCATCATCTTGCACCGGAAATATGAGCCATCCTCCACATAGAAACTTGACACACGGTTGTAGTTCTGGTTGGGGTCGGATGCCGACAGGCGGGGAAGATCGTTGGATGTCCCTTCTCCTCTCCATGATTTCTCCCATGCGCCGGCCCATGTGTTGTCGTTGCCTGCGCCGGAATAGCGGCGTTTGGTGGTATTGAAGACATCATTGCCGAATGTGCCGTAGAAATTGGTTGAGAAGTCCCAGTTGCGCCAGTTTAGTGCGAGGTTGAAACCAAGCATCAGTTTCGGATAAGCATTACCGATATAGGTCTTGTCGCCATCATCGATTGTTCCATTGTTGTTGAGGTCAAGGAAACGGATATCACCCGGCCGGGCATTGGGTTGGATAAGATTACCGTGTTCATCGGTGTGCGATTTCACATCCGCCCAGTTCTGGAAGATGCCGTCTGCCACAAATCCATAGAAACGGCTTATCTCTCCGCCATCCTCATTACGGATGATCTTGTCCATATTGAAGTCCGATTTAAGCACTGGTCCGTCACCGGAGAGTTTCACAGCCTTGTTCTTTACTCCGGAAAGATTCACACCAGCATTGTAGGAGAAATCACCCACACGGTCGCGCCAGCTTACCGATACCTCCCAGCCTGTGGCCTGCATCTTTCCGATATTCATCGTCACAGCTCCGTTCCAGTTGGGGTAGCCCAATGACAGGATGTTCTCTTTCTTATACAGCATGTCGTGCGACTTTTTACGGTATACATCTGCCGTAACCTCCAGACGCGAGTCAAGGAAACTCATGTCGAGACCAAGGTCGAAGTCTTCCACTGTCTCCCAGCGTAGCTGGTTATTGCCCACGCTTGAGATCGCGGTTCCGGGCACACGGACGCCACCTATGACAGCATCTTTACTGTCGAGCAGCGTAAGATACGCTGAACTGTCGATGTTCTGGTTACCTACCCGTCCCCAGCCAAGGCGCAGCTTGAGGTTGTTGACTACATCCTGATTGCGCATGAATGCCTCGTTGCTGATTCTCCATGCTGCGGAAACGGAAGGGAACGTGGCGTATTTATTGCCTTTTGCAAATTTCGAAGAGCCATCCACACGTACTGATGCCGTGAGGTAGTAGCGGCCATCGAAGTTATACATCGCACGTGCGAGGTAAGAGATTAAAGTGTTGTATGACGTGTTGCCGTCTGCGTTCTGGTTTAGAGTTCCGGCATGCACCTCCTGTAGAGTATCGCTGTTTCCGGGCACAGCATCGCGAGAGCCGTAAACCCAGTAATCCGCGAATTTCTCCGCAGTGAAGCCCACTACCGCATTGATGTTGTGCTTCTCTGCGAAAGTATTTGTATAGTTGACAGTGTTGGTCCAGTTCCAGTCTAAGTTCTGCGTCATTTTTCGTGAGGCCTTGTTATATACCTCCTGTTCCTGCGGGTCGATAAAGAACTGAGGTGTGAAGCCATCAGTGCGGCGGAAACGTGCGTTTACACCAAACTGCGTGCGCACTGTCAATCCCTTCACAGGCATGAGCTGGATATAGGGGTCAAGGAACATGCCGAATTCACGCGAATGACCGTTGCTGCGAGCTATGTTGGCGGCAGGGTTCCATGTCGAGTTGTTGTAGCTGCGCTGGTAATTGTCGTATACATTATGCACCCACTGATCCTCCGGCTTGAATACCGGTGTGGTGGGGTCCATTGCCAGGATAGAGCCAAAGTCACTCGGACTGTCGTCCCAAGATTCCATGCGTGGGGCAAGATTGATTCCGGCAAGAACATATTTGTTGAATTTATATTCAGTGTTGAGTCGGATGTTGAGCTTGTCCCAGTAGCCATAGTCAAATTGGGATGCGTTGTGGAAATATCCCAGGCTGAGGTTGTAGGTGTATTTGCTTGAACCTCCCGACATGCCGAGCTGATAGTTCTGGATAAGGGCGGTCTTGTTGACCACGGTGTCCCACCAGTCGGTGCCTTCTCCATCGGTGTAACCGGTCTTGGGGCTGTTCCAGAGTGGAGAACTGCCGTCATTGGTATAGCGGGCGTTGATCACCTTTTCATATTCACCGGCACCAGCCATGGCCGGTTTCTTCAATGTCTGGAAACCCACGGAGGCGCTAAGATTGAATCTTGTTTTTCCCTCGGAGCCTTTCTTGGTGGTGATGAGTATCACACCGTTGGAGCCTCGTGTGCCGTAGATGGCTGCGGAGGAAGCGTCTTTAAGTACTTCCATGCTTTCGATGTCACCGGAATTGAGGAAGTTGATATCAGTTCCGATAGGCACACCGTCCACTACATAAAGCGGAGCGCTTCCGTTGACGGTAGTGATGCCTCGGATGATTACTTTGGGAGCGGTGCCCGGACCACCGCCTGAGGTGATCTGCACACCGTTTACCTTACCCTGGAGCGCATCCATAGGATTTCCTGTGGTTACTTCCGTGATCTGGCTTCCTTTTACAGTTGATATGGAACTGGTGAGGTCGCTCTTCTTTGCAACACCGTAACCGACAACGACAAGATCCTCGAGCACTTCCGAGTTCTCCTCCATTACGATGTCGATAGTGGTCCGTCCCTCAATTTTTACAGTCTGGGTTTTATATCCCACATATGAGAATGTGAGGGATCCCTTGGGCTGAGCTGTGATGCTGTAGCGGCCCTCCAGGTCGGTGACCGCGCCTCCACCGGCAGTGGATACCGTGGCTCCGATGAGCGGTTCTCCCTGCTGGTCTGTCACTGTGCCGCTGATGCGTGTCTGCGCATGTGCGCAGACAGCCATCAGGGCGGTGAGTATTACGATTATATATCTTTTCATGGTTTTGTTATTTTACCGGAACAATTTTAATATGACCCAGATGGGCATCGAAATAGAGACGGTAGTTGCCGTCGGCAGGCACCGGAGGCTTGAACCAGAGGTCGTCTGCCATAGGTTGCTTCCATGCCGGATTCCATGCTTTGCCGTAATATCCGGCACGCTCGGGATCCTGTTCATTGTCTGCTCGCCAGGTGCAATAGTTCCACCATCCGTCGGAATGATAGTTATGGATGATGAATCCGGAATGTCTGCCGGCTTTGAGACTCAGTTTATCCTCCATCCAGAATCGGCAGGGGTTGTCGGGATCCTGAGTGAATCGGCTGATGTTTTTAGGTCCTTCCGTGGTGTATCCAAACCAGAAGTCGGCAAGTTCTGATCCGTTCTCCCAGAGATCCATCTCCTTAGCCCCGAATTTGTGGGGGTAGGGCACAACTGCGCTTGATGGAGAGTAGGTTTCGATGGTGTAGGTTTTGGTGAGTATATTGAAGGTGATGTGGTAATACATCTTGGCTTGATCAAGCACAAATGGTTTTGCATTGTCGACCTCGCCTGTGATGCGTGTGTTGTCGTTGGGGTCAAGACCATAGCAGATGGGGCGGAAGTCCGTGCGCTGTGGAATGAAGAATATCTCAGTTCCTGCCTTCTCGTTATAGTAACGGGCCTCGTAGCAGAATTGACCGACATGATCGATAAGCATAGGCACACCCATGACATCGCTGTTAAGTTCTTCGGCTGTGGCGACATCCGCGAGCCACATCTTGGCAAAGTCGGGAGTGTCGTTCACATGAATAACGCATTCACGCTCAGATGTCAATCCCGCCATATCGGTAGCTTTTACAGTAAGGTCGTAATCTGCATTTACTGTCGGGAAAGTCAAAGTGCGGGAATAGTTGTAGGCGCGGGGATTCTCGAATGTGGTTATCTCATCGTTGAAACCGATGGCGGGAACAGCCACTTCAATCTTGGCGAGCGCGCGGTCATCGGTGACAGAGAAACTTAATTCCAGAACGGCGTCATCCTTTAGAAGCACCGTCATCTCTTCCGCCGGTGCGATTGTGAATATGGGAGCGTCAATATCTCCATTCATATCCACCTTGCATATTTCTGATGCCGTTTTGCCGAGGACATCGGTAACGGTGATGCGGATGTTGAAAATATCTCCGGCCTCAGTAAGGTCTGAGGTAACTTTGTAATCCAGATCGTACTCCTTAAGAGGTTCACCGTAAATGGAGATGATGTCGATAGTTTTGTCAAGATAAAGCGGGAGGCATTCAAGTTTGATTGAACTGATGCCGTCGGCGTCGCTCACCTTGCCCTTGATATTGAATGTCCGTCCGACACGCGACCCTATTTCCGACGATTCAAGAGCGATAACGGGCTCTTTACCGTCGACCTGGGGCCATGTCTCTTTGTCATCACATGAGGGGCAAGTGGCTATTGCTAACGCAGCCAGAATGCCAAGCATAAAGCGCTTCTTTTTCATGGTGCAGGTTTGGTTAATAATGTTAGTTAGTTTCTGGTTTATTACGTTTGCAAATTTATGTTAAAACTTGATAGAGAGCGGGCTGTTTTTCGTCATCCGATGGTCGAAATTCGTCAAAATGGGGTCAGATAGGGGTTGAAGGTCGGTTTTTAAGCAATCAATGGTTATATTTGCATAAAAATATTCCATATCCGCATGAAACGTACTTTTAGAAACTTATTCCTTCTTTGCTTCCTGGCATTCGGATTGACTGCCGCTGCTGTGCAAGCTGCCGTCAATATATCGCGGCTTGGGGCAGAGCAGGGCTTGTCGAATAATTATATCATGGGGATGGCCCAGGATCGTAACGGTTTTGTGTGGGTTTCTACAGAATCAGGCCTGAACCGGTTTGACGGCACACGTTTCCGCCCTTTCAGGAAAGGGGGCGGAAATTCACCTATGTCGAACGAATTAAACCGCATTTACGCTGACACCACCGCCAATGTGCTATGGATTGCAAACCAACGCCACGGGCTTGACAGGCTTGACTGCTCCGATTATACATTTACCCATTATCGCCCGGATACAGGCAATCCGGATGCCATAGGTAGCCCAGGAGTCACAGATATAGCTCCGGCAGCCGGCGGCAAGTTATGGGTGGCCACTTATACGGATGGTATCGATCTGATGGATCCTGAGAGTGGTAAATTCAGTCATTTTAATTCGCGGACTGTCGATGGATGGCCGGATGATCATGTGTGGACGATGAGGGAAAATGCAGGAATGGTCTATGTCGGGCATGTCAACTGCGGATTCTCAGTGTTTGACCCGCTAAAAAAGAGCGTTCGGAATTTCATGCACGATGTGGCAAATCCGGCATCTTTGCCAGGGAATGGTGTCAGGGCTGTATTGCCTGACAACAATGGAAATGTGTGGGTAGGAACTGATGGAGGACTTGCCCTTTTCAATCCGGAGACGGAAACATTCACATGTTTCCGTCATGAAGAAGGCAGGAGATCATCGCTCGTGTCCAACAGTGTTTACGGTCTGATGACGGACTCGCATGGCAGATTGTGGGTATCGACTGAAAACGGAGGAGTCAGCATTCTTGATCTCAAAAGTCTGGTGATGAAATCACCATCTGAAGTGGAGTTTGTCAATATGCTTCCTGAAGGAGGAGATGGCGGAAAAGTATCAAATAAAACTGTGCATTGCACGTTTGAGGATTCTTTCGGCAATATATGGATCGGCACTTACGGAGACGGGATTGATATGATATGTCATACTGCCTTGCCATTCGGTCACGGCGCGACACGAAATCCTGTGACATCGCTTGCATTGAGAGGAAATACTCTTTTCGTGGGTAGCGATGGAGGCGGTTTGGATGTGTTGTCACTTGGCGGAGGAGATTTTTCAGCCGGTAATGCTTTGAATCACCTCAAAGGGAAATCGGTGCTCGCCTCTATGGTTGACAGCCATGGAACGTTATGGATAGGGACATATGATGGAAGTGTGGCAGTGATTCCTGCGGATTCAAATATTCCGGGAATTCTTGATGCTGTGCCCGGTTCAGATGTAAGATGTTTTGCCGAGACTCCAGAGGGTGATATCCTTGCCGGAAATGGTCAGGGATTAATACGCTTTTCACCGGATGGAAAAGTTAAGGGAAAAAGGTATACCGTGGATGGAAAGCTGTCGGATGAATGGATAAGGACTATACTTGTGCGACCGGACGGAAATATATGGGTGGGCTCCTTCGGTGGAGGAGTTACCGTGTATTCATCTGATTTCAAACAGCTTTATAAGGCTGCCACTTGGACCGGTCTTCATACTAACACCGTTAATCAGCTGATCGATGCCGGCAGCCATGTTTGGGCCGCCACGGGAGATGGGTTGGTAAAGCTGACTCCTGAGGCTGAGATAGACACCATCATTGATGCAGCCTCCGGTCTTGCTGACGCTAATATAAGGGGTATTAAAATTGATCGGGAAGGGTGTCTGTGGATGACAACAGGTTCCGGAATCAGCGTGATGCGTACGGACGGCACGATAGCGAATTTCGGAAATGCGGATGGCGTGACTAATGGTGACTTTTCGGGCGCCAGTGTGGCGGAAGGTGAGGCAGGCGAACTGTTTTTCGGATCTCATTTCGGCATTCATTATCTCGACCGGGACCTTTTGAAATCGGTTTCTCCCGTGCCGGCACCTGCCATTACCTCGGTAATTGTCTATGGACGTGATAATCATCAGCCGGAAGAGGAGATTTTCGCTCCTGTTGGCAAACTCGAATTCCCTTACGACCGCAATACCCTAAGGGTTTCTTTCAATATTCTTGATGCCGCGCAGACTTCCGCTGTGGAAT
This sequence comes from uncultured Muribaculaceae bacterium, assembly GCA_910578075.1. Taxonomy (GTDB): domain Bacteria; phylum Bacteroidota; class Bacteroidia; order Bacteroidales; family Muribaculaceae; genus Lepagella. Next base: position 109,916 of record CAJTPK010000007.1, on the reverse strand, counting down.
ATTGGTATAAAGTGGAAGGCGTGGATTCGAGATGGTATGAGGGCGATAGTTCCACGGGCGTGTTTCTGCGTAATCTTCCTCCAGGAAATTATCGGTTGACGGTAAAGGCTTGTCGCAGGAATTCACCATCGGTCTATGCGCAGACAGAGCTTGCTTTTGTCATAACTCCACCGCTTTGGGCTACGTGGTGGGCGAAACTTCTTTATGCCGTTGCAGTCATACTTGCGGCATGGTTCGCAATACGTTTTTACAAGAAAAGACTTGCCTTGGAATATGCCCTTGATCTTGAGCGTCAGAACAGCCGCCATGAACAGGAACTGAATGCGGAGCGGTTGCGTTTCTTTACCAACATAACGCATGAGCTGCGCACGCCTCTGACGTTGATTCTCGGTCCTCTTGACGACATGAAGTCGGATAAGTCGCTGTCGGCTGACCATTCCAGAAAAATAGGGGTTATCCATAAATCCGCCTCTCGGCTCATCGATCTGATCAACAGTATTCTTGAATTCAGACGAACGGAAACGCAAAACCGTGAATTGCGTGTGGCTTATGGTGATCTTGGTCAGCTTGTCGCCGATATAGGAGGGCGATATCGCGAATTGAACACCAATGCCGCTGTAGATATAAGGATAGATGTGGAGGAGGGCGATTTCAGATTGTGGTATGATCCGGAGATTGTCGCCATGATTGTTGATAATCTTTTGTCGAACGCGTGCAAATATACGGTAGCTGGAGTTATCTCACTCAAACTCTATCACTGTGAGGAATCTGGCGTCCCCTTCACCGAGATTGCAGTCAGCGACACCGGAATCGGTATGGGGGCGGAAACTCTAAGACACATTTTCGACCGCTATTACCGCGACAGGAGCGCTGAAACAAAACTCGGAACAGGTATAGGTCTTGCATTGGTATATAATCTTGTTAAAATTCATGAAGGAGAGATATTTGCAGAGAGCGAGCCGGACAGAGGCTCCACATTTAGATTCCGTCTCCATACTGACAATTCCTACCCAAATGCGGACAGACGCGCGGAGGGGTATCTCTGCGAAGCCGAAAAAGAGGCGGTTGTCGAGGAGGTGAAAACCAGCGAATCTCCAGAGCGTCCAACTGTTCTTGTCGTGGAGGATAATGTTGATATCATCAACTATATCAATTCCTCTCTTGAATCTGAGTATGATGTGGTGTCTGCCACAAATGGCAGCGAGGGGCTTGCCAAGGCGCGGAGTATTCTGCCGGATATAATAATATCAGATATAATGATGCCCAAGATGGATGGTATCAGTATGGTCAGGGCATTGAAGTCAGCTGCCGAGACAGAATATATACCTGTTATTATAGTGACTGCCAAAATCGCGGAGGATGCCCGAAGGGAGGCATATGAGGCAGGAGCCGATTCTTACATCACCAAACCATTCTCATCTTCGCTGCTACGGTCGAGGATTGCAAATATTATGTCTTCGCGTCATAAACTTGCCAGAGGAGTCATGGAGAAGGATGATGGGAAGGATGATGGCAAGATTGATGAGGAATCTCCTATTGTATCGAGCCTGAGCGAGAAAGATGCCGAATTCATAGAGAAAGTGAGCTCGATCATCAGCGATAATATTTCAGGTGATAGTTTGGATGTGGGATTCATTGCCGATGCGATGTGCATGAGCCATTCCACACTCTATCGTAAGGTGAAAGCCGTGACTGGGCTGACTGTGACGGGTATGATACGCAGGATGAGGGCCCGTGCCGCAGCCGAACTGCTCGTCACGGGGCGCTACACTGTTTCAGAGATCGCATTTATGGTGGGGATGGGCAGTCCCGGAAATTTCCGACAATGTTTCAAAGAGGAATTCGGTGTTCTCCCATCTGAATATAAACCTTCGGATAAACTATAAGCAGGAGATGGTTGTTGAGAATAATATATCAGTTCAATGTGAGTAACAGTCTCATAGAGCCTATCACATAAAAACCATATTGCTATGAAGATTTCAAAATTAACAGGTATGATGTCGGCTATTATGCTGGCCATGCTTCTTTCCGTGGGATTGACATCCTGCAGCGTAGATGACGACAATTGGTGGGGAGGACCGCCCTCGGGATGGGACACCTTCAACGATACGCGTCTTTCGGGATACTGGGGGCTTGTGCAATATAACAGCGACACAGTATCGGATGAAGATGCCAACTATTTGTATTTCAATGGTAACGGAAGAGGTTTCTACTATTATCTGCAACGTGGCAGGGAATATACAGAGCGTATAGTATACTATAGCCAGGATTCCAACACCGGGACATCAAGCTATCAGATCAATATACAGTATGAATATTCAGAGCCGGTTACAATGAATTATTGGTTCACACACGGAGGCGATACTCTGTGGATGCAATGGCGCACCGGCAATGGCTCTGTACAGACATATGTCTACGACCGTATGAACCGCGCACCATGGTGATGAGATGGAGATTGACGGCTATTCGGAGCATGGTATTGCAAACTAAATCAGATTTTATTAATTTTGCAGACTGAATGCCGTCAGTTGCCGGCAGACTCCTGTGATAGATATGCAGCCCATTATAGATAAAATAGACCCCGTGCTTATTGAGGCGGAGCTGACACCAGCGCGTCTTCTCCGTCACACCAACAAAGGCGACAATGAGATTTATGTGGTCGATGCTTTCTGTGCGCCAAACACTATGCGCGAGATCGGTCGTCTGCGTGAGATCGCTTTTCGCGATGCCGGTGGAGGCACAGGCCTCGAGTGCGATATTGACGAGTTTGACACCATGCCTGTCCCGTGCCGGCAGATGATCGTATGGAATCCCGCTGACCGCGAGATTGTGGGCGGTTACCGGTTTATCCTTGGAAAAGATATAGAGATTGCGGATGGCACACCCCGTATCGCCACAGCGCATATGTTTAATTTCTCAGGGCGTTTCCTTACGGAGTTCCTACCCAAGACCATCGAGCTCGGACGATCGTTCGTGGCTCTTGAATACCAGACCACCAAAGCTGGTCATAAGGCGCTGTATGCTCTTGACAATCTGTGGGATGGTCTCGGAGCTCTGACTGTTAAAAATCCGGAAATAGAATATTTGTTCGGTAAAGTGACCATGTATCCGCATTACAACAGTGAATGCCGCGACATGATACTTGGCTTCATGCATCGCCATTTCCCGGATCCCGACGGACTTGTGACACCAATAGAGGCATTGCCTACAGCTGCTGATTCCCCGGAGATCCAGGCTCGTTTCACAGGAACGGACTATAAGGAAGATTTCCGTATTCTCAATCATTTCATACGAGAACATGATCTCAAGATTCCACCACTTGTGAATTCCTACATGGCTTTGTCACCGACAATGAGAGTGTTCGGCACGGCAATCAACAAGGAATTCGGTGATGTGGAGGAAACCGGCATTTTCCTAAAGATTTCCGATATTTTCGAAGAGAAAAAGACCAGGCATATCGGTTCTTATTCGGAATATGACATTCAGCCCGTGGTTTAGACTATTTTCTATCAACTCCTCATCTCATGAATTCATGAAAACTGTAATCCTTATGCTGGGCGGATCGCGCCGCGTCTCAATGGCTCAGCTCCTCAAAGAAAGCGGCAAACGTCTCGGTTGCGAGGTTGAAATAGTGGCTTATGAGCTTGACACCCAGGTGCCCATCGCCATTGAAGGTGATGTGATCAGAGGCAAAAGCTTCGACGACCCTGATGTGATCGACGATATCGCTCGCGTAGTGAAGGAGAGGAATGTGAATATCATACTTCCGTTTATTAATTCCGCCATAGAGATCGCATCTCTCTGCAAAGAGAAAATAGAGGGCGTTTTCGTTCCTGTTTCGGATTTTTCCACTACCACACGGATGTTCGACAAGGTAGAGGCTGCCAAGCTTTTCAAGGAGGCTGGATTCCCCATCCCGCGCACATATTCTGTTATCGACAACGAGATGCCGGCTATCGTGAAGCCTCGCAAAGGTGGTTCCTCACGCGGAATAAAGATATTCCATGAGGTCGACGACCTTATGCTCCTTGCTGATCTTGACAAATATTTAATTCAGGAGTATATAGAGCACAACCGCGAGTATTCTGTCGATTGCTATGTCAGCGAGGAAGGTGAGATACTCACCACTGTTCCGCGCGAGCGTCTTGAAATTATGGGAGGAGAGGTGACTCGTACCAAGACATTCCGGAATGACCACCTTATCGACATGAGCCGTAAGGTGATCGAGCATTTCAAACTTACCGGTCCGGTGACAATACAGATCCTTCATGACCTTGACAAAGACCGCTATCTTCTTATGGAGGTTAACCCTCGTCTTGGTGGTGGAGTGATCTGCTCCATATATGCCGGAGCTCCGATACCCGATTATATACTTCTTGAGTCGATGGGTAAAAAAGTAACCCCGTCAACCGATTGGGCTGACGGAGTCCTTATGGCTCGTTATCAGAAAGAGGCTATCTTCAACCTCTGATCCTTATCTTTTATCAGACATTGAATCTGAAGTGCATGATGTCGCCATCCTGCACTACATATTCTTTACCCTCAACTCCCATCTTCCCGGCTTCCTTTACGGCGGTTTCTGATCCGAGCGAAACATAGTCATCATATTTGATGACCTCGGCGCGGATGAATCCTTTCTCGAAGTCGGTGTGGATTATGCCGGCAGCCTGCGGGGCTTTTGTGCCGCGAAGGAATGTCCATGCCCTTACTTCGTCCGGGCCTGCGGTGAAATATGTCTGAAGGTCAAGGAGCGCATATGCGGCGCGGATAAGACGGCTCACGCCTGATTCCGACAATCCTATCTCTTCAAGGAATTCCTGTCGTTCCTCCCATGTGTCGAGCTCGGCTATCTCACTCTCAGTCTTGGCAGCAACTATCATCAGGTCAGCATCCTCTCCGGCTATCGCAGAGCGGACAGCCTCTACATATGCGTTTCCTGCCACGGCTGCAGAATCATCTACATTGCATACGTAAAGCACGGGTTTGTTGGTGAGCAGGAAAAGCTCGCGGGCAAATTTCTCCTCTTCTTTGCCTTCTATTGTTACCGTGCGGGCGGGTTTCCCTTGCTCCAGAGCCTCTTTATATGCATTGAGGACTTCAAGCTGCATTTTCGCAGCCTTGTCACCACCGGCTTTTGCCGCTTTCTCGGTCTTGGCAAGGCGGGATTCCACGGTCTCAAGATCTTTGAGCTGGAGTTCGTAATTTATGACTTCCATGTCACGGACGGGATCAACTGTGGTGTCGACATGGGTGATGTTATCATCGTCAAAGCAACGGAGCACATGCAGGATCGCGTCGGTCTCGCGGATGTTGGCGAGAAACTTATTTCCGAGTCCTTCACCTTTGGAAGCACCCTTCACAAGACCCGCGATGTCAACGATCTCCACTGTAGCGGGGACAGTTGAGCGGGGATTGCACATCTCCACAAGTTTTGTGAGACGATCATCTGGCACTGAGATCACACCAACATTGGGCTCGATGGTGCAGAACGGGAAATTCGCGCTCTGTGCCTTGGCATTGCTGAGGCAGTTGAAAAGTGTGGATTTGCCCACATTAGGCAATCCAACTATTCCACATTTTAAAGACATATAGTAATTGTTATTTTTCGGTTTTGATTACGGGATGCAAAATTAGCTAAAATTTTTCAATTTTATCGGATAGAGTTCTCCTTGGATTCCGTATTTACCAGATATTGCTTGAAGAAACGCCATACCACCTCGTGGGTGTTGACATCTTTCACATGCCATGAATGAGGCGCTCCTCCTACTTTGTAAACCTCCACATCGAATCCCGATGGCGCATCGTAATATATTGTGCGGGTGATTGTGCGTGTCGAGTCCGTGAGAGTGGGGAAAGTCTCAGTGCGCATCGAGCAGCAGCGGTTGGCGGTTGCCATTGTGCTGACAGCGAGTGGAACGGGTATGTAACGTCCCCATCCTCCTGTGTTCTCATGGTCGCCCTCCCACATCGATGTCTTGTCGGCATCCCCGTGAATCTCCATGAATGGAACAGGCTGAGGCAACGGATTGTTAAGATATGTGCATTCGAAGAGCAATCCTGCCACAGATGCATATGCCCGGAATAATCCGGGGGCGGTGAATGCAAGCTGATAGCAAAGATCGCCGCCGTTTGACATGCCGGCCATGAATGAGTTCTCACGGCTCAGATTGAAACGGGAACATACCTCTTCTTTAAGCTTTGTGAAAAAATCAGCCTCGTCTATGGTCATTGATTCCTGGGGCGGATATCCTACTTTCCATCCGTCTTTCCCTCGTGAGTCGGGAGCTCCATCAGGATAGCACACCGCGAAACCCTCGCGTTCTGCAGTGCCGTTCAGGCCGGTACGCCAGCGTGTTTTGGATCCGTAGCCGTGAGTGTAGATCACCAGTGGCGCACCGGGTTTCAGATCTTTCGGCAGATACATCGCATAGGTGCGCACTGTGTCGCCATAAGCGAATTGATATTTTTTAATCTCTTTTGACTGGGCGCTGCATGTGAGCACGCCTACAGCAGTTAGCAGAATCGCTAATAATCTTTTCATTATCTATATTTTTTCAGGTGTTAGCATTGTAGGATGAGATTCGTTAAATTCGCGGATGAGCCCGATGGTGTCGTTCCGGAATTTTATTGCTCCTTCTGAATCCGGAAGTAACCCTCTGTGCATTGCTCTGCGCGTCAGGGCTTCCCCCTCATTCAGCAGTTTGAGTCCATTGTCATAAAGGTAGGTATCTTTGAACTTCTCCCATATGTATTCCACTGCAATATCAGAAGGGTGGGTCATGTCTTCGGCATAGAACCGGTAATCGCGTAGATCATCGTTCATTATCTCGAATGCCGGGAAATAGATGCAATAATCCCGCGATTGGCAAAGCTCTTCCACGGCAAGAATCAGAGTGGCCTTTGAGCGGGAGTTACCTTCAAATCCGTCTCTTAGATGACGCACGGGGCTGACTGTGAATATTATCTTGAGTTCGGGATAATCCTGATGTAGCCGTGTGAGCAGATTTGACCATAGTCCGGTTATCTCGCTGGTGCTGACTCTTCTTCTGCAGAACAGTTTCTGGGGTTGTTTATGACAGTTTGCCACGACATATTCCTCTTTATCGGCAAGGAAATAGCACCAGGCGGTGCCGAATGTGATTATCAGTGCACCGCTTGCAGACAGATGTCTCCGGAATTCATCGAGGGCATTGAGTATGCAGCCTGCAGCTGTATCTGCATTCGGAGCAGACTTCCCTGAATCGAACAGCCATGAATGGAAATAACCGTCACTTTCAAATATGGAGTCTCTGACAATAGCCGCCGGATCGGGTTCATATAACGCCAATTCCACGGCTCGTGCAATGGAGAAAGGGTTGAAGAGCACACCGAAGGGGTTTTGCGCGTCCCACAGGCAGCTGCGCATCCGCTTGGTGATGTTTTCAGCGAAGCATGAACCGAGCAAGGTCACCGGTGTTTCCGGCGACAACGGATTTTTGATCGGTATGGGAGTATATTCAGTCCTAAATCTCATATTGATGACAAAAATAGTGATAATTAACAAGACCGCAAAAGAAAAATTTTGTTGTTTAGTAAAATTTGGTTACATTTGCACGTTATAATATTGAACCCTTTTAGGTCAATTGCAGTTGAATTATATAATTCGTTAATTATAAATAGTATATACCGATAACTGAAAAACGATTGTCAATAACGCGCCCTTGCAAGGCAGAGATGTCCCGGTGCAAAATCTTAAAACAATGGAAGAAGCTAAAAAGTCTAAAAGACCCAGGATTGGAGCTCCCGGTCTTAACGTATCTTCGTCGGAAAACGGGGAAAATGAGTCACGCTACGAAAAAGTGAATTATCCTACAGATTCAACACGCACTCAGAATAACGAGGATGGTCAGGAACACTCCTCTTATCAGCAGCGCGGCTATGGATATAACCGCAACCCGCAAGGCGGCTACAACCGTCAGGACGGCTATAACCGTCAAGGTGGCTATCAGCAGCGCACACCGGGTTACGGACAGAACAACTACAACCGTCAGGGTGGTTATCAGCAGAACCGTCAGGGCGGATATCAGAACCGTCAGAATAACTACGGACAGTATCAGCAGCGTCAGCAGGGTGAAGGCTATCAGCAGCGCACTCCCGGTGAGGGCTATCAGCAGCGACCTGCCGGCATGCAGCAGCGTCAGGGCGGTTACAACCGTCAGGGCCAGACCGGCTATACCCAGAACCGTCAGCAGGGTGGCTACGGACAGAACCGTCAGCAGGGTGGATATGGCCAGAACCGTCAGCAGGGCGGCTACGGCCAGAACCGTCAGCAGGGTGGCTATGGCCAGAACCGTCAACAGGGCGGCTACCGTCAGCAGAACAACCGTCAGGGTGGCTATGGTCAGAACCGTCAGCAGGGATTCCGTCCTAACAACAATAGAAACAACCAGGGCATGAGATTCATGCCGCGTCCCAAGCAGATCGATTATGTTCTCGAGGATATCGATCCCAACGAACAGGTACGTCTGAACAAATATATGGCAAACGCCGGTATCTGCTCACGTCGTGAGGCTGATGAATATATCACAGGCGGCAAGGTGAAGGTGAACGGAGAGGTTGTTACCGAACTCGGAACTAAGATCTCGCGCAACGATGTCGTGGAATTCGACGAGAAGGTAGTGACTCCGGAGCGCAAATGCTATGTGCTTCTCAACAAACCGAAAGATTGCGTAACAACAAGCGATGATCCTAATGGCCGCACAACTGTGCTTGACCTTGTGAAGAATGCTTGTCAGGAGAGAATATATCCTGTAGGTCGTCTTGACCGCAACACCACAGGTGTGCTCTTGCTCACAAATGACGGTGATCTTGCGTCAAAACTTACCCATCCCAAATTCGTGAAGAAGAAAATCTATCACGTATGGACCGACAAGGATATCACTGAAGAAGATATGCAGCGTATCGCCGACGGCATCGAGCTTGAGGATGGTGAGATCCATGCTGATGCAATCAGTTATGTCTCAGATACCGATCGCAATCAGGCAGGTATCGAGATCCACAGCGGACGCAACCGTATCGTGCGCCGTATTTTCGAGAGCCTCGGTTACAGAGTCACAAAACTCGACCGTGTCTATTTCGCAGGTCTGACAAAGAAAAATCTGCCGAGAGGTCGCTGGCGCTATCTGACTCAGGAGGAGGTTAATTATCTCCGCATGGGTGCCTTCGAATAAAGCAGATAATACATATACTGTTAATGTATTGAATTATAACTAAAAATATGAAGGATATCAGAAGAAAGACTGTCAAAGAGTTGCTTTCAGAGCCGCAGAAATACGCCGGCACTGAAGTGGATGTCAAGGGCTGGGTGCGTACGCGCCGTGGTAATAAAAACGTTCAGTTCGTGGCGCTCAATGATGGTTCTACAATAAATAATCTCCAGATCGTATTCGATCTCTCCAAGTTCTCGGAGGAAAGTCTGAAGCCGGTCACCACAGGTTCCAGCATACATGTGCAGGGTGTTCTTGTGGAGAGTCAGGGTAAGGGTCAGACAGTGGAGGTGCAGGCTGAGGAGCTTGAGATCTATGGCACTGCCGATCCGGCTGAATATCCGCTTCAGAAGAAAGGACATTCGCTGGAGTTCCTGCGTGAGATCGCACATCTGCGTCCGCGCACAAATACTTTCGGCGCCGTGCTCAGAATCCGTCACGCCCTTGCATTCGCAATACATAAATTCTTTAACGACAAAGGGTTCTATTATTTCCACACTCCGCTGATCACTGAGTCAGACTGCGAGGGTGCCGGAGCTATGTTCCAGGTTACCACGCTTCCGATGGAGGAACTGCCTCGCACAGAGGATGGGAAAATTGACTATGCCCAGGATTTCTTCGGAGGATGCGCCAGCCTCACAGTGTCAGGCCAGCTTGAAGGTGAGCTTGGAGCGACAGCACTCGGTTGCATATACACTTTCGGTCCGACTTTCCGCGCGGAGAATTCCAATACACCCCGTCACCTTTCGGAGTTCTGGATGATTGAGCCGGAGATGGCATTCTATGATGTCAATGACAACATGGATCTTGCCGAGGAATTCATCAAATATTGCATCAACTATGCTCTCGAGCATTGCAAGGATGATATACAGTTCCTCAATGACCATTTCGACAAGGAACTTATCGAACGCCTCAAATTCGTGGTGGAGAACGATTTCGTGCGTCTTCCCTACACAGAGGGTATAAAGATTCTTGAGGAGAGCGGTCAGAAATTTGAGTTCCCCGTATACTGGGGTGCGGACCTGGCTTCAGAGCATGAGCGTTATCTTGTGGAGAAGCATTTCAAGCGTCCTGTGATGCTGACTGACTATCCTAAGGAGATCAAGGCTTTCTACATGAAGCTTAATGAGGATGGCAAGACAGTGCGCGGAATGGACGTTCTGTTCCCGCAGATCGGTGAGATCATCGGTGGTTCCCAAAGGGAGGAGAACTATGATGTGCTCCGTGCGCGTATGGAGGAACTCGGTATGGCCGACATCCCATGGTACATGGATACCCGTAAGTTCGGATCAGTGCCTCACTCTGGTTTCGGACTCGGTTTCGAGCGCCTTGTGCTCTTCGTGACCGGTATGCAGAATATCCGTGATGTGATTCCGTTCCCGCGCTATCCCAAGAACTGCTGCTTCTGATGCAAAGGATACTCACTATAATGATTTTGATTCTTTTCGGGTTTTCTCTCAAAGGGGAGGAGATCCGAAAAGACTCTATTATTGTGAGCCTTCTAACTTGTGACCCCGGAGCCGATATTTATGAACTTTGCGGTCATGAGGCAGTGCGTGTCAGAGGTATGCTGAATGGCGAGAGAATAGACTCCGTATGGAATTACGGAGTTTTCGATTTTTCTGAGCCAAACTTCGTATATCGTTTTGTAAAGGGAGAGACCGATTATCGTCTTGCCGGCTATCCGACATCATGGTTTATGCCTGAATATGTGGCGGCTGGAAGACGTGTTGTGGAACAGGATCTGAATCTCAGTGCGGAAGAAGCAGGCAGGTTGCACTCACTTTTGCGCGAGGAAAGTAAACCGGAAAACTGTAAATACCGTTACAATTACGTGCGCGACAATTGTGCAACGCGTATTCTGTGGCGTCTTGACACTGCGGCTTCATCAAGGGTAATCTATCCGGACGATGTGAGGTATGGAACCTTCCGCAAAGAGATGCGTGCCTATCATCGGAATTATCCATGGTATCAGTTTGGCATTGATCTTGCCCTCGGAGGTGGTCTTGACCGACCGTTGAGAGGTCGCGAAGAGATGTTCGTACCGGTTGAGATGATGCGCAAAGTCGGTGATGCCCATTTTGAAGACGGTAGAAAACTTGTCAGTTCCACCCGCATTCTCAATGAAGGGAATGGAGATGTGACATTGCCGGCCACTCCTTGGTATCTCACTCCCATGGCTGCCGGTTGCCTGATCCTGCTTATATCTCTTCTTGCCGCAAGCTGGGAAATCTGGCGAAAAAAAATAATATCCGCAATTTATGTCATTTGGTTCGGAATTTGCGGTATAGCAGGTTGTGTGGTCTTTTTCCTTGTATTCATCTCGGAGCATGAAGCCACATCACCCAATCTTCTCCTCATCTGGCTCAATCCGCTGCAGCTGCTCATGGCGCTGTGCGTGCTTTCAGTCCGTCTGCGTTATGGTGCGGTAGCCATGGCGTGGTATAATATAGTGGCGACGGGCTCATTGCTTGTGGTCTGGCCATTTCAGGCACAGAGTGCCAATCCTGCCGTATTCCCCATGATGGGGGCAACAGTCGTCCTTGCCATTGCCTATGCCATGGCGTCAGGGCAAAAAGAATCAGAACTTTCTTCAAGGAATGAAAAGAATAATAACAACGGTGCTTTGCGGTCTGGTCACAATGAACGTGGCCGTGCAGGCGGCACGCGACGAAGCTCAGCGGCCACGCCTCGTGGTGGGAATCGTCGTTGATCAGCTCCGCACCGATTACATAGAATATCTTCAGTCATACTTCACTGAGCGAGGATTCAAGCGCTTGATGAAGGATGGCGCCTACATGCGTGATGTAGACTTCAAGGTGAGGGGTCTTGATGGCGCAAGCGCCACCGCCATGCTGTATACCGGAGCATACCCATCGAATACCGGTGTTGCGTCGGCGATGATCTTTGACCCTCAGACCAAGAAGACGCAGCCCGCTCTCTCCGACCCCAAGACAATGGGGAATTTTACCAACGATTCCTATTCTCCTGAAAATATAAGGCTTTCCACACTTAGTGATGAGATAGCAGTGGATGGTCTGGCTCTATCCTCGATATATTCTTTCGCCGCTGATCCCCAGACCGCGATCATTATGAGCGGACATGCCGGCAGCGGGGCATGCTGGATAAATGACAATACCGGCAACTGGGCCACCACGACATATTACAAGAATCTTCCAGCGCCGGTGAGCGCGCGGAATTATTCGAGTCCGGTGGCTTCGCGTCTCGATACGATGCAGTGGAAACCATCCATGCCCATCGATAAGTTCCCGGGACTGCCGCAGCAGAAAAAGATTTATCCGTTCCGTCATATGTTCCCGCGCTCCGACAGGGAGGTGTACAGCCGTTTCAACGCTTCGCCCATGGGGAACACCGAAGTCACTGACGTAGCAATCGAATGTCTGCGGCAGATGAAGATCGGAAGCAATGGCAATGCCATCGACATGCTGAACCTTGGCTATACCTTGGCTCCGTATAAGTATGTGACGGATGGTGATTTCCGCGCGGAGCTGACAGATGCCTACATGCGTCTCGACGGTCAGCTCGGACGCCTTTTTGAGGCAATCGATAAATATGTCGGTGCTGAAAATGCTGTGATATGGCTTTCATCTACAGGGTATTTCGATGATGCCGTAGTTGAAGACAAGAAATATAAGATTCCGGGTGGGGAATTCTCCATAAAGAGGGCAGAGTCGTTGCTTAATTCATATCTGTCCGCACTTCATGGAAACGCGGATTATGTTGACGCATTCCGTGACAGTCATCTCTATCTGAATCACAAGATACTTGAGGATAAGAAACTCGATGTGAGCGATGTTGTGGCTGATGCCAGAAGTTTCCTCACCAAGATGAGTGGAGTCTCGGATGCATTTACACTTTATGATATTCTGTCGCCTTCCACACCGGAGGAGGAGAGTCTGCGTCTGTCGGTTGATCCGAAGAAGGGCGGAGATATAATCGTGACATTCAACCCCGGATGGACCGTGATTGACGATGTGAACTATCCTGTCACACAGCATCCTGTGAGGGAGACTCCGGTGCTTACACCGGCGTTTATCACCGGTGGTGGAGTAAAACCCCAGACGATCAGCACTCCGATAGAGGCTGTGTCGCTCGCTCCGACAATAAGCAGTATTCTGAGAATACGCTCTCCCAACGGCGCAGCTTCCAAACCGATTCTCCTCAATAATTGATTCACGAAAATAAAAAATACAAAATATGCTTTCAAAATTATTACATAAAATTTTTGGCGACCAGTCGGAGCGCGCCGTGCGTCCGCTCTGGCAGCGCCTTGAAAAAGAGATAAATCCCATCAGCGCGGAAATCACCGGAATATCTAACGATGAGCTGCGCGGACGTATCAACACCATACGCGACCGCATACGCGGCGGTGCGCAGGAATATAAAGACCAGATGGCAGCGGTGCGTGCCGAGATCGAGACTCTTGATTATGACAAGCGCGAGCCGCTCTGGAAGAAGATCGATGATCTGCGTGAGGAGATGTTTGATAACTACGCTCGTGAACTTGACGCGGCTCTGCCCGAAGTGTTTGCCGTGGTGAAGGAAACGGCCCGTCGTTTCAAGGAGAATGACACTATCGAGGTTACAGCCAGCGATGCTGACCGTGAGCTTGCGGCAGCCGGTAAGGATTTCGTGACCATCGACGGTGACAAGGCTATCTATAAGAACGAGTGGGTGGCAGGCGGAAATCTCATGAAATGGGATATGATGCATTATGATGTGCAGCTCATCGGCGGTATGGTGCTCCATGGTCTGATGAACAATGGCAAGGTCACCAATAACATCGCTGAGATGGCTACCGGTGAGGGTAAGACACTTGTCGCTACACTCCCTGTGTTCCTCAATGCCCTTACAGGCGAGGGTGTGCATGTCGTTACGGTGAATGACTACCTTGCAAAGCGTGACTCCGAATGGATGGGCCCGCTTTATCAGTTCCACGGTCTGACTGTGGATTGCATCGATAAGACCCAGCCAAACTCTGAGGAGCGTCGCAACGCTTATCGCTGCGATATTACCTTTGGAACAAACAATGAGTTCGGTTTCGACTATCTGCGTGATAACATGGCCACACAGACACAGGATCTTGTGCAGCGCGATGAGCATTATTATGCGATTGTCGATGAGGTTGACTCTGTGCTTATCGATGACGCGAGAACACCGCTTATCATCTCAGGTCCGGTGCCGAAAGGTGATGACCAGATGTTCAACGATTTCAAGCCCAACGTGGAGAAAGTGGTAAACGCTCAGCGTAAACTCGCTCAGTCTTTGCTTCTTGAGGCCAAAGAAAAAATATCAAAGGGTGAGACAGAAGAGGGAGGTTTGGCCCTTTTCCGTGTATACAAGGCACTTCCCAAACATAACCCCCTTATCCGCTATCTCAGTGAGGACGGTATAAAGCAGCTAATGCTCAAGGTTGAGGCAAAATATATGCAGGATAACAACCGCGAGATGCCCAAGGCCGTGGAACCCCTTTATTTCGTGATAGATGAGAAAAACCATTCCATCGAACTTACCGACAAGGGTATCGAGGTATTGACCGGCACTACCCAGGATCCTGATTTCTTTATCCTTCCGGATATCGCGGCGCAACTCTCTGCCGTTGAGAATGAGGACCTGACGGCCGAGGAGAAGCAGGAGAAGAAAGACCAGTTGCTTCAGAATTATGCCATCAAGGCAGAGCGTGTGCATACCGTCAATCAGCTCCTTAAAGCCTACACTCTTTTCGATAAGGATATAGAGTATGTGATCGATGACAACAAGATCAAGATTGTCGATGAGCAGACAGGCCGTATCATGGAGGGCCGTCGTTATTCAGACGGTCTGCATCAGGCCATCGAGGCTAAAGAGGGCGTGAAGGTTGAAGCGGCTACCCAGACTTATGCCACGATCACACTGCAGAACTATTTCCGCATGTATCGCAAGCTGGCCGGTATGACCGGTACCGCGATGACAGAGGCGGGTGAGTTCTATGATATCTATAAACTCGATGTCATCGAGATTCCGACAAACCGTCCTGTGATCCGCGATGATATGAACGACCGTGTATATCGCACCAAGAAGGAGAAATATGCAGCGGTGATCCAGGAAGTGGAGGATATGGTGAATGCCGGACGCCCGGTGCTTGTCGGCACCACATCCGTGGAGATCTCGGAGTTGCTTTCGAAGATGCTTAAGCTACGCAAGATTCCTCACCAGGTGCTCAATGCCAAGCTCCACCAGAAGGAGGCGGACATCGTGGCTCAGGCAGGTCAGAAAGGCACAGTCACCATTGCTACCAATATGGCGGGACGTGGTACGGACATCAAGCTTTCCGATGAGGTTAAAGCTGCAGGCGGTCTTGCCATAATCGGTACGGAGCGTCATGAGTCGCGTCGTGTTGACCGTCAGCTCCGCGGACGTGCCGGTCGTCAGGGCGACCCTGGTAGCTCTGTTTTCTTCGTATCGTTTGAAGACACTGTGATGCGCCTCTTTGCCAACGACCGCGTTGTCAAGATGCTCGACCGTCTCGGCTTCAAGGAGGGCGAGATGATAGAGAACAGTATGGTGACAAAATCTATCGAGAATGCCCAGAAGCGCGTTGAGGAGAACAACTTCGGTATCCGTAAGCGCCTCGTGGAATATGACGATATCATGAACGCCCAGCGTAAGGGTGTGTATGGACGTCGCCAGAATGCTCTGAAGGGTGAACGTATAGGCACAGATATCGCCAACATGATATATGAGCTTGCCGGCGAGATCGCATCGCGTAAGTATGACAGCTATGATGAATTCCGTGAGCAGCTCAGCAAGTCGCTTGCCATCGAGTCTCCCGTTAGCGAGGCTGAATTCAGCAAGATCGACTCCCGTGATCTCACCGATCGTCTGGCAGAGGAGGCTATGCATACATTTGCCCGTAAGAAAGAGAAGATGGCGCAGACCGCCGCACCTTATATCAAGGAATTCGTTGAGGAAAGGGGTGCAAAGGGTCTGATTGGAGTGCCTGTGACAGATGGCCGCCGCATGTTCAATATCCGTGCGGATATCGAGGAATGCTATGCCAACGAATGCAAGCCGCTCACCAAGGCTTGGGAGAAAGCAGTGCTTCTCTCTTCCATAGACACAGCATGGCAGGAGCAGCTCCGCGAGATGGATGAATTGCGCAAGTCAGTTCAGAATGCGTCATATGAGCAGAAGGATCCTCTGGTTATCTATAAGATAGAGGCTTTCGAGCTTTGGAAGAAGATGCTCTACGATATGAACTCCAAGGCTGTGGCTACATTGATGCGCGGCAAGCTCGCCGTGGTTGACTATGAGGAGGCCAAGGCAGCGGAGGCTCAGGCTGCAGAGGCAAAAGCCATGCAGGAGAAAGCCGCGCAGGCAAAGGCTTATAACCCATATGCCAACTACAGCACTACCCGCGATACATATCCCGGTGAAAGCGCACAGCGTCAGGCTGCAGCCAGCGTGAACCGTCCGGCTCCTACACAGCAGCCGATCAAGGCAGGTCCGAAAATCGGACGTAATGATCCTTGCCCCTGCGGATCAGGTAAGAAATATAAGAACTGCCACGGTAAAGGAATGTAATTACGGTAAAGAAATGTAATCACGGTAAAGGAAAGTAATATGGAATATTTTGTAATTATAAATGGTGCGCAGTCCGGTCCATACCCAAAGGATCAATTGCCCTATGTAGGTGTAAAGTCGGATACTTTCGTGTGGCGTCAGGGGTTGCCGGATTGGGTGAAGGCTGAATCTCTTCCCGAACTGTCTGATATATTCATGTCGGATTCAGCCTTCGGTGGCTATGCACGCCCTGAGGAGCCATTGAATCCTCCGCAATATGGGAACCGTCCGGATCCATATAATATCTATGGCCGTAGTCCGGAACCGATACCGCATACCAACTGGTTGACGTGGGCTATAATCGGCACTGTATTTGGGGCACTGTTCTCATGTATCGGCATGATTTTCGGTATTATAGGAATCACCAAGGCCCAGAAGGCTAACAAATACTATGCCGAGGGTTTCCAGCAGGAAGGGGATACAAACAATGCAAGTGCACGGACAATGACCATCATCGCGCTTGTACTCGGAGGTATCGGTTTTCTGCTTACAGTCACAGGTGCTACCAGAGGACTGATGGAAAATCTGATGAATCTCGCGAATTGACATGGCGGTTTATTTCGCAATGATTGACGGCGAACGTCAAGGTCCATTCACGCTCGATGCTCTTGTTGATGCAGGTATCGGTCCGGATACGTATGTCTGGGCAAAAGGGATGGACGACTGGGAGCAAGCCGGAGATGTGGCAGACATCTGTCGATATTTCCGTCAGCGCATCTTCGACAAGATGCATCCGGTGGTTGTACGCGAGCCTGAGCCTGAACAAAAGCCGGAACCGGAAGGTACTCCTTCCGTTTTCGGCTCTTATCCATTCCCTATGCCGGAGGATGACGCCGCGGAGCGTCCCGATCCACCGGTGTCGCTGCTGACCGTTTCAATTTTGCTGACATTGCTATGTTTCCCTCCCACCGGTTTTGTCGCCATATATTATTCAGTAATGTCGCGAAAAGCCTGGGACCAGGCGAGCCACAGCGTTTCCAAAGAGGGGAAGGAACTCTATACTCCGGAGGAGCGGAAGGAATGCAGACGTGCGGCTCACGATGCTGCCCGTAATGCGAAGATGTGGGTGGGGATAACGTTTTTTCTCGGATTGATTCTTTATTCTTTCCTTGTCAACATTAACAGTTGACAGGGAAAGAATTTTAGTTAGAATTATAGGTGTCCGGTAAATATGCATAACTGTCATAAATATGGGAAATTTATACTTTGACAAGCACCGTTATATGGTCAAGCATCACGCAGAGCCGCTGAGGCGCAAAGCTTTGAATTGGTAAGCCAGGTGATAAAGATCTCGGAGAATCGCGTGGCGATTTGTGCAAAGGCGCGGAGCAGGAGTGTCAGACTCTGCGTGATTAAAATTTTTACCGGACACCAAAAAATTTGAGTTCGTATAATAAAGAATCTTGTGATGACAGATAAGAATTACGATTCAATTCTCAAAATGATCCGCAACCGGTTTCATGCTGAAGATGGCAAGTTTGTGCCGTTGCATGCACCGACATTCGCGGGGAATGAGAAGAGATATCTGGAAGAATGTATTGACAGCACTTTTGTTTCGAGTGTAGGAGCTTTTGTAGATCGTTTTGAACGTGATATGGCGGCTTTTACAGGGGCTAAACGTGCCGTAGTCTGCGTGAACGGCACAAATGCCTTGCATATGGCGTTGATGCTTGCCGGCGTGGAACGTGATGACGAAGTGCTTACACAGTCGCTTTCATTCATTGCCACATGCAATGCCATATCATATATCGGTGCGCATCCGGTTTTTATCGATGTGGACTATGACACGATGGGACTTTCTCCGGATGCATTGCGGTCATGGCTTAAAGAGAATACAGAGCGTGACGGTGACGGAACCTTGCGCAACAAAAAGAATGGAAGGCGAGTGAAAGCGGTAGTTCCGATGCATACTTTCGGACACCCTTGCCGTATTGATATGATTGCAGATATATGCGATGAATACGGTATTGAGCTTGTCGAGGATGCTGCTGAGAGTATCGGATCCTGGTATAAGGGGAAGCATACCGGCACATTCGCAAGAGTGGGAGCTATCAGCTTCAATGGCAACAAGACCATTACAACCGGTGGAGGCGGAATGCTTCTTTTCAACGATGAGAAACTTGCCGACTATGCGAAGCATCTGACAACGCAGGCGAAAGTGCCTTCAAGATGGGAGTTCGTGCATGATCATATCGGATACAACTACCGAATGCCGAATATCAACGCCGCCCTCGGGTGCGCACAGCTGGAGGAGATTGACGGGTTCCTTAAATCCAAAAGGGAAACGGCAGAGGTCTATAAGAATTATTTCTCCGGCTCTGATGATGGTGTGAGATTTATGGCCGAGCCTGAGAATTCGGTGTCAAATTATTGGCTGAATGCTGTGGCTTTCCCTTCGCGTGAAGACAGAGACCGTTTCCTGGAATATAGCAATGATCATGGGGTGATGACACGCCCCATATGGGAGCTGATGTGGAGATTGCCGATGTTTGAGGACTGTGAGCGCGACAGCCAGGAGAATACTATCCGCCTTGCCGACACTATTGTAAACCTGCCTTCATCCGTTGTGCTATGAAAAAGGATCTGATTCTTGTTGGTGGCGGCGGTCATTGCCGCTCTGTCATAGAAGCGGCGGAAAGTGCGGGAAGAAAGATTCGTGGTATTCTTGATCTTCCGCAATTTGTGGGTACTGAGGTTTCCGGTTATAAGGTAATTGGTTCGGACGATGATATCCCTGCATATGTAGAAGATTGTGAATTCTTGGTGACTCTCGGTTCTATAGAGAATTCAGTTCCCCGTCAGAAGCTCCATCGCCGCATCAAAGAGGCGGGAGGAGAATTGGCAACAGTGGTAGCGTCTACGGCATTTCTATCCCCCAGGGCTTGTGTCGGGGCAGGTACTGTGTTGTTGCATCAGTCGGTGGTAAATGCCGCTGCAAATGTCGGGGAAAGCGTGATTATAAATACCGGTGCGATAATAGAGCATGATGCCGTTGTGGGCGATCTGACTCATGTATCTACCGGCGCGAAGGTCAATGGTGCCTGCCGGGTCGGGGCACGTTGCTTTGTCGGAAGCGGAGCGGTAATGGTGCAGGGTGTATCATTGACAGATGATTCTTTCCTCGGAGCCGGTTCTTTATTGGCCAAGAATGCCGTGGAGGCAGGTACATATGTCGGTTTTCCGGCACGTAAGATAAAATAATATAACTATGATCAGGATAATAGCGGAGGCGGGGGTTAATCATAACGGCTCTCTGGAGATGGCGAAGCGTCTTGTAGACGCTGCTGCTGAAGCTGGTGCGGATTATGTGAAATTTCAGACTTTCAAGGCGGAAAATCTCGTTACCGGCAAAGCTTCAAAAGCCGAATATCAGAAGAAGAACACCGGGGAATCTGAAGAGTCTCAACTCGCCATGCTTCGAAAACTTGAACTCTCAGAAAGAGATCATCGCGAATTGAAAGACTATTGTCAAAAAAAGGGGATTAAATTTCTCTCCACTCCGTTTGATCTTGAGAGTATAGAATTTCTTCATTCCCTTGGTCTTGATTTATGGAAGATTCCCTCTGGCGAGATTACCAATTACCCGTATCTGCGTAAGATTGCGGGATATAATGAGGAGGTGGTGATGTCAACCGGGATGTGTAGCCCGGAAGATGTCGATGCTGCACTGCAGGCTCTCGCTGAAAACGGGCAGGATATAGGGAAAGTCACGTTGCTGCATTGCAACACGCAGTATCCCACACCGATGTGTGATGTGAATCTATTGGCGATGAATAGTCTAAGGAAGTATGTGAGGAATGTTGGTTTCTCAGATCATACCGCAGGAATAGAAGTGCCTGTTGCTGCTGCCGCTCTCGGAGCATCAGTGATAGAGAAGCATTTCACGCTATCGCGCGATCTTCCCGGACCGGACCATAAGGCGTCTCTTGAACCGGATGAGTTGAAAGCGATGATCCGAGCCATAAGAAACATTGAGGTTGCACTCGGAAGCAGCGAAAAGGGAGTCACACCTTCCGAGGCAGGTAATAAGGAAATTGCACGCAAGAGCATTGTCGCTTCCCGCATGATAAAAAAAGGGGAGATACTCGGAGAGGATAACATGACAGCGAAGCGCCCCGGCGCAGGAATATCGCCCATGCGATGGAAAGATATAGAGGGTACGGCTGCCATAAGGGATTTCGATATTGATGAGATGATAGAGATATGAGAAAGATCTGTGTGGTTACCGGGACGCGGGCTGAATATGGAATATTAAGTCGCCTGATGGGAAAACTCCGCGATTCAGCGGATGTTTGTCTTCAAGTGGTGGCCACGAATATGCATCTGTCTCCTGCGCATGGCATGACTGTCAATGAGATAATAGCGGATGGCTTCAATATTGATTTCAAGATTCCGCTTCCGCTCGATGATGACTCTCCCCGAGGCACAGTAAAAGCGATGGGGGAAGCTATGAAGGGTTTTGCCGAGGCGTTTGCGAGTCTGGATCCGGATATGATATTGATATTGGGAGACCGCTATGAGATGCTTGCGGCAGCTTCTGCAGCGACCATATTCGGTATACCGATTGTGCACCTGCATGGTGGAGAAATTACGGAAGGTGCATATGATGATGCGATACGCCATGCAATAACAAAATTATCGACATATCATTTCACAGCTACAGAAGAATACAGGCGTCGCGTCATTCAGATGGGTGAGGAACCGGAGCGTGTGTTTAATGCGGGAAGTTTAGGTGTTGACAATATCCGGAATGAAAAACCGATGTCTATATCTGATTTGAATGCAAGCATACATGGGTTGATACCGGATATGGATTTTGACTTGAAGGAGGGTTTTATGCTTGTCACCTTTCATCCGGTGACCCGTCAGCCGGAAGAGGCGGAAGCTCAGACCCGGTCGCTTCTTGAGGCTCTGGATGAGTTTAAGGGTCTTCAGATCATTTTTACTATGCCGAATTCTGACACCGGAGGACGACAGGTTGCAGATATGATCCGGCGTTGGACGGGGAACAACCGTTCCCGTTCAGTCTGCGTGACATCACTCGGGCGTGCACGGTATTATTCCGCGCTATCACATTGCGGGGCAGTCATCGGCAACTCATCAAGCGGACTGATCGAGGCTCCGTCGTTCGGTATACCGACAGTCAATATCGGTGATCGGCAGCGCGGTCGTGTAGCTGGAAACACCGTGATAAACTGCGGAGTGGATAAAGATTCCATAAAATCGGCAATTGAAAAATCATTGACTCCCGCCTTTCTCAAATATTGCCGCGAAGAGGGGGAGAATCCCTATGCACGTCCCGGCTCTCTCGATTTCATCTACAACCAGCTTCTCACCCTCCCTGCCACTAAACACACTCCAAAACATTTTCATGACCTGAGATTCTAATGTAATGGCGGTGGATTGAGCAATTTGGGCGTGTCAATTGTTTTATATCTGACGGATAATTTGTAATTTTACATTCTTAAAATGGCGCACTTTCCGGTCTTTGCAGTTGCGGGGGCGGGATGGTTGGTGCCGGTGTATTCATTAGTCCAAAATGTTAGATAGATATATGTTAAAAGTCAAAGACTTACACGCTCAAATAAATGGGAAGGAGATTCTCAAAGGTATCAATCTGGAGGTTCGCCCCGGTGAGGTGCATGCCATCATGGGTCCGAATGGCTCCGGTAAATCCACATTGTCAATGGTGCTTGCCGGAAATCCTGCCTATGAGGTTACAGAGGGCACCGCTGAATTCAATGGCAAGAATCTTCTTGAGATGGCTCCGGAAATCCGTAGCCATGAAGGGCTGTTCCTCGGTTTTCAGTATCCTGTGGAGATTCCCGGTGTGTCGATGGTGAATTTCATGCGTGCGGCTGTAAATGCCAAGCGTGAATATTTCCACGAACCGCCGATGAGCGCTACTGAATTCCTGAAGATGATGCGTGAGAAGCGTGCGGTGGTGGAGCTGGATAACAAACTCGCCTCACGTTCGGTTAATGAAGGTTTCTCAGGAGGTGAGAAGAAGAGAAATGAGATCTTCCAGATGGCAGTTCTCGAACCGAAGCTCTCGATCCTTGACGAGACTGATTCCGGTCTGGATGTGGATGCCCTCCGCATCGTGGCGGAAGGTGTAAATACGCTAAAGAACGATAACAATGCCACTATTGTGATCACCCACTATCAGCGGTTGTTGGATTATATCAAACCCGAATTCATACATATTCTCTACAAAGGACGTATTGTAAAGTCCGGAGGTCCGGAGCTTGCGCTTGAGATTGAGAAGAGAGGATTTGACTGGATTAAAGAGGAGGTAGACAACCGTTGATTATGAGTGCGCTGAAACAATATATAGATCTTTTTCGCGAGCATGGCAAGCTGATTGACTCCAATGGGGCAGGTCCGTTGAATGATCTGCGTCAGGATGCGTTTCTTCAGTTGCAGGATATGGAGTTGCCGAAGGCGGGAAGTGACAATTACGAGAACTGCGACTTTGAAGAGATGCTTGCGCCCGATTATGGTCTGAACATAGCCAAGGTCAATATCGAAGTGAATCCGAATGCTACATTCCGTTGTGATGTGCCGATGCTATCCACTTCGCTGTTCATGCTCGTGAATGACACTTTCGCTGAAACCACCGGTGCTCGCGAATCTCTTCCCGAGGGAGTGGAAGTCGGAAGTCTGCGCACATTTGCCCTTGATTACCCTGAGCATGTCTCGAAATACTATGGCAAACTGGCGGATATCAAGAATCCTATTGTAGCTCTCAACACACTTTTCGCTCAGGATGGATTATATCTCCGTGTTAAGAAGGGTGTGAAGGTCGAGAAACCTTTGCAGCTTGTGAATATACTTGAAAATGGTATGCCGTTGATGGCGGTAAGACGTCTTCTGATAATCATAGAGGATGATGCCGAGGCCAAGCTGCTTGTATGCGATCATACGCAGAATCCGGATTTGCAGTTCCTGTCGTTGGAAACTGTGGAGGTCTTTGCCGGGAAAAATGCGGTATTCGATTATTATAATCTTGAGGAATCCACCGAAAAGACCTCCCGCCTGTCGGCATTGTATCTTGCACAGGAGGAAGGCAGCAACGTCTCCATCGATGGAATGACGCTTTTCAACGGAACAACCAGAAATGAGTATTATACAGTATTCAGGGGCGAGAATGCGGAGTTGCATCTCTACGGAATGGGTATAGAGGATGCCTCAAGGAAGATCTCTACATATTCGAGAATAGACCATGCCGTGCCGTCATGCCGTTCGAATGAGCTGTTTAAATTCACACTTGATGGCGAAGCCGCCGGTGCATTTACAGGTAGGATCCATGTTGCTCCCGGTGCTTCAAAAACCGAGGCGTTCCAGTCAAACCGTAATCTTGTGGGAAGTGATGACGCGCGAATGCTGAGTCGTCCGGAGCTTGAGATATACAATGATGATGTGAAATGCTCGCATGGCACAGCGATAGGTCGTCTCGACGAGATGCAACTGTTTTACATGCGCACCCGCGGTCTTGATGAGGCAACAGCGCGTCTTCTGCTGAAGCAGGCTTTTATGGCCGATATTATAGACAGAGTGAAGGTCGATGCTTTGCGTGAGCGTCTGCATATCATGATAGAACGCCGTTTCGCCGGCGAAAGCTCGGCGTGCGCGTCATGTGCCCGCTGCGGGAAATAATTGATGACTGATGAGTATTGATGTTGCTGAAATAAGGAAGAAATTCCCCATACTTGAAAGAAAGGTCGGTGACAAACCGTTGGTTTATCTCGACAACACCGCCACCTCGCAGACTCCGTCTGAGGTAGTGGATACGATAACGTCGCTTTATGAACATACCAAAGCGAATGTACATCGTGGCGTGCATACTCTTTCTCAGGAGGCCACAGATCTGCAGGAGGCCACCCGCCGGAGGGTTAAGGATTATATCAACGCCGACAGCATTGAGGAGGTGATATTCACGCGAGGCACAACCGAGGCGATAAATCTTGTGGCTTCATCATTCGGTGACCGCTTCAAAGATGGTGACGAGATTATTCTGACTGTCATGGAGCACCATGCCAATATAGTGCCATGGCAGTTGCTCCAGCGCCATAAAGATATAAAGATCCGTGTTGTGGATATCAACGAAAAGGGAGAACTCGACCTTGACCAATACCGTTCGTATTTCAATGAGCGCACTGTGCTCGCTACATTCACGCATATAAGCAATGTCCTTGGCACTGTGAATCCGGTGAAAGATATGGTGCGTATCGCGCATGAGCATTGTGTTCCAGCCTTGATAGACGGAGCGCAGGCGTCTCCGCATCTGAAAATTGATGTGAAGGATCTTGACTGTGATTTCTACGTCTTCTCCTCCCATAAGATGTATGGCCCTACAGGAGTGGGTATCCTTTACGGACGAAAGTCGCTGCTTGAATCGATGCCGCCATATCAGGGAGGAGGTGAGATGATAAAGCATGTCAGCTTCAACGGCACGACATTCGCTGATCTGCCATTCAAGTTTGAGGCTGGTACTCCGGATTTCATAGACATCGCGGCTTTCTCCAAGGCACTTGATTTCATAGAGACAACAGGTCTTGACAATATCCGCTGTCATGAAGAGAAACTGCTTGATTATACCACTGCAAAACTTCTTGAGATTCCCGGAGTAAAGATTTATGGTGAGGCACACGATAAAGCGGCTGTTATCTCATTCAATGTAGGTGATGTGCATAACTATGATATAGGCTTCCTGCTCGACAAGTTTGGAGTGGCAGTGCGGACAGGACATCATTGTGCGCAGCCCTTGATGGAGCGTCTTGGCGTTCCCGGAACAGTCCGTGCATCATTCGCAGTATATAACACATTTGAGGAGGCTGACATATTTATCAGCTCGCTCCGTAAGGTCGCATCGATGTTTCAATAGTACCGGACGACCAATAATGCGAAAACAAAAAAGGTTGAATCTTAATGATTCAACCTTTTTTGTTTCGTTGTCTTTGCCGGGGACTCTTCATCCGCGAATCGGTTGGGGAAAGTGAAGTGTTTCCTGGGATGAGATAGCGCCCAGATCACGAGGAACACTCCGAGGAGAATGAACGGTATACTAAGCATCTGTCCCATGTTCATTCCATATTTGGCGATCATCTCATATTCCGACTGCACCTGTACATTCTTCACGTATTCTATAAGGAACCGCGGCAGGAAGATTCCAATAAAGAAGATACCCGTGATGAGCCAGGGGCGTTCTTCTGCGTTTTTCTTCCAATACATCCACATCAGCAGGCCGAACAGAGCGAAGTAACACAGAGCCTCGTATATCTGCGTAGGATGCGCCGCTACGGTCTCTCCGTTGCGCAGGAATATGAATCCCCATGGAAGATCAGTAGGACTTCCATATATCTCGCTGTTCATTAGGTTGCCGATACGAATCAGTCCACCAACGAGAGCTATGGCTATCACGATCTTGTCGAACACCCAGGAGGCGGGTTTCTTTGAGACAAACCATGAGAACAGGAACAAGGCTATGATATTGGCTATTGTTCCACCATGACTGGCGAGTCCCCCTTCCCATATCTTGAGAATCTCTGCGGGATGTTTCGAATAGTAACCCCATTCGTAGAAAAACACATGACCGAGCCTTGATCCTACGAGAGTCGCCACCACCACATATGTAAGAAGGATTCCGAGCCATTTCTCCGGTGCCCCTTCATGTCGGAACATTTTGGCAACAAGCCAGTATCCGACAGTGAAGCCGATTGCGAACATCAGTCCGTACCATCTGACTGAAACGGGACCAATAGAGAAGAGAATCGGATCTGCATTCCAATATATAAAGTCAAGCATTGCGATAATATGTTTTGGGCTATATGTTTTATGTAGTAGGTTTTATCTGCGGCGTTTGCCGATAAGGTCCCGGAGACCATCCATGTCAAACGTAAGCGTAAAACGGAGAGTCTGGTCGAGGGGACTGCTCTGAGCGGTTGCAAGCATGTAAGAAGCATCGAGCTGCACTACATTTAGCGAGAATCCGGCTCCGAATGCAAAATAACTTCTACCGCCTTTGTTGGCATGTTCGTAATTATATCCCGCACGCACGAAGAATTGCTGGTTGTAGGCGTATTCTGCACCGAAACTTACGCCAACCTCCTGAAGCTCCTCCTTGAAACCACCCGGGGCATCTGTGAAACTTTTGAAGATACCGGTGATAGGGGACATGCTTTCCCATTTATCAAGCGCCTCGTCGTACTCCTGCTGTCCTTCTGCCGTCGATGTGTCGTAATCCTTTTGACGGGGTTTGGTGGGAACAAGAAGTTTATTCAGGTCAAGTCCGAAGGCAAGAGTGTTATAGTCAGCTAAAGGGAACATGAAGTTTGCGCCTAAGCGGAGGTTGGTAGGAAGGAATGCATTTGACGCTCCGTGGTCGTAGCTGACTTTCGTACCGATGTTGGATATGTCGAAACCCCATGAGAACTGACATTCACTGCGTCCTATCATCGGGTATGTGGTATAATATCCTGAGAGGTCAACCGAGAATGCTGATGCGGCAGTGTTTGACTCACCGGTCTGAGTGTCATTGTATGACAGGTCGGAAAGTATATATCTGAGCACAACACCCATCGAGAATTTCTCTGAAAGTTTACGTGAATAACCTAAGTCAATCGCGAATTCATAAGGATTGATTGTCTGCACGTTTCCCTCGCTTTCGTAACCGCTTGTCGTTACCTCTCCAAGCGAGAAATAACGTAGCGATGCACTGAATGCCTGGTTGTCACCGCTGCCCGGTTTCCAATATCCGGCAAGGTTGGCGAGAAATATGTCATTCACAATCTTGCGGAGCCACGGAGTATATGACAACGACAGACCACCTGTGGAGTAGCCGAAAGCATATTTAGAAGGGTTCCAGAATTGTGAGTTCATGTCGGGATCTGTGGCGGCTCCGAGGTTACCCATGGAGCTACCCCTTGCATCCGGGGCGATTGACAATGTTGTGACACCCGTATTGACCGGGTTAAACTCGTTATCCTTTATGTCGTTCTGGGCATGGAGCGCATTTGCTGTAAAGAGCATAGCCGCCATGGCTGTCAATATTCTAACTTTAATTTTCATCCTATCTGTAAAACTCAAAATTAACCCTTTTATTGCGAAAGCCGTGGATGTTGTCAATCGAGAACCGCGAATGTTGCCCAATCCGAGTATTTTGTCACATCCGCTCCCTGCGAGCTACGCACCCTTACGCGGTAAAGACCTGCGGGAACACGGTTCCCTTTCATGTCGCGGCAATTCCACACAGCGGATGTGGTCATAGCTGCAGATCCATATATTACTTTCTCCCCTGCGGAGTTGATGATCTCGAAATCAAGAGCACCGGTATGTTCTCCTTCCACAGAGATCTCAATATTATCCACCGCTGTTTTTGTTGACAGCACAAGAGACAGAGGTGCAGACACCGGCAATTTTTCAAAGTCAAGTGTGGTTGAGACTTTATTGCCTGCGATATCGGCACAAGTCAATGATATTGAGTGTTTGCCATCGTTCAGATCATATAGGTCTGCGTATCCTTCAAAATGCTTGCCACTTTCTCCGCTTTCGATATATTCCTCATTGATAAGTTTTACCGGCTTGCCGTCAAGCGTAGCTTCATAACGCGCCGCATCCAACGGCAGAGCCGTTTCATCAGTAGCTTTTATAGATATAATCTGACGGCTTGAATCATACACGACAGTCAGTTCCGGAGCTGACATGTCGATATCAGTTACTTCAGAGGGAGCTGATTCGATTTTCATCATAGTTGATCCGGCTCCACCGAGCCAGCGGGATTTATCGAATACCCCGGCATGAAGCTTAAGGGATTTACCACTAAATGCGGAGGCTGCGCCGGGAATCAATATCTCTGTAGAGAAATTGCCGTCTTTTACTTCAGCTTCGAGTGCTGTGAGAATATTTGTATCGTATGTTATGTCGAGTGTATGGTATATTGTCGTGTCTTTGCCGTTGACGGTTGTCTTGTCCGGTGTCGATCCGGTGTTCGTTATATAATCTTTTGAGCGAAGGGTAACGGACGGCTCCATAAGTTTCAGTACAATCTTGCCGTTAAAAGAATTATCCGTTTCCCCCTTTGCGTCGGTCACAGTTCCTTCCACTCTTATTTTCTGTCCGGCTGAAACGCTTTCAAGAGCTTCGACTTTTACTTTCCTAAGCGGGGACGGCACTTTTAGAGCCGGGTCACCGGAGAGTATGAATGTCAATGAATTAGACGAAGTGGCTCCGGATTTGGCGGAGGCGTATATCTCTCCGATAGTGGGGGATACATCCTTGTTTTTGGGTGCAAGCCATCCGTTGACTATTCTTTTCCCAAGATCGTAATTCTGATTTGAATAGGCAGTTCGGGTACTCACAATTGCACCTGCCATGCCTCTGTCTGAATCGAGTACTATCGTTTCTCCCAAACCTCGGCTTCTGATGTCAGGTTGTGAGAAATCGCACCCTCCCATAAACATAAAGCCAAGATGTCTGTTTTTCAGACCGATTGCTTCCGAGGTTGTAAAAAATTTCTTATCCTGTCCAAGCATGGATGATGATCCATGTCCGAAATACGCTGAGAAAATCTTACCATGTTCCAATGCTGAAACCATCTGACGACGGGCCCCATCGTTTCCATATGCATCTACGGCTATTGTGGTGTGGGCCATGCCTTCGATGCCGGGGTATCTGCGGATATAATTACCGAAGTCTTGCGCCTGCTGGTCATGTGTGTGCTTGTCATGAAGACCGCCTATTGTCAGGGTCTCGTTTACTCGCCAAGCCTGGGTGTCATCGGTGAGATATTCCTCGATCTTACGTATGGCGCGCTCACAATCCGTTGCAGTCTCACACGATAAAAGGCCTACTCCTACGTCCATAGTTTCACGATATAGATATACTTCGCTTAGCTGATCGCTCAGGATGCCATAAAAATCGTATGCCGGGGATGCGTCTCTGTCCGGTGTCACGCTCGCCTGTTGTACCGCGATTATGCGGTCAAACTTTGATTCCCCTTCCACTTTGCGACGCAGATTGCGGTCACTCGGTCCGAAAAGCAGTATATTTTTCAGTTTGTTTCCCTCGGATTGGTGAAGCATCTTTGCCATGGCTCTGTATGCCATAGGATCCGGCACTCCTGCCGAGAATTCGTTGTATATTTCCTCGACGTTTGCCACAGCTACGGAGAAGCCTTCATAATTGCGGTGAAGCTCTGCCACTTGTTCGGCATACGCACGCAAACGCGGCACTGTGATTATGAGCAGCTCCACACCATCTGTCTGTAGCGAATGCAGGTCAGTATTGTATACATGTCTCCATCCTGAAATATGTTTTTGCGGGCGGGAGGGATCATAAATCAGCACTGATGTATTGGCAGCTGTGGTCCGGAAGCATACAGAGGCGGGATCTTCTTCATCACGCACGCCTATACGCATCGATTGGGGAGATGTTACGTCAAGCAGTCGCAAACCTTCCTTGAGAGTCAGGTTATAATATGTATTCGCTGCAAGGGGGAAAGAGTATCGCTCAGCCGGATTGATTCCGAGACCATTCATTCCCGGAAGCTCTTTCTGATAGGAAAGCAGCCAGTAATCAAGATTGAGGAAGTCAGGATCATTACTCTCCGTGCGTATAGACAAAGTCATTTCTTCCTGGGACGGTATTTCAATTTTTGCGGGAGAGTCTTCCGTAATGGAGGGAATCACGCAGAATCTGTCAGTGGCGTTGAATGAGAAAGATGTCTGATGTGCTGTAGCTGAGCTTCCTATATTTATAAAGACATTGCCCTTCGAGCCGGGAGATGTGTATAACCTGTAAGCAAGCATGCTTTCTCCGCCGACATTAAATGGAATATTAAGCCTCCATTCTTTTGAATCCTGACCGTCAAGAAAATCCTCACCCCAGAAAAGTTGTCCAGTATTGGTGGTGTTCTGATGTAGATCCATTTCATGATAAATGTAATCCCATCCGGATGGAAGATCTCTTGATGTGCTGTTGAATGCAGATTCTTTTGCCGCAACCGGTTCCTCACAGTCCGAAAGAAAATAATATGCTGTGTCAGAATAGATATTTCTCAGATCCTTCTTGAACTGAGGTTGGCTGCCGGTAGAAAATTTTATGTCTTCGACACCAAGAGCGTAGAAATAAAGATTATCATTTTCGTGGATTACGGCAACCGGGGATATGTCATCATCGTAGGGAACGCCTTCTGATGATGAGTTGAAATTTACTGACAACAGACCGCCGCCTTTGCCGTATACACCCACTTGCGATGGATCTGCAAATCCCATTTCCTGTAATGTCGAATATGGTATCTGGTAAAGTCCTGTGGAATCAATCTCCACCTTCACCCAGCTGCCTGATGCGAGCCGTGACTGTTGTTTGAACGTGAAAGATGCGTATGCCTGCATTCCGGCAAACGCAGCAATGTATAAAGAAGTTAATAAAAGTCGCTTCAGGTTCATTTTATTCTTATTTCAAGGAGTGGACCGGAGTCGCATTCCTCTGTTAGATTATCGCCTATGGAAAGTTTTAGACCTTTCCCGGTAGCAGGAATCAGCAGGAGGTCTCCGGTTTTAAGGGTATTATCCCTGCTTATACAGGCGATAGTTTCATTAATGGTAGATCGAATTTCGGAAATATTCAGTTCAAGCTTCTCTTCGCCGCAACTTATTGATGCGTTGCGGCAGTTGAGCAATTCATCGGCAGGGACGAACTCGCCCATAAAGCAGCTGCGGTCGAAAGCCACAGCGCGCTCCCACGGCATGCCGCCTCTGCGCAGGAAGGCGAGGAGATTTTCGGCTCTGACTGTGGCAGCAAGTGTTGCCTCGTTGTAGTATCGATGAGCAAACTTCGGTGCGATTGATTTACCCAGACGTCCTATCTTTATCGCAACAACGGGATATGCCTTGAATTCAGTGTCGAATTCAGGTATGAAGAAAGGATTGTCCGAACGCACCACGGTGGAATCTGGCAGCATATGCCATTCAAAAGTGTCACCTGTAAGTTCTTTTTCTAATATTCTAAATATCTTCATATTTATCAGTTGCGTGCGCGATTTTCCTCAAGGCGATTGAAGATGAGCGCCAGATGAGCGTATATTGAAGTGTTTGCCATCACAACCCCCTCAGCTACTTTGACACGATACGGGGAGAAATTCCATATGGCTTTTATTCCCGCGCTGATGGCAGTGTCGGCACATTCCTGTGCCGATTGCGCAGGCACAGTCAGGATGCCAATCGATGCCGGATTCTCTTCCATGACCTCATATATCCGGTCAAGATGATAAATAGGCACGCCGAGGTCCTTGCGGGCGATTATATCCGGGTTTATGTCGAATCCAGCAACAATCTCAAGGCCATAGTTTGAAAGACCGGAATCACGTATAAGCGCTTTGCCGAGACTTCCTGTCCCGATGACGTATGCCTTGTGTGAGCGGGTAAAACCGAGGAAATCAGACAAAGCTTCCACGAGGGTATTCACTTCATATCCGATCCTGGTCTTTCCCTTTATATTGAGAAAAGAGAGGTCTTTCGCTATCTGGGAGGCATCAACGCTGAGTGCCCTTGATATCTGGGTGGAGCTTACATTCTCCACACCATTTGATTTTAAAATCTCCACATATGCCAGATACCACGGTAGCCTTCTGAGCGTTGGTTCCGGCAATATAAGGTTATTCTCTTCATTCATAATTCATATCACTGCTTTGAAACGGACTTTCAGGAATCATTTCGCTGTGACGGCGAGTTTCTTTGTCTGTGAAGAATACATTCCATCAGGAGTCTGCACTGTAGCGCGGTACAGATAAATTCCTCTTGCCACTCTCCTTCCTGCGGAATCGCATAGATCCCAAGGAGTCTGCATACCACCCTGAAGATCGCTTACGACTGTGCGGTCGGAATCCCATACCCTTTTGCCTGACAACTCGAATACCTCTATATGGCATTTCATCGAGGTGTTAGGATGATCCACGGCTACGGAGAAGACTACGCTTACCGATGCCGGATTCACGTCTGTGGCGAGATTGCGGATAACGGGATCCTTAACTGCTCCAACTGTAAAATCGATAGATTTGGATGTGGCATTGTTCGCATTGTCGTATACTGTCAGCTTCAGAGTATGGTCGCCGGCTGTCAGATCGGAGAGGGGATAGGCGATATAACCGCCAAGTGGATTTTCAGCATCCGAGGTGTAATAGGATGAAACATCGTCATACACTTTTTTGCCATCGAGAGTCACCGACATCTTGTGTCCTATGCCGGAATCTGAGATGTTGATTCCGGATTCATCATGGAATGAAGCATGAACCACCGGATTGGCATTAACCATCATCCCTTCTGCGAATTCGGGGTAGTTCAGATAGAACGTGTCGATAACTGGACCGTTTGTGTCCGGATTTTCCACATCTTCGTAGCCATATACATAGAGCGATTCTGTAGAACCTTGGGCTTCCACTCCTTTGTCGCTCCATGCGTATGCCGTGATTTTAGCGGGACTGTAATTATTATCGATTTCAGCCGGAAGCTTCAGCGTGGCTTTCCATATTCCGTTTATGACTTTTGCTGATACTGAGGTAAGCTTTGTCTTGCGGTCGTTATAAAACTCTTTTTGTCCCTCCTTGCCGTTTCCGTATGTCTCCACCACTTTCTCTGCATCAAAGAGATCCAATGTCACAGTTCCGTTAAAGCCGTCGGCTGTGGAACCGTCGGGATTTATAACGCGTCCCGTCAGTTCTGCATTACCGAGAGCTTTCAATTCCGGGAATTCGGAGGTTGATGAGATATTTAATCCGTTGATGCTCTCTATATCCACTTTCATCGAAGGCTTTGGAATGCGCAGAGCCGGGTCTGAAATAAGACAATAGCGAAGGCTGTTGCCTTCATTTGAGCGGTTGTTTGCATTGACGAAAACATCACCGACACGCATTGCTCCACCATCGCTGACAGTGGTGAGCATGTAATCAGCCATGGCTTTGTTAAGGTCACCGTTGGGAGTCATGAACACGGTGCGGCTCGGACAGATGGCACCGATGAATCCGCCGTCGGGATTCAGTACCAGAACCTCAGCTCCGCTGACATTATCTCCATCCCAATATCCGAAGGAGCATGTCGCTCCGTAGTAGAATGGGAGATTCTTGTTGGTGAAGGATATGATGTCTTTCCATGTCAGAAGTTTCTCGTGAGTCCATGAATTCGTGGAGGCGTGTCCCACATAGTTTGTATAAACCACTCCCTCATCGAAGAGTCGCATCATTCTCTCCTTTGCCTTCGGATAGGTCATTCCGAGACTGGTGGATTCCAAAGGATAGGAATCGAGGTAGAGTTTCTCGTAATGATAATTGGGCGCATTTGCATAAAGCGATCTGTAGACATCCTCTGTCTGACGAAGGTGAAGACCGTTATCCTGGTCATCGGCAATCAGCATAACTCGGTTTCGCCATGTGCCATAATTGGGAGATTTTATATACTTCTCGAGTTTTGCGGCTACATTGTCCGCTTCTGTCACGTTTGTGACAGGAATGCGGCCAACGGCTACATGCATCTTCGCGGAGTTGATGTTGAATGCTTGTTCGGTGACATCATCAAGCATTCCGATGATGTGGTCAGTGGAATATGCAGAGACTTCAGTCACCCCTGTTGGTGATTGCCACAGCGGAAGCGGTCGATATCCGGCAGCCTTTATTCCTGAGGAAACCATTTTAGTGTCGTAAGATCCGCGACCGAGCAGAAGGCAATATTTAATTGTACGCTCGCCTCCACGGTCATACCACATTTTCAGCAGTTTGCGGAATGCTCCTACATCCGGATGACCACCGGAAAATTCATTGTATATCGCCTCGGGCGTAAGAACCGCGACATCGAAACCATCAGTCTCCTCATGAAGCCTTGCGATTCTTTTTGCAGCATCAGCGTATTGGTCGTAGGCTATTATAACCATGTCAGGCGCCGGCATGGAATGTATATCCTGATTGTTGACTCGGGATCCGCGCACAATTGCCCTGCCTGCTTTCGATGGATCGAAAGCCACATATTCGCGGTAACCCTGTGCAGGAGAGAATGAGGCTTTGTCTCCGTCGAGAGTGAATTCCACTTCCTTTATGTCGCAGGGATCGGAGACTTCCCAGATTCGTGTTTCTGCCGAGCAACCTTCTATCATGACATTCCCACCGGAGAAGTTGCTGTAGAAATGAAGTTCTCCGTTGGAGATTCTCAGGTTCCTGTCATAGAATACCTCGATATAATCGAGACGGGCTGTGAATAGTGCTCCTGAATATGAATAGTTTATGCCGAGTGCGAGCTTGTCGGAATCGACAGTGAAAGACTTGGAGGATATGGTTGTCTTGATAAACTCATCGTCGCAGGCGGAAATCTTGTCAGTATTGGTGGCGGGGAGTTGCTGACCGTTGGCCGATACAAGAATGGAGGATGTTCCGCTGCTTGTGCGTGCTCCGAATGCAATCCTGGCGGACACGTCGCTATCTGCGATATCAGTCAGATTGAAATTGAATGTCTGGGAACGAGTGGATCTGAAATCCTCACCGAGCAGGAGACGCCCGGCTTCCGAAGGGGCCTGCATGTCTCGTTCATGGAGCAGACGGGCCTTGAATGTCGTTGATGTGGAACCGCCGGGTCTCGTATAAACGGGGGCTTTTTTTATTTCCGGTTTTTCTATCTCTCTGTCGGAAAGAAAATAATAGCTTTCGGCACAATATGGATTGAGAGTGTGGCTGTAATTCCCGTTTCCGGTGTGGCTCCAGGTGATGTTGTCAACACCGAAAAAAATTATTCCGCGGGATGTGTGCACGCTTTCAATCAAAGGAAGATCATCGGGCATGTCGGAAGTGAGAGCCTCTCTGACCATGCGTCCGCCTGTGCCATATACATTTACTTTCGATGGGTCCGAGAATCCCAAGGCCTTAAGGTCTGCATTTGATATGAGCTGCATTCCGGTCTCATTGATTCTCACTTTCATCCACCTTCCCTCTGATAAGACGGAGTTGGCAGCGTAATGGTCAGCAGGGAGAGCATGAGCCTTTACCGTACCCAATATTGAGGCAGTAAGAATCAGTAATATGGAGATTGCTATATTCAGTCTTGATATATTGTAAAATCTATTCACAAGTACAGGTTTATTACGAGAAACATTTTTCCTCTTAAATAACGCGTATTTTTGTCTAATATTGCTGGATTGGGCATAAGTGTCCGTCTTATAAAAAATAAACGCCGCATCCCGAGGGACGCGGCGTTTGTAGATGGTTTGTAACAGCGGGTTATCGGATGAATCTGTATGATTCAGAGATATCTCCGGAAGTCACATGAAGCACATATACACCGGGAGCAAGGTCAGCGGTTATTATGCCTGCACGTTCACCAACACTTACATTGACATTATCGCGGAAAACACATTTGCCGGACTGGTCAAACACGTTGATTACGAGCTCTCCACCGATAAGAGCGGTGTAATCGAGAGTCTCTTTTGCAATCTTGCTTCCGAGAGCGATAAGTTTGCCTGAATCAGCAAGCGCTTCGTCTATTCCGGATGTTGCTGAAATCACAACCTCTATCGGAGCGGTGGCTGTAAGTCCCTCTGGATCGATGGCAGTTACAGAGGCCTGGAGGCTTCCCTCAGCTATACCGCGGAAGATAACGCCCGTTGAGGTGGTGAAGGCTTCCGCCAACTCTGTCTCAGGCATGGAGAATGAGTAAGTGAGTTCATCTCCATCTGGATCTGAGAAGAGCGATGCGAAATCGGTGACTTCAGAAAGCTCTCCGACTTTAACGGTGATTTTTCTGACATCTGCCGCTATCGGCGCACGGTTCACTTTCTCGACTTCATAGTTGACTTTGGCGCGAGTCTCATGACCTGCCTTATCAGCCGCAGCGATTGAGAATGAATATGAACCTGCATCCCCGAATTCAGGAGTTATGCCGACATTAACTTTCACCGGCAATGTAGCGCCTTTCACTGTAGCGCTTCCATCTTCAGCAATAGTTGCCGAGGCCTCGGTATCGGCTGCATCGGGAGTGACGGATGTGATTTTTGCCAACCCCTTGTTGTCAGTAAGTCTGATTGTGAGGTCATCTCCGTCTTCGTCGAATACTGAAACAGAGATATTGGTTGTCTCACCCTCCTTGGCGTATACCTTGGATGATGCGGTCTCGATTACCGGCGAACTGTTCATGTCAAGATATACAGGGAAGTTGACCATCGGCATTGCCGGATCATTCCCCTTTATCACGATCATGGCTTTGTTGCCTTTTTCAAGACGGGCTGCAGCGGCATTGACCTGAACCTTCACCTCTTTCTTTTCACCTACGGCGATCTCGCCTTCGGTTTCTTCTGTGATCAGTTTGATCCATGGCTCTCCTGCTTTGGTCTCAAGGCATGTGAGCATATAGCCTATTGAACCGACTTGGTCCTCAAACATCTCTGCAACGTCATACCATCCTGCGCTCTCTACCCAGCCGAGGTAGCGTCCGGAAGTGACGGG
Organism: uncultured Muribaculaceae bacterium; assembly: GCA_910578075.1. Lineage (GTDB taxonomy): Bacteria > Bacteroidota > Bacteroidia > Bacteroidales > Muribaculaceae > Lepagella. The sequence continues at coordinate 72,575 of CAJTPK010000007.1, read as the reverse complement.
TTCCTCTTTCACGCATAGGTAAGATGGATATTTGATTCCTTCAGGATATGTGACAACCACACAGAATTCTTCAGATGGATTCATGTAGACAGGCTTGTCAAGTGCGACAACAAAGAACTGTCCTTGTCCGTTCTGAGATTCTATTGTGAACGATCCCTTTCCGATAACCTGGGCATCGGCAGGATCATTACCGGATACAATCTCAATCTTGATCTCGGCGTTGTGCAGATCTTCAGTAGCTACCGGCAGATATATATGCGAGATATTTATTCCGTCGGCAGGAGCCTTGAACGCAACAGCCTCTTTATAGACATCGAAGACTGTTCCAGAACCATAGTTATACGAAGCTTTGTTTCCGGGCATAGCATCATAGTAGAGTGCTTTGCCATATTCAAAGTCTGAAGGCAGATCGTAAGGATTAACCTCTTCTGTCTCGGAAGCCTTTACTTTGCGTGAGAATTTGCCGTCGGCAAGTTCATAAGGTATCACCTTATCTTTTAGATTTTCGCTTCGCAAAGACCAGGGGGCGATTCCTCCGCCTATGTCCTCAATCTCTTCACCTACACCAGTAGGATCAAGACTCAGAGAGTAGGAGAGTTTGTATTCACCTTCGTTGCCGATAGTCAGTGTCTCAACTGAAACATGGTTGTCGGCAGCGTTGCTTACACGTATCTCCTCCTTATCCATTGTCATTGACGGTGCCGGAGTGACCACAATCTTGACGTTGACAACCTTTGTGACGGGGTCGCCTCCGGCTTGAGTGGTGTATTCTACGGTAACCGGAACATTATATGTGCCCGGGGTCATCCAGTATTCGTTCTGCGTTACGATCACACCGATCTCGAATGGAGTGCGGGCAATTGTCTGAGGTGCGAATCCCCAGGATAGATCCTGCCATGCATAATTGCCGGTAGGTTCTCCGGTAATCCAATCAACTTCCGGAAGTTTTCCCCAGAGATTGAATGCCGGGAATTCGTATCCGAAGTCGGGATCCTCGATCATCGGTATATCCGCAGTCACGTTTGTAACTTCAAATGCGGCTGTACCCTCGTTGGCAACCTCGAATCTTGCAGCATAGCAAGCACCCATCTGAACGAGCGGGTCAGAATAGTCTGTGCTGGTGAAGCCCTTGACATTCTCGATCTCAACGGTCTCCGGAATAACAGGCTTTGCCTCACCGGTTATCGTTAAGTTTACAGGTATTGAAACATTTTCCTTACCGGGAACATTGGTACTGAGCACAAGTTCGCTTTCATAAACGCCAGCCATGCGGTCGGTATTTATGTCGATAGTCACATTCTCTTTTGCTCCGGGAGCAAGAGTCTTGGCGATCACAGGAGTGAATGCCACAGCATTTCCGAATGTTATGAAGCGTTCCGGTAGACGGATATGGTTTGTGGCATCTTCGTTGGATATGCCGGCAAGTCCGAACGGCGACATGATGACAGAGTTCTCGTCAAAATCCTTGTATTGGAATTTGAAAGAGCCGTCTTTCTCCATGATTAGCTGATAGCAGACGCCATAATTCATTGAGTTTCCATATTCCATGAATGATACCACAGCGCGGTCCTCGGTTACATAATGGTATGTTCCGGCGGTTTTGGTGGTGTTCATGGAGTGGAGACCCCAGTAAGGAGCTATGATGTTCGTGAACACGGTCTCGTTGGGGAACGCTGCGGGAGGCTCTGGCCAGATCTTGTCATCGCGACGTTCGGTGAATGATACGAAACCGGTGTTGTAAACATACATCTTGTTGTATTTCTTACCATAGAATGGGAATTCGAATGGAAGATCTACTGTGATGTAATCATGCTGAGTATAATATCTGTAGCCGGTGAAGTCGCCTCTTCCATCAGAAACGATATCTTCCCATGCGTATTCAGCCTTTTTGTCTACGGAAGCACCATATGTGTAAGATGTCTGAGACTCACCATCTTCGGGTACTTTGACCTTGACACCGTCAAGAGGCTTGAACGAATATTCAAGGGGCTCATTTCCGGAGTTGTTTATCTCAAGTGTCTTTGAAAGAGGTGTCCCGCTTGGAATAGTTTCGGTTATCTCTTCAAATGAAAGGTCTGCCGCGGGGCATCCGATAACTTCGCCAAGGATGTCAACTGTCAGTGTCTTCACATCTGTTGTCACTGTCAGTTTGCCTTTCACCTCACCTTCGGTAGCGGTTGGCACAACCACCACGATGTCGTATGATGAACCGGGTTTAACAGTGACTGGGAGTTCAGAGGATATTGTGATATCCTTATTGTCGAAATCGGCAGACTGGATGGTCAGCAGATTATGACCGGAATTCTTCACAGTCACAGCTATGGTTTTATCTGATGTGCGGAAAACCTTTCCGAAATCAATTGAAGTGCTTGCAACCGATGCATCGGCATCAAGTCCGTCAGGAAGGATCTCGGCATTGATCCTGACTGCAGACACAGCCGGACGCGGATCATTTGTTACGATAGCGAGATTATTGTAGGTCTGGCCGGCGTTCATTTCCGGATCAACGGAAACCACAGCCTTGACACTTACGCTTTCACCCGGGCTGACAAGACCGTAAGCCGGAGTGAGCGAGCGCACGAAGCTTGCCTGCGGAGCCTCGAACCTGACTGCTGTTCCGGAAGCAATCTTGGTGTATCTGGTGTTCTCCGGAGTGTCTTCACGCATTCCGAAGTAATCGACCATCTCTGCGGATGTGATTGTCACGCAGTCTTGCATTTCAGGATCATTGATGCCGCAGAAGAGGCTGCTTCCTTCCTGGAAGAAACCGTAGTTCTCATAGTCATCATAGAAGATTTCGATGTCACCTGTCGGTGAGAGAGACATGTGGAATGACATCGGAGCATAATCCTGATCGTACACAAGGGCGAGCACGTTAGTGAAATTGATCACAAACTTACCGTCTTTCCATGCGTATTCAACTTTAGACTCCGGTCCCATCTGCAACTGGCGTCCGTAAGCGCATATGATACCCGTTCCCTTGAGCTCCGCGGAGGTCTCGGTAAGTGGACCGCGCATGGTTGCTTCGTTGGGTGCGAACATCACACCGCCGAATGATGTCAGATATACTTTCTCATAATTCTTTCCATAATAAGGGAATGAGAATCCGAGCGACACAGGGCCTGTAATGTAAGTGGCATCGTTGAATGCGGATGTGATGTCGACGGCATTTATCAATGCGGGTGCCGGCTCATATCCGAATTCCTGGAATCCTTCGAGCGTAGAGGAAACTGCATAACCGAACTTATGTATGCCGGATGCTCCTTCTACAGCCTCGTCTGAGAATTTAGGGAATACAAACTCAAGTGGATATTTGCCATCGTTGCTTATGGTGAAACCGATTTCTTTGGGATCTTCGCCAAGCTTGAGGTTGCCTGCATCGATCACTGCCGGCTCAACTGTGAGACGGGCCGGCTCGGTGGCTACACCCTGCACAAGGATTTTAACCTCCTCGCCATTCATGTCGCGGAAGGAAACTGAGCCATGGTGGGAACCTGCTTCTGTCGGGCAATATGTGAGCTGGATGCGTGTTGTTGCGCGAGCCGGGAAGCCGCTCTGCACCATATCCGGACCAGAGAAGTTGTTGGATGAAGAGGATATATTGTCGGAATATATGCCTGCTCCCCATTGTGAACCTCTGAATGATCCGTATCCCTTGTTGTAAACCTCTACGGTCAATACTTTTGTCTGTCCGACGAGAAGGCTACCGAAGTCAACAATCTTCGGCACGACAACTGACGGTTTGTTTCCTTCCACCTTGAGCGTGGCAGGTATGGCCTTGACTTTAGAGTCAGTCTCATTAGAAGAAAGGTTGACATTGAATTTGTATGTGCCGTTGACAAGTTTGCGTCCGTCAGCCTTAACATCAATATTCTGTGTCTCACCGTTAAGCACTGTGCCTGATGTGGGATCAAGCTCAAGGAAACTGCTCCAGTCAGGGTTGAGTGAGCGTGCTTTCACAGCCCATGTGCATTGTTCTGCCATAGATTCATAACTGCTGCCTTTAAGAGCTGCCGAGAGCTGAACCCATGTTTTGCCGTTGTCAGTGCTCATGTAGCTGTATCCTGCGATATTTGCTTTATCAGTGCGTCCCATACTCAACGGATACCCTTCCTGACCAGCATCGAAGTGAGCCACAACCCAGAATGATTCGCCCGGAGCGAAGTAGAGTTGTTCGTCAAGCGCGATGTTATAGTTGTAGGTGAAGAATTGGTATTTTACTGTTTTGAGCAGGGATGCTGTGTTGATTCCGGAGTCTCCCTTATAAATCTCGATTACAGGATTCGCTCCGAATATGCCTTCCTGAGGAGCCTCAAACCATAATGTTGTGAGGTTGAATCCATCGGGATATTCTGTAGGATCAACTTTAAACCACTGAGCCATTGAGTTAGGCAGTGTTTTGTCAGTTTCTCCAATCATCGCCCAGAGTTGATCGCAATAGAAAATCTCCTGCGGATATTCGTCAGCCTCATATTCGGGGGCGGCTGCCACTGCGGAGCGTTTTACTGAAGAAGATGCGATTTTTCCTTTGAACGGTCCTGTTTTGCCGGGGTTGGGCTTTGTTGAAGATAAAACTGCGGAGACAGTTCGTTTCGCTGATTCCCATTTCAATATTCCTTCAGCCTCGTTGCCGATTGTGATGGATGCGGAGGCGGTAGGTTCGGCTGCGGTTGAGGCCAAAGAGATTGAAGTCTGTGCCACAGTCATCTTTGGTCCGGCATTGGTGCTTACCGATTTTACAGGAGATAGCGGTGACGCTTTTCCCCATCGACTCACCGCTTGCAATGCCACGTAATAGGTTGTCAGGTTGGCGAGATTCCCGATTTCGATTGTGTTGGAATCACCGGAATTGAGGAATTTGGTATCAACCACCATCCTCTGCAGTTTCGTGAGGTCACTGTCGGCAGTGAATGGTTCTGTAGAATAATATACTATGTGGCTGTTGACATTATTGTCGGATGATTCCGGGATGATCCAGGTTACGGTTATGTAATCCTGAGCTGCAAGCAGTGCGAAGTCGCCGACAGCCGAAGGAGTGGCGTCATTGTCCATTCTGACAGCTTTGGCGGCATCAAGATATCCGGTTCCGAAGTTGCCTGCGACGCTGCTGTTGTTTCCGTAGCCGTAGAAGTCATTGACGGAAGTCAGCAGCTGGGTGCGAAGGGTCTCGTTGACAAATGTCGGCGAGCCGTATTTTGACAGTACGAGTGCTGCAACGCCCGCTACATGGGGAGTTGCCATAGATGTTCCCTCGTTATATCCATATTCATTGTTAGGAAGAGTGGAGAGTACACCCTGTGCCTCACCGTAATCCATAAGACCGCCGGGAGCTACAATGTCGGCCCAAGGACCATTACATGAATAGCTTGCAGGGGTCAATTCGGAGGTCATGGCAGTTACTCCAATCACTTTCTCGTAAGCTGCGGGATAGAAATCACCTGTCTTGCCTTCGTTTCCGGCAGCAAAGATGCAGAGACCTCCGGTCATGTTTTTTGATCCTGCCTCGGCTGTGAAATAGTCGATCGCATCAAGTACGGCCTGTTCGTAATATCCGGCTGTGGGCCAACCCCAGGAGCATTGTGCTATGGTTGCTCCTTTTTCAGCGGCATATACAAGTGCAGCCGCGAAATCACCCTCGCCGGTTCCGGAACGAGTGTCGAAAACCTGGCATGAGATCATTTTCACACCTGAACCGTTTGAGCCGTCACCACCGGCCACTCCGGCAACGCCAATGCCGTTGTTGTTTACAGCGGCTACGGTGCCAGCCACGTGTGTTCCATGGCTGTGGGGATAGATCTTGGGCTCATTGGTGCAGAAGTTCCATCCATAGATGTCGTCTACATATCCATTGCCGTCATCGTCAACACCCTCTTTGCCGTTGAGCTCTGCGGTGTTAACATACATGTTGGGTGCGAGGTCCTCATGTGTGTAGTCCACACCGCCGTCAATAATGGCTACGAGGACATCCTTGCTTCCCGTGACGCTTTTCCAAGCCTCGAAAAGATTGATGTCAGCACCCTCCACACTGTAGGGGATGGTACCGAAGTTCTGGTAATGCCACTGGTTAGGCAGGAATGGGTCGTTGAAAGGCATCTGAGCGGATGCCTTGGCCACTTTACTGCGGTCGAGTTTACGGAAATTACCGTTGCCCTCTTTCAATGACATGGGCATTACAGTCTCCGACTTCTCCACGCCGGCGGTTGCCGCAAATATCTTGCGGGCCTCGTCCGGTGATACGGATTCGTCGAAGCTTACTACATACCAGCGGTCGAGTCCATACTTTGCCCTCTGGCGTGCAAATTTTGCAGCGTAAGGCAACATGGGCTTGATGCTGATTGCTTTTACATCGCGGGCAGCGCGGTCAAGCGGAGTTACTCCTGTTGTCACAACCCCGTGAGCCTGCATGCGGGGTGCTGACCCCACTTTCAGTGCCACTTCGGGTTGCAGCTTGACACGGATGACACCTCTCGAAGGGGTGTTGCCCGATGCTTGTGCTTCCGTGATGATGCAGCCGCATGCCAAAATGACAGCGAGCACCATACGCGTTAGAAATTTCTGCATAAGCTGTTGTTGTTAAAATTGATAATAATTGGATTGTTCTGTTGTTTTGTATTCTTGTCACGAACTGTTGATAATTTATGCAAAGTTCGAGTCAGTTTCGTAGCCGGTGGTCTTCGAAAAGCAGATTTAATTTTATTTTGTCTCAAAAAATAAAAAAATAAAATCAAACGGTTTTCAGATGTTGAAAAGACTTTTCGGATAGATTTTTACAAAATTAATACAAAAATTATCAATTTTACTATATTGGGCAATAAAAATAACTATTGTTAACCAAATCGGATAATTTTATTCCGATTTGGTCATTGTGCAAGATATTTTCTCCAGTCAGATCTTGAGCCATTGAACGTGTCGAGGTCCACGTCACCGTGGATCCCTTTCACTTTGCCGTGGTGGTCGTATTGCCAGTAGGTCCAGTCGGCGTCAATGGGATGTTCGGAGAAGGAACATATCCATAAAGGATAACCGGGAAATGAGTCCATGAGAAATTCTTCATATCCGGTGCGATTGGTATAGAATGTGACGCGGTAGCCTAACAGGAACAGGTATTCTGCCATCGCGGTGAGCCGTTGGGTTATGAGCTCTTTGTCAATTCCTTCGGGATTACCTTGCTGCTCTATATCTATGGCGAGTCCGAGATCAAGCTTGCGGTTGCCGGTGGCTCTCAGGAAGTTTATTGCTTGATCTACTCCGTCTTTGTCAAAACGGAAGAAATGATATGCCCCGGTCTTTATGCCGGCTTTTCTTGCTTTGAGGTAGTTGTCTGCAAATTTCTTATCTTTGAAGTCGGTGCCTTCTGAGGCTTTTATAAAAGCGAATTCTATTCCGTCTCTCCTTACATCGCGGAAATTGATGTCGCCATTATGTGCCGATATGTCGATTCCCCTTATCGGGTATCTCTCGGGATCGACATATGGCGGAGTCTTGAGGTATTGCTCCCATACCCACATACATGAAAAGACGAGGATCACCACAAGTGCGAGAAAACCTGCGGCGGTCCATATGTCTTTTGCGGGCGGGATACGGATTTTCATGCAGTTGCTTTGGTAGGGTAGGCGATATATTGGTTGAATATGACTCCTGAAATTATCAGTGACAGCCCTATGTAAGATGTCGGCTTTATCGTCTCTCCAACGATCATTGAAATGAAAAACAGCGACAGGAAGGGAGCGATGTAGCACATCTGGTTGACCACAGCCACATTTGAGGCATTCTTTAGAGCGATGCTGAAAAACAGGAACGGGATGCCCATCTCGAATGCACCTACATATATGCTCGACAAAGCCCCGTTGGGGGAGGCGAAAGATGCCGGCACCCAAAGCAGTCCGATGAGGAGATAAAGTGTGCCGAAAAGGAATGATCCGAATAGTTTTACGCTTTCATCAAAATCCCCTTTCAGTTTTTCGTTGAGTATCCAGTACACAGCCCAGAGCACTGCGCTGAGGAATGCCATGGCGAGACCGGAAACGGAGAGTGTTCCGTCGATGCCTCCGCTGAGAGATATTACGCAAACTCCCGCGAGTGAGATAGCCATACCTGCGTATAGTCTTGGCCGGACAGGCTTATGCATGACTGCGGCAAGAAGAATGACCAGAAATATTGGCCAGCAGTAGTTGATTGGCTGTGCCACTTGGGCGGGGAGCATATCGTATGCGGAAAACAGCACCAGATAATACAGTGTGGGGCTGAAGAGACCGAGGAGCGCAAGGGCTCCCCAGCCTTTTTTATCCAAATTGGCAAACTGCCACCATTTGCGTTGCAGTGTAACCGCAATGGCAAATATGATGGTGGAAGTCAGGGCTGCCACTGTCAGCATCTCGTAATGAGAGTAATATATCAATGCGGTTTTGAATGCAGCTGCTACCGTTGACCAGCTTAATACAGCCACGGCAGCAGACATTATCGCTTTGCGGTTTGATGTCATCTCAGTGCTTCTACTTCTTCGGTTGTCAAGGGTATTTTCTTGCCAAGACGACGTGCTCCATCTGCGGTGATTAGGTAATCTTCCTCATTGCGGATTCCTCCGAAATCACGCCATTTCTGCAGCTCATCGTAATTTATGAAATCAGCGAAACGCTTCTCTGCGCCCCAATAGTCAATTAGCTCTGGGATAAAATAGACACCGGGTTCGATGGTGAGTACAAATCCCTCTTCAAGCGGACGTGCCAGACGAAGTGATTTGCGGCCAAACTGTGTGCTTTTCGGTTTGCCGCCATATCCAACCCATACTTCTCCCAGATTTTCCATATCATGAACATCAAGCCCCATCATGTGTCCTAATCCGCAAGGGAAGAACATGGCATGAGCTCCGGCCCTGACAGCCTCTTTGGGATCACCTTTCATTATTCCGAGTCCGCGCAGTCCGTCGCATATAACTTCAGCTGCGTGTTCATACACCTCGAGGAATGGCTTTCCGGGACGCAGATCTGCCACGGCTGCCAGATGGGATGCGACCTGAATATCGTATATGAGTTTCTGGCGTTCGGTAAATTTGCGTCCTGCGCAGATTGTGGATGACATATCTCCGGCATACCCTTCGGCAGTCTCGGCTCCTGCATCGACAAGCAGCATGTCGCCCTCTTTGATAATGTTGCCATGGTAATGGTTGTGAAGCGTCTCGCCGTGAACGGTAGCTATGGTCGGGAATGACAATGCGCAACCGTTTGCCTGCGCCACAGCCTCCAGAGCAGCGGATACCTCATATTCATGCATTCCGGGACGTACAACCTTCGTTGCCTCGATATGCATATCGGCGGTAACGCGACATGCTTTCTCGATTTCCTCGATTTCTTCGGGTTGCTTATGGTTTCGCAGGTCAACAATCGCCTTTATCAAATCTACAGAAGGTGTATCATTGCCAGGCATTATACCTAAAAGTTCGAAAAGTCTGAGGCGGTGTGTATCGCGATAGGGCGGAAGATAATGTATTGTCTGTCCTGCGGTTTTAGCGCGGTCGAGATATTTCTTCAGCTCAGACGAAGGGCGAGTGTCCGACACTCCGGCGAGAGCTGCCTTTTCATGGATTGTGGGTTGATTTCCCATCCACACGATATGGTCGATTGTTAGCTCATCGCCAAATATAATCTCCTTGTCATTGTCAATGTCGATTATGGCATTTAGACCGGCATACGGTTGTCCGAAGAAATAGAGGAAAGAAGAATCCTGTCGGAATGGGTATGTATTGTCTTCGTAGTTTACACCGCACTCGTCATTACCAAACAGCAGAATCAGACCGGATCCTACTTTTTGTTTCAGCGCCTCGCGCCTTTTTATATAAATTTCTTTTTCAAACATGGGTATCAAAGTTTAATCAACAGTCCAGATACTGTTTATAAGCAAAATTACATAAAATTACCTATATACCCATAATTTTATAGTGATAAATAATCAAAAAAGGTATATACAGGAGGTATTCAAGCGATAAGCATCCGGTCAGGTTGAGATGCGTTAATTTTGGAAGCATTATGGAATGGATAAGCTTATTACAGACGCTTGGCGGCATCGCGGGCGGGTTGGGTATCGGGATGTTCACCAAGAGCGGCAGGCGCAAGACCAAGGCGGACGCTGACGCTCGTGTGGCTGAGGCTCAGAAGCTCATGATCGAGAACTACGAGGCGCGGATCAAGGATCTGCACTCATCCATCGAGACACTCAACAAGTCGGAGGCTCACTACATAGAGCGCATCTCGCAGCAGAACCATGCGCTGGATTCGAAGACCGAGCAGATCCGGAACCTGACGCAGAAGGTGTGGGATTCGGAACAGGAGGTGAACCGAGTGCAGGACATGCTCAATGAGGCGAACGGGCGCATCACGTCCCTTACCGAGGAGCGCGACGAGGAGCGCAGGCAGAAGGAGTATTACAAGATGTGGCATTGCCGCAGGGATGACTGCCCGAACGGCATCCCTCCGAGGGATCGGCTGAAAGGGCAGAAGTTCAAGGAACCGAAGTAAATTTTAAATGATATGGCGAAGATAGAGATATTGGCACCGTTCATACTGTCGTTCGAGGGTGGTTTCAGCAACCACCCCGCCGACAGGGGCGGGGCTACGAATAAGGGAGTGACCATCGCCACGTGGCGGCAGGTGGGTTATGACAAGGATGGGGACGGGGATATCGATGTGGATGACCTGCGGCTGCTGACTGACCATGATGTCGTGGAGCGTGTGATGCGCCCGCATTACTGGAACCGTTGGAAGGCTGACCGGATACGCTCGCAGTCGCTTGCCAACCTGCTTGTGGATTGGGTGTGGGCTTCAGGGGCGCACGGTATCCGTATTCCCCAGCGGCTGCTTGGCGTGAAGGTAGACGGTATCGTCGGGGAGAAGACGCTTGCGGCTCTGAATGGCTGCGATGCGCGTGAGTTTTTCAGCGAGGTCAAGGCGCGCAGGGTGGCTTTCATCGAGAGCATAGTGGCGAGGGATCCGTCGCAGGGTGTCTTCAAGGCTGGATGGATGAGGAGACTGAATTGTATCGGATATGGAGAATTAAAGGATAATCATGGGAAGATATATAGATTCTGAGCGGCGCACCGCAGGTGCTTGCACACGACAACGTACACCATAATTAATCAAAAGTCATATTAAGAAAAATGCTCTGAGTGAAAAATAATTTGTTCACTCAGAGTATTTTATTTAATTGAGCGGTAAACGGGATTCGAACCCGCGACCCTCAGCTTGGGAAGCTGATGCTCTACCAACTGAGCTATTACCGCAAGTAGTTGTGCAAAATTATAAAAAATATTTTTCACCAACAATAATTTTGTCAAAATAAGTCAAAATAAGTATTAGATTAACATCGAATACCTTTAGAGCAAGCATAGAAAATATGTATCTAATGCGTATCGAATAAGCATCGAGGTTATTTAAACATCTTTATCAGGAGATGCATTTGGCTTCCTCAAGTTGGAGGATATGGGCGAGGTCTTCAACGGAGTCGCCGCCAAGGATGGCGGGGGCTACCAGCATTACCGCTTCTACGATGTTGCCGTCGTCTGATTTTGCACTGCGCAGAAGTTGGGAGTCTGTCTGCCAACAAAGGAGGAAGTTGAATGCTACCGAGAGCATCAGCAGGTATCTGACAAGTGTGAAGAATGATCCTGCCATGCTGTCAAGAACTCCGCTGCGGAAGGTTTTGAACAGTAGACGCAAAAATCCCGTGCAGAAACTGAACAGTTCATAAACAATCACGTAAATCAGTCCTCTTGAGATGGTGCTGTAGACGAAGTCGCTTTCAGGGCGCGATGCAATGGATGGAATCAGTTCCCTTAATCCTTCCTCGACCGGTAGGCAGAAGATGCGTGCGCATACCACTCCGAAGCAAAATCCGATAAGCAAGGGAATCTGTCGCCAGAATCCCTTGCGATATCCTTTTATCACGCCTGCGGTGGCGATCAATATTGCCAGCAGGGGGTAGATCATGCGTCGGTTTTTGTACCTGTACCTTTAAGAAGCACTACCGCGTATGCGGATATTCCTTCTTCTCGTCCGGTAAATCCGAGTTTCTCAGTAGTGGTGGCTTTTACGGAAACATTCTCCACCTCTGTCGATAATATCCGCGCGAGAACATCGCGCATACTGTCGATATGAGGGTTGAGTTTCGGGCGCTCCGCGCAGATTGTGATATCCGTATTTCCTATTTCGTACCCCTTTTCGCGCATCATCCGGCATACCTCAGCAAGAAGAATCTTGCTGTCGGCGCCTTTGAAGCGAGGGTCGGTGTCAGGGAAATGGTAACCGATATCACGCAATGCGAGAGCTCCGAGGATTGCATCGCAGAGGGCATGGATTGCGACATCTGCATCGCTGTGTCCCAAGAGACCAAGCCTGTGCTCGATTTTAATGCCGCATAACCATAAATCCCTGCCCTCTACGAGACGGTGAACGTCAAATCCTTGTCCGATACGGATGTCCATATATGCCGTAATTATATTTTATGGCTGACAATGGCATCTGTGTCTTCTGCAATCATCATTTCCTCATCTGTAGGAATGACAACCACATGCACTTTTGAATCTTTGCCGGAAATCTCGATCTCCTCACCGCGAACCTTGTTGGCCTCGGCATCGAATGTGACACCCATATATTCGAGCTTGCGGCAGATCTCCTCGCGGGTGCCGGTCTGGTTCTCTCCCACACCGCCGGTGAATACAATAACGTCAACACCACCAAGAACGGCTGTGTAAGCACCGATATATTTGAGGATGCGGTATTCGTACATATCCATGGCGAGCTTTGCGCGGCCGTTGCCTTCTTTGATTCCAGCCTCTATGTCGCGCATATCGTTTGATATGCCTGACACTCCAAGCACACCGCTCTCCTTATTGATTATCTTCTGCAGCCCCTGTGCGTCGATTCCGCGGCTTTCCATCAGATATACGAGAGCTCCAGGATCTATGTCGCCCACGCGGGTACCCATCATCAGTCCCTCGGTCGGGGTGAGTCCCATGGAAGTGTCGATGCTCTTTCCGTCGGCAATGGCTGTGATGCTTGCACCGTTACCGATGTGGCAGGTGATTATACGCTGTTTTTCATAAGGGAGACCGAGGAATTCACAAGCTCTGCGGGAAACATAGCGGTGGCTTGTGCCATGGAATCCGTATCGGCGTATTCCATATTTCTCATAATCCTCATAAGGAAGGGCATACATGTAAGCCTTGGCAGGCATGGTCTGATGGAATGCGGTGTCGAACACAGCCACCTGCGGGGTGTCGGGCATGATTTCTGTCACAGCCTCGATACCGGTGACATTGGCTGGGTTGTGGAGCGGTGCCACAGGATAGCACTCCTTCACTCTTTCGATAACCTCCGGGGTGATGAGCACGGATTTGTTGAAATATTCCATTCCATGGACCACGCGGTGACCTACAGCACCAATCTCATCGAAGCTGCTGATCACACCTTTCTCAGGATCTGTCAGAACCTTCATGACCTGCTTGATAGCCTCTTTATGATCCGGCATTTCAACGGTGATAGTTTCCTTGGAGCCGTCTTTCAATTTGAATTTGAGGAAAGAGTCGGGGAGCCCGATTTTTTCCACGCCGCCTTCGGCAAGCACTTCCTTGTTTTCGCTGTCGATCAGCTTATATTTAACGCTGCTGCTTCCGCAGTTCAGAACGAGTATTTTCACTTTTGAGTTGATTTAAATGTTGATAAATAGGGATTTGCGTGAAACTATATCAAGAATTAGAGATTCTTGTCACCGATAGCCTGGTTGCATGTCACAATAATTGTGTTGACAATGTCGTCAACGGTTGCGCCACGCGAAAGGTCATTCACAGGAGCTGCAAGTCCCTGAAGGATAGGTCCGACCGCACCTGCTCCGGCGAGACGTTGAACAAGTTTGTAAGCGATGTTTCCAACCTCAAGAGATGGGAACACCAAGGTGTTGGCGTGTCCTGCAACGGGGCTGCCGGGGGCTTTCATGCTGCCGATGGCGGGCACGATTGAGGCATCGCTCTGGAGTTCACCGTCAAGTTTGAGCTCCGGATCCATCTTGTGGGCGAGTTCTGTGGCTTCGATAACTTTATCAACACGCTCATGGCTTGCGCTGCCCTTGGTCGAGAAGCTGCACATGGCAACTACGGGGTCAAGACCAGCGATGTCTTTTGTTGTCTTGGCAGTGGCGATCGCGATTTCCGCGAGTTCTTTAGCAGTAGGATCTGGCACAACGGCGCAGTCTGCGAAAACGAGCATATGGTCTTCTCCGTATTGCACATTCTCGGGCAGAAGCATGATGAATGCACCGCTCACAACAGAGATGCCAGGTTTCGTTTTCAGCACCTGGAACGCAGCGCGTAATACATGGGATGTGGGGCTGAGGGCGCCAGCCACCATCGCGTCGGCGTCACCACGTTTTATCATGAGACAGCCCAGATAAAGGGGATTACGGACAACATTGCGGGCCTCGTCGAGGGTCATTCCCTTGCTTTTGCGGAGCTGGGCAAACAACTCAGCGTAAGGTTCGGTGAGTGTCATGTCGTCTGCATCAATAAAATTAGCTTTCTCGATATGGGGTAGACCAAGCTCAAAAGCTTTGGCCATTATCTCATCGCGTTTTCCAACAAAGATCACTTCAGCTATGCCTTGTGCGAGAACACGGTCAGCCGCCTGAAGAGTGCGGGGCTCGAGTGATTCCGGGAGAACAAGACGCTGTGGATTTTCCTGCGCCTTCTTGGTAAGTCTTTCGAATAGAGTCATGATATACTGATTTAAAATGTTTGAATAACGTATTTATATAGGTGGTGCGGATCCCGCGGATTTTTCCAGCTGCAGGATGTAGTCATCATCAATTGATAGCAAAGTTACAAAGAATTCCTAAAATGAACGGGATTAAGAGGAGATTTTTTTGTAACTTTACGCCCGGTTTTAAGACAGCACCTGCATATTTATATAAATTAGTGCGGGTATCAGCTTAACAGCCTGCTTTTATTTTTTATGAGCCGAATAGTAAAAAGACTGTATCTCTTCATTCTTAAGAGTTTTCTGCCGTTGTTCGCGATGACATTCTTCATCGTGCTTTTCATCGTGCTGATGCAGTTCCTGTGGAAATATATCGATGACCTTGTTGGTAAAGGTCTGTCATTTTCCGTGCTTGGCGAGTTGTTTTTCTATGCTGCGGTAACGCTTGTTCCCATGGCGTTGCCTCTCGCTATCCTTCTGGCGAGTCTGATGACATTCGGAAACCTTGGCGAACGGTCAGAGCTTACCGCCATCAAGGCTTCGGGAATATCATTGCTTAAGGTTATGAAGCCCTTGATAATCTTGGTGATGACCATTGCTGTCGGTGCATTCTTTTTCCAGAACGATATTCTTCCCAAGGCACAGGTGAAAATGTGGACTCTCCTTTTCTCCATGAAGCAGAAGAGTCCGGAGGTCGAGATTCCCGAAGGGGTGTTTTATGATCAGATTCCAGGCTATAGTCTTTATGTGAAGAGCAAGAACCGCGATACAGGTATATTATATGATGTCATGATCTATGACATAAGCAGGGGAGGAGACAACTCCACGATCCTGCTTGCCGACTCTGCGCGGATGGCATTTACAAAAGACAGCCGTTATCTGTATCTTCATCTATTCACCGGTGAGCAATTTGAGAATTTGCGAGAGCAGCGGGCACTTGACAGGAATGTGCCGTTCCGAAGGGAATCATTTGCCGATAAAGAGATTCTGATTCCTTTTGATGCCAATTTCAACCGTCTTGACGAAGGGGGTATGCGAAAGCAGTATGTCGGTAAGAATATGGAAGAGTTGCGTAACACCATAGATTCCATATCGCAGCGTGTCGACTCCATAGGCAACGGATATGCCCGCGATCTGAAACTGACGGCGTTTTCGGGGGTCATGCGGTCAACTTATCTGTCAGAGAAGAACAAAGAAAAAGAGGAGAATAAGACAGCATCACCTGTAAAGCCAATGCCACTCGATTCCTTGCTGTCGGCGCTTACTCCTGTTGAGCAAAATGATATATACAATTCAGCGCGAACGCTGACCAACAATCGGGTGTCGGAGCTTGAATTCAGGGCCTTGACAATGGCTGACGAGAAGCGTTCGATACGCAGGCATGAGATAGAGCTTATAAAGAAATTCACCCTCTCCGTGGCATGTATAATATTCTTCTTTATCGGTGCTCCGTTAGGCGCGATTATCCGTAAGGGAGGATTGGGGACACCGCTTGTGATTTCCGTATTGCTCTTCCTATTCTATTATATAATAGATAACACAGGTTATAAGATGGCACGCGACGGAAGAATCGCTGTCTGGGCAGGTATGTGGCTGTCCACCTCTGTGCTTCTGCCATTAGGTATTTTTGTAACGTACAAAGCGATGAATGACTCCGCCGTATTTAACAAAGACCTATATGTCAGTCTTATCAACCGTCTGCTCGGACTCAGTGAAAAGCGTCATGTGCCGATGAAAGAGGTTATAATCAACGAGGTTTCGCCATTGCGTGCCGAATCCATGCTTGCGCGTTTATATGGAGAATCCAGAATGTGGCTCCGGCGTCACGGGCATGTATTGTCATATAAGGAATATTGGCGCACCGGGTATCCGAAGGCTGAGCTTGCACGCATCGGGGCGCTTGTGGATTCTACAGTGAATTATCTTTCAGATTCCCGCAGCCTCAAGGTCAATTCTAAACTTGAGAAATTTCCGGTGATTCGTCCGCTGTGGATTTATCATCCCGTGTCAAGGCGCTGGCTCCGGCTTACGCTTGAGATATTTGTGCCGGCAGGAGGTTTGATATATCTACTCAGTCTTCCATATTGCAAGCGACTTCGTTCGGAGTTTGCTGCGGTAGAGAAAAATTCGCTTGAAGAGCTCCGCATTATAAAAGAGGAGAATGAAAACGATTGAAACTGTGAAATTTCGGTTTGAAATTGTTAAAATCTATTAAAAAATAGATAAAATAAGGGTTGAGCGAAACTATTTTCGATAATTTCTGTTTTATCTTATGAAAAGAAAGAAGATAGATTTTGTTCATTAAGTTTAAGTTCTAACAGGCATGCCTGTTAAAGAAAGCAGCCACTCGCGAGAGTGGCTGCTTTTTTTTACGCTGATTTTATCTGTAAATCTTGACAAAGCTATGTTTTTTTGCTAATTTTGCATGTTTGAAGCGGATGTCATGCGCTGAAGAGTCAGATACATCCGTGGATTTTAGAGTCCGTCTCATAAAAATTCAGCTGAAAAAACAATGTATAGAAACACAACATGCGGCGAACTTCGCCTCGCCGACGCCGGCAAGACAGTGACACTGGCCGGATGGGTGCAGCGCACCCGCAAAATGGGCGGTATGACTTTTGTGGATATCCGTGACCGTTACGGAATCACACAGGTGGTTTTCAACAATGAGATAAACCGCGAGCTTACCGAGGCTGCCAATGGTCTCGGACGCGAGTTTGTGGTGCAGGTTACAGGTAAGGTGGAGGAGCGCAGCTCCAAGAACCCGAACATTCCCACCGGAGAGGTAGAAGTTATAGCCGACGGTTTCAAAGTGTTAAACCGAAGCGAGATACCTCCATTTACAATTGAGGATAATACTGACGGAGGCGATGATCTCCGTATGAAATATCGTTATCTTGATCTTCGTCGTCCATGTGTGCGCCGCAATCTTGAGTTGCGTCATAAAAT
Source organism: uncultured Muribaculaceae bacterium (assembly GCA_910578075.1). Taxonomy (GTDB): domain Bacteria; phylum Bacteroidota; class Bacteroidia; order Bacteroidales; family Muribaculaceae; genus Lepagella. The sequence continues at coordinate 54,888 of CAJTPK010000007.1, read as the reverse complement.
GGCTTTTGAGATCCGTAGATATCTTGACGCGCAGGGATTCCTTGAGATAGAGACTCCTATACTTGTGAAGTCCACTCCCGAGGGAGCACGTGATTTCGTTGTCCCCTCCCGTATGAATCCCGGTGAGTTCTATGCCCTTCCCCAGAGTCCGCAGCTCTTCAAGCAGCTTCTGATGGTCAGCGGTTACGATCGTTATTTCCAGATTGCGAAATGTTTCCGCGATGAGGATCTCCGTGCCGATCGTCAGCCGGAGTTCACTCAGATCGACTGCGAGATGAGCTTTGTGGAGCAGGAGGATGTTATCCAGACATTCGAGGGTCTTGTGAAACATATTTTCAAGTATGTCAAGGAGATTGATTTCACCGAGCCGTTCCCCCGCATAACATGGAAAGATGCAATGGAGCGCTATGGCTCTGACAAACCGGATATCCGCTTCGGTATGGAGTTTGTAGATCTCACAGACCTTGCAAAAGGTAAAGGCTTCAGCGTTGTGGATGACGCAGAGCTTACCGTCGGTATCGTAGCGAAGGGATGTGCCGGCTACTCACGCAAACAAATCGATGAACTGACTGAGTTTGTGAAGCGTCCTCAGGTAGGGGCCAAAGGTTTGATTTATGTCAAATACGAAGCAGACGGTTCGATAAAGAGTTCAGTTGGTAAGTTCTATAGCGAGGATGAGCTTCGCGCATGGGGCGAGAAAGCCGGAGCCGAGGCAGGAGACCTTCTCCTCGTGATGACCGGAGAGGCTATGAAGACCCGCAAACAGCTCTGCGAACTTCGTCTTGAGATGGGTAACCGTCTTGGCCTTCGCGATAAGAATGTGTTCGCTCCGCTCTGGGTAATTGACTTCCCCCTCTTCGAATGGGATGAGGAGACCCAGCGTTTCTATGCGATGCATCACCCCTTCACATCCCCGAATCCGGAGGATATACCGATGCTGAAGACAGATACCGGAAAAGTGCGTGCCACAGCCTACGATATTGTTGTTAACGGCACCGAGCTTGGAGGAGGCTCAATCCGTATTCATGACGCTGCTTTGCAGGATGAGATGTTTGAGTTGCTCGGCTTTACACCTGAGCGTGCGCATGAGCAGTTCGGATTCCTTATGAACGCATTTAAATATGGAGCTCCACCTCACGGTGGCCTTGCACTCGGTTTCGACAGGTTTGTGTCTATTCTCGCCGGTCTTGACACAATCCGCGATGTCATAGCATTCCCGAAGAACAATTCAGGCAGGGATGTGATGAATGAATCTCCGTCACCGATCGATCAGGCACAGCTTGATGAACTTGAGCTTGAACTCAAACCGATAAAGAAATAAATACGAATAGATAAAGTGGCAACACCCCTTGACCTAATAGAGGCAATAAAAGCAAAGAAGATGGTGAAAGTGGCAGACATCGCGCGTACGATAGAGGATTTCGCTCCCAAATCGCTGCAGGAGAGCTATGACAACACCGGTCTTCAGGTGGGCGACCCGGAGATGGGTGTCACCGCAGCGTTGCTGTGCCTTGACATTACAGAGGAAATCCTTGACGAGGCTATCCAAAGGCAATGTAATCTTGTCATCACCCATCACCCTTTGATTTTCAAAGGGCTTAAGGAATTGACAGGAAGTACAGCCACGGAGCGCATAGTGGTAAAAGCCATACTCAACAATATAGCTATCTATTCCGCACATACCAATCTTGATTCCGCATGGGACGGTGTGAGCCATGAGATGGCGCATATGCTTGATATGGATAATCTCAGCGTTCTTGAGCCGCGTGAGGATAACTCCTCCACAGGTCTGGGTGTGATAGGGAACGTGCGTCCTACGCCTAAACTTGAGTTCCTCCGCAATGTGAAGGAGACATTCGGTGTAAAGGCGATGAAATATTCCACCCAGTCGCCGCAGCTTGTTGTGAAACGTGTGGCGCTTTGTGGTGGTTCGGGAGCCTCTCTTATAAGGAATGCCATCATGTCGGGAGCCGATGCCATTATCACAGGAGATGTGAAATATCACGACTTCACGGCGTTCGGTCTCGATATCATAATAGCTGACATCGGTCATTATGAGAGCGAGCTTTGCGCTTCTCGCATATTCTCACGCATTATCCGTGAGAAATATCCCGACTTCCTCCTTTATTTTTCGGAAACAGAGACAAATCCTATTGGAATAATATAAAAGGAATTAAATAAAACCATATATATGGCAACAGACAAAAAACAAGACAAAGAGCGCAGTGTAGAGGACCGACTCAAAGCCCTTTACCAGCTTCAGACCTATCTTTCGGAGATCGACCGTATCAAGATTCTCCGCGGTGAACTTCCCAATGAGGTGAAGGATCGTGAGGATGAGATAATCCGTTTCCAGACCCGTATCGCCAAACACGAAGACGAGATTGCAGGTCTGCATGACCTCGTGAAGGTGAAGCAGGGCGAGATCGAGATGCGCCGCGAGAAGATCGCTAAATATGAGGATCAGATCAATAATGTGCGCAACAACCGTGAGTTCGCTTTTCTTGAGAAAGAGAAAGAGTTCGAGAGCCTTGAGATAGAGCTTGCCGAGAAGAATATCCGTGACGCGCGTGCGAAGATTGATGCCAAGACCGCAGAAATTGAGCATGATAAAGAGGAGCTTGCTGACAATGAGCATATCCTGGAGCAGAAGAAAAAAGAGCTTGAGGATATTATCTCAGAGACTCGTCAGGAGGAGGAGCAGATCCGTGAGAAGGCAAAAGCTCTTGAACCCCTTATCGATGATTACACACTTGCCGCTTTCAAGCGTATCCGCAAGAATGCCCGCAACGGCCTTGGCATAGTCACTGTGCAACGTAACGCATGTGGAGGTTGCTTCAACCGCATTCCGCCGCAGCGTCAGCTTGAGATAAGGATGCACAAGAAAGTGATCGTATGTGAATATTGCGGCCGAATCATGATCGATGCTGCACTCGCCGGAATAGAGGAAGCTCCCAAGCCGGAAGTTGTAGAGAAGAAGAAAGGTCGTAAATCCGCAGATAAATAATGTATTATGTAAGAAAACGCCTGGAGCTGAGTGCTGCTCATCGGCTTGAACTGAGCTACGAGAGCAAGTGCTCATCGCTCCATGGCCATAACTGGATAATCATTGTGGAATGCCGTTCGCGTGAACTCAATGCCGACGGAATGGTAGCGGATTTCACATTGATAAAAAATAAAATAATGGACATGCTTGACCACCGCGTGATCAACGATGTGCTTCCCTTCAATCCGACTGCGGAAAACATCGCCCGCTGGGTGGTTGACACCATCCCCACATGCTTCCGCTGCGAAGTGCAGGAAAGCGAGGGGAATATGGCAGCCTATGAGGAAGATTAACGAAATTTTCTATTCCCTGCAAGGGGAGGGACATCATGAGGGATACCCCTCCGTGTTTGTCCGCTTCTCAGGGTGCAATCTGAAGTGTTCCTTTTGTGACACAGCTCACAATGAAGGTATCTATATGGATGATGACGCGATAATTCGCGCCATCAATCTTTATTCGGCCGACTGGGTTGTGCTTACCGGCGGAGAACCGGCATTATGGATAGATGAGGATTTTATCCATCTGCTTAAGCGGGCCACGGGCAAAAAAATTGCCATCGAGACTAACGGCACCGTGCCGCTTCCCGATGGCATTGACTGGGTTACAGTAAGTCCTAAATCCGGATTCGATGGAGCCGGTGATGCTCCGGTGAAGGTCGCACATGCCAACGAGATAAAGGTTGTTGACATTGGTCAGGATCTGGATCCATATTTCGACCTTCCATGCAGGGGAGAGGATACCATAATGTATCTGCAGCCCTGTTATGTGCCTGATGAGGAGCAATTCCGTCAGAACCGTCTGAGCACTGTGAAGCGCATTCTCGCAGATCCGAAATGGACACTCTCGGTGCAGTTGCACCGCTATCTTGACATACCGTAGGCGTAAGCGAGGGCTTCGGCCCGCTCAACGCATGTGCCGCATTTGCCGCAATGTTCCGCGCCTCCTTTATAGCAGGAATAGGTATGTGAATAATCGACACCGAGGTTTTTGCCGATAACGGCTATTTCCCCTTTGGTGATGTTTGTATAGGGAGCGATGATGGTCACGCCATCATACGTTCCCTCTTTCATTGCCTCAGACATGGCTTTGACGAACCCTTCCCTGCAATCAGGATATATGGCATGGTCTCCGCCGTGGTTAGCGATAAGCACATGCTTGAGTCCGCGTGATTCAGCCAGACCGCATGCCACCGACAGCATGATTCCATTGCGGAACGGCACAACAGTCGATTTCATATTATCGTCCGCATAATGCCCCTCGGGAATTGCGTCAGCACCGGAAAGGAGTGAACTTTTGAAATATTGCCCCATGAAAGAGAGGGGAATTACAATGTGCTCGATGCCTAACAGCGAGCATTGCCATCTTGCGCATTCTATCTCACGGGCATTGTGATTTGAACCGTAGTCAAATGTTACGGCAACAGCTATTCTGTCCTGGCAATCATGAAGCAGAGTGACAGAATCCATGCCGCCTGATAAAACTATTATCGAATCTTTTTCCATGTTTTTAGAATTTATTTAGTATCTGAATTCGGCGCTCCTCAACAAGACGTTGATGATCCGTGTCTCCCATGTTCGCGAACGGGTATATGGATATTCCTCCCCGCGGCATGAATACACCGCGTACCTCTATATATTTAGGATCCATAAGGCGTGCGAGGTCTTTCATTATTATGTTCACGCAATCCTCATGGAAATCTCCGTGATTGCGGAAGCTGAAGAGATATAGTTTCAGACTTTTGCTCTCCACCATTCTCTCGCGTGGGATATATGAAATATAGATATGTCCGAAATCGGGCTGACCTGTTTTGGGACACAGTGTTGTGAATTCCGGGCAATCGAACGTAACAACATATTCATTCTCCGGATGTTTGTTCTCAAAAGTTTCAAGAATCTCAGGATTATAATCTGTTGGATAAGCCACTCCTTGGTTTCCCAAGAGGCTTACACCTTCAAGTTCCTTATCAGTTCTCATATCGATATAAAGAAATTATATTGTTTTGTTATAAATGGATATATATACAGGGTCGACTATGCCGTCAAGGGCATCGCGTATGGCTGAATATCCGGGATTCTTTCCGGCAGTCTTGAGTTCCGTCAGCGTGTCTTCAATCCTATCCATGATATCGGACGGGATGACGTCAGACAGTTTCAGTTCTCCGGCAGATACCATGTCTCCAAGATGAGAGCCGATGGTGGATAGGGCGAGTTCACGGGTGTCTGCGATTTCCTGCATTGTCTTGCCGTCTCTGAACATCTGTAACGTAACTCTTTGGGAATATCCCTTTGGTTTCTTTTTGGATTCAGTTGATTTTTCCGCTTTGGCAGTCTTTTTCTGAGCCTTCTGTTTTCGTGGCTTTGGAGCCGGGTCCTCATTCCCTGTAAGCACGGCATGGGCTTTCAGTTTCATATAGACAGACGGCGAGAAATTCTCATCAATCAGCCCTTTCATGATTATTTTTTTCATGTTCATTTCAAACCATAAAAGGTCGGCCGCAGTGAGGAGGCGCTGCTCATATGATGCGTTGTCAAGCTCCTTCGGGGTGTTGTTGAGAAGGGAGCATATGGGAGCCAGTTGCTCAAGGAAATATAGGCAACCACCACGAATCTTTTCATGGAAAGCCTCATTTACGGATGCAGCGTCCGCATCGATTCTTCCGGAAGCATAACGTGTGATGAAACGCGTTCCTACGGCATCTATCTTTTCAGAAAAATAGGTGCCGGCGTTTCTATATTTCTCGAAAAGCTCCGGATACATGGGTGCCACATACTCAAGCACACATCTGCTGAAGTCGCTGAAAGCGATGGCGAGTGTGCGGAAATTGAAAAGCTCGGCGAGCAATGTGCGGAAATACTCATCGCGCAAGTCTGTCAACTTTCGCTCATCGGGGGCGTTGTCGCGTGAACTTGCTATGAAAGAATTCACATCGTGGTCTATTATCACCGCAGAGGGAGAGATCCTGGTTTCAAGGCGCATTCCTTGAAGCGACCTGCATCGGCTCAGAGCCACATATAGTTGGCCAGGGGCGAACGACTGTTGGGCATCGATTACTGCCCGGTCGAATGTAAGTCCCTGACTTTTGTGTATAGTAATGGCCCAGGCCAATCGTAAAGGAATCTGGGCGAATACGCCATCCACGTGCTGGGTTATCTCTTTGGTGTTTTCATCAATAAGATAGCTGGTATTTTCCCATTCCATATACCCGACCTCGATAGGATCAAGCTCATCGTCATCAGGTAGTACGCACACAGTCTCGTCATCTATTCCTGTTACCGTTCCAATCAGACCATTGTAGAAGCGTCTGTCGGTGCCGGTGTCATTCTTTATGAACATTACCCTTGCCCCAACCTTTAAGGTGAGGTATTGGTCGGCAGGGAATGAGGTTTCAGGGAATTTACCCTTTATCTTTGCTTCGAAAGTAACCGGTTCGGAGGGTAGTATCGCAAGATGGTGTGCATTTGTCTCATCAGCTATGCGATTGTGGGTTGTAAGCCTTATTGTGCGGTCGCGCTCATCTTCATCTGCCGGTCGGCAGAGATGGTTGAGACGCGCAAGGACATTTCTGTCGGAGTTGCCGTCACGTATGGCGTTCAGTATGGAAATGAATTCAGGATCCTGCTGCCTGTAGATTGTTTTCAGCTCCACAGTAAGGAATCCTGCCTCTCTCAGGGCATGACTTTCAAAGAAATACGGGGATGAGTAGTAACCGCGGAGCATCTCCCATTCGTTGGGTTTGACCACGGGAGCAAGCTGACGGAGATCTCCGATGAGCAGAAGCTGCACTCCTCCGAACGGCTTGTCGATGGACCGGAGACGTCTCAGAAGTTGGTCAATGCCGTCGAGAGTGTCCGGACGCACCATGGAGATCTCATCGATAACAATCATGTCAAGGCTGGAAATAAGACGACGTTTCTCCTTGCTCATTCTGTAAAATCGCTTCTCTTCGCCTACAAAACCCCTTCCGGGTATGAAAGCCGAGAACGGCAATTGAAAAAATGAGTGGAGAGTCATGCCTCCGGCATTGATTGCCGCCACGCCGGTGGGAGCGAGAACCACCATCCGCTTCTGAGAAGATTCTCGCAGACGGCGCAGGAAAGTAGTTTTACCGGTGCCTGCTTTCCCTGTAAGAAACAGATTGGCTCCGGTTTCCTCTACAATTCTGTGAGCGAGATTAAGCTCGCGGTTTATCTGCATCACTGTCTCGGGCTCGGCGGCGATTCCATAGCCCAGCATCTCTTCATCCAAATAATTCATGCTCTTTTTATGAAATTAACTCTAAATTACAAAAAATATCCGGATGTATGAAATTATATTGTTGATGACTTGGAGATTTTGCAGATTATCAATAATTTTGTGACAAAATTGAAAATCAAATGTTCATGGAGGTATTAAAAGAAACAGATTTTGAGTTTAAGGGTCAGAAAAGCGTATACCATGGTAAAGTGCGCGATGTGTATAATATCGCCGACAAGTATATGGTGATGGTGGCTACCGACCGTATTTCAGCGTTCGATGTGGTTCTCCCTGAGGGAATCCCCTACAAAGGACAGGTGCTAAATCAAATCGCGGAATTCTTCCTTGATTCTACCAAGGATATTGTTCCGAACTGGAAACTTGCATGTCCGGATCCCATGGTTACAGTGGGTCTCTGCTGCGAGCCGCTCAAGATTGAGATGATTGTGCGTGGATACATCGCCGGATCCGCTTGGCGCGACTACAAAGCCGGTGCACGCGAGATCTGCGGGGTGAAGCTTCCCGATGGACTTAAGGAAAACCAGAAGCTCCCCACTCCGATACTCACGCCTACCACCAAGGCCGATGCGGGTCATGATGAGAATATCTCCAGAGAAGAAATCATCGCGCGTGGCATTGTGCCTGCCGAAATCTACGAACAGGTGGAAAAATATGCCCTCGCACTTTTTGAGCGTGGCACAGAGATCGCTGCCAAGCAAGGTCTTATACTCGTTGACACCAAATATGAATTCGGATTGAAGGATGGCAAGGTTATCTTGATTGACGAGATTCACACTCCTGATTCATCGCGTTATTTCTATGCAGACGGATATGAAGAGCGTCTTGAAAAAGGCGAGGAACAGCGTCAGCTTTCAAAAGAGTTCGTGCGTCAATGGCTTATCTCCAATGGTTTTATGGGCAAAGCAGGTCAGACTGTGCCTGAGATGACTCCCGAATATTGCCAGCAGGTTAGTAACCGTTACGTTGAACTGTATGAGAAAATCACCGGTCGTAAATTTGAGCCTGTCACCGCAGGCGGATCACTTGCCGAACGTATCTTCAACAATACTGATGAATGTCTGGCGCATCTTTCATAAACGAGCATAAATAATGGTAAAACATATAGTAGCATTCAAATTTTCGGGCACACGCGAAGAGCGTGATGCCGCGTGCAGCAGGTTTGCCGAAGCTCTTAGGGCGCTTCCATCCCAGATAGAATGTCTGGAAAGCATGGAGGTAGGTATAAATGAGAACCCGTCAGAAAGTTGGGATCTTGTTTTGACAGCCGTTGTGCCCACTATGGCGGATGTAGAGGTTTATGCCAAGCATCCGGCTCATGTAGCCGCGGCAGGTCTTGTCAAGCCGCAGATCGAGAGCCGCGCCTGCGTGGATTATGAGATTTGATCTAAGGAATACAGCAATAGATAAATAATTGAGCCGGAATCTGCATCACGCGGATTCCGGCTCTGTTTCTGATGTTAGGTTTTGTTATATTGTTTAGATTGTTGTAATGTCCTACTTGTAGAGAACGCAATATCCTGTTATTCCTTGTGTAGGGTGTTGGGGTTGAACTCACGGGTGAAGACGAGAGTCATGTCATCAGGATTTATGCGGATGCCGCCTTTTTCCTCAATTGTATTTAGCCAATATGTGCGGAGGTCGGCGATCTTTTTCTGAGCTTTCTTAGGCTGGTCAGCCATCATCTTTTTTATCACCTTTGATTCAAGAGCATATTTGTAACATGCCACGCGGATGAATTTCCAATTCTGATCAGTGAGATTATATTTCTTCTGAAGACCATCAGCGATGGCGTTTCCTTCGGCATCTGCTGCGGCATTGAAGACTCCGCGGTAGTATTGCTGAAGCTGTTCGTCAGATAGAAGGGATGACAATGTGTTGTCACGCATCTTTGCGAGCTGGTTGCGCCCCTTTACTGTCATCACTCCTTCGTTGGCTTTGATTATCTCAACAAATTTCTTGTTTTCTTTCTCAATGGCCTGCGCCAGTTTTACCTGCTGCTCCGGGGTAAGTTTCGTTAGTCCGCTTACTTCGTATACATCTCTTTGTGTCGATGGGGAGAATTTAGCGAGAACTTCAGTGTCGAGAGTCTGCGCGAAAACAGGGGATGAGAACAGGAAAATCAATGTCGAAATAATAGTTGTGAGTTTCGCCATGGTTAAAAATGTTATTATTTTTGTTTTATTTTGAAGATTTAATGTATCTTTGTGCAAAATTAGCAAAAACTTTAAAACCTACTCATGATTTACGGAAAAAAATTAAATTTTTTGTTGTGCGGAGTCAATGCCCTGGCCCTGACACCGGCCGTTGCTTCAGCCAAGCCGGCGGAAACGAAGAAGAGTGACAATCGTCCTAACGTGCTTCTTATCGCCATCGACGACATGAAGCCTTGGATCGGACCTTACGGAGATCCGTTGGCAAAGACGCCCTCCATGGATCGTCTTGCATCGCAGGGCACCACATTCAACAATGCTTATTGCCAGGTGGCTTTGAGCGGCCCGACACGTTCTTCTCTGATGACCGGTCTTAATCCGGACCATACCGGCGTGTGGTGGCTGATGGGATCGTTCCGTAAGAATAATCCGGATATCGTGACTATGCCACAGGCATTGAAAGAGAATGGATATGAGACAGTGGGAGTCGGAAAGGTTTACCATCCGTTGAGGGATAAGGAGGTAAAGGATGATCCCATTTCATGGAGTCTTCCCTATGTTAAGACCCCCGGAGCCACATATGCGCTCGCCAACGGACGCGTTGCCACAGAATGTGCCGATGTGCCTGACAATGGTTATCAGGACGGTATAATCGCCGAGGAGGCTGTCAAGACACTTCATAAGCTAAAAGACAGCGACAAGCCGTTCTTCCTTGGTGTCGGTTTCAAGAAACCCCACCTCCCATTCTGCGCTCCTAAGAAATACTGGGATATGTATGACCGCGAGCAGATGCCTGTGGCTCAATTCCAGGGGATAGCTTCAGATGATGTCGAATATGCATACCATAACTCTCTTGAAGTGAAAGGTTATTCCGACATACCTCCGTTTGAGAGCTATGTAGATACCAAGCATCTTGACGAAGAGACACAGAAGCGTCTTCTCCATGCATATTATGCCTGCATCTCCTACACCGATGCACAGGTAGGTAAGGTGCTTGACGCTCTGGAGAAGGAAGGTCTTGCCGATAATACCATAGTTATCCTTTATGGCGATCACGGGTATCATCTCGGCGACCACGGATTATGGAATAAAATGACCAATTTCGAGAATGCTACCCGTGTTCCCCTTATTGTGTCGGCACCCGGAATGAAGAAGGGTGTTAAATCGGAATCTATGGTGGAATTCCTTGACATATTCCCTACCGTATGCGATCTGACCAAGACAAAACATCCTCAGCAGCTGGATGGCAAGAGTCTTGTGCCGGTGCTTAAGAATCCAAAGGCAAAAATCAAGGATTACGCAATGAGCCAGTATAGCCGCACCACTACAGAGAACTATACAATCTCAACGGATACAGATCTCAAAGGTAAAGCCAAGGAGCTGGAGCAGGATATCCACGGATATGCTATCCGCGATCCCCGCTACCGTCTTGTGGAATGGACAAAGGGTTTCAAGACATATCAGCCTTTCGATGAGGGCAAGGTGATCGGTTATCAGCTTTTCGATTATCAGAAAGATCCAGAAGAGCGTCATAACGTTGCCAATGACCCTGCATACGCCGGTGTGGTCAAAAAACTTAAGAAACAGCTGCGTGAATATTATGCACGGAGCTATTCCTCTCCGATGAGCGAGCCTATTGCCCGCTGCGCTGAAGGAAAGTGATCAAATCCTTGCGCCAATCAGAGTTGGTCTGAATATGGAGCCCGTGAATGCCAAGTTTGCGGGCTCCTTCTATATTTTTGAGTGAATCGTCGATGAAAAGTGTTTCATCCGCGAGGAGCCCGTCGCGATCAAGTGCCATACGGTAGATTTTCTCTTCCGGCTTGCAGGTTTTCATTTCATAGCTGAGGAAAAGGGAATGGAAATAGTCAGAGATAGGACGGTGGTCAGAGCTGAGTCTCGGGCTGTCGGTAAATTCCATCATGAAGGGGTTGGTGTTGGACAATAGCCCGAGATGATATTTATCTTTTAGTTCAAGCAGGAAGCGGAGGCGTTCCACCGGCGCATCCTTGTAGAAGCCCTGCCAGCAATAGGCTGCCTCCTCCATTGAGACAGGATGCCCCACGGCTTCCGACATACGTATCCGGAATTCCTCTTTGTCGATTTTTCCCTCCTCAAGGTCGAGGAAGAATCCCTGCTGACCGAATTTTCCCATATATTTGTCTGTGTCGATGCCTTGGGAAGCAAAGCGGCGGAAGGCTTCGTCCGTGTTCTGGAGGAATATCACTCCTCCCATGTCGAATAGAATATTTTTTATCATAATCAGGAATTGATTTTGCAAACGGTTTGCAAATATTATCTAAAGAGGATGCAAAAATAATGAAAAGTAGGGAATTTATATTATATTTGCACAGAAAACAACTTTGAGTCTTGTAGCAATGATAATGATAAGGAGGATGTCGGCGTTTGTTATTTTGCTGGCCAATATCGTGATATTGGCTCACGCTGCCATGCCTCATTATCATGGTGACAACATTATTGCCACCGCAGCCCATATCTTCAGCATCCAGCACGAAGAAGATGAGGCTTCCGCGACACCGTCTTGTCATCACGACGGAGCGCATGACCATGGTGATTCTGCCGGGCGCTGCTCTATAAATGACACTATAGCTGCGTTAGCCTGTCGTCAGGAATTGTCTGATTCTTCAGAATTTTCATTTGATATATTCCCGATTTCATTTCCGGAATATATGCTCCCTGATCCAAGGGAAACTTTTATTGCCAATAATTATCAAGTTTTTGAGGAGCCGTGGATAGAAGACCCGGATCTTGCCGCCGCGGCATTGCTGCGCGCTCCGCCCGCAATTGTATGAAGTAGTTGATAGCTACTGTTTTACCAGATAGTTTATATAATAAATTTAGGGACATGCCTATGGCATGTGTCAGAGAATCTGTTGACATACAATTTCATATAATTAAAGCAATAAAATGAACGCTTATATCAGGAATTATTTCCATATATTTTTATCTTTACTATTTATTTTAGTGATGCCCGCATGCCGCCATGGACATGATCACGACCATGGTGATGAAAAGGGTCATGACGGACATTCCCATAACGAGACATTGCAGCTTACCGCATATAGTGATGATTTTGAAATTTTTGCGGAGGCAACACCTTTTGTGGTCGGTCAGGAGAGCGAGGTGCTCGCGCATATTTCTGATATTGCCGGTTTTAAGCCGGTAGGTGAAGCGAAAGTGACAATGACCTTATCCACAGGTAATGATAAGCAGACTGTTTCTCCCGTTGCGACACCGCATCCCGGAATCTATAAATTTGTTGTCAAACCAGGAAAGACGGGAGCGGGGAAGCTTGTTTTCGACATCACAACCAAAGATGGTAAATATTCTGTCTCATTGCCGGGAATCACTGTCTATTCAGAAGAACATGAGGCACACCACAAGGCAGCTGAGGCAGCTGCCCACAGTGCGAACGGCGTCGCATTCCCCAAAGAGCAGAGCTGGAATGTGGATTTCTCTACCGAAGTGGTGGAGAATGCGCAGTTTGGTGAGGTTATACGCGCCATGGCGCAGGTCGAGCCGTCGCAGGGAGATGAGCGCATGATTGTTGCGAAGACCTCCGGAACGGTTCGCCTTTCAGGTAATGAACTTGTCGAGGGAAAAGCTGTAGGTGCGGGGCAGGCTTTGTTCAGTATTGACAGCGACGGGATGGCAGACAACAATATGCAGGTTCGTTTTCATGAAGCCAGAAGTGCATATGATCTGGCAAAAAGTGAATATGAGCGCAAGAAGAAACTTGCTGAGGAGCAACTTGTTACTGAGGGTGATCTTCGTCGTGCGAAAGCTGATTATGAGGCAGCGGAGGCTACCTATGGTAATCTACGTAAGAATTTTTCCGCAGGCAAGCATACTGAAGGTAGTCCTATAGCAGGATTTGTGAAAAAGGTATATGTCAAAAACGGTGAATATGTGGAGGCTGGCAGTCCTGTGATGTCTGTAGCTCAGAACAGGCGTATCAACATACGTGCCGAGCTTCAGCCTCGCAAATTCCATCAGTTGCGCAATATCGTCTCCACCAATCTGCGGCTGATTAATGATGAGAATGTGTATTCGTTGAAAGACCTTAACGGACAGCTGGTAAGTTATGGCAAAGGTGTGGATGTTGATAATCCACTTGTCCCGGTTGTGTTTCAGGTAGACAATACAATCGATCTGTTGCCGGGTTCTTTTGTCGAGATGTTTATTACAGTGGGTGGCGGCAATGCCCTCACAGTGCCGGATACAGCAATTGTCGAAGAGATGGGAAGCTATTTCGTATTCGTGCAGCTTACCCCTGAATTCTTTGAGAAAAGAGAAGTTAAACTCGGTCAGAGCAATGGAGAGCGCACTGAGGTTATATCCGGAATTTCGGAAGGTGAGAGAATTGTCGGTAAGGGTGCTGTGCTTGTTAAGCTTGCGCAGGCTTCCGGAAAGCTCGATGCTCACGCCGGTCATGTTCATTAAGATAGGGAGGGACTGTATATGAATTTCATAAACAAAATCATAGATTTCTCTCTGCGCAACAGGCTGCTGATTCTTTTGGCAGCGCTGCTTGTGGTGATAGGTGGTGTGTACTCTACCCGCCAGATGGATGTGGATGTGTTTCCGGATCTTACGGCTCCTACGGTTGTTATCATGACGGATGCCAAAGGAATGGCTTCTGAAGAGGTGGAACGCCTTGTCACGTTCCCGATAGAGACGGCAGTGAATGGTGCTACAGATGTAAGGCGTGTGCGTTCGGCATCGTTGCAAGGTAATTCATTTGTATGGGTTGAATTTGACTGGGGCACAGATATATTCAAAGCTCGTCAGATAGTTTCTGAAAAAATGGTAGCGCTGGCAGAGTCGTTGCCTGAAGGGATAACACCCACTTTGGCTCCTCAGTCAAGTGTGATGGGCGAGATTCTTTTCATTGGACTTCAGGCTGACACGACATCGATGATGGAGCTGCGCACACTTGCCGACTGGGTTATCAAACCGGCAATACTTGCCACCGGAGGTGTGTCTCAGGTTACCAACATCGGTGGTGAGCTCAAGCAGTATCAGATTCTTGCAGATCCGCAGAAAATGGATCATTATGGTGTGACGATAGCTGAGCTTGAGGAAGTGGGTCGCTCTTTCAGTGTAAACTCAGTTGGCGGTGTGGTCAGGGATTTTGGCAATGAGTATTCATTGCGTGGCATGGGCCGTACCACGGATGTCGAGGCGCTTGGCAATACATTTGTAAAAAGCATAAATGGTAAACCGGTGGTGCTCTCTGATGTTGCTGAGGTTAAGACCGGAGCAGCCGTAAGAATGGGTAACGCATCTCAGAATGGCAAACCGGCAGTGATATTGTCTGTGTCGAAACAGCCAAATATCAACACTTTGGAGGTGACAGAGCATATCGAACAGAATCTTGAGTCAATCAAGAAATCTCTTCCGGCTGATGTGAAGATGGATACAAAAATTTTCCGTCAGGCAGATTTCATCGAGGCTTCGGTCAATAATGTGGGCAGATCCTTGATTGAGGGTGCTCTGTTTGCAGTGCTTATCCTTTTTATATTCCTTGCGAGTGTCCGCACAACTCTTATTTCCGTTATAGCAATACCACTTTCGCTTCTCGGAAGTTGCATAATCCTTTATCTCATGGGTATGAATATCAATACCATGACATTGGGCGGAATGTGTATTGCCATCGGTTCTCTTGTTGATGATGCCATTATTGATGTTGAGAATGTATATAAGAGGCTCAGGGCGAATCATGCCTTACCCAAAGATGAGCGTCAGCCGGTGATAAAGGTGGTTTATGAAGCTTCCAAGGAGATCAGATCCTCCATCCTCAATGCCACATTCATTATCATGGTGGCATTCCTCCCGCTGTTTTTCCTCACGGGCATGGAGGGAAGAATGCTTAAGCCGCTTGGAATAGCATATATTGTGGCATTGTTT
Organism: uncultured Muribaculaceae bacterium; assembly: GCA_910578075.1. Lineage (GTDB taxonomy): Bacteria > Bacteroidota > Bacteroidia > Bacteroidales > Muribaculaceae > Lepagella. The sequence goes on along the minus strand of CAJTPK010000007.1, from coordinate 39,507 downwards.
ATGTCGTTGATAGTCGCCATGACCGTTACGCCGCTGCTTTGCCGTCTCATGCTTTCTGATGAGAAATATCTTACGCGTAAGGAGAAGGAGAGCTGGGTATCGTCAAGACTTTCAGCCGCATATTTCAAATCATTGCAATGGGCACTCAGTCATGCTAAGGGTGTGGCGATTGCCACAGTTGCGGTTTTCGCAGTGGCGATAGGAATTTTCATGACTATGGGAAGCAGTTTCCTCCCTGATTTCAATGAAGGATCGGCAACGATCTCGGCGGTTGCAAAACCGGGTGTGTCATTGAACGTCAATGATGAGCTTGGAAAGATGATGGAGGAGGAACTGCTGAAAGTGCCTGAAGTTACAGCCACTGCGCGTCGGACAGGGCGGGGAGAGCTTGATGAGCATTCGCAGGCCACCAACGGTGCGGAGATAGATGTGCAGTTTGAGCTGAAGGACCGTAGCCGCGACGAGGTGTTCGATGACATGCGTGCGCGTCTTGCAAAGGTTCCGGGCATAGCTGCTACTATAGGACAGCCGCTTGGACATCGTATCGACCATATGCTTACCGGCACACGTGCAAGTATCGCCATAAAGATATTCGGCACTGATCTCAGCGGAATGTATATGCTCGGCAACCGTATAAAGAGTATAATAGACGGTATTCCGGGTGCGGTGGATGTTAGTGTTGAGCAGCAGGTGGAGACCCCGCAGCTGCAAATCCGTGCAAACCGCGATGCGTTGGCTCGTTACGGCATCTCTATGGCTGATTTCCATAAATTTGTGGAGCTCGCTTTCTCCGGTGAGAAAATCGGTGATATGTATGAAGGTCAGCGCAAGTTTGATATAGTGTTGCGTCTCAATAAGAACTATACCGAGGATATCGAGGGTGTAAGAAAATCACTAATTGATACCGGCAATGGCAGAAAGGTACCTCTGGAGGAGGTGGCGGAGATTGTATCTGTTGGTGGCCCGAACTCAATATCAAGGGAGAATGTGCAACGTAAGCTTGTGGTTTCCGCGAATGTCTCGGGAAGGGATGTAGTGAGTGTTGTCGAAGATATCCGCAAGGCTGTGGATAAAGACATTCAGCTTCCCGAAGGATACCGTATCGAATATGGAGGTCAGTTTGAGAGTGCCAAGAATGCATCACGTACATTGTTCATTACCACCGTGCTCGCGTTGATGGTGATATTCCTGTTGTTGTACAGTGAGTTTAAGAATGTGTCGCTGGCAGCCATCGTGCTCTTGAATCTCCCGTTCGCACTTGTGGGTGGTGTCTTGGCTGTATATTTCACATCCGGAGTGGTGAGCATCCCCGTGATCATCGGTTTTATAACGCTTTTCGGTATAGCCACTCGAAATGGAATATTGCTGATTTCCAAATATCAGAGATTGCTCAAGGAGGGCGTGTCGTTGCATGAGACTGTGCTGCATGGCTCAATCGACAGGCTGAATCCGATATTGATGACGGCTCTGACATCAGCTTTGGCTCTGATACCGTTGGTATTCAACGGAGATAAATCGGGTAATGAGATCCAAAGCCCTATGGCGGTGGTGGTGCTCGGAGGATTGCTGACATCAACGTTGCTGAATATCTATATGATGCCTATTGTGTATAAATGGTTTGTTGAAAGAAAAATAAAGAGGAATGAAGGGAAATAAGATGAATGGATTGAAGATGAGCGTTCTGTGCCTGTTGGTACTGACCGGGATGCAAACGGTATCCGCGGAAGTGGGGCAATTTGATGCGGTGTTGCGTGAGATTGAGCGTAACAGTACATCTCTTGCCGCCATGACCCGTAGGACGGAGGCTCAGAAGATAGGTAACCGCACAGGACTCGCTCCTGAGAATCCTGAGGTGGAGCTGGGGTATCTTCCAGGCATCCACGGCGGGGCGAGAAAGGATATCGGGATAAGCCAGAGTTTTGATTTTCCCACTCTTTATTCGAGACGCGGAAAACTTGCAGACGCGCAGAACCTTTCTGCTGACTGGCAATTGCGTTCCCAACGGATGGAACTGCTTCTGACAGCTGAGCAATATTGCATAGAGTTGGTATATAATAATGCTCTTGCCGCGCTTTATTCGCGTCAGGTGGATAACGCACGTGATATAGCTGAGGCATATAATAGGAAATTGTCTTTAGGTGAAGCTACGCGCATAGAGTGTAATAAGGCTGCACTGAATCTTACCAATCTTGAGAATGACCTCAAGAGCGTTAATCTTGAAATCAACAGACTGAAGTCAGAACTGAAACTGCTTAATGGCGGACAGGCTGTTGAGATTGCGGATACAGCTTATTCATCGGTTATGCCGTTGCCGTTGGATTTCGATGGATGGGTTGCCGAAGCAGAAGCTGCCAATCCTGATTTCGGTTATCTGCGGCAAGAGGTGGAGGTGGCAAAGAGGGGCGTAGGTGTTTCCAAAGCCATGGGGTTGCCTAAGTTGTCAGTTGGTTATGCAGGAGAATTCACCCCTGATGAAGGTTATCAGGGTGTGAAGATAGGTGTCAGCATACCGTTGTGGGAGAACCGCAACAGGGTGAAACATGCCCGTGCGGAGGTCGCTGCTGCCGAACAGACAATTGATGATGCGCGCCTACGTTATATAAACAGACTGACCTTCCTTTTCGAACAAGCTAAAGAACTCAAAGGCAGCGTTGCAAGATATGAGGAGGTTTTTTCCCGCAACAGTAACGATGAATTGCTCTTCAAGGCTTTCAAGGGAGGAGAGTTGTCGCTTCTCGACTATCTTCTTGAACTGGAGTATTACTTCAGCTCATATGAGAAGCTTATGAAAACCCGTCGTGATCTCCGGATGGCGATGGCTGAATTATATGCATATAAATTGTAACCGACATAATGAAACTTAAATCTGTAATACTGTCACTCGCTCTGCTTGTGACGATGCCTTTGTCCGCGGATATTGACAAAGATGCCTGCACAAGTATAATGGTGGGTAAGAAAGCTTCCGCTGATGGGTCTGTGATAACAAGCCATACTTGCGACTCCTGGTATAGAACCTGGATGCAGTCCGTAGCCCCTAAAGATTATCCACGTGATACTGTGACAAGTATATATGGAGGCAGGATGCATACTGAATATCCCGGAAGCATGGATGGTATGAAAGAACGTGGAAAGATTCCGCAGGTGAGTCATACCTACCGTTATCTTGACACTGCATATCCTTGCCTTAACGAGCGTCAGCTTGCTATCGGGGAGACCACTTATTCCGGACGAGACACACTTTGCAATCCAGACGGCATGTTCATGATAGAGGAGCTGCAAAGGATTGCTCTTGAACGATGCTCGACAGCGCGCGAGGCGATCAAACTCATGGGTGAGCTAATCAAGAAATATGGCTATGGCGACTCAGGAGAGTGTCTTACTATCGCTGACCCGAAGGAAGTGTGGATTTTCGAGGTTCAGGGAGAAGGTAAGAAAAAGAAGGGAGGAGTATGGGCTGCTGTCCGTATTCCCGACGACCATATCGCTGTGTCTGCGAATGTAAGCCGTATAGGGAAAATTGATTTTAATGATCCTGATAACTATATGGCTTCGGAGAATGTGAAGGATGTGGCGAAGAAACTCGGTCTCTGGGATGGTAAGGAGGAGTTCTCCTTCTGGAAGGCATATAGTGGAGGTAACTATTTCAATGAGCCTAAAAACTATAGTGTCCGAGAGCTTTTTATCATGCAGCAACTCGCCCCAGGTGAGGGATTCACAGATAAAATGGAGGAATTGCCGTTAAGCGTGAAACCGGAAAAACCGGTTTCTGTAGAGGATGTTGCCCGTCTTCTTGGTTCATACTATGAAGGTACAGATCTGAATCTCAGCGGGAGGCTTAAGGTAAAGAATCCTAAGAAAAAGGATGGTCAGCCGGAGGCATTGCCTGATTCTGTGGTTAGTGATTTTGCCAATCCCTGGATGCGTCCGGATGAGATCGCTGTCTATGAGGCTATGGGTGATTCTACGATGCATAACATCCGCACTGTCAGTGTGTCATGGTGTGCATATTCCACTATTATACAGTGTCGCGACTGGTTGCCGGATGCAGTCGGTGGTGTGGCTTGGATTTGTCTTGACAATCCCGGTCAGTCACCTCGTTTCCCCATTTTCGCCGGTGGCGTTGATGTGCCTGATATGCTGAAGGTGTGTGGTCAGCATCGTCCCCGTAAGGATGCCGCGCTGTGGCATTACAGGGAGCCGAACCGCATGGCTACTGTCAGATGGGGTGAGGCCCGCAAGACGCTGGAGCCTGCGCGCGATTATTTCCTTGCAAAGGGAAAAAGGGAGCTTCCGATGATAGAGAAAGCATACAGTGATTTGATTGCGGATGGAAAGGAGGCAGATGCCGCGGCTTTGCTTACCGATTACACACGTGATTTCTTCGGAGCCACTATTCTTCGGTGGGATGAACTCAATAACCTGTATTGGAAACAGAATTGGAAAGGATTCTGATAATTCGATACATGCCTTTTGTAAAATATTGATTTATGAAGCTGATTTTCAGATATATTAAAAGTGCTGTTTTTGCTTTGACAATGGCAGCTTTTGCATCCGGCGTGCATGCGGAGGTCAAGGATGTCATCGAAGACGTGAATGATGGATGGACAATTACTACTGATGATTTCATATCGACTCCTTATTATGGGGCTATGACCGGAAACGGAGGCATCGGTATAATTCCTTGGAAAAAACCGTTCACTGTTAAGGATGTGGTGCTTAATCATGTGTTTGATACAAAGAAGCGAGGTGATGTCAGTAGTGTGTTGAAGGGTATAAATCCGTTTAATCTCGCTGTTACTGTCAATGGAAGCAAAATAGACAGTCTGGGAGTGAATGGATGGAGCCAGACTCTTGACATGCGGAAAGCTGTGCACTCTACCCGGTTCAGATATGGTAATGAAGCTGAGATCTCATATGATGTCAGGGCATTGAGAAATATGCCCTATGCCGGAGTGATGACCGTGAAGATAACAGCTCTGAAGAATATGAGGCTTGGTGTGTCTGATTCGATATCGCTGCCTGCTTCCTATCAGACCTCAGCTGCCGCTTCGGAGACAGTTAAAAAGTCATTTAAGAAGGAGGGGGCACGGTTGAAGGTGATCAGGCGGAGCGCTCTTTCAAAATATAGGGATGTGGCAGTGTCTGCCTCGGCAGGTTTTATTTTTGCAGGGGATGAGCCGGAAATATTTGAACATGAGAAGAATCGGATAGGCTTCACTCTCGACCTGAAGAAAGGGGAGTCGATAAGTTTTGCGCTTGTCGGTAGCGTATGCTCTGCCCGTGATTTCCTTGATCCTTATAATGAAAGTGACCGTCAGGTATCTTATATAGCCAATGAAGGACTCGACAGGGTTATTGCACGCCATGATCGTCTGTGGGATGAATTATGGGAAGGAGATGTCGTGATAGAGGGTGATGAAGAGGCGCAGAAGGCAGTCCGCTTCTCTCTATATAATCTTTATTCAAGTGCGAGAAAGGGGAGTCGTCTGAGCATCCCTCCCTTTGGTCTCTCCGCTACAGGATATAATGGTCATATATTCTGGGATACCGAATTATGGATGTATCCCCCGATGCTTTTCCTGAATCAAGGCATTGCCGAGTCTATGATGAATTACCGTATAGATCGTCTGGACGGTGCGAGGAAACGGGCGTTGGCTTATGGCTATGATGGAGCCATGTTCCCTTGGGAGAGTGACGACGCAGGTGAGGAATCTTGTCCTGTATGGGCGTTGACCGGTGCGTTTGAACATCACATAACCGCTGATGTCGCCATTGCTACCTGGAACTATTATCTCATGAATCGTGATAAGAAATGGCTTGAGACTCAGGGATATCCATTGCTTGCCGATGTGGCAGACTTCTGGAAAAGCCGAGTAGAGAAGAATGCTGATGGATCATATTCCATTCGCAATGTTGTCTGTGCCGATGAATATGCTCAAAGGGTTGATGACAATGCTTTTACCAACGGAGCGGTGATCAAGGCTATGCAGGCGGCAGTCGAGGCAGCCAAAGAATGCGGTGTGGCTCCTGATCCGGAGTGGCAGGCGATTGCAGACGGATTGCGCATACTCAAGTCGCTTGAAGGAATAACACTTGAGCATGAGGGATATGAAGGCAAGAAAATCAAACAGGCTGATGTAAACTTGCTTGGATATCCTTTGGGAGTAATCACAGATGAGGCTCAATTGCGTCGGGACCTTGAATATTATGAAGGAGTTATGGATCCCAAGGGACCGGCCATGTCTTTTGCAGTTCTCGCTATCCAGCACGCGCGTCTTGGTGAGGGAGATAAGGCCTACGAACTGTTTGTACGCAGTTTCCGACCCAACCAGCTACCGCCTTTCGGAGTAGTTTCAGAAGGTGCGGGAGGTACCAATCCATACTTCACCACCGGTGCAGGAGGCTTTCTTCAGGCGGTCATCAATGGTTTCTGTGGGCTTGAGCTGACAACAGAAGGTGTGACACAGCTTCCCTCATCGCTGCCCGCTCATTGGAAATCCGTCACGGTGAAAGGCGTCGGTCCCACACGCCAAACATTTACCCGTACTCAAGAACAATAGAGAGTGTAAGTATTCACGGTATCGTTTAGAAAAAGGTTGACTCATCCCAAGAGCCAACCTTTTTTTATGCTAAGTAAGGAAAATGAATTCTGCAGGAGTCCAATGGGACAAATGTCCCATACAAATAGAAAATTTAGCTATATCTTTGCATTGAACCAATGAAGTCATCTAAACTTTCGTAAAAAATTATATTGATGTCCGGTAAATATGCAGAACCATCATAAATATTGGACTTTAGATCTTGACAAGCCCCATTATATGGTCGAACTTCACGCAGAGGCGCGGAGGCGCAAAGTTTTGAGTTGGCAAAAATGGTGTTGGTGTAAAGATCACGGAGAATCGCGTGGCGATTTTGGTAAAGGCGCGGAGTGTGGCCGGACGGTCTCTGTGCCTCCGCAGGAGTGGTAACGACCTCCGCGTCGGGATTGAGCGGTATAAATCCTTTGCGCCTCTGCGTCTCCGCGTGATTGATATTTTTACCGGACACCAATAAAAAATTAGATGACTTCAATAGAACGAATGAACATTGTAAATGATAAATTTTATGAGAATCAGAGTCTTTTTTATCTATCTTATGGCTGTTTGTTGCCAGTTTGCAGTATTTGCTGATGATGCTGAGGCCGAGTCGCGCCATATTAAAGCTGTTCTTTTCAATGGTGACAGCATCGAGGGCTATCTGCGCAGCGATCTTAAGACGGGTCTGAAAAATATGTTTTCCAAATCGGGAACCATTCGTCAGTATATAAATGTTGGAGTTGAGCCCAAAGGTGGAGACACGCGCAGATACAGTGCAAGCGAGATCAAAGAGTATCGTTTTGTGGAAACCACAGAAGGTTATCCGGAAGGATTCACGGTTGTGAGTGAGAAAATCAATTCACCGGCTCCATTTAAACCGAATACCTGCGTGAGGGGATTTGCCGGTGAGCTATATCGTGGTGAAAACGGCTCGATTCTTAAATGGAATGTCTGGGAGAGTACAGGCGGCAGAAATGTCCAGAGCCGTGTAGTGCCGGTCATAGGAGTGAAATTCAAGGGAGCCAAGGCTGCTTACGGTCTTATTACAAACGGAGGGGTATCGCTTGCCCTGCTGAGAAACTATCTCAAAAAACGGGCTCCTGAGTTTAAAAAAATTATTGAGGATTACTACTATAATTGTGAAGACCATAAGGCTCATTTCTGGGAACTGAGAGACAATCCATCCTCTATTCTGCGTCTTTATGATGAGTATGTGAAGACACACGGTCCTATCGATGACCCCGATGCATTGTCTATGTAGCAAAAAAAACAGTTTAAATCGATTGGTAAATTTAGTATGATAGATAAATTGATTAGATTTGTGCTGTAAGTATTGCAAATTGAAGAAAATGATGTATATTTGTAACTAAATTAATAAAACCTGATGATTATGAAAAAGATTTTAGTATTGCTTGGTATTATGGCAATGAGTTTGTTGTCGTATGCTCAGAATGAAATTACAGTTGCAGAACCGGATTTCACGGGAGAATGCCTTTTGATAGTCGGGAGCGATGGCGTTCTTTTGGATAAGGAATTCTGCCAAATAAAGACCAAGGCAAACATAGGTCTTGCGATGGTAGGTTATTCCAAAGCCAAGAGTGAGATAAAACTTAAGACTCCTGCTGCTCAAGCTCGTACAGTTGCCGGACCTATAAAACTTATTGTCAGAGCAACAGATAACAATTCTGATCCTTTGGCCGTTGTTAAGCTTTTTAAGTTCAAACAGGGTAAGAAAGATCGTAAGAGTGAGTTGTCATCATATGATATGTTCGGCGGGCTCAGTGAGAATAACCAGAGCTATCTCAAATTCTCAGGAAAGAAATATGGAGAATCATCCTATCTGATAAGTATTCCTAATATCGAAGCCGGGGAGTATGGAATCATCGTTACCAATCCTAATGCCAAGGATGAGAAATCAGTAGTGATAAACTGTTTCGGCATTGACGGCTGATAAAAGATTAAGCTTTGTTCGGCAAATTTAGCGATTTTTCGTTTTTTTGACGAGACGTTTGCATGGGTCTTACTTGTATCTGATGCCTTTGAATAGTATATGATGATTTACTTTGCAAATTTATGTAAGATCTCACCGATTTTATATAACTTTGCGCTTAGATAACTTCAATATCCGACATTGACCAATTAAAAATGGAATAAAGTTATACGGTGAAAACCTAAAATCTTTTGAAAACTCCTAATGTAGTCGTAACAAGGCTTTGGTCAGCCGTCAGATGCTACATTAGGGGTTTTCTATCAAATAGCAACTTCAATAATATAACCGTATGGACAAGCACGAAATAAAAAACCGAATTGAGTATGTGGTGGTTTGCGTCAGTGAATTTGCCAGGCGATTCAAGCTGACAAATCAGCAAGCCTACGCTTATCTGCGCCGCTTCACCGGAATTGATTTCCTCATTAAATATTATGAGGTGGAACATACCCAGTCGATTGAGAGCGCAGTTGAAGACTTGCAAGTTTATTGCTATAACAGAGGGGGACGCATATCATGATTATATTGCATCACGGCTCTAATGTTCAGGTCGAAACCATTGACTTGTCAATGGCTAATCCCGGTAAGGATTTTGGTAAAGGGTTTTACCTAAATCCCGACTATAATCAGGCCCTTGAATGGGCTGAATCGAGAGTCAAGATTTTTACTACCGGTGAACCGATAGTGTCATCTTTTGAATTCGACCTTGACAAAGCGACCCGGGACGGACTTGCTATTAAGGTCTTTGAGGATTATACTGTCGAGTGGGCTGAGTTTGTAGTCGGCAACCGACGCAATGCCTCCGACAGCCTCATTCATGCCTATGATATTGTGATTGGTCCGATTGCCAATGACAATGTTGGTCGTCAGATACAATTGTATATGCAAGGCTATTGGACTGTAGAGCAACTCATTGAGAAAATAAAATTCACAGCAAAGAAGTCTGTCCAATACTTCTTTGCTAATGAAAAAGCATTAACCTACCTACAGAAATCACATGGATAAGGATATACGTCTTGAAGTGGAATTTCTTGCCACCGACTTAACCGAGATGCTGATGGAACATTATGGCTGGGATATGCAGAAAGCCCTTGATGTTCTATATGGCTCTGAAACTTTTGCGAAGGTCAACGACCCGGAGTGCAAACTGTACTTTCAAGGACCGGTGTATGTATTCTCATTCCTTAGAAAGGAGATTGAAACCGGAAAACTCGGGTAATTGGTGGAAGAACGGCCTGAAAAATGCGAAGATATAAAAATTAAACCCTAATAATCAGCTTGTTTTAGTACTGATTATTAGGGTTTTAAGGCGGAGTGAGCGAGATTCGAACTCGCGATACGCTTTTGGCGCATACACGCTTTCCAGGCGTGCCTCTTCAGCCACTCGAGCATCACTCCAGTTGTGCTGAATCGCTCCGGATGGGGCGAAATTCAATTTTCACAGCGCGAAGTTAATGCTTTTCTCCGAATTGACATAATATTTTGGCAATTTTTTATTACTTTTGCCTAAAATTTAAGTAATGAAAAGGTATTTTTTTATTGTCATCGTTGCGGTCGCCGTTTTATTGAACGGTTGCAAGGGTGGCAAGACTGAGAATGGCAGCGGATTCCCGCAGAATTTCAATGCAATGCCTGATACAGCCCGTGTGGCTTACGTAATGAAAAGCACAACTCCGGATTCCGTGGCGCGTTTCATTTGCCGTGCGGCTTTGGGTCAGCTTAAGGACGCGCGTATCGATAGCCTCGGCATCGCTACCAATTATGCTTACGACAGATATTCCGGTGCGGATGCAGATCTCTTTGGCGGTGAATATGATAATTTCGTCGCTTCGCTTCCTCTTGCCGACAAGATGCGCATGTATGCCATGGCAGGAGTGGAGGATCCGCAGGGACTTGGTCTTCAGCTCGGACTGGAGTATATGCAGTCTATACGCGAGAAAAATATGTCAGTGCTGGAGGTGGAGGAGGAGCTTAAGGCTTTCCGGTCAGCCTGCGGTAAGGATGAGGAGACATACAAGCGGTTTATCGTAGGTTTCCGTACTGTCCTTGAAGCTGACAGCGGCAGGGATATGCCTAAGGAAATCTATGACAGATTCAGAAATATAGAATAATGATAGATTGCAGCTTTTTGATAAAAGCTGCATCATGTTTATATTACACACAACAGATTACAAAGGATATAATGAAAGCTTTTTCTGAATATTCAGCTTTGATAGAGAAAAATATCAGGGATCTTGAATTCCCTGGTGGTGAACTCACTTCTTTATATGAGCCGATAGCCTACGGCATGTCGGCAGGTGGCAAACGTCTGCGTCCTGCACTTATGCTGATGACGGCGGATGCTTTCGGGGGCAATGCGGAAGCTGCGTTCCGCGCGGCTGCCGGGATTGAGATGTTTCACAATTTCACGCTTCTCCACGATGATGTAATGGATAATTCCGACACCCGCCGCGGGCGTCCTTCCGTACATGCCAAGTGGGATGTGAATACTGCCATTCTTTCAGGTGACACAATGTTGACGCTCGCCACTCAGTTGATTTCAGATGTTGAGGACGCCAAGCTCCGTAAGGTGCTTGATACGTTTAATGACATGGCCATACGGGTTTACGAGGGTCAACGTCTCGATATGGATTTCGAAACACGAGACGATGTGACTATCGACGATTACATCCGTATGATAATGGATAAGACCGGAGCCTTGATCGGTGCGTCGGCTAAGATAGGAGCTATTATAGGTGGTGCGTCGGATGAGGATGCCTCCAGAATGTATGAATACGGTATGATGCTTGGGGTGGCTTTCCAGATTCAGGATGATTGGCTCGATGTGTTCGGCGATTCAAACACATTCGGCAAACCCATCGGCGGCGATATCAACAATAATAAGAAATCATTCCTGCTTCTCAGTGGCCTTGCTGATAAAGGAGCCGAGGGAATCGCGCTTGGAGAAGCAATGAAGCTTACTGCCGGTGATACCAAGGTGAAGGTGGTTACCCGTCTTTATGAGAAGATGGGAATTTCCGAGATCTGCAAGAAGGAGATAGCTCGTTATGTATCACGGGCACTCGCTGCTTTGCGCAAGATAAATCTTGGAGAGGAAGAGAAAGAACCCTATAAAAAACTCCTCGATAAACTCACAGGACGCAAGAAATGACAGATACGCATACCCATCTCTACATGGATGCCTTTTCAGGAGAGGAGGAGGCGGCAGTGGAGCGTGCGATAGCAGCCGGAGTGACACAGATGATATTTCCAGGAGTGTCACCGGAATCGCATGAAGCTATGATGGCCTTGCATGCCCGTTTCCCGGAGAATACCAAGGTCGCTGTCGGTCTGCATCCTACGGAGGTTAAGGAGGATTGGGCAGAGGTTCTGGACGGTATGGAGTCGCATCTTGCCGCAGGTGGTTTCTCCGCGATAGGCGAGGTTGGCATCGACAAGCATTGGGATGATTCTAATATCGGGATGCAGATGCAGGCTTTTGCCCGTCAGCTTGAATGGGCGGTAAGATACAATCTTCCAGTCATAATCCATTGTCGGGATGGTGTGGATGAAACACTTGAAGTTATCCGTAATGCCGGTGACAGACTGCCGAAGCTGATTTTTCATAGTTTCACGTCCGGGCTGGAGGATGTAAGGAAGATACGAGAGGTGTGCGATCCTTATTTCGGTATAAACGGTGTGGTCACATTCAAGAATGCCGCATCGCTGCGCGAGGCTTTGCCAGAAATAGGTATTGATAAGATAGTTCTTGAGACTGATGCTCCCTATCTTGCTCCCGTTCCTCACCGCGGTTCACGCAACGAAAGTTCTTACATCCCTTTGATCCGCGATAAGGTAGCCGAGACTCTTGGCATATCTCCCGAAGAAACTGAACGCATCACAGATTTTAACGCTGAGCAACTTTTTAATACATGATTTCGTTCCCGCTGCAACAACCCGTGGCAATCTTTTTGCTTGTGCTCATAGTGATATTGCTTGGGCCTCTGGTGTTCCGTCCGTTGAAGATACCTTCGATAGTCGGAATGATACTGGCAGGTATTGCGGTGGGACCTTATGGACTGAATCTTCTTGAGCGCGACACGAGTTTCAAGATATTCGGAGAAGTGGGTATTCTCTATATCATGTTTCTGGCTGCTGTGGAGATTGATATGTTCCATCTTCGGAAGTCATCACGTAAAGGGTTGATCTTCGGGTTATTGTCGTTTATTCTGCCTATGGTGGCAGGTATATTCGGTTCGCGTTATGCGTTCGGTGTAAGCTGGACTACGTCAGTGCTTATTGCCTCCATGTATGCCTCCCACACCCTGATCTCCTACCCGGTTGTAAGCCGTTTCGGACTGTCGAACGTGCAGGCGGCGGTTATCGCAGTTTTCGGCACCATAGTTGCCGTTTTGCTTGCTCTGCTCACCTTGGCACAGGTGGTTTCGGTAAAGGTTAACGGTGGATTCGAGGTTGCCGGATTGTGGCGGCTCGGGATATCCATGGTTGTCTACATGCTGGTGGTGGGCTATTCATTTCCGTGGCTCACACGCCGCGTATTCGGTCATAACAACGACCCGATTACCCAGTTCATATTTATTCTTGCTCTTGTATTCATTGCCTCTTTGCTCGCGCAGCTGATCGGTCTGGAGGCAATCCTCGGAGCCTTCTTCGCGGGACTGGTGCTTAACCCCATGATACCGGTTCGTTCCGGATTGATGAAGAATATAAAATTCGTAGGCAATGCCATCTTTATTCCATACTTTCTGATAGGGGTCGGTATGCTTATCAACGTCGGTGTAATATTCAAAGGATGGGGTGTTGCATGGGTGGCGATTAACATGACAGCCGTGGCATTGTCTACAAAATGGCTTGCAGCATGGATTGCGTCTAAACTTTTCGGACTCGATGGAGCAGACCGCAGGTTGATGTTCGGCCTGACATCTGGAAAAGCCGCTGCGACAATTGCGGCTACAATGATCGGTTTCCAATATGGCTTGCTCACCGAGGATATAATGAACGGAGCTGTGGTTATGATACTCATATGCTGTATCATCTCTACGGTCACCACCGAGCGGGCAGCAAGAAAGATACGAATCAGAATAACGGCAGAAGAACTGAGTCATGACGAGTTGACACCCGGGGAATATGCCCGCCAGGTAGTGGCGGTTGCCAATCCTGTGACATCGGAAGGTATAATGCGGCTTGCCCTGTTTATGCGTGCTCCGGAAAATCATAATCATATCACAGCGCTGTTCGTGCGAAGTAACGATGATTCGAGAGTGGTGCAGATGGGACGCAATGCCCTGCGCAGCGCGGTCTCCGTGGCAGATGGAATGGATGTGGATATAAAGACAGTGGAGCGCTTTGATCTCAATGTAGTGTCTGGATTGACCAATGTCGGTCATGAGGAACGGGCCACGGAGATTGTAATTGGTCTTCACCGCAAATCCAATGTGGTGGATACATTCTATGGCAACATGATTGAGCAGCTTTTGAAATCCACCAATAAAATGGTGATGATGTCCCGCTGTTTCATTCCGGTGGATACGGTAAACCGTATTGTTATCGCTGTTCCGGAAAAAGCCGAATATGAAACCGGCTTCCAGCTTTGGGTGATGCGTATGGCCAATCTCGGGGCACAGGTGGCAGCTCGGCTGGTGTTCATCGCTTGGCCCGCGACAGCAGAATTTATTCGCGGTGTAATTGAAGATGGCAGATTCGAGGTGCGTCATGACTACCGTACTATGGACACCTGGGACGATTTCATCCTGCTCTCATCAGAGGTTGAGGAAGACGATCTACTCGTTGTTGTGGCAGCCCGCAAAGGCTCAGTCTCCTATAGCTCAGATCTTGAGAGCCTTCCCATCTTCCTCGGCCGTCACTTCACCCGCCATAACCTTCTGGTCATCTACCCCCGACAGTTCTGATGTCAAGTGAACGCAGAAATAATTTATATGACAACGGCCCCTATTGCAAAATAGGAGCCGTTGTTCGGTGATATGGTCTGAAACGACCATTGATGTTACAATACAATCTTACGTGAGAACTTGCCAATACGAAGAATATAAATCCTACCGGGTTCAGGTGTGAGAGATGTTTCTACGGATGAAGCTTTTGCCATTGTGACCAATTTACCTTGGGTGTCGTAGAGATAGATAGTAGTCTGAATCGGTATATTCCTTATTATGATTCTTCCATTTTCAATACGGATGGAATAATCATCATTGATATCATTGATTCCGCTTGTCTCGTCGGGATAATTTATTACTCTTACTGTCGCGGTAGCGGAAACGCCTGATCCGTCCATAGCTTCAGCTACTATCTGGGCTACCCCTGATGCTTTTGCACGGACTATACCTTTGCTGTCGACTGTTACGAACTGCGTGCCTTCCTTGACATACCAGTTTACCTTTGCGTAGGTTGCGTAGGACGGCATGGTGGTTGCGAAAAGCTGCAAAGATGTAGCCTCGTCACAGTATATCGTGAAATCACCTGCATTATTGCCAATTATAATATTCTCGACGAAATTCACAGCGTTTGCATCTCTTACACATACGATGTTTGAACGGCTATGAATATTATCGGTGGCTTTCACCATATATGCAGGACTCTTCCGGGTTGAAGAAGATGTCAGAATCTCCACAGCATAGTATTCTGCATTTGCCGGACGGTTTATGTCGGAATATGAAGACTGATTGCCGGAAACCTCATCAATCAAAGACATATCATCCGGAGTTGTACCCCTAAGAATTCTATACGAGGTGATTTCCCGTCCCTCATATTTGCTCCACATAAGATTAATTGAATTGCCGACTCCGAGATTGATCATGACGTGAATAGGTTGGTGGGCAACTGACATGTCAGATTCTCCGTAACCCAATTCATAAGACAACCGGTATCTGGCGCTCCTGACAGAAGCGTCGGATTCTGAGTCAACATACCTTGTCGTTTCTTTTGATACAGAAGCAATGAGCTTGTACTCATTTATCTTGGAAGTTTCTCTGTAGACGTTGATTGCCGACACATCAGAGGGGTAGTTGCTATCCCATGATATTGCAAACTTATTGGAATCTGTGTCTACAGTTACATCGGAAATTACAGGAGCAGCATTATTTTCTATTACTTTCACATCTTTTACAATTGATACAGATCCGTAGGATGTTGAAAGGGTGCGTCGTAACTTTAAATATCCCGGTTTTGAGAATGCGATAACCTTTTTCTGTCCATCTGTTGACAATGTCACGTTGTCAAATTCAGCGACATTTATGAAATTTCCGTTATTTTCGGCAATTTCCCAGTTTTCAATATATTCGGCAGAGGAGGGTAAAGTTATTCTTGCATTCAGAAGAGCCTCAGTCGGGAATGAGAAATCTGCAGGTATCGTGGGATGTACGAAGATCCTTCCTATCTCGGTTCCACCGGCTGTGATTGATTTCTGTCCCTCTGAATTCCATGTCACAAACACGTTGTTTCCTTCCGTTCTATCGATTATCGCATCCTTGCCGAAATCGATATCAGATATACTTAGATTAGTGAGCATTGCTATTTCCTCACTTATCCCTACCATTGTTGCGGATACCATTTTGAGTGATGCGGATTCCGCGACCTTCATGGTCATCATATCGGAGAATTCAGATTGCAGCCACATTCCGTCAACCGCCTGCACCATCACCTCATAATTACCGGCCGGTATTGAGGATATAGGTATGAAGAATCTGTTGGAGCCGATAAGTTGTGTTCCGACGGGTAACGGCACATTTGAGTTGCCGCTGTTTAGCGGGGAATAAATGTAGGAATTTTCTCCAAAGGCATCTTTACGTCGGATGCTGAGATTATATCTAAGGATTTTGGAGGGAGTATTGTCATCAGTTGCCATATCCCATTCTATGATCATTCCTTCAGGTTGCTGGCTGTAACGTAGCGCACTGGGGGCAGACGGGGCTTTGTTGGGAGCAAGATGCACGTTGTGCGCATAGCTGCCATATAGTCCATCTTTGCGCCTGAACAGGAAATCTATATTGTATCCGTTATATGCACTATTGGAAATACTGACAGCCTCAGCTTTCTTCCCGGGGTAAAAATAGACGAAATTATCAGCGAGGACAACGTCTGTGCATCCATTGTTGTCGATGTCGAAACTGAAAGTGGATGGACCGAAAGGATTGCCGGAAGGACACTGCACTTGAGTGAAATCACCATCTCCCCAGTATATGTAGACATATTCTGAAGATTTTGTATAAGCTCCCCAAAGATGTTCATAATCGCTTGTCATGATATCCATGAGTCCATCTCCATCAAAGTCAGCTACAACGAAATCATCTCCACCATAATTCTTGAACTCCTTCATACGAGAGAATGTCATGTTTCCGTTGTTGCGGTATACTGCGAAAACATCTCCTTCCGACACAATAGCATCTATTAGACTGTCATTGTCGTAATCAGCAAATTTTACAGGTTGCCGTGGTAATCCCAGCGATTCATAATCAAGCTCATACGAAGATGAATAATCAGACGAGAATTTCACTACTTTCTTATCAGTGAAAGCCTCATATATTCCATCATTGTCAATGTCCACCGGATAGGTAGATCCGTTGACGGTTAGCTCCACAGGTAGGAGTTCACTTACAGTCAAGGAGCATACGCCCTCGTTGACGAGTGTTCTTACGGCTTTACTTTGGAATCCTACCAGATCCGCCATACCGTCGCGGTTGATGTCGGTCGGCATCCATTCCATGGAATTCCAGTCGGTGAATGTCTCGTTGAATATGTTCCTGACACGAGAGTATTGTCCGTTCTCATTCTCGGCCATGATTCCGATTAAATTGTAGTTTTCACCACCTACAATCTCGTATTTGCCATCTTCATCAAAATCCATTGCGAGCATAGCAACTTCCCATGTGGCAGCTTCTCCCCGTATTGGCGAGATTTTGACAATGCGGGTGAATGTGTTGCTTTGACCATTGTTGTATCTTGCTGTTAGGGATATCTTTTTCTCTCCCGGTGTCTCATAGAGTAGCTTTACAGCCCCGGCATTGTTTTCAATGACCTTTGCGCCATCCATCTCCCATTCATATGCGGCTTGTGTATCAACATCAGAATCAAGTTTAACAATGAACTCCTCGCCTACAGCGGGTGTGCCACTGAAAATAACCTTGAACCCACATGAAGGAGTTGCTTTTTCGAATACCGTTTCTGCGCTGAACTGCGATCCTGCGCAGTTTGGATCGATAGCCTGCACGGAAATATAATACTTGCCGTTTTTCCACGAACTTATGTCAAAAGTGCGAGAGAGGGCATAGCCCGAGTTTCCTTGGCGCAGATCACACCTTGTCCCATTGGCAAGAGCATGACATGGAAGTATATCATCCCTTCCGGGAGCAGAGCCTATTCTCAACGCATATGACAGATCCGCTGAGGCGGATTCCTTATCATTCCCTTTTTTCCAGTTTACGGTCAATAAAGATGTGGCAGGATCAAAGAAGATGGTAGGAGCATCCGGTTTTTCCGGCGGATTGTTTATGTTGCCTTCAATTTCAATCACAGGCATATCTTTAAAATCACCGGATGATAGGAGATGCATCCGTCCTGTATGTTTCGGGTCAGCGATCAAATAGTCATTTTACCTCTTCCGGACATGACAAATCCGGGATATATCATCTGCGGAGTGGTGGCTATCTTACCGTTGCGGTTTATTTTATAAGCCACGACATCATTATCATCCAGGGTTGCGACAGCCTCATAGCACCCATCACCGTCAATATCGAGACATTCCTTGAAACTCAGAACGCCATCCAGGCTCGTTTCTTGGCGACGGAATGTCCCATTTCCCTGATTGCTGAAAAGGATCAGATATCCATATCCTTTGTCGCTGTCAGGAAGCGTGGAAGCCAGGATATCGACATCTCCGTCATGATCGAAATCGTATGTCCATACCTTGTCAAGGTTTAGGTTTGACATCAGTGTGGATTCCTTATGGGTGTTTCCTGCTGCGGAAACGGCCACAGTCAGTTTTTTCTCTTTCTGCACGTATGATGTGTAGTCCATGATGCCGTCACCGTTAAAATCCCTTAATGACAGTTTCTCACCCAGATAGGATATCACGAAACTCCCTTGTCCCGTGTTCATCATGAACAGTCCGGATGTTGTGTCTACAAGATCCGGAAGACCATCGCCATTCAGGTCAATATTGACAAAGGATGACGCTTGTTTTGCCGGTTTGGGATGTATGATCCAGGCGCTCATGTCAAGAGGATTACCCGGACTGCTGAAAAGATTTATCTCTTTGCGGACATTTGCCCATTCCTCAGGAGTATATACTCTGACAGTGCTGATTTCTACCTTGCCATTGGCATCGGTTGTCATCAGGTAGCGTTCGTTGTCTGTTATGTATTTATCATGTATTTCCGGCAATATGAAATCCATCCGTCCATCGGAATTGTAATCCACCGGTTCGAAATATTCAGATGCACTTCCGGAGGGATAGAGTTTGTTTAGTTCCTCGGTAGGAGAAACGTCTTCGAAAGCTATGAATTCATTGGAAGACAGAATCTTGTTTTGGGAGTATATGTCAATATAGCCGTCATTATTGTAATCTATCCATTGCGGTGATGCTGTCAATATTCCGGAAGCCAGAATGCTGGAATCATATCCATCTATAGTGAATGAACGGATTGCGTTTACACCATCTCCAAATTTGAGCCAGTCGAGCATTCCGTCTCCATCCACATCATACCAGAAGTTCTTGTCTGTGGAGATTGTAAGTCTTGTCCCGGAAACGCTCTGTGGTTTATACCTCATGTCACATACGTGTACGGGTACAATATGATTATCAAAAGGGGATTCTGCTCCGTCTTGGTACATCTCTTCACCCATTTTGATGATGTCCGGTAATGGTCCGGATTCAAAAGTCTTATATCTTACAAATATCTCAGATGTGCAAGCGGGTATGATGTAAGATTTTGATCTGTTACGCACTCCCTTGAAAGTGTAAGTTTTCCCATTTGCCTTGAAATAGAAAAGGTCAATGGTGAATGTTATTCCAAATTCATCACTGATATTATCAATTTCATCGATTTGCACGTATCTGTAACCTTTGATTTCCGGATCCGGCGTGATCTTGTAGTCAATCCATGCATATGGCGTCGTTGGGTCGTCATTATATTCGGGCCATCCCCAGTTCTCTCCAATGGTAGTTAGCAGAGAGTAATCGCATTTTACTTGTGCGATAGCACCGTCCTCTTTTATATCGCAGAGTATCAGACATCCCGGAAGTGAATTGGAACTTCCTGATTTTTTGAATTTGATGAAGCGTGTTGACTTGGGCACAGTGATTATACTGTTAAGCAAGCTGAGTTGCTTGAACGTTGTCCCGTCTTCGCTACATAGAATTTGTACGCCTCTTATTTCATTTGCTTCGCAAGTAGTCTCGTTAAGACTTACAAGCATCGGGCGTACCATTCCGGAGAGATCAAGTTCCGGAGAGACAATGCCATCCGTAGAAAGATTTCCTGTCCATCCCGGATACGTTTGCGATCCGGTAGCTGCATCATTGATTGGTTTGACAAAAATGGGGTAGTCATAATCACTAGTTTCGATGATAGGTGGCTTTGGCTCATCAAGAGGTGAACCGGAATCAGCCGAAATGACAAATCCGGAAGCTGCCGTCATTGCGAGTGCCATGAATGTTGCCACAGGCAGCATAAGGTAAAAAAATTTTTTCATGTTAGTTCGTGCCTCGGGATCCCTCTCGTCGGCATTTGCTATATGGCAATGAAAAAAGCGCAGGAATCTGTATCTTATGCCGTCCTCTCACCATAGGCTTCTCGCATTGCCCTTTCAAAGTCAGACGGCAACGCAGAAGCCCACGCTTATATATAGATATATTCTCATATCATCCCCATAAATCAGAAATATGGAGATGATACGGTTATATATACTACATATCAACGGGCATCTACCGTTGCACAATCCTTGACTTTGATAGAAATTTTGCGAGAATTTCAGGTGATCAAGAACTCGCGCCGATAAACGCTTTCTAAAATGTCTTGTGTCGGGTTTCAATCAACCCGCTTGCAAATATAATAAAAGATATTTAGAAACTGTTTATATTTATTGCGAAAATTATTTTTGACCTTCATGAATTCTTTTTATTAGAATAGGTTGACCATGCAGAGAAAAGCAGTGCAAATACTGCGCATTGGAATGTGAATTCCGCGTTAATAGTTGAATCCTTGTCAACTATAATATTAAAAAGCCACAATGTCAGTCCGAAAGCAAAAAAACTTATCACGACTTGTATTAGATATGCTTTTATTGTCTTGCCCATATTGCTCCTCTGCAATTTGATTTTTACTGCCTCAAATTTACTAATTTTCGCGAAATGGCGTTGTCGTTTTATTCTATTTTCTTGGGAGTAGGAATTTCCTCAATCATTTTCTTGATTTCTTTCTCATATTCAGCGACTCCAATTGGCCGCTCTATCCCCTCAAACGACCATTCTACAACGGTATTTTAGCGAAGAAGTATGGCATTGATACCGTACCGTCAGATGTCTGTTCACCCAAAAAGTCAACAGCCTGTTGGCTTTTTTTGCAACACATTGGTAATCACTCACAAAGATAGTCGCGGTCTTGACTTTCTTATTTACCGGGTATAAAAAATCTCGTTCTTTATGTAAAATTGTACGACAACCTCTAAATATCGGTTATTTCATTTTGTCGAAGAAGGCGGGGTCGCCTACCACCCAGATGATGTCGCCAGGGCGCAGGATGGTGTCGCGGTCAGGCTGGAGGAATTCGTCTTCCGCCCTCTGCACTTTCACAATCATCGAATAGAAGTCTTTCTGAATGTTGGTCTTACCTAATGGTATGCCGACTATCGGTGAATTCTCAGAGAGACGTATGCTCTTAAGATCAACCTTATGCTGCGTTACCTTTATGGCTGCGCATGCCTGTTCGGAGCTTTCAATGTCTTCGTTCAGACGTTTCAGCTGATCGTCAGAGCCAATCACTCCAAGTATATCACCGGGGAAAATACGTGCCATAGGTGAGGGCAGAGGCATGTAGTCGTCGCCACGCTGTATACTCGATATGCTCACGCCATAGTCATCGCGCAGACCGGAGTCTTTGATCTTGTCGCCGACAAATGGCGCGCATGTGCCTATCTGGATATATGCCTGGTGCATGTCGTCCACAAGATTGTTGTTGGTGCCGAGACGTGTGTTTTCACGGCTGTTGAGGTTGTTCATGAATCTTTCCTCCATACGGTTGTAACGCTGCATGAGTTTGGTTGATGCAAAGACCATGATGAGGATGAAACATCCTGCGCCTACAAGCCATCCTGTGATAGATGAATATGCCAGGGTGGTGAAATAGGTTATGAAGAAAAGGGCAAGCAGATAACGCACTATGCGCATGGCGACAAGCGGCACATCATAGAAACTTGCCGACTGATGAAGCCTCATTCTCTCGTCAGGCTTGGTTGTGCTGAAACTGAGGGCCACGAGGAACGGAAGCATGGCTATGATAGTGAGTACGGTAGCGACGATATGTCCCCATTCCGGCAGATAATTCTCCACTATCGGGAAGAAGAATTTGCGTGAGAACATTATCTCTGCGAGCAATATCACCGAATATAGAAGCATCCTCCAGAGATAGCGCTTGATAATGGCTATCCACAGCTGTTTTGTCTCGCTGGAGTCTGTAACCTGCTTTGAATATCTTGATATAAGGAAGTTGAGACCCTTGGGCAGATGCTTCTCAATGCGCATGTATGCGCCATCCGCCATCTGTATGAAGTATGGCGTGGTAAAAATTGTCAGCACCGAAACCGCCACAATTATTGGATAAAGCGAAGGGTTAAGCACACCTAAAGCCATACCCAACGATGCTATGATGAATGAGAACTCACCGACCTGCGTCAACGTGAAACCACTTTCTATCGCCACCTTGAGATTCTGTCCGGTTACGAGCATTCCGAGAGTCCCGAAAATAATCATGCCCACAATCACCACCGCGGCGAGCATAAGAATCTCAAGCCAGTATTGCCCTAAGATATGCGGATCCACCATCATACCCACAGAGATGAAGAAGACAGAGCCAAAAAGATTTTTCACCGGACCAATCACGCGCTCCATCCTTTCAGCCATCACCGTACCTGCCAAAATCGAACCCATCACGAAGGCGCCTAATTCAAGCGAGAAACCGCACATCACGCTGAACACCGCCATCGAGAAACACAGCCCCATAGCCACAACAAGCAGGGTCTCGTCATTAAGATAACTGCGCATTTTTGTGAGAAATGTCGGTATGACATATACACCGACAAGAAACCATATTATCAGGAAGAAGAGCAGTTTTCCGATGCAGAAAAGTAGTTCCATGCCCTTCACATCTCCCATGGCCAGCGAAGATAGGAGCACCAGCATAAGCACAGCGAAAAGATCCTCGATTATCAGCACCGCAAGCACAAGAGACGCAAACTTCTTCTGCTTCAATCCCAAGTCATCAAGTGATTTCATGATTATGGTGGTAGAAGACATAGAAATCATGCCTCCTAAAAAGATGCAGTTGATTGTATTCAATCCTAACAGGCACCCCATGCCGAAGCCCGCGAATGTCATTCCCGTGATAATGATCAGAGCCGTAACAATAGCGGACGAACCGGAATTCATCAGCTTCTTGAATGAGAATTCAAGACCGATCGAGAACATCAGCACCACAATTCCCAGATCCGCCCAGAAAGAGATATTTTCAAGGTTTGAGATGGAGGGAAGATATTCAAACTTCGGACTTGCAAGGAATCCCGCCAATATATATCCCAACACAACAGGCTGTTTCATCTTCTTGAACAGCAGCGTTACTACAGCTCCAAGCAGCAGAATCCATGCAAGATCCGCGATAAGACCGTTTGTGTGTTCCTCCTCTGAGGGTGCGCTTTCAGCGTCAGGGTTAATCTCAGTCGAGACTTTTTGTGTCAGTTCCTCCACAGTCTCTTGCGCGACTGTGGCATATTCAGCCGATATCGGTAGATGAATCATGATTACGTTCTTGTTTCTGCTGGATTCTTTGAATCACATAAAGGTTATAATACGATAGGATGAGGGTGGTGAGAGGCAGAGCGATGATAAGCCCCATGAATCCTAAGAGGCTGCCCCATATCGAGAGCGACAGTAGGATGATCGCCGGGTTTAGTCCCATCACCTTGCCCATTATTCTCGGCGTAAGCACAAGATCCTGGATACATTGCACTATGACATATACAGCCATTGATTCCCAGAAAATGAGCCAGAAATCCCCTCCTGTGCTTACCGTCCATACCAGACAGAGCAGGGCCGTTATAGGCAGGGATATCAGCTGGAGGTAAGGCACCATGTTCAGTAACCCTATGAACAGTCCCAACACCACGCCCATAGGCAGACCTATGATAAGGAATCCTATTGAAAACATTACTCCGACAATGGATGCTATCAGGAACTGACCGCGGAAATAGCGGTTCATCGCATTCTTGATGTCATCAAAGATGCGGAAAACCCTGCGGCGGTGGCCATGGGGCACAAGCTGACGGAAGCTCAGAGTGAGCTTCTCGTAATCAAGCATGATGAATATGACATAGAGTATCACGACAAGCCAGCTTATAACCCCGAAAACGAATGCGAGGCTTGAACTGAGGAATCCCCAAGAGGATGAAATGCTGGTCTTGATCAGTTTTTCCCACTGTTCCTGAGAAAGCAGCTTCGACAGCTGGTTGAAGTCGATGTTGTCGCGGATAAAGCGGTGTATGCTCTCGGAGATGAAAGGGATGTCAATCTGCTTTGTGGCGTACGTCTTTACCATCTCGGTCATCTGCGTGCATTCCGATATCAGATATGGGAAGAAGATCGCGCAGAATCCCCCTATCACCACGCTTGTCTCTAAGAGGGTTGTCATCACGGGGATAAAACGGTTGGCGGTATGCATCCACCGCTGGTTCCATTTCACCACAGGTTCAAGCATGTATGCAATCAGTACCGCCACTAAGAATGGCAGTAACACTCCTTTGAGAATTGTAAGGAGATAAAGGGTAGCTAAGAGAGCGCAGACAGAGAAGAGTATGCGCACCACCCGGTCGAATGTGTATGGTCGTCGTTCATAGTTCATAAGCCAAAATTACTAAAAAGATTTGTAAGTAGGAGCAAGATGAGTTAATTTTGTAATATGAAATTGCGGATACCCTATATATTCATTCTCATTCTCCTTCTGCTGACGCTCCCTGCCCGAGCCGATATAACTGGTGAATTCAGCCGGTCGCGAGGTCTGAACGGAGATAAATCCTCCCTTCTGATCATAGATCTTGCCAATGGTAGCACACTTGCGGAGCTTAATGCTGACAAGCCTTTGATTCCCGCATCCATCATGAAATGCGTGACAACGGCCACGCTGCTCGACCGCATGTCGGAAGACGCCCGTTTTCATACGCGTGTCTATACCACAGGTCCGGTGCGCGACGGTGTTCTTGAAGGGAATGTGGTGGTTGTAGGAAGCGGAGACCCGTCTTTGAATTCACGGCATGTCGACGGGAATTCGGATATCTGCGCTGAGATTGCTGAAGCTCTCGCGCGGGAAGGTGTTTCAACTATCGGCGGCAGGATTGTTGTCGATGAAGAGGTATGGAGTGGTCCGGCGATACCGCCTTCGTGGATGTCAGGAGACTTGCCGCACGCTTACGGCACAGGTTCCCATGGTCTCAACTTCGAGGATAATGCATCGGGAAGCAGGTCTGTATCAAATCCGGCGGCGGTGTTCGACACCCGGTTGCGTTCGGCTCTTTCGCGCCGTGGTATCACGGTGGCTGGCGAGTCAGTCCGTGAGGGAGAACGTCAGCTGCTCGTTGACCATCAGTCGGTGCCTCTTGACGAGATCATGCGGTCTTGCATGATGCGGAGCGACAATCAGTATGCCGAGGCGTTGCTGCGCACATATGCTGTGGAATCTGGAGCAAAAGGGAACACTTCTGACGCGGCAGCCCGCGAGACTTCATATTGGAAAAAGCATAAGGCTCCGATGTCGGGGGTAAATATCATTGACGGTTCAGGATTATCACGTCAGAACCGTGTGACGGCAAGGTTTATGGCACACGTACTCTCGAAACGAGCCGACAACCCATATTACGCGTCTTTCTTTCCGCTTGCCGGACAGGAAGGCACGTTGAAAAACTTTCTTGTGGATACTCCGTTAGAAGGATATGTGGCGATGAAGACGGGCAGCATGAAGGGTATCCAGTGTTATGCAGGATATAAACTTGATGATGATTACGCCCCTACACATATTATTGTGGTGATGCTCAATGATATGACCAACCGCAGTGCAGCGCGTGAGGCTGTCCGCAGGGCGCTGCTCGAGGTGTTTGACAACAATGAAACGGACTCTAAAACAAATGACTATAATGACAATAGAGGAAATTAAAAATCTTAAAGACAAGATTTATGAAATAGAGGGGCTTCTTGAGCTCGCTCAACTACGCGAGGACAAGCTATCAGAACTTGAGCCTCTTATAAAAGGCAGAATAATGTCTCTTCTCGAAGATGCTCCCGCAGATGATATCGCGGAGGAATCTTTCAGCATAGCGGAGGAAGAAATTTTAGCGTCGGAGGAGCCTGAATTTGAGCCCGTGCCTGAATTTGAGCCGGAACAGGAATCTGAACTTGAACCGGAGCCTGAACCGGAACCTGTAAATACTATCACAGAGCTTTTTGAGGAAACCGACACTGTATCTGTAACTCAAAATCCGGGCACAGATCCTATCTCTTTACAGAAGCAGGCTCCTGTAAGAAAAGAGAGAACCGATAAACCGGCATTCTGTCTTAACGACCGCTTCCGCTTCCGTCGTGAGCTTTTCGCTAATTCTGATGCTGAATTCTCCTCTGCGATGAATATGATTGCGGCTATGGAGAGCTATGAGGAGGCAGAGGAGTATTTCATCGATCAGCTCGGATGGGATATGGAGAATCAGGAGGTGGTTGATTTCATGGAGATAATAAGAGGTTATTTTGAGTCATGAGCGGAAAACTATACATAGTGCCAACGCCTGTCGGCAATCTCGAGGATATCACCTTCCGTGCGCTTAAAGTGCTGAAAGAGGTTGATTATATCCTTGCCGAAGACACGCGCACATCCGGTAAATTGCTCAAGCATTACGAGATAGCCACTCCGATGAGGAGCCATCATAAATTTAATGAGCATCAGACATGTGATGCCATAGCCGAGCGTATAGAGGGAGGTGAGATTGTGGCCCTGATCTCGGATGCAGGCACCCCCGGAATCTCTGATCCCGGTTTTATGCTTTCGCGCGCATGCCGCAGGCGAGGTGTGGAGGTGGAATGTCTGCCCGGTGCCACAGCTTTTGTTCCGGCTCTTGTGTCATCCGGTTTGCCGTGCGACAGGTTTGTTTTCGAAGGTTTTCTTCCTGTGAAGAAAGGGCGCCAGACGCGACTTGCTGAACTCGCCCAGGATCCGCGCACTGTAGTTATCTATGAATCCCCGTTACGTCTGGCCCGAACGCTTCGTCAGCTTGCAGATGCTTTCGGAGAGGAGAGGGAGGCGGCTGTCTGCCGGGAGATTTCCAAGATGCATGAGACAATCAACCGTGACACCCTTGGAAACCTTGCGGAATATTATGCATCGAACCAAGCGAAGGGGGAAATTGTTATAGTCATCGAAGGCAGGTGAGATCATGAAAATCCATTGTCTTCAATATATTTAGATTTTACCACTTTAAACTAAACACTAAAAACTCCAATATTATGAAGAAAAGCATTTTATTCCTCGGTTTGGGAGCAGCGCTCCTCGCATCGTGCTCGGGAAATCAGAAGAAACTCGATGAGGATTCAATCCGTATCGCCGACCTTACAGCTGAATATCAGGAGGCTGCCACTTTTAACGATTCCCTCATGCTTCTGATGGGTGATATCTATACCGGCCTCGATTCCATCAACATGCAGGAAGGCCTGCTCTACAACATGGGAAATGGAGAGAACGCCGACCGTCGTGCGGAGATCCGTCATAATCTCGCATCAATCAAGGCTCGTCTTGCCGCTAATAAAGCTCTTCTCACATCAATGGAGGAGAAAATCAAGGCTACCGGTAACGAGAACAGCGTGATGACCAAAACTATCGCTCAGTTGAAAGAGCGTATCGCTTCGCAGGATCAGAAAATCAACCAGCTTGAGAGCGATCTCGCCACTGCAAAAGGTCAGATCGAGACGCTGAACACTCAGGTAACTGAGTCGCAGGAGCAGGTTAAGACCGAGACTGCTGCCAAAGAGGAGGCTCAAGCTCAGGCTGTAGCTGCTGAAAACGAGGCAAACCGCGTGTATTATGCAATCGGCACAAACAAGAATCTTAAGGAGAAGGGTCTGTTGGAGAAAAAATTCCTCGGTGCTACCAAGGTGCTCAAAGGCGATTTCGACAGCTCTTATTTCGTGACTGCCGACAAGCGCACTCTCTCAGCTATCCCTACAAACTCCAAGAAAGTTAAGATCTGGAGCAATATGCCCGCCGGCAGCTATCAGATCACGGGTGAGAAAGATGGTCCGAAGACTATCCAGATCACAGATCCCGCAAAATTCTGGAGCTTGACAAATCACCTCGTTATCCAGGTTGACTGAAAAATTCCAAATGATAATGTTTAATGAACAAATTTAAGAATAAAACCATCAGCAGGTTGCGGCGAATATGCCGCGGCCTTTTCTGCTTTATGGCAGGGGGTGCCCTGTCTGCATCAGCAGCTTCTTTCTCTGTTGATGAAATTCATCCTCCGCATTGGTGGATAGGAATGCATGACACGTCATTGCAGCTCCAGATACATGGAAAAAACATAAAGCCGACGGATTTTTCAGTGAATTATCCCGGTGTGCGCGTCGATTCTGTGGTCCGTCTTGATGGCTCGCCCAACTGGCAATACGTATATCTTTCTGTCTCTCCGGAAGCCAAACCCGGAAAGATGAAGCTGGAATGGCGGGAAGGGAAGAAGCGAGTGGTCAAGGAGTATGAATTGCGGGCACGGCGTGAGCAGAAGGGAGCTAAAGGGTTTTCTGCTTCCGATGTGCTATATATGGTTATGCCGGACAGATTTGCATGCGGAGATGAATCGATCAACGATGTGGCGTCGTTGCGCCATCATGTGGCTGTGGATCGTGAAGATCCCAATACCCGCCACGGCGGTGATTTGAAGGGCATATCAGATCATGCTGACTATCTTGACACCCTCGGCATAACGGCAGTATGGCTGAATCCTGTCCTTGAGAATGATATGAAAGGTGGAAGCTATCACGGGTATGCAACAACCGATTATTACCGCGTTGATCCTCGTTTCGGTACCAACGGCCAGTATTCAGCGCTCATTGAGAAACTTCATGGCAAGGGTATAAAGACAGTCATGGATATGATTTTTAACCATTGCGGCTCGGGACATCCCTGGTTTGAGGATCGCCCGTCGACCGACTGGTTCAATTTCCCCGATGGATATGTGCAGACCAATTACCGTCTGTCTACCATAACGGATCCTTATGCCACCGATTACGACCGCAAACTTACCCAGGATGGCTGGTTTGTGGAGGAGATGCCGGATCTCAACCAGCGTAATCCCCATCTTATGAAATATCTCGTGCAGAATTCGATATGGTGGATAGAAGAGGCGCAGATCGATGGCATACGCATGGATACCTATCCTTATGCCGATGAGAGGGCTATGGCGCGTTGGATTGACGATGTGATGGCTGAATATCCGGATTTCAACATAGTTGGAGAATGCTGGTTTGGCGATACAGCCGGCGAGGCGTTCTGGCAGAAAGGTTCACCACTTGCCTCTGCAAAGAATCCGGATACCAATCTGCCGGTTGTGATGGATTTCCCTTTGATGATAAAGAGTCGCGACATGGCTCCATTCAAGACGAAGACAGATCCATGGAACGGACTTAATACCATATATGATCATCTCGCTCTCGATTATGTATATCCGGATCCGATGAATGTGTTGCGTTTTCTTGACAATCACGACACGGAGCGCTTCATCCTTACCGAGCCGGAGACGCTTGATCAATGGAAACAGGCGTTGACTGTGCTTCTCACCATTCCGGGCATACCTCAGCTATATTATGGCACGGAATTGCTGATGCACGGCACCCGTGAAGGTGGCGACGGAAATGTCCGCAAGGATATGCCCGGAGGATTCCCCGGTGATCAGACCACTGTATTCACCCGCGAGGGACGCTCTGCATTGCAGAATGAGGCTTTCGATTTCATCTCCACGCTTTGCAAATGGCGTAAAGGCAGTAAGGCTATAGGGGAGGGGACAATGAAGCATTTCATGCCCACGAACGGTGTTTATCTGTATGAACGTCGGGCAGGAGATGATGAGGTGATTGTGATGATGAACGGCACGGATGAAACCAACGATGTTGATATGAGCCGTTACCTTGAGATAATACCCGAGGGGAAGCGTTACCGCGATATTCTTACCGGAGAGATCATAACACCTCTTACCGCAGACAGGACATATCGCTTCGCTCCCCGCGAAGTGAGGATTCTCGAAGCCCTTTAGACCAAAGATCCAAAGAACCACAGCATAGAGAATAAAATTTATCCTTGATAAGCCATAGTACCGGATTAAACTACTGGATTAATTCTCACGCAAAGTCGCAGAGCCGCAAAGCCTAAAGTTATAAATCAGCGTGAAGGGCGATAACAGTCACGGAGAATCGCGTGGCGATTTGTGCAAAGGCGCGGAGCTGGAGCGTCGGACTCTGCGTCTCAGCAGGAGTGGCAACGACATCTGCGTCGAATTGGTCGGTATAATATCTTTGCGCCTCTGCGTCTCTGCGTGATCAACTTTTACTTGACGAAACCGATAATTTAATAAATGAGATATGGATAGAAGAAAGATATTGTTGGGGATGGCATTGGCGGCGGTTGTGCTGACCGGTTGCAAGCCCACAGAGAAGAATTACCGTGCGGCATATGATGCCGCTGTCAGCAAGCGTGAGAAAGTGAACGAGTCTCTTGCTGCCGATGGGCTTATATCGGAAGATGCTCCCCGTAAACAGATGATAGATGGTGAAGAGTTTTATTTCGCCGTTGATGGTGTGAAGGCGGAGGATGAGACGGTCGCGCAGCGGCCGGTGAAGGTGGCTGTGTCGGTTTTCAAGATGCCCACCAATGCCCGCTCAGGAGCGGAAGCGTTGCGTGCGAAAGGGTATCAGGCATGCGCAGGGAAAGCTCTTGGCGATAAATGGTATCTAATAGCCGGGAGTTTCGATTCCGTGGCTGATGCCGCGGCATTCATCCGGGAATTCAAGGCAAAGAACCCGAAATTTCAATACATAGGAATGGAAACCCCGGTTATAATCAGGAATTGAGTCCTGATTATAACCGGGGGATGGATTCGGACACTGCGAGTGACCGATACTCTACCGATTTTTTAGAGGAGGATTTTCAGGGTGTGGGTTTCGCCGGTGGCGGTTCTGCCGATGGCGATAACCATTCCCGGAGTCATTCCTTCGAGGCTGAGGGTAAGAGAGCCTTCTTCGCCCGAAATGCCATTGAGCTTACGGCCGTTGAGATCGTAGATTTCGATGGCCTTTATTGTGGGATCACCTGTGATGCAACGTGCCGCGCGATCATATGTGAGCAGAGATCCTGAATCTGCTGTTATGTCGTTGATCCCGGAAGAAGGATCCACCGTGAAATAGATAATCGGACATGTCCTCAATTGGTCGATTCCCGACGCTGTGGCATAGAACATCACTGCGGCATAGCTCTTGCCGACTTCGCCATCTGTGAAACTGATGGAACCTTTCACCTGGGCTGACTCACCGGATGCAAGTATCGGCGTCGGCCCCATCGCTCCGGAGGTGAGATTCTTTCCGGATAGGTCACCGTTGAAGATGAGAGTGTATAGTTGTGAACCAAAGAATGTCGATGTATTGGTGACTGTTGCTGAAAATGGGATCTCGGCAAGATTTGTCACTACATACGCATCCCTTTCTGCACCACCGATAGTCTCCTTTCTTATATTGGCATTTTCGACGCAGTAGTCTGTTACTTTTAGGATAGGAGTGCCGCTCATTACATTCATCTTCAGCAGCGCGTTTCAATTGTAATATTCCGTGCTGTTGGCTCCCTTGAGGAATTTCAGCGTGTAATTCTTGGAGCGGTTGGGTGCGGTTGCTCCCTGGAGAAGTTCGAAGGCTGTTGTGAATTCCTGTTCTTTCTTCTCTCCGGGCTGTAGAGTCATTGTTATGCCCTCGCCAAGCATTACTTCCTCATCGCCTGTGAGGAGGACGGGGTAGAAGCCTCCGGTCATTTCAAGTTGGGAGCTGTTTGACACGGTTATTTTGATCTTGCAGGCGCTTCCGTAATACACATCAGTTGTCGGAGTTGCAGAAACGATTGTCAATTCAGCCTGCGGAAGATTCTCCACCGTGTAACTGCTGCCGCTCTTGGTGAGATACACGAAGTTATATTCACCGGTTCTTGTGCTTACAGGTATCCATGGAGCATTCGGATCAGTAGTGCTCTTGCAGCAGATTGTCACCTTATATTTGCCATCGGTAAGTGTAGGAGGCACGGAGATCGACCCTGATCCATTTATACCTTTATATGACACTTGGTTTCCATTCAATGTAAGTGCGCCTATATTGCCGCTCCATATAGAAGAGTATGCAGGTGTGGCAGTGCCGGTGATACGCTTGAATTCGGCTGCTATGTTTACATCTATGGCGGATATTCCGGTGTTGAGCCAGTTGCCTTTGGCGCCGGCATTGTCAACGAGGAGATTCATTGTGCTTCCGCTCATGGTGACGGTCAGTGTGCCCCATTGTGTAACTCGGGGATTAACTGATGTTGCCTCCGGCTGGACACCGATGATAATGTCCTGAGCGGAGTTGTAGCCGCCTCCTTCGCCGCCGCCTGTGCCGACAGAATCCGGGTTGAGGGCGTCAAGAAGGAAATAGCCGTCAGACATACCACCCCATCCCCAGTTGAAATGGTAGTAGCCGTTTCCGTCATAGCCGTCGCATACGAACTCATGACCGACGGATGTTGACTGACCTCCGTAGACTACAGGTCTTCCCGCCTTAAGCTCGCCATATATAATTTCATCCCAATCTGTGGCATTGATATATCTGCGTTCAAGATACTGGATATTCGGATTGTATTTGAAATTATTGAAAAGAGCCAAGGCAGCGTTGATTCCCAATGCACCAGAACCGTTGGGACTGTACGACATCTTGCATGCATATCCCACAGCCTGCATCAGAGTGGCTACAGCAGTAGCCTGGGTGTTGGTATATGATCCGTTATATGAATCAATCATGTTTTCCCAGTCGAACTTGATGTTGTCAAGACGGAGCCAATCTGTAAGACCTGTGACGCGGCCGGTACCTGATGCCGGATAGTTATAATATTTCATCACCTGTGCCACAGCTGTAGCGACACAACCTGTGGGGCAGCGGTAGCCATTTTCTACCGGGCAGAGGTTATTGAATGGAGTTGTCTGGTTCCATACCGTCTTCATCAACGGTGCGATTGCCGCATGCACGGAAGCGCGTGTGGAATATGCCTCTGTAGTTGTTGAGTTGGCGATCTGGACGGCATATTCCGAGAGCCACCATTGCATCTGCGGCGGCATGGCTTCTGCATTGAACTCGCCTGAGTCTGCATATCCCAAAAGCGGCGCGGCT
This sequence comes from uncultured Muribaculaceae bacterium, assembly GCA_910578075.1. GTDB lineage: Bacteria > Bacteroidota > Bacteroidia > Bacteroidales > Muribaculaceae > Lepagella. Next base: position 6,248 of record CAJTPK010000007.1, on the reverse strand, counting down.
GTGTCATCGGCACTGACAATGATATATCCTGACGATGAGGGACGGTCGAACACATAGACTGCTGGATCACCTGCTTCAGTTGTCATCGAGTGTGCGAGACGCATTGACGACATCTGTTTGCCGGCAATCTTCATCGGACCGTCGCCCATTGCGCGGCGCAACGCCTGGTCCGGAGTCAGCGGAGCGGCACCGGCGGCGAACACTCCCGCCAGCGCAAGCATGGAAACTGATAAATATCTTTTCATAAGCGTAAATTAATCGCAAAATTTATAATAATAAACTCATTTTACAAAAATAGCAAAATATAATTAAAAATTGTACATATTGATGCAAAAAAATAGAGAACCGCCACTGGCAGCTCTCTATTTTTAATTGTTTTGTATCGGGTGTTATTCTGCTGGATTGAAGAATGACGTGTTACCCTGACCATCCTCTGCGGATCCAGGTGCTACACATCCTGCGTTTGTCATCCATGCGAGATTGAATTCGCAGAAGAAGTTATCATACATTATGCACCAGTAACCGCTGTCTGTTGCCAAACTTGTGTTTTCCTGCCATCCGGCGACATCTATTACCCAAAGGGGAGAAACAGCTCCACCTACAGTAAGACTATATCCGGTCTGAGCTTCGGGAACGCGAACGGGATAGAATATTTTTCCAGCCATTGAACCTTTAAGACCCATCAATTTGAATTTGAGAGAATATCCGGGTTTAAAGGCATCTTTGACTCTAAACATGTTGTCGTCTTGCACGCATTGCTCGAGATCGCAGATGGAGTTGGGCATTCCGAGATTGTTAGGAACGAATTCTCCACTACAGAGTTTAGTCCAGTCAAGACCGGTGAATGTTACAGTCGCCATAGACCTCGCGCCACCGTTTGTTGCGACGCCGGTAACGATGATGTCTCCATGCTGGTCGGTGATCAGTTTATCGATATTCTCTGACCCCTTTACGTCAACTTTTACGCCTTCATCGATAACCTTCTGCATGTATGCGTCAGATCCGTTTGCATCAATGTATGCATTAGCGCTTTCTTCAGATTCCACAAGATAGTAGAGGTCTGTAACCGCACTGTTTGTGGCGAAGCGGACGAGAACATCATTGTCCGGATTTACTCCATCGGAGATTTCAGGTGTATATGAATACATTGTTACCACCGGGTTGGAATCCGTGCCCGGTTCTGTGCCCATATCTTCAGAGCACGCACCGAGGAATGCCAGAGGCAGACCCAATAGGAAATATTTGAATTTTTTCATTTTACGAATCATTTAAGAATTATCGTTTATTACCAGGTGTGCTCCGGTGAATTTCCGGTAGGAGCTATAGGAGTCGGGTTGTTTGTACAAGCCGGGTTGTTGTTGGTCTCGGTCTGAACGATACAGAATGTCATCCACTGCGGAGGCTCATTTGTATTCCAGCGATAACCGTTCACATGATTGGTTCCGGCGTAGCTGCGGATGATACCCTTGTTGAGACGTTTCACGTCAAACATCGCAAGACCTTCACCCCAGAACTCAACTCTGCGTTGCCACCAGATTTCATTGATGATAGCAGGAGTTGAAGTGTTGTTGTAGGCATCGTTATGCTTGCCATATTCGAATTTCTCGTCGCGTGTTTTTGCGAAATTCTCAAGAATTGTCTTACCGCGGTTTTCGTCCTGGCGGGCGGCAGCCTCAGCTTCGATAAGCACCATCTCCTCAACTCGCATCAGAGGCACGTCAACACACCATGCATCAAGGTTGGTTGTATGGTTGCCACCTTTGCAGCGGAATTTCAATGGCATTCCACCCCATGCGTTGGCTCCGTTAGTATTTGAACCTACAGCGTTACCGCTTGTGAATACATATTCAGGAACGTCTGAATATTCTGCCAAGGCTGCTACAACCTGTTGAGCTGTAGTCGACTGGTCAACTTTAAAGTCAACATAGCATTTCTTGCGGGCGTCAGTAGCCGGAATTGTCTGATACAAATGGTAGTCAATATAGTTTCCTGCACCATATTTGCTATAATATCCGTATCCGTCGTTGCCGACATTGGGAAGCTCGTTGATCATCCATGAACCCCATGAGTGGTTTCCATCTTGATAAACCATGCAGGCATCATCCTTCTTGAATGTGCAGCAGAGCATCCATGCGTTGTTTGCATTGGCATCATTGAAGCCATTGACTTTGTCATTATACTGGTCACCGGTCATGACGGTATAGCCTTTCTGAGCCTCTTTTGCATATTTCTCGGCGTTTGCCCAATCTTCCATAAGGAGATATACACGGGCACGGAGACCGTTTACAACACTTACATCAGGAAGCTCTTTGCTTGTACGTGAATATCCTGTAAGATAAGCTTCGGCCTTGTCAAGGTCTGCAAGAATGAATGCCATCATCTGTTCATATGTGGCGCGTGGATTGTTTGCGGCATCCCCCATGCTCATTGTCTCAGAGACGATAGGCACAGTGGGAGCTGTCTTGTCCTGTCCGTATGAGGTGGGGCAGAACATTTGAGCAAGATCAAGATAATAGAATGCACGCCATGCATGAGCCATACCTGCACCTGTCTTATGGAGCTCGCTGGGATTTTCACCGGCAAGCGAAAGCACTGTATTACAGTTCTTGATCTGTCCATAGTAATATGTCCAGGGATACTGACAGTCCAGGTAAATCGGAGCGAGGGTTACTGATGACTGGTACCATGATGAGAACCAGTTGTATCCACCACCTACAGCCACCATGTCATTACCCATAACCTCTCTCATGAGAATAAGAGATGGATAACCGAAGTCGTTGGGCTTCTGATAGCTCGAGCCGGAGAAGGTGAATTGTCCAGCCACGCTGGAACTCAACGCGCTAACAAAATTCTCGTAAGAGCCTGGTGCGTTTGCTGCCTGATCTTCAGTCACCGTAGATGACTGCGGCTGGAACTCCTGCATACAGGAGGGGAGGAGCAGAAGGGCACCGGCTGTTAATGTTAATATCTTTTTCATTCTGAAATTTCTTTTAATAGATGAACTGAAGATTAGAATACAACTTCAACACCGCCTGAGATGGTACGCATAGGTGAGTATGCACCTACAGAAGCGTTACCACCATATGAGTAGCGGGGGTCGAGACCCTTGCGGGCAGACCAGAAGCAGAGGTTCTCGCCCATGCAGTATACACGGATCTTCTCTATCTCCTTGAAGAACTTGGGCAATGTGAAGCCTACTACGAACGACTGGAAGTTCAGGTAACCTGCATTTGCGAGGAAGCGGTCGCTTGCCATGCCTGCGTCGGTGTCACCGATCTGCCAGCGGGGGAGAGTAGACTGTGTGTTATTGGGGCTCCATGATTTAACCCAATCCACGTGGTATGTCTGACCGTTGCTGGTTGCAAGGTCGCTGTTGGGTGTCATGAGGGCTGCGTAACGTGAATCATATACCTTACCACCGATCTGATAATCAAACGATGCGGAGATGTCAAACCATTTGATACGGATAGTAGTGTTGAAACCACCGAAGACCTTGGGAAGAATGCTGCCGATAGCGTAACGTGATGCGTTACCTGCTTCGGTTGTCACGCGGTCTTTCTTTGTACCGGGTTTAGAGGTGTCCATTGTGCCGTCAGCCTGGATGAGGCTTGAATCCTGATAGTAAAGAGCCTGGCCATGTTCGTTAACACCTGCATAGGAAAGATCCATGTAGTTGTACATCGGGCCACCTACCTCATACCAGTAACCACCGTCATACCAGCCGCCGTTTACACCGATTTTGCTTTCGGGAAGTTTTACAAGCTTGGTGACATTATGAGAGAGGTTGGCTGTGATGTTCCACTCGTAGTCTTTTGTCTTGATAGGAGTACCGCTCAATACAAGCTCAACACCTGTATTGCGGAGTGTGCCGACATTACCCCAGTATCCGCGTGCACCTGTCGATTCCGGAATTGACAGCCAGAAAAGAAGGTTGTTCGTGTTCTTGTTGTAGAAATCGATGTTACCTGTAAGACGGTTATTGAAGAAACCGAATTCAAGACCTACGTTGAAGTTTGTTGTAGTCTCCCATGTGATATCAGGATTTCCGAAACCGGAGAATACAGGTGACATCTGGGTTTTTGAGGAAGGTTGGAGTGTATAGGTGTTGGTGAAACCATAGGAAGTTGTGAGGTTGTCGTTACCCTGCTGACCAACGGAAACCTTGAGTTTCAAATAATCGAGCCAACCCTTGGTCTGCGCCATGAAGTTTTCTTTTGAGATCATCCATGCAGCACCGAAGCTCCAGAAGTTACCCCAGCGGTGCTCTTTTGCAAAGCGGGAAGATGCATCGCGACGATACATCGCAGAAGCGTAGTATTTCTCAAGATAGTTATACTGTGCGCTGCCAAACCAACCCTCTACGTTATAGCTGCTCTTGTAAGAGGAAGCGTTTACCTGAACATCTGCGAAAGCGTCAAGCTCGAGGACGTCGGGAGAGAACATACCGCGACCGGCTGCATAGAGATATGTGCCGTCTGTGCGGTAATACTCGTGACCAGCCATCACATTCAAATAATGATCACCGAAGTATTTGTAGAATGTCAGGGTCTGGGTATTGTTGGTGCGGATGTTGGTTGTAGTTGCCTTTCCAAGATTACCGTTACCGGATGCAGAACCGGGAGTCAAGGGGTTACCGAAGCTCGTGCTGCGGGTCTCACCCCAGTTAACGTTGCTGACAACATCAAATTTAAGATAGCTGGTGAAATCAACTGTTGCATTCAATGTTGCGTTCAACTGGTTGTAGTCAGACTTGGAAGTGTTGTAAACCTGGTCTGCGATCGGGTTGCCGGGAGCACCGAAAGGACGTGTGCCGGCGTAATATGTTCCCTGACCGTAGTCATACATAGTGTTGCCATATTCATTTGTCATGATATATGGATTGCCGTTTGCATCAAGAGCACGTGCGTATACAGGATAGATAGGAGCGATCATACCGGTGAAGTAAAGAATGTTGTTTGAAGACCATCCTGTACCGATGCTCGGGTTGCCCACGGAGTTAGAATGTGTGTAACCGATGTTTGCTCCTACTTTGAGCCATTTCTTAGCCTGATAGTCCGCACGGATACGTCCGCTCACACGGTCATAGCTCGAAGGCTGGAGGATACCCTCGTCGCCAAGGTAGTTCAAGCTTGCATAGAAAGATGAACGGTCGTTACCCGCGTTGACGCTGAGGTTATACTCCTGACGGAAACCATTGTGATATGCAACGTCATTCCAGTTGTCGGGAGTGAGCCACATCTGCTGACCATTATAGTCTACAACGCGGCCGAGCTTCGCATTAGGATTGAGTTTTCCATCCATGCCGATGAGAAGCTCCTCATTGCCGTTGGCATCTTTGGGAAGAGTGTATACATTATACATGAGCTGACCGAGCATCATGCTGTTTGAAGCCTGATTTGCGGCAGCAGGGGTCATGCCCTGATTATAGAAATTGTAATTGTATACCTGAGCGTAATAAGCTTCGTAGAACGCACCCGGATCTGTGATTACGTCATAGTCCTGAACAGCGCGTGAGTTTGAACCCCACTTGGCATTGACTGTGATCTGTGCGTCACGGCTTGAACCGCGCTTTGTGGTGATGATGATCACACCTGCTGCACCACGCGCACCGTAAAGAGCAGCGGAAGCGGCATCTTTGAGCACGGAGATAGAAGCGATATCGCTCTGAGGAATATTGCTGAGGCTCGCGGTGTAAGGAGCGCCGTCAACGATAACGAGAGGCTCGATGCCGGAGTAGAGAGAGGAGATACCACGGATGTTGATAGAACCTGATGAGCCGGGAGAACCTGTGGAGCTACGCATCTGCAGACCCGGTACGGAACCAACAAGAGCGTCAGCCACGTTGGTTGTGGTGCGCTTCTGAAGCTCAGCAGAGCCGACAACGGCAGCTGAGCCGGTGAAAGCCTCCTTGGTTGTTGTGCCGAAAGCAACGACCATCACATCGTCAAGAGTCTGGTCGGTAGTGTGCATCTTGACAGTCATGTTCTGTGTAAGAGGCAGTTTGATGGTTTTGTAACCGACATAAGAAACCTGGATTTCCTTCACGTTTGCCGGAACGTTAAGCTTGAACTTACCGTCGGCATCAGTAGCGACACCCTGACCACCGCCGAGGGGCAGGATAGTGGCGCCGATCAGGGGTTCTGATGTTGTCGCGTCGACAACTGTGCCCTGGTAGCTGCGCGTCTGGGCCGACAGGCTCCATGTGCACGCCATCAGCGTCATCAAGATTAAAAACAATTTTCTCATAC
>CAJTPK010000006.1 GCA_910578075.1 uncultured Muribaculaceae bacterium | reverse complement strand
GAGTTAGGAGTTAGGAGTTAGGAGTTAGGAGTTAGGAGTTAGGAGTTAGGAATTATTAGAAATTACTAAATATATAAACCCGATGAAATCTCTCCGGCAGTGAAGTCGGAGAGTTTTTTATGCCCTTTATCAAGAGGCAAAACTGAAAACTGAAAACTTTTTACTAATTTTGCATATTATTTCAACGATTATGATAACCGCTTCATCAAAGAAGAGAGAAAACATAGCTGAGTATCTGCTCTATATGTGGCAGATCGAGGATATCATCCGCGCCTACGGGCTTGACATCGACAAAATCCGGGAGAATATCATCGACAGATACAGCAACCTTGACGACGCTCAACGAAAAGAGATGCTCGATTGGTATGAATCGCTCATCGACATGATGCGTCGCGAGGGGGTGGAGAAATCAGGGCACCTGCAGCTCAACCGCAATGTGCTTCTTGACCTGCACCGCCTGCATCAGTCGCTTCTCGGAAACCCAAAATTCGCACAGTATTCAGCCGAATACTACAAGACTCTCCCTTTCATCGTGGAGATCCGCGCGAAGGCGGGTGAGAACAAGAAAGACGAGCTGGAGTCGTGCTTCGATGCCCTTTACGGAATCCTGATGCTTCGCTTGCAGGGGAAAGAGATATCTTCCGAGACCCAGACCGCAGCCGCTCAGATTTCCCGCTTCCTGGCAATGCTCGCCGGCTATTACAAAAAAGATTACAATAACGAATTACAATTAGAAGAAGAATGAAAATAATGGTTACAGGAGCTCACGGACAGCTCGGAAACGCGTTGCGACGCGAACTTGACGCTGACAGCTCCATCGAGGCTATCTACACAGACGCCGACACTCTTGACATAACTGACACTGCGGCCCTAAACCGCTTTTTCGAGGATAACCCGGTGGATATGGTGGTGAACTGCGCCGCATACACTGCGGTAGACCGCGCTGAATCCGACGACCTGAAGGCAGCTGCCATCAATACAGGCGCTGTCGGTAATCTCGGTCAGGCTGCTGCCAAACATGGCATGAAGGTGATACATATCTCCACTGACTATGTTTTCTCAGGCGAGAGCTTCCGCCCTTATGAGGAAAACGACGAGCCCTACCCCCAGAGCATCTACGGACGCACAAAGCTTGAAGGCGAAGGTCTGCTGACTTCTTTCAGCAACAACGCTATGATAATCCGCACAGCATGGCTCTATTCCGAGTTCGGCAACAACTTTGTGAAGACAATGCTTCGTCTCGCCGGCGAACGCGAAGAGCTCAACGTGGTCTCCGACCAGATCGGCAGCCCGACATATGCCGGAGATCTGGCGCATGCCATCCATCAGGTGATCCGCCACGAGCGCTGGCAGCCCGGTATATATCATTTCACCAACGAAGGTGTGGCTTCATGGTATGATTTCACCAAGGCTATCTTCGACATCGCCGGAAAGAAAACAAAAGTGAACCCTATCCGCACCTCCCAATACCCCACTCCTGCGAAACGCCCGCTCTATTCCGTGCTCAGCAAAGACAAAATCAAACGCAACTACGGAATCGAGATACCTTACTGGCGCGATTCTCTGGAGAAATGCCTTAAGGAATTAGGAGTATAAGTATCTGAATTTACCAACACATTTCATGAGCGAGGAACTGAACAACGAGATTGCGAGACGGCGCACATTCGCCATCATCTCGCACCCGGATGCCGGAAAGACCACATTGACCGAGAAACTGCTTCTCTTCGGAGGCGCCATCCATGTGGCCGGAGCTGTGAAAAGCAATAAGATAAAGAAGACCGCCACATCCGACTGGATGGAGATCGAGAAACAGCGCGGAATATCCGTGGCTACCTCCGTGATGGGTTTCAATTATGGAGATTATAAAATCAATATCCTCGACACCCCCGGTCACCAGGATTTTGCCGAAGACACATTCCGCACTCTAACGGCGGTTGACTCGGTGATCATCGTGGTGGACGTGGCTAAGGGTGTGGAGACGCAGACACGCCGCCTTATGGAGGTGTGCCGCATGCGTAAGACTCCGGTGATCATCTTTGTCAACAAGCTCGACCGCGAGGGCCGCGACCCGTTTGATATCCTCGACGAGTTGGAGAAAGAGCTCCAGATTTCGGTCAGACCGCTATCATGGCCTATCAATATCGGTGCCAAGTTCAAGGGTGTCTACAACATCTACGAGCATGGTCTCGACCTTTTCACACCCTCCAAGCAGACCATCAGCGAGCGCATAGAGATAGATGACGTGAATTCCCCCGAGGTTGACGAGCTTGTAGGTAAAACGGATGCCGACAAACTTCGCGAGGACCTTGAGCTTATCGAAGGTGTGTACCCCGATTTCGATACAGATGCGTATCTGCGAGGCGAGGTGGCTCCGGTATTCTTCGGATCTGCGCTCAACACCTTCGGTGTCAAGGAACTTCTCGATTGCTTCGTGAAGATCGCCCCGGCTCCGCGTCCCATCGTGGCTCAGGAGAGGGAGGTTAAACCCCAGGAAGAGGGATTTACAGGGTTTGTGTTCAAGATTCATGCCAATATGGATCCCAACCACCGCTCCTGCATCGCTTTTGTGAAGATATGTTCAGGCAAATTCGAGCGTAATGTCAACTACCGCCATGTGCGCTCTGAGAAAATGATGCGCTTTGCCGCCCCTACGGCATTCATGGCGCAGAAAAAGAGCATCGTTGACGAAGCCTACCCCGGCGACATCGTCGGCATACCGGACACCGGCAACTTTAAGATCGGTGACACACTGACATCAGGTGAGGTGCTTCATTTCAAGGGATTGCCAAGCTTCTCTCCGGAAATGTTCAAATATATCGAGAATGCCGACCCGATGAAAGCAAAACAGCTTGACAAGGGTATCAACCAGCTGATGGACGAAGGTGTGGCGCAGATGTTCACCAACCAGTTCAACGGTCGCAAGATCATCGGCACGGTAGGTCAGCTTCAGTTTGAAGTGATACAATACCGTCTGCTGCATGAATACGGCGCCCAGTGCCGTTGGGAGCCTATCAGCCTTTACAAGGCATGCTGGATTGAGAGCGATGACGAGCAGGCGCTCGAAGCCTTCAAGAAGCGCAAGCATCAGTTCATGGCAACCGACAAGGAGGGGCGCGATGTCTTCCTCGCCGACAGCAACTATGTGCTCCAGATGGCGCAATCCGATTTCCCCAAAATCCGATTCCATTTCACATCGGAGTTCTGACACAACCGCAAATTATAACAAAATAAAAAAACGGAGTAAGCTCGCAAGCCTGCTCCGTTTTTGTCGCTAAAGCATTGTTTTATTATTTTAGGCAACGTCTGCGACAATCACCTGTAATTAAGACAATCCTAAGAGTAAAAGGTTTAACCTTTAACAAAATTTTAGAGTCCATTCCATAAAATCCGGGAATGGATTTATTTTTTTACGTCATATCCCTGATCCTTGAGATAATCGAGGATACGATAGTTCATCGCGTGGTTGTAATAGTCGATGATGTGAGCCACCCAGTCGTTGTCGGTAGTGCCGCCGGCGCGTGTACGGTTATAATGCTTCACAACCTCATCATAAGCCTCCATCTCTTCCACGAGCTTGTCGTTATCCTGACGATAATGGTTCTTATGTATCATCAGAGGCAGCGGCTGCTTAGGTTTGAGATCCGGCTGCTCACGCGGAACGCCTATGGCAAGACCGCATACCACAAACACTCCCTTAGGCAACTTCAGCAATTCCGCGATCTTAGCGGGATCGGCAGTGCGTAGATAACCGATGCAGTTGGAGCCTAATCCGGCTGCCTGCGCAGCCACCACCGCGCTCATCATCGCCAGGGAGGCATCTATAATGCCGATTGTCACACCATCCATTGTATCGGTGAACGCCGGCATCTCCACACCTTTCTTTGCAGCGAGAAGCGAGATTTTATTGTAATCGGAACAGAATATCAGCAGGCGGTTGCAGGTCTTGAGCTGCTTCTGTCCGGTGATTGCATAAAGCTCCTCCTTAAGCGGCTGATCGGAAATATCAATTACCGAGAACTGTTGCCCGTTATAGGAAGTAGGAGTATTCTCTATCGCGCGGAATATAAATTCCATTGTCTCCTCCGGAATTGCCTCACGCTCATATCGGCGCACGCTTGTGCGCTGTAGAAGTGATTCTTTAACGTCTTTCATATTTTGATACTAATTATTCGTTACTAACTGAAAATCATATACTATGAATAAAAAAAGAAGCCGGTGAGAGCGGAAGCGCTCACCGGTCTTTAAAAGTCCACATCAAAGGAATGTGACGAAACTCCGGATGACAGGTTTTGAGGTCTCGCCAGTCTTTGTAATCCGCCTGCGACAAAAGTCAACGCCTTTCGGCGTGGGGCCCGCCATCAACTGACAAGTATGTCTCGGTATTTCTAAAAAATTTGATGAGTTTCCCAATTTGCTTTGATGTGGTATAACTTCACCGGGCGTGGATCTTCGTTACCTCGCGGTCATCTGAGGTGTGTATCAAATCCTCGTCACCGAAGCTCTCTTGCTATTTCTATAACGCAAAGATAATCTATCCGGTTCAATTATGCAATACCCCGTTTCATTTTTTTGAAAATTATCTATGCAGCTAAATATTTTTATCACTGTTGTCCGGTAAATTTTGAACCTTAATGATTAGAACGCGGAACTTCGTTTCACTTTTGAACGCGGAACCCACGCGGAACTATGATATTAGACAAGTATCAGGAAGAAACAGAGCGGTCAAATCAGAACTGAAGTCCTGATTTGTGACGCTGAACGCAGGCGGAACGATAGGCATCTGAGTTCATCCCTGCTTTCAATTGACTGCATGGCTACTGACTCGTTCCGCCTACGTTCCGCGCCGTTAAGAAATCCGGAGGAATTTCTTAACCCGCAATGTTCATGTGCCCAAGTCTTTGAGAAGAAAGTTCCGCGTGAGTTCCGCGTTCAAAAGTGAAACGGAGTTCAGCGTTCTAATCATTAAGGTTCAAAATTTACCGGACAACAATATTAAAAAATTAACCGAACACCAATACATCCTACACTTATCAATCCGGGCGGTATAAACCTGTGCTGGATGAAAAAGCAGACAGGGGTGTCACTGGCGTGACACCCCTGTATTTTCTGAATTGATATTCAGGTCTTATTTCTTTACTTTCTCTACGATTGCTTTGAAAGCTGCGGGATTGTTCATTGCGAGCTCAGCGAGAACCTTGCGGTTGATCTCGATTCCTGCCTTATGAATGAGGCCCATGAGCATTGAGTATGAAAGACCCTCCTGACGAGCTGCGGCGTTGATACGCTGGATCCAGAGAGCGCGGAAGTCGCGTTTTTTCTGCTTGCGGTCGCGGTAAGCATAGGTCAGACCTTTCTCCCAGGTGTTCTTGGCTACTGTCCACACATTGCGGCGGCTGCCGTAATAACCACGGGTGAGTTTAAGGATTTTCTTTCTTTTTGCTCGTGAAGCAACGTGATTTACTGATCTTGGCATCTTTTTTTGATTTTTTGAACGTCAGCGGCAATCAATTAATTTTATGCACTTGCGGAGCTGGACGTTCGGTTAATAAAAATTGATAAAAGTAAAATAGGAAAATGCTGATTAGCGGAGAGAAAGGAGCTCGCGAACCTGCTTGATGTTTGCGTCCTGTACGAGAGCTGTATGGTCAAGATTTCTCTTACGTTTTTTGCTCTTCTTGGTCAGGATGTGGCTGTGGTAAGCGTGTTTCCTCTTGATTTTCCCTGTGCCGGTGAGCGCGAAGCGCTTCTTCGCAGCGGCATTGGTCTTTACTTTAGGCATTGTTTTGAAAATTTAGTTGTTTAAAAATTCACCTCGGCACGGTGTGCCTACGGTCTCTATATATACCGTCATAAATAACGGCTTTCTTTCTTGTTTATTGTTCACTCTGCATTTTCAGCAGCTTCGGCTTCCGATGATTCCTGCTTTCTGCCCTCTTTCTTGGGCTCGTCTTTCTTGACGGGAGCCTTCAGAGGTGTCAGCATGATGGTCATGCGCTTCCCTTCTAGAACCGGCATCATCTCAACCTTTCCATATTCCTCAAGGTCGTTGGCAAAACGGAGAAGAAGCACCTCTCCCTGCTCCTTGAAAAGGATGGAGCGACCACGGAAGAACACATAAGCCTTCACCTTGGATCCCTCTTTGAGGAAGCCTACGGCATGCTTGAGCTTGAAATTGTAATCATGGTCATCGGTCTGGGGTCCGAAACGGATCTCCTTCACTACAACCTTGGCTGCTTTGGCTTTCTGCTCCTTCTGGCGTTTTTTCTGCTGATAAAGGAACTTCTGATAGTCAAGGATACGGCATACCGGCGGCTCGGCGTTGGGAGAGATCTCGATGAGGTCGAGTTCAAGTTCCTCGGCTATGCGGCGTGCTTTCTCAATGGGATACACACCCTGCTCCACGTTGTCACCGACAAGACGCACCTCGCGGGCACGGATATATTCATTAATAACATAGGGGTCGCGACTGTTGCGCTCGTTGCCCCTGCGGGGACGCTGTCCGGGACGCGGCTTCGGGCCGGCTGGGGCCATCGGTCGGCGAGGACCGCTGAATTGTGGTTTTTTCTCCATTTATTAGTGTTATGCCTTGCAGCTGTTCCTTATTTATTTATCATCTTTGCCACCTCGGCATTGATTTCGTCTGCAAAGTTAATGATTTTCATCGTACCTTTGTCACCTTCGCCTTGTTTTCTTACAGAAACTTCGTCATTTTGAGCCTCTTTTTCACCGACAATAAGCAGATAAGGTATTTTCTTAAGCTCGTTGTCGCGGATTTTCTTGCCGATTTTCTCATTTCTGTCGTCAATTATGGCGCGGACACCATGCTTGTCAAGCTCCTTGACTACCTTCGCCGCATATTCGTTGAATTTCTCGCTGATGGGAAGAACGACGCACTGCTCGGGGATAAGCCAGAGAGGAAGTTTGCCGGCGGTATGCTCAAGAAGAACCGCCACGAAACGCTCCATAGATCCGAAAGGAGCACGGTGGATCATCACCGGACGATGCTTCTGGTTGTCAGAACCGGTATATTCAAGCTCAAAACGCTCGGGGAGGTTGTAGTCAACCTGGATTGTACCGAGCTGCCAGCGGCGTCCGATGGCATCCTTCACCATGAAGTCGAGTTTAGGACCGTAGAATGCAGCCTCACCCTCAACCTGAGTGGCTTTCAGACCCTTCTCCGCGCAAGCCTCGATGATAGCGTTCTCGGCAAGATGCCAGTTCTCATCGCTTCCGATATATTTCTCCTTGTTCTTGGGATCACGCAATGAAATCTGAGCCTCGTAATTGTCGAAGTTGAGAGCCTTGAAGATGTAGAGGATAATATCCATCACCTTGAGGAACTCATCCTTGATCTGCTCGGGAGCACAGAAGAGATGGGCGTCATCCTGAGTAAATCCGCGCACGCGTGTCAATCCGTGGAGCTCACCGCTCTGCTCATAGCGGTATACAGTTCCGAACTCTGCAAAACGCAGGGGAAGATCACGGTAACTGCGCGGCAAAGCCCGGAATATCTCACAGTGGTGAGGGCAGTTCATCGGTTTGAGCATATACTCCTCACCCTCCTGCGGGGTTTTGATCGGCTGGAAAGAATCCTTGCCATATTTTGCCCAGTGTCCGGAAGTGACGTAGAGTTGCTTGTTGCCGATATGGGGAGTGATCACCTGAAGGTAACCATACTCTTTCTGTATCTTGCGGAGGAACTGCTCAAGACGGTCGCGTAGAGCCGCACCTTTCGGCAGCCACAGGGGGAGACCCTGACCTACGGTAGAGGAGAATGTAAAAAGCTCCATCTCCTTGCCGAGCTTACGGTGGTCGCGTTTCTTAGCCTCCTCAAGGAGCACGAGATACTCATCAAGCATCTTCTTCTTGGGGAATGAGATACCGTATACACGCACAAGCTGGTCGCGCTTCTCGTCGCCGCGCCAGTATGCACCGGCAAGCGAAAGGATCTTCACTGCCTTGATAGCGGCTGTCGAGGGGAGATGCGGACCGCGGCAGAGGTCTGTGAAATCACCCTGTGTATAGGTTGTGATATGACCATCCTCAAGCTCGCTGATAAGCTCGCACTTGTAGGTCTCATTACGGTCGCCAAACATTTTCAGAGCGTCAGCCTTGGCGATATCCTTGCGGACGATATCCTCCTTCTTCGCCACAAGCTCGAGCATTTTCTTCTCGATCTTGGGGAAATCCTCGGATGTAATCTTATGCTCTCCGGGATGAATATCGTAGTAAAAACCGTTCTCGATGGCAGGACCGATACCGAACTTCACACCGGGATAAAGCTCCTGGAGAGCCTCGGCGAGAAGGTGGGCGGACGAATGCCAGAACGCATGTTTTCCCTCGGGAGAATCCCATTTGAAAAGCTCTATGGAAGCATCTTCAGCAACGGGGCGTGAGATATCCCACTCCTCTCCGTTCACTTTAGCCGCGAGAACATCAGCGGCAAAGCGGGGGCTGATGCTCTCGGCAATCTGAAACGGGGTGACACCCTGCTCAAACTGCTTCACACTGCCATCCGGGAATGTTATGTTGATCATAATTATATTCTGTTTATATTATTTATATTCAATACAATACACACGGTTCAAAGGAGAAACCCATCGGGAATCTCCGTAACCGCTGCAAAGATACAAAAAATCATTGGATTACGCAAAACTTTACTTCATGCGTTTGAGCAGATTGTAGCTTGGGAGGATGCCAAGTTCGCCGGCTTTGCTGAGATCGGCGAAGGCCTGGCGCTTGTTGCCGATATTCAGATAGGTTATTCCGCGGTTGAAATATGCGGAGCCGAAAGCCGGGTCAAGCCGCACGGCTTCTGCAAAACATTGCAACGCGGAGGTGTAATCCCCCATCTCATAGTAAAGATTCCCTTTGTTGAACCAAGCGTAGACAAGCCTCGGATTCAGACGGATGGCATTATCATAATCCGCCACAACCTCAGCTAATTCGCGCTGTGATCCACGCTGCCTCAAGGCTGCCGCCGCTGCATCTTCATCATCAGCGGCAGCTGATTGTGCCTGCATGTTGGCATGGCGTGCATACGCGCGAGCCATATACGCAACCGTGAAACCGGGATCGCGGGAAATCGCAGCATCGAATGCCTCTATCGCCGCCGGATAATTCTTAAGCATGGTGCGGATCACACCAAGAGCCAGATAATCGGCGGCACGCGCATGTCCATCCGCCACCACTCCTTCATAATAATCGGCTCTGCCAAACAGATTCTGGATCTCAGCCTCGCCTGAAGCCGAAGCTCCTGCCGAGAGGTAAATATGATCCGTCACATAATTGCGCTGGTTGAAATCATCAAGTTCCCGGAAATAGTTGGATGTTGAACGCAATGACAACGGTGAATCCTTCAGCGAGAGCATATATGCCGGCTCCGGTTCCACGCGGATGTCGCGGTCCTGGACACGTCCCTTTATTTTCTCATTGTATGACAGCTGCGTCTGTCCTGTTGCCTCGCCAACCGTGACAAGCTGATTGAAACGGTTCATTACATCAATCTCGTTCTCCTCCTCATCTGCCGAATCGCGAGTGGAGCGTGTCTTGCCGGCGGCTATGGCAGGGCGGTCGAGAGGGTTCTTTTCCGGATTGGCGACATAACGCTTCACCAAATCATCGCCCGTGTGGGCATTCTGCATAGCCGTGCGCATGTCGCCCATATCGCGGAACACCTCCGCCTTAGCGTAATACGCCGGATAGAAGCGAGGATATTTACGGGTGATCTTGTCAAGGTCAGCGATAGCCTCTTTATGACGTCCACGCTCCATATTCACCAATCCGAGATTGTAACGCGCATGGAAATTGTCAGGGTCATATTTCAACACCGCGTTAAAATCATCGGCAGCACGATTAAGGTCTTTCACCTCATAACGTAGAAGCGCGCGGTTGAACAATGCAGCGGAATTATAGGGTTCAAGTTCGAGGGTATAGTTATAATCCGACATCGCCCCGAAATAATCATCGAGATTATACCGGAGATAAGCGCGGTTCACATACAGATCCGCCTCCTGGGGCTGCAGGCGGATAGCCGCATCCATATCCTGAAGCGCCGCCTCCCAGCGCTTTTGCTCGGATTCGATCTGGGCGCGCATCAGGAAAGCGTTGATCAGATTGCGGGAGATGGATATCGCCTTATCAAGATCAGCCAACGCGCCTACAATATCGCCCTCAGCCGCGCGCAACCGTCCGCGGGCTGCATAACCCTCTTCGAAGTTGGGATAGATACGGAGCAGACGGGCAAATGTCGATTCAGCATCCTTTGCCTTTTTCATCTCGGTCTGAGCCACAGCCTTGTAAAACAGGAAATACTTATCCTCGGGGTTATAACGGAGTCCTGCGTCGTAATCCTCCACAGCCAAAGAATCCTTGCCCATGTTCTGACGGGCGAATCCCCTCACCTTATAAGTCTCCGTCTTGAACTTATTCCTGTCGAGAGCCAGGGTGCAATCCTCCTCCGCTCCTTTATAATCTTCAAGATAGAGCTTTGCAAGAGCCCGGAAGAAATAAGGGTCGGAAAGGTATGGCTTGGCCTTGATGGCCTGATTGAAATATTGGATCGACAGCATGTAATCCTCCATCGAGAGGACATTACGCCCGATATTGAGCACCTGCTCGGCGTTTATCTGCGCGCTCACACGCACCGGCGCGGCCATCGCCACCATAAAAACAAGCAACAGTGGCAGCCGCATTATCATCGCATTATGCACTTTTATTTTCATCACCCTGCAAATATACAAAATAATCGAAACAATATGAGTTTGCAATTCGTTAATTTTTTAAAATGCGTAATGATAGGAACTCCTTTCACTACACATACGCTTAAAAAGAGAATCATGGAGAAAATCATTATAATCGGTGGGGGATTCGCAGGATTGAATCTTGCCAAACGCCTCGACCCGAAAAAATATAGCGTCAGCCTCGTGGACCGAAACAACTTTCATTGCTTCCCTCCGCTATTCTATCAGGTGGCTTCGTCGGGATTGGTAAGCGCCAACATCTGCTTCCCGTTCCGGCGTGAGTTCAAGAAGATGGGCAACACTTCATACCATATGGGCAATGTCAAGGATATTGATCTTGAACAGAAACTTGTCACCACCAGCTATGAGACCTTGTCGTACGACAAGCTGATCATCGCCGCCGGATCGACCAACAATTATTTCGGCATGGAGAATCTCGGGGAGGAGACTTTCGGGATAAAGACCGTTGCGGAAGCCGCCCACACCCGTGATGAGATTCTTGACCGCCTGGAGCGCGGAGCCATGTGCAAGGATCCGGAACGGCGCCATCAGCTGCTTTCGTTTTTAGTGGTCGGAGGCGGACCTTCGGGTGTGGAAATAGCGGGAGCCATCGGAGAAATGAAAAAATATATACTCTCCAAAGAATATCCCGAGCTTCAACCTGAAGATGTGACAGTAACTCTGATCGAGGCTTCCCCTCAACTGCTGGGCGCGATGAGCAAGAAATCGCGCGACCGCGCGGTAAAAGACCTTGAAAGCCTGATGGTGAATGTCAGGCTCAACACCGGGTTGAAAAGTTACGACAATAAATATGTGACATTCGCCGACGGACACAAGGAATATTACGAAACCCTGATCTGGACCGCCGGAGTCAAAGGGGAACCAATGCCGGGAATGCCGGAGCAGACAATCGGTCGCGGCAACCGCATTATCGTTGATGAATATAACAGAGTGAAAGGTTATGAGGATTCGGTTATGGCTGTCGGTGACATCGCGCTCATGGAATGCGAGAAATATCCGCATGGCCACCCGCAGATGGCACAACCCGCAATACAGCAGGCGCGCAACCTTGCCAAAAATCTTAACGCCGGTGAATTCACCAGTAAGTTTGAATATTACGACAAAGGGTCTATGGCAACCATAGGCAAAAATAAGGCCGTGGCGGATATCAAGGGATTCTCATTCTCCGGATTCTTTGCATGGCTGACATGGCTCTTCATTCATCTCATATCCATTCTCGGCATGAGAAACAAGCTGAGCGTGATGGTCAACTGGTTCTGGAATTATCTGTTCTACAGCACCAGCCTGCGTCTGCTCCTGAGACCTACCAAATATCCTCTGCGCAAGCACTGGGCATCATAACAGCATTCAGATATTGAGTGCAGTCTGAGATATTTTTGTTAAATTTGCATTGAATTGTTAAAATTGAATTGATATGAAAAAGAATTTGATAATACTTATGGCAGCCGGGATGACATTAACTCTCGGAAGCTGCAGTCTTTTCAACAAATCCACCGGCACAGCCGGCGGTTCCGGAGATTCCGGAAAGGATGTAAGCCAGGAGGCTGTGCTTCCCCACGATCGTGAGCATATAGCTGCAAAAAAGGAGATCCGCACTTATACACCCGAGGAGATCGCAAAGGGCGTTGTGAAAGGTGACTGGGCAATAGAGCAGGTGAACGGTAAACCTGCCGTCGGTGAAAAAGCACCTTATCTCAAGTTCTCACCCTCTGAGAAGCGCGTTTATGGTAACAATGGATGCAATTCTCTGAACGGAGGTTACACTTACAATCCTAAAGACAGCACAATCTCATTCTCACAGATGGCAACAACAATGATGATGTGCCATAAGGAGGGAATAACCGACTATGAGATCAACGCCGCCCTGGAAGCGACCCGTTATTACACATGGGATGAAAAGAACTCCGATTATTACCTGCACTTTCTCGACAGCAACCGTCGCGAAGTCATGACTCTGATGCATCAGAATTTTGATTTCCTCAATGGCTCATGGAAGGTAGCGATGATCAACAAGACAAAGGTTGACAATCCTGATGTGCAGCTTGTAATTGACGTTGACGAGGCTAAAATCCACGGTAACACTGGATGTAACATCCTAAACGGAGCCATGGAAATCGACATGGATGCCGCAAACTCAATATCTTTCAGTTCAATCGCGACCACCCGCATGGCATGCCCGCCGACCGAGAATTATGAGACCGAATTCATAGTAGCCCTTGAAGAGGCTTCAACTGCAAAACCGATCAGCCCTACAGAGGTGCTTCTCTTCAACAGTCAGGGCACACAGGTCCTTAAGCTGGTGAGGATGTAGGCAGGATAGCCAAGCTTTGAATGCTTGGAAACACAAAAAATGAGGATGACATCAGTCATCCTCATCTTCCCAATCAAGATAAAAATTGTCAGCCGTGTAGCTTTCTTCCTTAAAACGGGATAGCTCGCGGCTGTCTCTTTTTGTAGGACGGCCAAGCCCTTTGCGGCGGTCGACAAATCCCGAGATCCGTGTCATCTCTAACAATTCATATTGCTCAGGAGATGTAACATTCTCCAGATATTCCGGCACAAGCTTAGCTCCAAGACGATTCGCTGTCAGCGCCTTCACACGGAATGAATAAGTTATCGGCGGCTTCTTGACATCTATTACGTCTCCTACCTTTATGGCTCTCGAGGGCTTCACGACAGTTCCACCTATCGTTACCCTTCCTTTCTTACAGGCATCGGTTGCTATGGTGCGTGTCTTGAAAACGCGCATCGCCCACAGCCATTTATCAACTCTTGCTTCCTCCATAATATTCCTAACTCCTAACTCCTAATTCCTAACTCCTAACTCCTAACCCTTATTAAAGTGTGTCATCGCGAAATCCGGACCGGAAAGGCAGAATGCCTTGACTGCCTCAGAGGCTTTCTTCAGAATCTCCGGCATCTTTGCCATATCCTCCGCAGGAAACCTTCCAAGCACATAATCTATCTGTCCCCCTTTAGGAAAATCATTTCCCACGCCGAAACGCAAACGGGCATAATTTTGCGTACCAAGTTCAGAAGCGATATTCTTCAATCCATTATGTCCGGCATCCGATCCCTGCTTTCTCATGCGGATAGCTCCGAACGGAAGCGCGATATCATCCACAACGACAAGAAGATTCTCTAACGGAAGTTTCTCCTTGTTCATCCAGAAACGCACAGCCACACCGCTTAGATTCATGAATGTGGAGGGTTTGAGGAGCATCAGCTCGCAATTCTTGACCCTCAATTTGGCCATATCACCATAGCGGCACGATGAGAAAGAAACGCCTGCCTCCTCCGCCATATAATCACCCACCATAAAACCGGCGTTATGGCGCGTATTGACATATTCCGGGCCGATATTGCCCAGACATACTATAAGAAATCTCTTCATATCATTATGCTCATCACAGGGTCTTGCCTTCTTCCGGCCAAACCCGAGGAATTCAAACAATCCCATATCTATTTAACCAACCATGGCTGTTAAATATTTAGAGTCCGTCTCATAAAAAATTTAGCTTTAGGGGACGGACTTTAAATAAAGGAGACACCTTGCCCGATTCGGGGAGGTGTCTCCTTGTGTTTGAAGCGTGCGGAGGATTAAGCCTCAGCTGCTTTGGCAGCGGCACCACGTGCGGCACGTGTGAGCTGAACAGCGCAGACAACAGCGTTCTTGGCGTTCATAAGCTCAAGACCTTCATAGTGGAGGTCACCTACTGCGAGTGATTTGCCGAGACCGAGGTGGTCAACGTTGATGACAAGACGCTCGGGAATCTCTGTGTAAGCAGCTTTAACTTTAAGCTTACGCATTGACATAACAAGCTTACCACCGGCTTTAACACCCTCTGCGTGGCCCTCTATCTTGACAGGAACCTCCATAACGATGGGCTTGTCAGGATAAACCTCAAGGAAATCGATGTGGAGCACAGTGTCCTTAACGGGCTGGAACTGGAGCTCTTTCATCACAGCTTTCTTAGTCTCACCGTTAACATTGAGGTTAACCTCGAAGATGTCGGGAGTATAGATAAGCTTGCGGACATCCTCGTTCTTCACAACGATGTCAGTAGTGATGATACCACGCTTAGCGTCGATTTCAACGAGTTTCTCACCCGGTTTGAGTGTGCCGTTGAAGGGGAGCTCAACGATTGCGCCACCATTGATGACTGCGGGAATCTTACCCTCCTTGCGGAGAGCCTTCACCGATTTCTTGCCCAATTCGATGCGGGGCTCGGCATTCAGATCAAATGTCTTCATTTTCTTTTTTAGTTTGTGTTACTCAAAATAAGTCTGCTCCGGCATATCGCCTTCGGGAGCGACGCTCAAGGCGTCTGCAAATTTCCCATCACACGTTTTTGCTCAAAAGCGCCGCAAAGTTAACACTTTTCCGCGAATTATCCAAAATTATCGTCTGCCGCATAGGTCGTGAAGATGGCAGAACCGGCAATGGTCTTCATCCTCTGTGGGGACGAAAGGTGTCATCGGATCGAAAATCTCCGAAATGATTCCGTTAAGACGCGACATGAATTCCACATTTATGCTCTTATGCCCCTCCACCGGTTCCTTACCTATCGAGGGTGTCGTCTCTCCGTCGGAAGCTATGCGTCCTACCTCATATATCGACATCTTGACATCCTCGTCCTTATCCTTATCAAGATTCAGCAGGTTGGCATATAACATAAGCTGGAACATATTCTTGGCTTTGTAACTGCCGTTGAAAATATCCTCAAACTCTTCTGCAGCAACCAGCGAACCGCCTGTCTTATAGTCGACGATACGCCATCTTTCGCGGGCGGTGCCCGGCGCCATGACATCAAGACGGTCAATGGCATATTTCATGTTCACCTTCCTACCCGGCGCGAACTCCCATTCATACAGTCCGGACATCTCTCCTCCTACAAGTTCAAAAGGTGCCAGCGTCTTGTCGTATGCGAGGATTTCGTGTACCTGCCGCTCCAGCTGACGGGCTACAAGAGCCGCAGCTCCCTCTACAGGACGGTCAAGGTCCGCACCCTTCAAATTGAAATGATTCTTGTTGATAGCCCTGCGTAAAGTGCCTCGAATTTTCTCCCGGTCATCGATGATCGCCTGTATGTCTTCGGCTGTCATCCTTATCCGGTCATTGAGATAGACGGTACGCGATTTCTCCGGAAAATAGAGCCATAACATCGTATCATGAACTATGTTACCTTGGGTTATGGCATCGATAAACTCTCCGCTCTCCGGATCTGTCTTCAGATTAGCTATCACCTCATAATAAAACTTCACCTGACAATCGCCATATTTCCGGAGTGCCGATGCCGAGAAGTTTCGTCCGGATCCGGGGCGAGAGAACTCTTCGATCTCCGCCATCACCTTGGATGTTTTCTCCACCGGTTTAAGTTCCGACACAGGATCGGTGAGCAGGAATCTGTAGTTTTCATATCTGATAGCATCCCGGGCATATAGATAGCGGAGCTGCATAAGATATCGGGACTCCCCTCCTGACCGCATACCCTCGCCGCTGCGGGCATCATACACGAGCGTCACTGATTTTGCCCTTGAGATCATACGGTAGAAATAATATGCGAATAGCCGCTCCTGATAATTCGCATACGGCAATCCGTAACCGCGGCGCAGAGAATCGGGGATAAAAGTGGCGCGTCGCGCTTTGCGCGGCATGACGCGGTCGTTGAGCGACAGAATCACAAGATGCTCGAAATCGAGGGCACGGGTCTCAAGCAAACCCATCACCTGCAAACCCTCCAACGGCTCACCTTCGAATGTGACATGTTCTCCGGCAAGGAGTTTGTCAACCATATAGAAAACGCCCTGAAGACCCATCTCCACGCCATGCTCCTGCGCCGCCCATTCAAGACGACGCAAGGCATCGCGATAGACAGCGATATGCGAGCGGTCAATCCTTGATTTCACCACACCCGACACACCTTCGGCAAGCGACACATCGATAGCTGTCAGCACATCGTCGATATAACGGACTCCACCGGAAGTGCCCTGCTGATAAGGTGAGATATCCAGTACCATCAGTTGCTGCTCCGCCTCGGGAGCGGCTGAGATAAGATCATGCAACGACACATACAGGCGATGACGCGCGGACATGTCGCTATTGAGTTTCGACACATTGCGGCTGCCAAGCAACGAATGCGCGAACGGATGCGACAGCACAAGCCGCATATCCTCATGAAAATACAGTATCCCCCCATCGTGAATACGGCTACGGGCGTGAAGCTGCCGCAAATGATGGAGGAAGGAAGCCACGGAAGTGAGTTTTAAAGAATAACCCATCGTGAGGTTAACCTCCGTGAGAGATTCCGGAAGTGCATAAAGCAACGGGAGCAACAGGTTCTCATCAGGAAGCACCACCGCCACTCTCGCATCGCGGATATCCTCAGCACCCACTTCTTTGATAATCTCCTCCACCCGTTTCGCAGCAATCTTGGTCTGTGCAGAGTTGGAAGGAGCCGCAACAACCCTCAGATCGGCAGGCATCTTACCGGAGCGGTTACGCTCCAGCCAAGGATTTGCCCATTCCGGCGAGGGGAAATTGCGGCGGTTAAGACGCAGGAAAGTGGCGGCATCGCTGACTTCAGATTCCAGCACCGGACCGGTGGCATCCCAATAGAAATCCACAAACGCATCCTTCTCATCCTCATAAAAGCCACCGGCACGTTCCAAAGCCTCGAAGATAAGAGCCTCGGTTGTGGAGAGCGCATTGAACCCGACAAATATTATCTTCTTATATGGCACTATGCCGCGTCCTTCTGCCTGCACGCGCTCGAGAGCCATGCGGTATGCACCCCCCGGAGTGGCGAGGCCATCGGCTGAAAGGGATTCATCGAGCGCATGATACAGCGGTCCCATCGCCTGCCAGAGATACATGAACCGCTCCTTGATAGCCGAGGGATTATCAGGCGGCACAAGATTCTTCCAGAAGCGCTCCACATCCTTATAGTTGGGTGTATATCCGAAATACTTCTCCAATATCGCCATCTGCTCCTCTGTAAGGAAGTTGGACGCAATCTCGCGATAATCACTGACGTTGGTGAAAATAGCATCCGGATCAACATCATATTGATCAACCTCGCTGAAATCCGACAGAAGAATCTCTCCCCAGCTCCGGAAGGCGTCAAACTCCAAAAGCTCATTACCCGAATCTTTTCCCGGAACGAGCGAACGGTTTTTCTTATATATATTGAACAGACGGAAAAGCATCTCTATTCTTGATGCCACCTCCCTGCCCGAAAGCATCTCGACAAAATCCGACACGGATGTTATCTCCGGAGCCATTGTCACCCGGCTTCCGAGTTTTCCGGCAAGGCTCCTGAGAAAGAATGTGCCTGACCGTTTGTTAGGAAATACGAAACAGAACTCCGACAAATCATCGAAATTCTCCACATATGCGCTTGCCACAGAGTCAAGAAAAGATACCTTATCTCCGGCTTCTGCCGCCTCCTTAAAGATTGATTCACATTTCATAGCGCAAATGTAATGATTTTTTATTAACTTTGTGAATCAATAGACCCGGAAGTCACTTTGGCTTCCAAATGAAGTTGTTTAGACATCATCAATAAGTTCAATCTGAACCTATCACTTACGACATGAAATTTTCTGAAATTCCGGGACATCAAAATATCAAACAGAGTCTGCGCAATCTCGTCGACAGCCGAAACATGCCTCATGCAATCATGCTCTGCGGTCCTTCCGGAATTGGGAAAATGTGCACGGCACGTGCCTTTATCCAATATGCACATTGCAGTTCGCCACGAGACGGCGAGCCGTGCGGAGAATGTCCTTCATGTCGCCAGCATCTCTCCTTCAATCACCCGGATCTGCATTTCATATATCCGATCGTAAAAAACAAAGCCCAGAAGATCGAGCTTTCCGAAGACCGCATAGAGGCATGGCAGAGGATGCTGAAAGAATATCCGTGGATGCCACCGGAGCGATGGCCGGAGATGATTGACGCAGGAAATTCCCAACCGATCATATACGTGAACGATGCCGACAACATCGTAAGGGCTGACGCCTATTCATCTTTCACGTCCAGATATAAGTTTTTTGTGATCTGGCTTCCAGAGAAACTACAACCCGCGGCTGCCAACAAGTTGCTGAAAGTAATAGAAGAGCCGACAGAAGGAACTGTGTTTGTGCTTGTCTCCAACAATGAATCGGAAGTGCTTCCCACCATCTCCTCACGCACACGACGATTCAACATGCATCCGGCAGATTCCGCCACAATCGAGGAATATATCATCAGGAAATATCATCTTGACGAGCAGACTGCCCGCACCACAGCCCGTCTGGCAGAGGGAAGGATCGCCAAAGCTGACGAGCTTGCTTCCCATTCCGGAGAACGTGAGGAATTCCAAAACCTCTTTCAGGAGATCATGAGGGCGGCATATGCCAAACGTCCTGCCAAGCTGAAGGAAATCGGAGACAACGCCTCCACCCTCGGACGCGAGAAACTACGGCGCTTCCTGACATATATGAGCTCAATGGCTCGTGAAAATTTCATTTACAATCTCAAGATGCCGATGCTGTCATCAATGACCGAAGGTGAAGAAGCGTTCTCGCGCAGATTCTCTCCATTCATCCACCACGGCAACGTCGAGGAGATCGTAAAAAGAATCGAAGAAGCCTCTTCCCACATCGAGCGAAACGGCAATTCGAAACTCATACTCTTCTCCCTCTTCCTCTACATCATACCCCTCCTCCACAAAAAACCGACTTGACCTTAAGGTCCTTAAAGTCCTTAAAGACCTTAAAGACCCTACAAAAAAATTCAATTTTGAACCACAATTATAATTAACATTAATAACATGAAACCTACTCTTTTCATTCTCGCAGCAGGTATGGGCAGCCGTTATGGCGGTCTCAAACAACTTGACGGCCTCGGCCCTTCAGGCGAAACAATCATGGACTATTCCGTTTACGACGCTCTTCGCGCCGGCTTCGGCAAAATCGTGTTTGTAATCCGCAAGGATTTCGAACAGGAATTCCGTGACAAGATCATCTCCAAATATGAGGGACATGTGCCCGTTGAGGTTGTGTTCCAGTCAATCGACAAGCTTCCCGAAGGCTTTACTCCCAATCCGGAGCGTTCAAAACCTTGGGGTACAAACCACGCTGTGCTCATGGGCAAGGATGCCATCAAAGAGCCCTTTGGTGTTATCAACGCCGATGACTATTACGGTGCGGAAAGCTTCCAGCTTCTCGGTGACTTCCTCCGTTCCGTGGCAGATAAGAAGAACTGCTACTGCATGATCGGATTCAACATCGAGAACACACTCAGCGAAAACGGCGGTGTAAGCCGCGGTCTCTGCGAGGTTGACGCCAACGGCAACCTTACAGGCGTGACAGAATGCCATGGCATAGAGCGCAAAGATGGCAAGCTTATCCAGGTTGTGGAAGGCGAGGAAGTTCCTTTCCCCGAGGATGCCAACGTATCAATGAACATGTGGGGCTTCACTCCCGACTATTTCGATTATTCAGAAAAGGCATTTGTCAAATTCCTTGAGGAGAACAAGAACGAGCTCAAAGCCGAGTTCTACATCCCCAGCGTTGTAAACGACCTTATCCAGGATGGCAAAATCGACCTCAAGGTTATCGGCACACCTTCAAAATGGTTTGGCGTGACATATGCGGCAGACCGTCCTGCAACCGTTGCTCAGTTCGAGAAACTCGTAAAAGACGGCGTATATCCCACTCCCCTTTTCTAATCCTAAATCAAGAACTATAAAACTAATGAAAACCAAAATATTAGTAACCGGAGGAACCGGATACATCGGCAGCCATACTGTTGTGGAACTGCAGAATGCCGGATATGAGGTTGTCATCATCGACAATCTCTCAAACTCGAATGCCGCTGTAATCGACGGCATCGAGGCCATCACCGGAATCCGCCCCGTGTTTGTAGAGGGAGACTGCACCGACATAAACACTCTTCACGAGCTTTTCAAGGCTAATCCCGGCATAAAGGGAATCATAAACTTCGCAGCTTCCAAGGCTGTCGGAGAGTCTGTTCAGAAACCGTTGCTCTATTACCGCAACAACCTCAACACTTTGATGAACCTTCTCGACCTCATGCCCGAATACGGAGTGAAAGGGATAGTATTCTCTTCTTCATGCACTGTATATGGCGAGCCGGACGTGAACCCCATCGATGAAACAGCCCCCATCAAACCTGCCACATCCCCTTATGGAAATACCAAGCAGGTATGCGAGGAGATTATCGAGGATTATATCAGGAGCGGCGCTCCCATCAAGAGCATCCTTCTGCGATATTTCAATCCTATCGGTGCGCATCCATCGGCTGAAATCGGCGAGCTCCCCCTCGGTGTTCCGCAGAATCTCGTGCCTTATCTGACCCAGACAGCTGCTGGAATCCGCAAAGAGCTGACTGTGTTCGGTGATGACTACAACACCCCGGACGGTTCCTGCATCCGCGATTATATCGATGTTGTGGATCTTGCCAAGGCTCATGTCATCGCAATGAAGCGCATGCTTGACGGCGAGGACACAGATGCTGTGGAGATCTTCAACCTCGGCACAGGCCGCGGTCTGTCAGTGCTTGAGCTGATCGCATCTTTCGAGCGTGCGACAGGCGTGAAGGTACCTCACAAGATCGGTCCCCGTCGCGCCGGTGACATCGAAAAGATATGGGCTGACCCGAAAAAGGCGAATGAAGTGCTCGGCTGGACTGCATCCGTTCCGGTTGACGAGACAATGAAGAACGCCTGGGCTTGGCAATGCAAAGTGTCTAAACACTGATAATCCAGTATCATAAGAGTATGGCCGGATTGTTTCCGGTCGTACTCTTATTTTTTTATATCCATTTTTATTTAATATCCATTCGTTCAAAATGAGGTTAAAGCACTTACCTGACATGCACAAGTTATTTAAAGCTGTAGGGATAGCCCTGCTTGCTTTTGTGTTGTCTTGGTTTGTGGCATACGATTTCACCTCACTATCTTATTTCGCACCTCTTGAGAAAGCATCGGATTTCATTGCATCGGATTTCTACACACTCGTGGCTGACAGCCGGACTGTGAAGAAATATGACCGGAAGATTACGGTTGTAAGTCTCGACAACCTTTCAAGAGAAGAGATAGCCGCAGCATTCGATACGATAGCGGCTGCATCTCCCGCTGTCACCGCAATCGACCTGATATTTCAGGAACGTGGTGATGACACTGATATCTTGCTTGCGGAAGCCATCTCATCGCTTGGCAAGGTGATACGTCCCGTAGCACTCGGCACAGAGGAATATGAAGATGACAGCAGACTTTCCGGAAACTCCATATACGATCCGCTTGACAACACGGAGCCTGGGTTTGTCAATCTGGAAGCGGCATCCGTCAGAAGCGTAATCCGTGAATTCAGACCGATGGCAGACAGTCTCTGCTCATTCCCGGCAGCAGCTGTCAGAGCTTTCGACCGGGAAGCCTATAAAAAGCTATGCGCAAGAGGGAACGTCACTGAATCTATCAATTTCTCCTCATCTCAATTCGATATTATCTCCCCGCGTGAGGCTGCAGCTCATCCGGAACTCATCCGAGACCGCCTTGTATTCGCAGGAGTGGTGAACGACTACAGCGACATGCACGCCACACCCGTCAACGAATCCACGCCCGGAATCCTTATCCACGCATCCGCGGCATCGACCATCCTTTCCGGCAACTATATCGACAGCGCACCTGTATGGACGGAATGGATAATCGCCGGTTTCCTGTCTGTCATGCTAATACTGGCACAGATGAAACTCTCCGAGACAAAAGCGGGAAATATGTTAATGCGCTGGATTCAGGTAGGGATTCTCGTCACGCTTATATTAGGAGGCACAGTTCTCTTTATCCATAAAAATATAACATTCGATCTTACGCTACCACTATTGATGATTATGCTTAGTCTGCTTGCCTCCGACATCTGGGCCTTTGCTGAAACTGTATTGTCAAAAATATCAAGGCTCTCCATTAGTATCAGACGTAAACTTACCATTCTGCTTCTATTGATCTCAACATCGGTCATTGCGAGCGCACAACGTTATGAGGTGTTCCGAACCACCGGTGATATAACGATGCTTAGCAACGGCGCATGGAAACAGCTCGGCCGCTTCACCCCGCTCAAGGCATCCGACAAAATAAGGATCGGGAAAAAGTCATCCGTCGCCATAAAAGACAACAACACTTCAGATTTATACTACGGAGTGCTACAAGGGGAACACTCTGTAATTTCAATCATCACACAAGCCAAGAAATCAGCCAAGGCGCGCACCGCTGCCGTAGGAGGAATCATAGGCGATACACCACAGCGAAAGGGTAAGCCTGTGCTCGGTGCAGCCGTAAGAGGTACGGAAACAAACATAATCTCCAATGATTCCATCACCTGCGACACTCTATCCAGCCACGGACTCGGAAACGCCCTGCACAATATATTATCCACTCCCGTGCGCGTGGACAACAATGATACTCTTCCGGTTTCGCTTAAGCTACATATATCCCAACCGGATTCAATTCTTTCATTCATAATAAAATCCGATCTCAATCGCGACTTAGACCCCTACGGTTATTTTATAAATATCATAAGAGTAACCGATGGCAAGCCACCTGCCCTCCTCTTGTCTTCAAGCAATAAAAATGAGCTTTTCAGCATCAGTGCGGAAGGGAGCCTGATTATCGACTGGATACCCTCTTTATATAATCCAAAGGCAGAATACTATCTCCTCCTTACCCGTTCCTCCATTGCCCACGACACACTTGCCGACATTCTCCGCTCCTGCAGAAAACAAGACAAACAACCCTCCCGTCCTCCGTTCATATCTCTTCAGGAATGGAACCGACCCACATATATTCTGAAACCTGAATAAGAGGAGAGCCAGCTGTATCTGACCACATTTGACAATATCATTAATTTTTGTTAATTTTGCAAAGTATTCATTCAGACTCTCGCCATCAACAAGAGTCAGGGACCGTCTCATAAAAAATTGAACTTTAGGTGACGGATTCTTAGTCGATTTTCGATTATACCAATAAACAAATAATAACTTAAATTTTATTTATGAACCTTAAGCTGATCAAAGCTGGGATTCTTTCTGGAATTCCTTTGCTTCTGACCGGTTGTGTCGATAATGATTATGACTTGTCGAATATTGACACAACATCCGAGATCAAAGTCAATGACCTGGTGCTACCGGTCAATATCGACGCCATCACTCTCAACGACATCTTCGACATTGATGATGAAAGCGAGATAAAACCTGTGACCATAAATGGCCGCGAGTTCTATGCTGTCACAAAACATGGCGACATAAATTCCCAGTCGATCGACATCCCGGTGTTTTCCACAACCACTCCGGATGTGCCCGAGACCAACGCTGCCTTCAAACTTGAATTACAGCAACCCGCCACAAGAGCTGCGCAGCCTACTCTCGAATTCTTCTATGATCTGGACAGTTTCGATCCCCAGGTCTTCAAAATCGAGGCTTCTGGAATCGATGAGGCTGTGCGCGAGATCAAGATCCTGGAGTCAAAACCGATGCTCCTTAAGCTTGAATTCAAGGAGACACAGCTGCCGTCTTACATCTCTCTTTATTTCAATGAGCTGAAAATGAAGATAGCGAAAGGCCTTATCTTCAATTCGCTTCCTTCAAATTACACTTATGATCCCAATTCCGGAGATCTGACAATAACCGGACTCGACTGCCCAGACAAATCCTTCACATTGAGCCTAACCGCCAACGGAATAGACTTCACCAAGAGCGACACAGAAATAAAAAACGGACATTTCCAATATTCAGATGAAGTGGAGGTAATTTCCGGTCGACTCAAAACCACAGTAGACCTCAGCGCTGTATCCGCAACAGATTTCTCACCTACGCAGGAAATCGACTTCAATGTGAAAACCACCATCGGTTCATTTGAGGCAACTCATTTCACAGGAATGGTTGAATATCATCTCACCGGTGACGGACTGAATATATCGCCGGTGGATCTTACAGGAATACCTGAATTCCTCGGACAGGAAGGTACCGACCTTAAGCTTGCCAACCCGCAGATATATCTCAATCTCAACAATCCGGTAGCTGCATACAATCTCTATTACCAGACCGGGCTGCAGCTTGTGGCAGGTCGTCAACAAAGCAGCATTGCATATTCTCCCGACAATGGCAAGCTTATCGCCACAGCCCCTCTGAATCCGGGACCATACAACTTCCTGCTCTCTCCGGCTCCGGCAGATCCACTCCCCGAATATGCCGCAGGGCTACAGCACATACCGTTCAGCGGACTATCCGAGATTCTAAGCGGTGACGGACTTCCTCAGCTAATTGAAATCAAGCTGATAAATCCGGAATTGCCATATCAGGCTGTCGACCGCTTTGAATTGGGTCAGCCTATATCAGGAATCTCCGGCACATATGATTTCATAGCTCCCATCGCTCTCAAAAACGGATCTAAGATTATATATTCCGACTCCAAAGACGGCTGGAACGATGAGGACATAGATAAAATCAATATCTCCGTATTGCAAGTAGAAGCCGATGTAACAAGCACCATTCCGCTTGACGCCAATCTTGTGGCATATCCTTTGGCAGTAGGCAACAAAAAAATCACGGGTGCAAAAGCCGAATGTACAATCCCCGCCAATGCCAAAGACAACCATATCGTCATAAAGATGACAGGTCCGATCGAACACCTTGATGGAATAACATTTGAGGCTGTTTTGTCTCCCGGTTCCGAAGATTCTCTGTCTCCTCAGCAGACAATAACTCTTAAGAATCTCCGTGCAAAAGTATCCGGATCGTATACAACTGAATTTTAACCACCGTAACCTGTCTTATTTATGAAATCAATCAAGAAATTATTTATCATGACTTCTGTGGTTGCGGGATGCTTCGCCGCCAATGCGCAACACACTTACTCCGGATATTTCCTCGACAACTATACATACCGTTATGAGATGAATCCCGCATTCGGAAATTCCAAGGGGTTTGTCTCAATGCCGGTGATCGGAAATTTCAACACAGCCATCCGTGGCAATCTCCACCTCTCCGATATTTTCTATAAATCTCCCGACGGTGGCAAAACCATGCTTTTCACAAATCCGCAGATCTCAGCGGCTGAGGCGATGAGCAAATTTGGCAACCGTAATAAAATTGGCACCAATAACAAGATAAACATTTTATCTGTAGGTTTCAAGGGATTCGGTGGTTTCAACACCATCTCCATCTCCGCAACCGCCAACCTTGAGGCTTCACTCCCCAAGGCATTTTTCTCGTTGGCAAAAGAGGGGATCACAAACACCACTTATGACATCAAGGATATGTTTGCCTATGCCAATGCCTATGCATCTATTGCCCTAAACCATTCGCATGACATCAAGCAGGTGCCCGGATTACGGATCGGTGCTTCATTGAAGCTCCTCGTTGGTGTTGGAAGTCTTGACGTACGCTTCAATGAGGCTGACCTGACATTGGGCACAGACAGCTGGATCGCCCGCACCAACGCCGATATATACGCGTCTGTGACCGGGCTGCGGTTTGACAAGAAGACCTATACCCCCTCCGGACCTGCCGGCGGAGCACCGAGAGAGTATGTTTCCGGTGCGAATCTTGATGACGGATTCGGCATAAACGGATACGGTCTGGGCTTCGACCTTGGCGCAGAATACAAATGGAAAGATTTCCGGTTCTCTGCCGCCGTGCTCGACCTTGGCTTCATGGCATGGGGAAAAACACAGTGGGCTTCGACAAACGGGACTCAGACTTTCACCACTGACGCCTACACATTCTCTGCCAATGGAGACGCGGACAATTCGTTCGACAATGAGCTTGACAACCTCAAAGATGACCTTTCGAAACTGTATCAGCTCAAGGACATGGGGGAGAAAAGCTCCTACACTCGTTCACTTGCCGCCACTCTGAACTTCGGTGTGGATTATGAACTGCCGGTATATCGGAATCTGCATTTCGGGTTACTCAACTCCACCCGTATCAACGGAGCTTACACATGGACCCAGTTCAGGCTTTCAGCCAACATCGCTCCGGTGAAGGTATTCTCCGCAGATGTGAATGTGGCTGCGGGAACCTATGGTGTCGGTTTCGGATGGATGCTCAATCTCCACACCACAGGCATCAACCTCTTCCTCGGCATGGACCACACCCTCGGTACCCTCAGCAAGCAGATGATCCCGCTTAACTCAAACGCCTCATTTAATTTCGGTCTGAACTTCCCATTCTGAAAAAAAATGCACGGATCTGATATGTCAATCAGAGCAAAATTTTATTCATAGCATTAGCTACCAACCTATTGAAAGTGGCATTCATTATATTTTGAATGCCACTTTCTTTTTTATGAAAACACACAGGTAATGTACCCGTATAATTATTTTTTCATTATTTTTGCAAAACGGATTCCATTAAAATCAAATTTCCATGAGAATTACATTCAAACTCTTCATCATCTCAATCCTCTTGGCAACAGTATCCCAAGCCCAGGCAGCAACAATCAAAAAGCAACGTGCTGCGGAGTCGGACTCAACCCAGGTACTTTTCATAGGCAACAGTTTCACGTTCTATAACGACATGCCTGAAATGATGCGCAGATTAGCCTCCACCCTAAATCTCAAAATAGCTCCAAGTCGTTCACTTAAGGGAGGACAAACATTCGAAGGGCACCTCATGGATCCGTTCCTTCTCGGAATCCTTAAGGATGGTGGCTTTGACTATGTGGTCATGCATGACGCAAGCCATCGTCCGTCATATTCCACAAAAGATGTTATGCGCGATGTCTATCCCTATGCACACAAGATAGACAGCCTGGCAAAAGCCGGTTCTCCAAATGTCAAGACCATATATTACATGACCTGGGGACACAAGGACGGAATCAGGGCTGCCAAAAGGACTGACTATCCGCTCAACCATACATACCACGGAATGCAGCAGCGCCTCAACACATCCTATCTTGAGATGGCTCATGAGAACGGCGGCATATGCGCACCGGTCGGAATGGCTTGGGAGCGCGTAGTAAACGAGCGACCGGACATAGACCTGTTCTCAGCCAAGGACCGCTATCATCCATCGAAAGAGGGGAGCTATTTAGCGGCATGCACAATACTATCCACCATACTCGGTAAACCGTTCGTCTCACCCTACTACGCCGGTCTGCCGGAAGAGGTGGCTCTATACCTCCAGAAAACAGCAGGCGAGACTGTCGCCGACAATCTCGCCCTTATAGGTATAAAGCAATAATCACTTTTTATCTTCTGAATCCGCCTCCCTGCTGTTTCATCTGACGCATCATCTTCATCGGATTCTTCATCGAGGTGGCCATTTTCATCATCTTGCGGGTGTCTTCAAACTGCTTCAGGAGTTTATTGACATCCTGCAGAGATGTGCCCGAACCTTTGGCTATACGCTGACGGCGTGTACCCTTTATAATTTCCGGATTCTGCCGTTCATAGGGAGTCATGGAGTGTATAATAGCCTCGATGCTCTTGAACGCGCTGTTGTCGATATCGACATCCTTGATGGCTTTGCCGACACCCGGTATCATCGCGGCGAGATCCTTTATATTACCCATCTTCTTGATATTCTCAATCTGCTTGAGGAAATCATCGAAATCAAATTTATTCTTCTTGATCTTCTCCTGAATCCTCTCAGCCTCTTTCTGGTCGTAGATCTCCTGCGCTCTCTTGGCAAGCTCGACGATATCGCCCATTCCCAAGATACGGTTTGCCATACCCTCGGGGTTGAATTCCTGTATATCCTCAAGCTTCTCGCCGGTGCCGACATATTTGATCGGTTTATCGACAACCGCACGAATAGACAGAGCGGCACCACCACGGGTATCACCATCAAGTTTTGTGAGCACCACTCCGTCAAAGTCAAGACGCTCGTTGAAGGTCTTGGCCGTATTGACAGCATCCTGACCTGTCATGGAGTCGACAACGAAGAGTGTCTCCTGAGGGTTGATCGCATTCTTGATACGCTCGATCTCATCCATCATCTCCTCGTCAACAGCAAGACGACCCGCTGTATCGACAATCACCAGATCCAGATGATTCGATTTTGCATGAGCGATGGCATTAAGAGCTATCTGAACAGGATCTTTGCTCTCCTCCTCAGTATACACAGGCACATCGATGCTCTGCGCCAACACACGCAACTGCTCACGGGCAGCAGGACGATATACGTCGGCTCCAACGAGCAGCGGACGCTTGCCCTTGGCTGACTTTAGCTTGCGGGCGAGTTTACCGGCGAATGTGGTTTTACCGGCACCTTGCAGACCCGACATCAATATCACAGTAGGATTTCCGGTGAGATTGAGTGGAGCCTCCATACCGCCCATCATCTCGGTAAGTTCGTCATGAACGATCTTCACCATCAACTCCTTAGGCTTGAGGGCATTGATCACATTCTGGCCCATCGCCTTCTTCTTCACCGTATCGGTGAATGTCTTGGCCACCTTATAGTTGACATCGGCATCAAGCAGGGCACGACGCACATCCTTGAGGGTTTCCGCCACGTTGATTTCCGTGATCTTACCCTCACCTTTCAATATCTTGAATGAGCGTTCAAGACGCTCTGACAAATTTTCAAACATAAATTTTTAAAGTTTATTAGTCGCTGTATCGGGGAAAATAACAGTCGGCTTCCACACTTTAGCCTCCTCCGGAGTCATATGGGCATATGTCATTATGATCACAATGTCGCCCGGCTGCGCCTTGCGCGCTGCGGCTCCGTTAAGACATATCACCCCGCTGCCCGGCTCGCCGGCTATCACGTATGTATCGAAACGCTCTCCGTTGTTATTATTGACAATCCAGACACGCTGGCCGGGAAGGATGTCGGCAGCCTCAAGCAGATTGCTGTCAATCGTAATGCTTCCAATATAGTTAAGATTCGCCTCTGTCACTGTGACACGGTGAATCTTGGATTTCATCATCTCTATCAACATGACCGCTTAGATTTCTTTCTTATAGGTAATGTTATCTATCAACCGGACTTCTCCACAATAGACAGTGATACACCCCACAATCCATGGACTTTCTTCCCATTCCTCCACGGGAAGAAGCGTGCGGGCGTCCACAATCTCGAAATATTCCACTTTCATGTGAGGAACAGCATCTATACGCTCCACCACTGTGTCGTGTGTTGCCCGGACACTATGCTCGCGGGCATAACCGACGCTATATTCCAGAGCCTTGTGAATCTCCGGCGCCACCTCACGCTGCTCCGGAGTAAGGAGCGCGTTGCGGCTTGAGAGTGCCAATCCGTCATCGGCACGCTTTATCGGGCACGCCACAATGTCGACATCTATGCCTTCGGTCTTGATCATGTTTCTGATCACGGCGATCTGCTGGAAATCTTTCTCACCGAAATAAGCGCGTGTCGGACGGCAGAGTCTGAAAAGAAGACTCACCACCTGAGCCACCCCCTGGAAATGACCGGGACGGAATTTACCTTCCATCACTTCAGCGGCTGTGCCGAGATCGAATTCATGACGCGGCTGAGCTTCGGGGCCTCCGGGATACATTTCGTCAACCTCCGGTGCAAACACAGCTGTCACACCTGCCTGAGCCAGCAGACGGAAGTCGTCCTCCTCCTTGCGGGGGTAAGTGGCAAGGTCCGTAGGATTATTGAATTGCGTCGGATTGACAAAAACACTCGCTATTACACATGGATTTTCGCTGACAGCGCGCTCCACAAGCGACAGATGCCCCGCATGCAGGGCGCCCATCGTGGGCACAAGACCAATGGCATTGCCTTGTTCCTTCTGGTGCTCCACAAAGTCAAGGAGCTCCGCAACCTTTCTGATTATTATCATTTTCTAAATTAAGGGCATTCCGGCATCGCACGAAGGCGGTAACGGGAACACATCTTTAATTGGTTTTTTCAACCTGCAAAATTAATCAATTATTCCATAAAATCAGCGTCTATCTCGATTTTTTTTATTAACTTTGCATCCGCTTAGTATGCACGGGCGCGAATGGTTGCGCTCCGGCATAGCAAACCGAACAGTATGGCAAAACAACGAATTCTTTTTGTCTCTCCCGAAATATCCCCCTACCTCCCCACCTCGGAGATAGCTAAGTTAGGACGCGACCTCCCGGTGGCGATGCATGGCAAGAAATATGAGGTAAGGACCTTCATGCCCAATTTCGGCAATGTAAATGAAAGGCGCAACCAGTTGCACGAAGTGATACGTCTCAGCGGAATCAACATCCCGATCCGCGACACAGACCATCCCCTGATCATCAAGGTCGCATCAATGCAGCCTTCCCGTATACAGGTATATTTCATTGACAATGACGATTATTTCCAGAAAGAGGATGGTGATGTTGACAATGTCGGCTCAAACCGTGTTGACAACGATGAGCGCGTCATTTTCTTCTCACGCGGCACCGCCGACACAGCACGCAAGCTCCGTTGGGAACCTGACATCCTCCACACTTCCGGCTGGATGGCTTCACTCGTGCCGTTATATGCCAAGAAAGTATTCTCCGATGGCGTTTCTTTCAATGGCACAAAGATAGTATATTCACTGCTCGACGAGACTCCCGCCGCCGAAATCGATCCCGAATTTCTGGCAAAACTCGCCGAAGACGGCATAAAGGATGAGGATCTTAAGGATTTCACCGACATGCCCGCCAACACCAACCTTCTTCACAAAATCGGAATCGCAAATTCCGATGCCGTGATTTTCAACAACCGCACTCCCGATCCTGAGCTTAAGGAATATGTCGAGAAGGCGGGGCTTCCGGTGCTCTTTCTCAATCCTGAGGAGGACAACACCGACAAATATCACGAATTTTATCAATCTCTCTTGACTAATGAAGATTAAATCTCTATACGCGGCTGCCGCCGCCCTCCTCCCCTTCGCCATGCTATGCTCCTGCGAAGACAACGTAAGCCCTATCGGCGGTTCGCTGGTGAATGGCGAAGTGACTATCACGGTCGACACCCTTGAGATGAAGATCAACGCCACCTCCATATTGGAACCGGAGTTCGATTCCCGCACCCAGACAAAACTTCTGGGACGTATCAATGTGCCGCAATATGGTTCGCTCGACTGCTCATTTGTCAGCCAGCTCATGTGCGCCACAGCTATGAACATCCCGGATTCCATCACGGTGAATGATGTGGACTCCATGCGGATGGTGCTCACCGTGCCGCGCGGATCACTCACAGGCGACTCTCTCGCTCCCCAGCAGCTGAAGGTGTATCAGCTCACCAAGCAACTTAAGCCTGAGATCAACAGCTCTTTCAATCCCGAAGGCTATTACGACCCGTCAAATCCACTTGGCGTGAAGAGCTACACACTCTCTGCCTTGTCGATGAACGATTCAATGTTCCAGGTTCAGAAGAACATCAGCATTCCTATAATGATGCCCAAGAAACTTGCGCAGGATGTTTTCACCGCTTATAGAGAGAAACCGGAGATTTTCCAGTGGCCGCAGACATTCGCACAATATTTCCCCGGCGTCTATGTTGAGCAGAATTTCGGAAACGGTTGCGTTGGCGTGATATCAAGCATGAAGTTTTACACTTACTGGCATTATATCAAACAGGTGTATCAGAAAAAGGATGACGATTCCGGTGAGTACCATTACGTGCCGACTCTGATGCGTGACTCCGTATGCCTGTTCTCATCCCAGCCCGAGGTGCTTTCAGCCAACCGCGTGACATACAAGGTGTCTGATTATCTGAAAAACCTCGCAAACAGCGGCAAATCAATTATCACGACGCCCGGAGGATATTACGTGAACCTGCGTTTCCCGGCACAGGAACTTCTCGACAAATATAACAAGGATCTTTACCGCATGGCAGTGGTATCGAAACTCACTTTCGAGATTCCAGCCGAAGCTGTGGAGAATGACTATGGTCTGTCAGCAGCACCCCACCTCTTGCTCGTGAAGAGCTCCGAAAGAGAATCGTTCTTCAAAGAAAATAAGATTCCAGACGGGAAGACTTCATTCTATGCTCCCTACAACTCTGAGAATAAGAGCTATTCATTCACGGGAATGCGAGAGTATATACTCAACATTATTGAAAACGGCACCACCGTAAAACCCGAAGACATGGAGTTCTCTCTCGTTCCTGTAATCGTATCGACAGAAGATGTGGCAGGTTACACCTCAACCACCACGTATGTGACACGTTGTGCCCCATATATCGGACGCCCCACGGTCACACAACTTGACACAGATCATGCAATAATATGCTTCTCGTTCTCAAGGCAAACAATTGAATAATTCATAATACCGATACACAATCCATACCACATGGATTGTGTATTTGTATAAGTGAAGTTGCTTAAGCAACTTTAATAAACATATGGGATTCGGAATACTTCTTTTCAGTCTGCTTTCTTTCATCACCGGTGTTGACACACCAGGGGATCGCCCCCGTGCGGAACTACTTTTCGTGGGTGACGCCATGCAGCATCAGGCGCAACTCGATCGCGCCAAGGAATTGGGCGGTGGAAAGAGCTATGATTATTCCGGATGTTTTACCCTTATCGCTCCGGAGATCACAGCTGCCGATTATGCCGTATGCAATCTTGAGGTGCCATTGGGCGGCGGTCCGTCATACACCGGCTACCCATGCTTCTCTGCACCGGATTCATATGCGCAGGCACTCAAAGATGCCGGTTTCGATCTTTTCCTGACTGCCAATAACCATTGTCTTGACAGGCGCGACAAAGCAGCGAGGCGAACCCTCGTGGCTCTTGACTCCCTCGGAGTGGATCACATAGGGACATACCACAATGCAGCTCAACGCGAGCAGTTGGTGCCTTTTATAAAAGATATAAACGGATTTAAGGTAGGTTTTCTGAACTACACTTACGGAACCAACGGCATAGAACCTATGGAAGGCGTAGAAGTTTCGCTGATTGACCGCGACAAGATGGCTGACGAGATGCGCAGGACTCGCGAGGCTGGAGCCGAGATACTGGTAGTGACGATTCACTGGGGTGTGGAGTATGTGCTGCTTCAGAACCGTAATCAGGAGAATATAGCCCAATTCCTTATTGACAACGGAGCGGACCTGATAATAGGCGGTCATCCACATGTGATCCAGCCGATGAAAGTTGTCCGCAACGAAAAGGAGAACAAAGATGTCCTTCTTGTGTATTCCTTAGGTAATTTCATATCTAACATGAAGACAGCCGACACGCGCGGCGGAGCATTGGTCAGAGCCACGATAGAACGTGACGAGACAGGAAAAGCAAGATTCAAGGAAGCGAACTACGACACATTCTTCTCCGCCAAACCTGCAGGAGGCTCAACCAACTTCACCGTCATCCCCTCATGGATGCCGGAGCACATCCCCGCTGCCCAGAAAGCCCACTGGCAGCTCTACGATCGCGGTGCCCAACGTATCTTCGACACCCACAACATCAACGTCCCCCGCAAACACAAATAATTTTTCGCTGGAATTAATTAAAACTTGTTATCGTGAGAATTCGATGACCTCGCAGTCGCGCATGTCGGTGCCGTCAATTACGAGACGCACGAGAGTGCGCACTTTCTGCCAGCCTTGGTTGCCGGCGGCTCCGGGGTTGATATGAAGCACATCGAGTTCTTTATCATACATGATTTTCAACAGATGCGAATGTCCGTCAACCATCAGCCGGATATTCTCGTCCCTCAACAGTTTCTTCATACCCGGCGACCATTTGCCCGGATATCCACCGATATGGGTCAGAAGCACCTTCACACCCTCTACCATGAATATTTCAAGTTCCGGACATTTACGCTTCACCTCTCCATGATCCACGTTGCCTGATACAGCCCTGACAGGAGCAATCTCAGCAAGCCTCTCGACTATTGAATAGTCACCGATGTCACCGGCATGCCATATCTCATCGCAATCCTTGAAGTGCAAGGCATATCTGTCATCCAACAATCCATGGGTATCACTTAAAATTCCAATCTTCTTCATCTATTTTTATTTTTATGTCATGTAAAAATTTTAATCACGCAGAGGCGCGGAGGCGCAAAGAATTTATGCCGTTCAATTCGACGTAGATGTCGTTTCCACTCCTGCTGAGACACAGAGTCTGACGCTCCTGCTCTGCGCCTTTGCCTAAATCGCCACGCGATTCTTCGTTATCTTTGTCACTGAGCTTGCCAACTCAAAACTTTGCGCCTCCGCGGCTCTGCGTGATATTTGACTATATAATGGGGCTTGTCTAAGTCTAAGAGTCCGTCTCATAAAAATTTAGCTTTAGGGGACGGACTCTAAATTTACATATTTATGATGACTCAACTTAATTGGTTTTAGAAACGGAGCAAGCCGGGACTGACGCCCGGCCTGCTCGATTGTTGTGTAATTCTACGTGTGTTGTGTGTGTTTTACATGGTGAGTTGTAACCAATCAACTTTGGAATCCGTCTAACAACGGATACCTGTATCAATCCATTTCTTCGTCAGCTTCATAGCCGCCCATCTCGCGGATGGCGTTACGTAGCATCGTGTGCTGCTGATAAAGATTATTGATTGGCATTTCGCCTTTGGTGTAATCATGCATCGGGCTCTTGAGGAAGAAGCTCAGGAAGCGCTGTATGCCGTAACGACCTGAACGCGCCGCGAGGTCGCTGAGAAGCACGAGGTCAAGGCAGAGAGGCGCTGCGAGAATGGAATCGCGGCAGAGGAAGTTGATCTTGATCTGCATCGGATAACCCATCCAGCCGAAGATGTCGATATTGTCCCAACCCTCTTTGTTATCGTTGCGCGGGGGATAATAGTTGATACGCACCTTGTGATAATACTGGGTATCCTCATCATTGCCATGACCATAGAGATCCGGCTGGTCTTCAGGAACGAGGATAGTTTCGAGTGTAGACAGTTTGGAAACCTCTTTTGTGCGGAAGTTAGCAGGCTCGTCAAGCACAAGACCATCGCGGTTGCCGAGGATATTGGTAGAGAACCATCCGTTAAGACCGAGGCAACGGTCGCCGATGATGGGTGCGAAACCTGATTTAACAAGAGTCTGACCGGTCTTGAAATCCTTACCTGCGATAGGCATCTTTGTCTTCTCGGCAAGCTCCCACATTGCAGGAATGTCAACGGTAGTGTTAGGCGCGCCCATAATGAAAGGACAACCTTCGGAGAGGGCTGCATAGGCATAACACATCGAAGGAGCGATATGCTCTTTATCGTCAGCCTTCATAGCAGCCTCAAGAGATTCGATTGTGCCGTGAATCTTCTCGTCTACTGGAACGTAAACCTCTGTTGAAGCAGCCCAGAGCACAACAACGCGATCAACGCCTGTCTCCTTCTTGAAATTGCGGATATCCTCACGGATCTGCTCTGTCATATCCCAACGGTCCTTACATTCCTTTACATTGTCACCGTCAAGACGCTTTGCATAATTATGATCGAAAGCAGCCTTAAGAGGCTTGATAGCCTCAAGCTCCTCCTTAACGGGAAGGATATCCTTAGCTTTGAGCACTTCTGCATTCACAGCTGCTTCAAAGGCATTCGCAGGGTATACATCCCATGCAGCAAACTCAATGTCGTTCAGATCCGCGATGGGAACGATATCTTTATAATGGAGATATTTTTTATCAGCACCTTTGCCGATACGGATTTTGTCATACTGTGTCACCGAACCGATCGGCTTGGCGAGACCTTTGCGGGTCATGAACACTCCGGTCATGAATGTCGAAGTAACGGCACCAAGACCTACTACCATAACGCCAAGTTTACCTTTAGGCGCTTCTGCTTTTTTTGTTGTCATAATTCGTGT
This sequence comes from uncultured Muribaculaceae bacterium, assembly GCA_910578075.1. Lineage (GTDB taxonomy): Bacteria > Bacteroidota > Bacteroidia > Bacteroidales > Muribaculaceae > Lepagella. The sequence goes on along the minus strand of CAJTPK010000006.1, from coordinate 97,322 downwards.
GTGTAATTTGATTCTTTTTAATATTCGGGAACAAACCCGGCTTCGAATCCTTGCGGATTCTTGAAGACTCAGCCGGAAAGCGCAAAGCGAACTGTTGCATTCGGGTTAAAACCCCGGTTGAATTTTCCGGCGGTAAAATTATGACTACTTTGGCAGATTACAAACTTTTTTGAATAAAAATTAAGGAGGTCTAATCTTAAAGTTTATTAAGAGACCTCCTATTTAGCCAATATTTATTAAAAATACTGTTTATTTAAAATTTTCTGTTAATTTGTGTTAATTAGGCTTCTTGCCATTCTCGGGCAAATTTCAACCTATTTTATGATTTCAAGAAGCTGTCGGATGTCAGTGATCGTATTAGGATGTGTCTGCGCATCCTCCTCATCGGTCCATCCCTTGCCCTTGATCCATATTGTCTGGCACCCTATCTTCTCTGCGGGTTCTATATCCTTACGGTAGCTGTCACCGACAACTATCACCTCTTCAGGTTTACATCCGAGTGCCTCGACTCCCAGGCTGAAAATCTTCGGATCCGGTTTGCGGACACCGACTACAGCGCTCTCGACAATCTTGGGGAAATATTTCGCAATACCAAAATCCTTAAGCACAGTCTCTACATTACCATAGAAATTGGAAACAAGCACAAGCTTATATTTCTTGCTGAGAGCATCCAACACCGGAATAGCCTCCGACACCTTGGACTTGGCGGACTCATAACATATATGAGCCACCTCCTGTGCTTTTGCCTCCACCTGAGCCGGAGGGAAAAGCCCCTGTTCGGAAAGCCATTGCAACTCAAGACGCATCTTGATAAGGAGAAGATCGCCGAAATCATGTTCCGGAAGGATATGGCGTGTACGCGCCAGCTCTCTCTCAGCATAGACATACGCCTCGCGGAACTCCGCCTTATCGACAGCCACACCAGCCTGCTGATAAGCCCGCCAGATCACCTCACTCCAATGATCGCCTCCGGTATCAAGAGTGCCTCCGTAATCGAAAATTATCCCTTTTATATCTTTTGTATCCATCACCACATCTTATTTATAATTATCCAATGAAACGCAGAAAGACTTGCAGATTCTCTCGTGCTTCCATACCATATATATTAGAACGCCATTGAGAACAGTGAGTTCAAATGCGAAATATAGCCACGGCATACGGAAAATCAAGATAGCCGCAAAAAGAGCGAAAGTCCTGGTGTTGAACGAAAGGATGTTGGTATATTTCATCAGCGGCTTGCTCTTGGCACGGAAAGCATCGCGGAATGACTGCGGTATGCTGTTACCATATTTCTCACGGAGCAGGCCGCGGAGCTTCTGCATCTGCGGAGTGCGTTTCTCCTGGCCTACAGTGTAGTTGGTGTAAAAAGCGAGTGTAAGCTTCTGCCAGAAGTTCTTGGTCCAGCTCAAAGAGTGGAATTTCTCCCACAGCAGATCCGCACGTTCGAGTTCGCTACCATCCTCACCCTTCAGGAAATAGAGATGGAACTGACGGTAATAGTCGCCCATCGCCGCCTGCACGCCATGACAGATTCCAGTAACAACCGCAACTACCCATATTACCCAATGATGAGCCACAAAGAACTCTCCGGTCATATTCTCACGCAGACAGATTCCGACATATATAGCAGCAAACCAGAAATCGCCGCTCAGTCCGTCAAGAATACGCCCTATACGGGAATACTGCTTGGTCATACGGGCGAGCTGCCCGTCCGCGCTATCAAAAGAGTCTGCCCATACCAGCAGGAAAACTCCGATAATATTCCACCAGAAATAATTGATCCACGGGCTCGCATTCTCATTGAAAAAGAAACATACACCTGCGCCGACACCGAGGAAGATGGATGCGATGGTGATAGCGTTTGGTGTGATGCCAAGTTTCTTGGCAAGCAACGCCCACATATACCCGATCGGACGATAGAAGATAAGGTCGAATGTCTCCTCGGTATCCATCGATTTCAAGGAATCCTTGAAACCCGATTTCTTTTCATTCTTCGCGCTCATCTTTTCCTCCTTTCCTTAATGGCCTGAAGCACACATTTCGCGATATGGGGTGCAGCCTCCACACGGCAAGGCGCGAAACTTGGCCAGTCGTTGAAATCTATTATACGGATTGAGCCGTCAGGATCAACGATGCAATCACCACCGTAAATCTTGACATCCATTATCTCCGATGCCTTCTGGCAAATGGACTTAAGATATTCCTCATCGAATGCAAGTCCCTGAGATTTTCCGTTTACAGCCTCATAGCCATATTTGCTGTGTCCTTCATCAAAAGGATAGAACCAGAAGAACCAGTCCTGCCCTTGAACACCGTAGAATTTGATAAGGTCGCCCACAAGATGACGGTTGATGACAGCGCGCTTGATGCCACGGTAGAAATATTCATGCAACACTTCCTGTGCCTCCTGCGGATGACGGCAATAGCTGACGTCCTCCTTATGCATGGCATGGAAATCGCCACGTTTTATCCACACTTTATCAAAGCCATTCTTCTCCAACTCACCGCGCACATCCTCATTGGTGTTGACAATAAGACTCTCCGGATAAGGGATTCCATTGCCAAGAAGGATACGCGTCATGCGTTCACGGGTGCAATTCTCAATTCCATAGCCGGAATTAATCACGAGTCTGCCTTCATCCTCAAGATGCATGAGTTTCTCAATCGAGGCCTTCTCCCGACACATATTCAGGATAATCTCCTCTGAAATATCCTGAGTGCGGAATTGCTCCTCATTATATATCCTCACCTCACAACCGCGCTTGCGCAACTGGTCAGCTACGGCATTGAAGATTGCCGCATCGTTACCTATATGGTTCGGGGAATATGCGCCGGCGCGCATCACCCCTGCAATTTTAATATCAGCCATTTTTCAATCAGTAATGTAGAATCAGGAATTAGCAGCAATATCCGTCAGGAATCTTTCCGCCTTCTCAATATCACCGGCATGGTCAACATCTATTATCTTCCCCATGTCATGAGCCTTAAGCGTCAGACCCGCCTCCACCAGCGCCCGCTGGTAATTGCGCATGCGGCTTACGCCTCCGCGAAGACATGCGTCAAGCACATCTACCGCCTTGTCACCAAGACCATATATGCCACCCGACACAAACTCCTTGCATCCGGAATAAGAATCACCGGCAGGAGCGTCAAGGAAAGCGCGTATATCCATATTCTCATCTGCCACGACATATAGAGGCTTCTCATCATCCACAAAAGATGTGACAGCCATCATACCATCGGCATCTGCCGATGCATTCTCGTAAGCCTTGACATATTCTGCGAAATCCGGCTCACGGAAGATTGTGTCGACAGTAGTGACGATGAAACGTCCGTGACCTTTCAATATGCTTCCAATCTCATAAAAGCTATGCATGGACGAAGGTGTGGTCTTGACAACAAGATCAAGCGGAATATCCAATTCAGCGCGAAGTTTCTCAACATATTCACGTACTTCTGTCATCTGCTCGTTGACAATCACGCAAATTCTTCCAGCGCCATTCTCTCTGAATATTCTCACCAGACGCCCTATCATCGGCTCTCCATGGAGCGGCACCAAAGGCTTGGGAAACGCAACTCCCTCCTGAACCAGACGCGAGCCTTCCCCTGCCGCGATAATTCCAAAATTCATTGTTATTTTTGGGTTACTTCGAAAAAATTTATTCTATGATATCTCATCTTTTGTCAGGTCAACCGTCTTATCGGCACCCTTCTCCGTACGCACCTTTCTCAAGGGATTGGCAGAGGCTCGACGATGTGTCTCCCTGTTTCTATATAGGTCGATCGCCTTATAGATAGCCTGTCGCATTGATGTCGGATCGGCTTTGTCTTTCCATGCGAGATCATAGGCAGTGCCATGATCGGGCGATGTGCGGACATAAGGCAGACCACCCGTGAAATTGACTCCGGTATCACCTGCCAACGCTTTGAACGGTGCAAGACCCTGATCATGATACATCGCAAGGACGCCATCGAAATTACGGTAAGCACCCGATGCAAAAAAACCATCGGAGGAATACGGACCGAAAACAAGTATGCCCTCTTTCTTTGCATCCTCAAGAGCCGGTATGATCTCATCGTTCTCCTCATTGCCAAGCAACCCCTCGTCTCCGCAATGAGGATTCAGGGAAAGCACAGCAATCTTGGGACGCTCGCATGTGAAGTCAGAACGTAGCACTCTCTCGAAACTGTGGATCTGGTCAAGCACTCGCTCCCGGGTGATTGCCTCCGGCACTTTCGAAAGTGGAAGATGCGTGGTGACAAGCGCCACTTTCAAATAATCATTGAAAAGCACCATCAAAGAATGTGCACCCTTACCGAGACGCTCCTGCAGATATTCCGTATGTCCCGGAAACCTGAATTCATCGCTCTGCACGGCTTTCTTGGAAATCGGGGCTGTCACAAGCACTTGAATCTCGCCATCCTCCAGCGCCGCTGTGGCAAGCTCAAGAGCCTTTACAGCCGCTTTGCCGGACTTTTCAGTCGGTATGCCGGGTTCTACATCATTATGGGTAACATCTATCTCAACTATATTAAGTTTACCATCACGGATGTCGCCCTTGTTCTTCACAATATGAACCGGAAGAAGTTCCAGATTGAATTCCCTGCGGGCCTTCTCCACAATCTGCGGACTTCCGAAAAAGACCGGTGTGAATAGCTCCGGAATCTTCTCATCGCAGATAGCCTTGAGAGTCACTTCATATCCGATGCCATTTATATCACCGTGGGTTATACCCACTCTTACAAGTTTTGCCATTATTTAGAAGTTGTTTAAAAATGAATGTTAATCAGGGGCGGCAGATTTTTAGGCAAAATGCATTTAAGGCGAAGGAGCATAGCGGGCTATGTGACTGAGCCGCGAATGCATTTTGGCAAAAATCTGACGGTCTTCCTGAAATTTTAATTCGATTAAACATAATTTAAACGTTAGATTCCTTTTAAGTTGTTTAAAAATACCTGTTGTCCCGCATATCCGGGCAGATTTTTCCTTTTGATTCAGGCACATAGCCCGCTATGCTCCTGAATCTGCAAGAAAAAAATCTGCCTCGGATATGCGTCCCCTGATTAACATTGATTTTTAAACAACTTCTTATTACTGAATTAACCACCAAAGTTACAAAAAAATTCCGACTATTTGGCAAGCATACCGCATGCAGCGGAAATATCTTCCCCTCTGGAAGCCCGGATTGTGGCTGTAATACCTTTGGAATTGAGAAAACTTCTGAACATCAGCATACGGTCCTCGCTGCTGGGAACGAGTTCAACTCCGGGAATGGCATGAAAACGTATGAGGTTCACACGGCAATCGATATTTCCTATCAGCTTCACGAGCATCTCGGCATGAGCTATATCATCGTTGACACCGCGCCACATGATATATTCGAGCGATAATCTGCGCTGATGACTGAAGTCATAACCTGACAGTAATTTCATAACAGAGGAAATCGGGAAAGCCTTCTGAGCCGGCATCATGGATTCACGCTGAGGTGTGTCTGCCGTATGAACGCTTATCGCCACATGAACCTGCGTCTCCTCGAGTAGTTCCTTAAGCTGAGGCAGTTTTCCCACTGTGGAAACAGTGATACGTTTCGGGCTCCATGCCAATCCCCAGGGAGCCGTGAGAATGTCAATCACTTTCTTCACCTCCTTGAAATTATCAAGCGGCTCACCCATGCCCATGAACACGATATTGGTGAGGGGGTTCATCGGTTCGCGTCCTTTCTCCGGAGCCGGAGGTATGCTCAATATCTGATTGATGATCTGCGCTGCTGTGAGATTCGCCTTGAAGCCCATTCTTCCTGTAGCACAGAAATAACAGTTCATCTTGCATCCCGCCTGACTTGACACACAAAGCGTAGCCCTGTCCTTGTCGGGTATATATACTGACTCCACTGCATTTCCATTACCGACACGAAACAGATACTTCACAGTCCCGTCGCTCGATTTCTGTGCAGTGGCAGGAGTTTCCCGACCGATCTCATAATTTTCGGAAAGCCATTCCTTATTGCGTTTTGAGATATTCGCCATCTCATCGAAGGATGTCACACGCTTGTCATAAAGCCATTCTGCAAGCTGCTTGCCTACAAATTTCGGCATCTTGCCTCGCAGAGCCACACCTTGCAACTCCTCCAGCGACATCCCGATCAGTTTTATCTTGTTTTCCATAAAATCCTTTTTCATTTATCCCTGCCGACATCCGGCTTCCTAAATAAGAATAAAGCCTCCATTGGGGAGGCTTTATTCTTATTCGGTGTAAAAGCCGCGAATCAATCGCCGGCCTCGAATTTATAAATATTGTTCTTGACCTTCTTGTCTCCCTTGATCATCTCAAGAAGATTGGGGTTGACAAGCTGGTAATACTGCTGCTCATACATCTGGTCGTTGAAGGGGAAGTTTTCTGTTCCCTTGCCGGTAACCTGATATACATAAACACCGTCATCTCCCTTGGTGATGACAACTTTCTTATCAGCCTTAGCACCGTTGATACGACCCATTACCGAAGCATCAGCCACACCTGCATTTCTGCCGAAACGGAATGTTGTCATATTCATCGGGCTGACACCCATTGCCTGGGCTGCGCTCTGAAGGCTCTGTGTCTTCTTGCCGAATTTCTCAACAAGTTTATCACCGGCTTTGGAAGCGCGGAGCTCGTGAGTAAGCATTGCGTTTACATCCGGATTTGATACCGGTACGAAATCATCATAGCTTCTCTCCACTGCCACAGCATAGAGTGCGGGAGTGATGGCATTCTTTGACTCGTAGATATGGCTTACCTCTCCATCCTTACCGTCAATCATAGCCCAACGAACCACCTGACGGCTGTCTGGATAGTAAGAGTTCATACCCATCATGCGGGGCACAGCCGGTGTTGACTGGGTGAAGCTGAAGTTCTGGATTGTATATCCTGCTTTCTCCGCATTCTTCACAAAGTCTGCGGCGGTCTTGTTCTCAAGAAGGAATTTCTCAAGCTTAGCACGCTCATCGTTTACTGTCTTCACGCTGGGACCGAGCACATACTCAGCCTCGTCGTATTCATAGATGGCTACAGGAGCATTCTGCTTCACGACCTTACCGATAAGCATACCCTGCGGACCGCCCTGAAGTGCCACATAGCGACCGCCTGCATTGCGAAGGCTGTCGAGAGTTTCCTGGGGAATGGCATTTGTGGGACCCTGAGCTGTATAGAGTGGAATCCACTGGTTGAGCTGAGGAGCGACACTATCCATGGAGAAGCGTACAGTAAGAGAATCTACGGAAAGACCGGCATTGAGCTCTGCAAGCACTTTGTTACCGAGAGCCTCGGTAGCTGTGCTGATAAGGTTAAGCTGGATGGAGTCCACAGCCTCTGTGCGTTTTCCTGCTCTTACCACTGTAAAGCCCTGAACAGTCTCGGAGATGAGCTTGACGCTGTCTTTGGGAGCATTCATAACAAACTCCTTCACTGCACCTGAGGGGAGATCGCTCGCGCGGACTGCATGATGATTCATGCTCACACCCTCTTTCTTGGTGGCTTTGCTGAGCTGACCTGCGCTGTCGCGGAGTTCCTTCATTGTGGTCTGCGCAAGCTGGCGAGCAGCTGCCCTGTCGGCAGAAGAAGCGGAAATGCTCACACTGATAAAGCTTACATCTTTTGTAGCCTCGTCAACCTTGAACATACCTTTTTTCTCGGAATAAGCTTTCTTGAGATCATCTGCGCTTACGGGATATTCCTTGGCATCAAGAGAACCGTAGGGAAGATAAGCAAGGTCAACAGCTGTTGTATTTACATAATCATTATAGAGAGCCTTCTTGTCAAGATCGTTTGCCTTCACTGTTCCGGCAAGCACACGCTGATAAACTGTGCCCTTGATTGTCTCTTTCATCTCATTCTCGGCTGCAAGCCAAAGACGCTGGAACGGCTCCATCTGAGCATCGGTAAGACCATTACGTTTAGGGTTGAAGATCACCTCGTATGCCTGCTGGGGAGTCTGGACGCTGAGTCCGGATGCGTTCAGCTGGCGGACGATATCCATGACGCGCTGGTTCTGGGGATTTTCAATCATGTAGTAACGGAGTAGATTGCCGGTGGTGCGGATACCTGCCTTATCGGCTGCAGTGATCACGATATCCTCCTGCATCAGCTGGTCGAGAGCCATCTGTGCGAGAACCTGGGTATCAAAATTTGCGAACTGCGCCGGATTCTGACGGCGTGCCTCCTCAAGCTGATTGTTGAGTTCCTCACGTTTGCGTTGATAGTCAGTAAAGTCGATTTTTGTGCTTCCGACTTTAGCGATTGTGGTGCGCTCGCCGAAGATGTTCTGGCTGTTGGTCAATGCATCGCCGATGATAAAGGCGAGAAGAGCCACACCGATCACTACGATGAGAAACACCGATTTGCTTCTGATTTTCTCTAATGTTGCCATTCTTTTATATAGCTGTTTTAATTAATATACGGATAGTTTAGGGCTAATAAACGTGCAAAGATAATATTTTTGACAATAAACGGCAAATTTAGACCTCATAATTGTCAAAAATTAAGAAATCGGCTCCCATAAGAAACCGATTTCCATATGCGTTGCCGTAAATTATTCCAGCCCGAATGCCTGTCGCACTTTATCAACAGCATCAAGCTTCTCCCATGTGAAGAGTTCCACTTCCTTCACGATAGTCTCATTCTCATATCGCGACTTGAATTCTTTTCTGACAGTGCGCGGCTCTCGACCCATATGTCCGTAAGATGCAGTCTCCCTGTAGATAGGATTGCGCAGCTTAAGTCGCTCCTCTATCGCTTTAGGACGCATGTCGAAAAGCTCCGCCACCTTCGCCGCGATCTCGGCATCTGTCATATCCACATTGGATGTTCCGTAGGTATTGACAAATATGCTTACCGGCTCTGCCTTACCGATGGCGTAAGCCACCTGCACAAGCACCTCACGGGCAACACCCGCCGCCACAAGATTCTTGGCGATATGACGGCACGCGTATGCAGCCGAGCGGTCAACTTTCGAAGGATCCTTGCCGGAGAAAGCGCCACCGCCATGTGCGCCTCTGCCTCCGTAAGTGTCAACTATGATCTTACGACCGGTAAGACCTGTATCGGCATGAGGACCGCCAAGCACAAATTTGCCGGTGGGGTTGACATGCAGGATCAGTTCATCATCGAAAAGATTCTGTATCTCGACTGGGAGTTTAGCCTTAACGCGGGGGATAAGAACATCCTTGACATCAGCGTAAATCTGCTCAAGCATCTTTTTATCTGCCACAGCCCGTGCCTCCTTTGTATCTTCAAGGGGATCTATAAAGTCATCATGCTGTGTGGAAACCACTATCGTGTGAATTCTCACCGGACGATGATTGTCATCATATTCCACTGTAACCTGGCTTTTCGAATCCGGACGAAGGTATGTGGTCAGTTTTCCTTTACGGTAATAATTCATCGATGTGCCTTCGCGACGGATGTCAGCAAGCTCTCGAAGAAGCATATGTGACAGGTCAAGGGTGAGAGGCATATAGTCGGCAGTCTCATCCACTGCATAACCGAACATCATACCCTGGTCACCGGCACCTTGCAGGTCTTCCGCCGAGGCATTTTCTTCCTGACGGCTGACACCACGGTCGATATCCTCACTCTGCTCGTGAATTGTGCTGAGAATTCCGCAGGCATCCCCATCGAAACGGTAAGCACCACGGTTATAACCGATCTCATTAATCAGACCGCGGATCGAATTCTGAATATCGACATATGCGCGGGAGCTGACCTCTCCTGCCACCACAACCTGACCTGTTGTGCACAAAGTCTCTACAGCCACATGGCTTTGAGGGTCACGGGCAAGGAATTCATCAAGCAACGTATCGCTGATCTGGTCTGCCACCTTATCGGGATGGCCTTCGGAAACTGATTCCGATGTGAATAGATAATTCATATAATGTCTGTTTTTATTATTTCAACTAATGTATGTTTTTTATTATTACCACAAAAAAGAGCGGCAACTTTCGCTGCCGCTCCGCTTTATATAAATGCATGTATAGCCGTCATTTTGACTGCGGCTCACAAAGAGCCGCATCTGTATGATGCGATTTTAGCATTTTTTTGAGTGGTTGCAAGCAGCCAAATTTCTCCACTTCCGTCTCCCGGATGATGATGCTGATGCATCGGCACTCCGGTCCGCAGAATTGCGCTGCAAAGTTAATCAATTTACAATACATTTACAAGTTTATATACAACTTTTAACAACGTGTCATGTTATAATTATGAAAAGAATATGAAAGACACAAATAATTATTAAAAACTGTATTATTATGATTAAAATGATGCTACTTGCCGGTGCCGGAGGCTTTGTCGGCACTTGCGGACGATTCCTTGTAGGAAAATGGAGCGCCGGAATGTTTCACGGAGCTTTCCCGATGGGTACATTCCTTGTAAATATAATCGGATGTTTCATCATCGGTCTTCTGTTCGGGCTTCTTGAAAAAGCTCACGTAATGACTCCCGGTGAGAATGTGATGCTCATCACCGGTTTCTGCGGTGGCTTCACAACATTCTCCTCTTTCGCCGACGACATGTGGGTGCTCGGCAGCACAAAGGTGACTGGACTACGTTCATCCTTTATCTGGTTCTTTCCGTAGTTATTGGCGTGCTCCTCGTATGGGCAGGTCGCGCAATCATCAGATAAAACATCATCAAATTATCAAGATGCAAGCCACGCAGAGGATCAAAGGCTCTCTGCGCGGCTCTTTTCATACTACTTATTCCGCCTGATAATAACGCTATACACATCTAACCTCCAATGCTTTACAATACACAAACGACTACTTTTACACTAAGTGCCATAAAATAACCGGATTCTTAATATTACTTTTGTGACAAATTCGAACAATTCGAACAAACACCTAAAAATTAATGCATGAAAAGATTCAACTTGAAAAGACTATGGTGTGCCGTAACTATTTCGGCAACATGCTTCTCCGCAGCAATGGCTGAGGATCAGCTTCTTGTCATAGGAGACGCCACATGGGGCGGATGGAGCCTCGACAAGTCGTCTGTCATGGTGCAATCCAAAGAGAATCCGGATGTGTTCACTTACACGGGATTCCTTACAGCTGACAAGGAATTTAAATTTCTTACAGAAGCCCAATGGGGCAAAAACGAATACCGGAATGGCGCGCAGGACGCAGCTTCAAATCCATATATTCTCGGAGCTGGCAAACTTCAGAAAAATGGGGATGACAACAAATTCAAGGTCGCGGCAAGCGCCAACTATACAATAGTGTGCAACCTGGCTGACATGACGATCTCTGTGGACATGGCTCAATATCAGGAAGCACCGGTTCTACACAATGTGCTTTACCTTGTAGGAGATGCCACTCCCGGCGGATGGTCTTTAGGGGAGTCAATACCTCTGACCCAAAGCGATTCCAACCCATTCAGTTTTTCGGGATATGCAACATTGAAAAAGTCCGGAACTTTCAAGATTGCAACCAACTGCCATGCCGATTACGGTCAGAAATTCTTCTTCCGCGACAGCAATGATTCAGGCAAACTGACAGAAGATGCCACAGACGACCGGCAGTGGAGGGTGGATGCCGACGGGTATTATCTTGTAACTGCCGACATCAAAGACAATACAATAAGCATAACACCCGCCACTCCCCAGGCAGAAACGGAGAAACGTCTCTGCTGGTATGAGCCGGCGACAGCACAGCAGAATGAGGAGATAACACTCTATTTCAACGCTGCGGCAGGAAACCGCGGACTCGAAGGATTCAACGGAGAGATATTCATAACTTCCGGAATCATAACAGCTGACAACGACGACATGTCGGGACTCGCCCATATGATAGGACCGGACGGGACAACACCACGCGGACAATACACCATGACCCGCTCCTCCGACAATCCTGACATATATTATATCAAACTTGTTCCTGAGACATACTATGTGGCAGCCGGCAATAAGATAAAAATGCTCGGTATGAGATTTGCCTCGGCAGACGGCAGCAAAATCGCAACAGACACCGACGGCGGTCTAATCTATGTGCCTTTCAAGACCAATACCGGTGTGATGTGGTATCATCCGGAGAAAGCCACATTGGCCGACAAGATAACTCTACGATTTGATGCGACCATGGGGAATGCTGCCTTGCGAGGATTCGACAAGGGCGTATATGTGCATGCCGGTGTCATCACAGATGACAGCACCGGAGATTCTGACTGGAAGCATTCTACCGGATGGCTTGACAACGATGCCCGCTACTCAATGACAAGATCAACCGTCGATCCGGACCAGTACATGATAACTTTGACTCCAAATGAATTTTTCAACCTCGACGGGAGCGAGAATGTACTGAAGATGGCGTTTGTCCCCCGCAGTTCAAACGGATCGCGCACCGCAAGGAATGAAAACGGCAGCGATATTACCGTTGAATTCATCAATGGCAGGATATCTTCTGAAAAGACCCCTCTTGGCTCAGTGACAAGCTGGAGCCGCGAACCCTCTGGCCTGCTCATTACGGCTGAGAACGGCACTATGTCGCTGACTCCATACAAGGGCAGCTCTATCAAGGTTCTCACACGCATCAATGGAGATGACACACCCGAACGCCAATCCATAACCGTGAGCGGCGACCTATCCTCTGATTTCACAATCGAGGAAAAAGACGGATACGTCTCAATCGTCAACGGCTCTACCACCGCCAGCGTTGACATGACAAATTGCCACATATCGTTCTACAACGGTACGGAATTGGCTCTCCGCGAGAGAGAGGGTCTTGACAACAGCTCTTTACCAAGATCCATCTCATTCGAAGGGATGGGCGACAGGGCATTCTACGGAGGAGGCTACAATGGACAGCGCATTGATCATGACGGTCAGACTCTGGTGATGAACAATACCCAGACCGGTGGTTGGGAAAGCACCTGGGGTGCGCCTCATAACATCTGCGTGCCTTTCATAGTGTCAACGTCCGGATACGGAATCCTGTTTGACGACCATTATAGAAATGCTAAAATATCCCCGTCATCCGAAGGCACCACATATTCCTCTTCGAGCCCGACACCCATATCATATTTCTTTGTTGGCTCAGATGACGGCACAATGGAGTCTGTCATGGAGAACTACACCCTGCTTACCGGCAGACAAGAGCTTCCTCCATACTGGGCACTCGGATACATGACATCCAGATATGGTACCATTCCCGCAGCGAGGCGGAAAGTGTGATAAGTTCCCTGAAAAAAGCGGCTCTGCCTGTAGATGCCATCGTATTTGACCTTTACTGGCAAGGGGAAGGCAACAGCGGAATGGGCAATCTCGACTGGTATGCACCGAATTGGAACAACCCCCGCGAAATGATGACCAATTTCAATAACATGGGAGTCAAGACAATCTGCATCACAGAACCTTTCTTCACCTCCGCATCCTCCAATTATTCGATTCTAAAGGAGCGTGGTTTCTTTGCAGATGACGACGTTTCCGGCATGGAATGGCTCGGAGCATCACCTGTAGGACTCATCGACGCTTCCAACCCTGCAGCCATGGACTGGATGTGGCAATTCTACAAGGCAAGAACCGAAGAGGGTGTGGCAGGATGGTGGCTTGACCTTGGAGAGCCCGAGCGCCACGATGCCGACAGCAAGCACATGGGCGGCTCTGTAGGTCAGGTGCATAATGAGTTCGGCGACTTATGGACTTCCCGCGTATATCGAGGATTTAAGGAAGACTTCCCGGAAGTACGTCCGTTCCTCATGCCGCGAGCAGGCACCGCAGGCATGCAGCGTTATTCCACATTCCCTTGGACAGGAGACATCAAACGTTCATGGGAGGGTCTGCAGGCACAGATTCCGGCATTGGTCAGCGCCGGCATGTCGGGCATAGGTTACATGGGCTCTGACGTCGGTGGCTTCGCCGCATCTTCAACAGACGCCAACCTTTATCTCAGATGGATACAGATGGCTATGTTCTCCCCTATGATGAGAACCCATTCCACTTTCAATCCAGAACCATATCTCGACTGCTACAGCGAAGTGCTCCCCTATGTCCGCGATTTCCTCAACTTGCGGTATAGCTTCCTCCCTTATACCTATTCGGCTGCATGGGAGAATGCCACTAAGGGAACTCCGCTTGCCCGTCCGATAAATTTCCACGACACGGAAGATTCCGCTCCGTCTCCAGCCGATTGCAAGGACCAGTATCTGTGGGGAAGAGACATCATGGTGGCTCCGGTTGTTACTAACACTTATTCGAGAAGCATCACATTCCCTCAGGGAACATGGGTAGATCTCAACGACATGCAGACTTCGTATGCAGGAGGAACCACAATCAACTATAATGCGCCATTGGATAAGCTCCCCTATTTCGGACGTAAAGGATCCTTCATCACAAGATTTTCACAGAAGGAATACACCAACACCGGAGCCATCGACAATTCCAAGCTTACCGTGATATATCTTCCTGATGAGAATGCCGGGGAAGTGGTATCCACAGTGTTTGAAGATAACCGTGTATCTACCAATACACTGGAGAAGAACGAATATCAGACTCTCTCTTTCTGCGGACGCAACTCTGCTTCCGAATCAGTAATCGAGATTTCACATAAAGGATCATACGCAGGCATGCCATCTGCACGTGAATTCACATTCGTAATACCCGGATATGGGAAATCAGCACAGAAAGTGGTATCCGGCACCTTGGAATTCATGAATGCTGCCACCCGCGAGGAGTTCGATAAATCAGATGTCCCGGTTTATTATACAGATGACAGCAACTGTCTCTTGCTTAAGACAACGATCAAGTCTTCCGACAAAGCCTCCATAAGCATCACACATGATGCATCTGGCATAGCAGAGACCATAGTCTCTGACGGTAGTCATCTCTCCTATTGCCATGAAACCGGCAGTGTGGAATATTCCGCCAATGCCATCAGGGATGCCGAATTCACACTCTCGTCGCCCACCGGCGCATGCTTCATAAAAAAATGTGGTCTGCCTGCCGACGGCTCCAGCCATAGATTTCCCCTTGGAAATCTCCAGGCAGGCATCTACATCGGATCGCTGACATGGATATCCGCCTCCGGACACAAGACCTCCAGATCAATCAAGATACTTGTGCACTGATTACCCTCCTACATAACCAAATAAAAAGAAACGGGACGCATCATCATTGCGCCCCGTTTTCTTATTATGATTTATTAAAATCAGGCATACATGTTGACGATAGCCTCGTAAAGCTCCTGTTTACCGGAAGTCTGCGCGGGCTCGTCAACCTTGCGGCCGATCTCGGCGAGCTGTTCGAGAGAAAGTTTACCCTCCTCGAATTCCTTGCCTTCTCCTCTATCGAACGATGCGTAACGTTCGGCAAGCATCTTCTTGTAAGGTGATTTTTCAAGAACATCAGCTGCACTGAGAAGCGCACGCGCCATGGCGTCCATACCTGCGATATGAGCGATGAAGATATCCTCCAAATCAGTGGAGTTACGACGTGTCTTGGCATCGAAGTTTGTACCACCGTTACCCAGACCGCCATTACGGATAATCTGCATCATTGCCTGTGTCAACTCATAATTATCGATCGGGAACTGGTCTGTATCCCAGCCGTTCTGGTAATCTCCACGGTTTGCATCGATAGAGCCAAGCATACCGTTATCCACGGCAACTGCAAGCTCATGCTCGAATGTGTGACCGGCAAGTGTGGCATGATTAACCTCGATGTTAACCTTGAAATCCTTGTCGAGCCCATGAGCCTTAAGGAAACCTATCACAGTCTCGGTATCAACATCATACTGATGTTTTGACGGCTCCATAGGCTTCGGCTCAATCAGGAATGTTCCGGTGAATCCTTTTGAGCGGGCATAGTCGCGCGCCATTTTCAGCACCATGGCAAGATGCTCTTTCTCACGCTTCTGATCGGTATTGAGTAAGCTCATATAGCCCTCTCGTCCGCCCCAGAACACATAATTGCTGCCTCCGAGCTCTATTGTCGCGTCGATAGCGTTTTTGATCTGGACTGCGGCACGTGCAACCACATCGAAATCAGGATTTGTAGCGGCACCGTTCATATAACGTGCGTTACCGAAGACGTTGGCTGTGCCCCAAAGATTGCGGATACCGGTAGCAGCCATCTTCTCCTTAAGGTATGCCACTATGCCTTTTAGATTGCTCTCATATTCCTCCACTGAGCTTCCCTCCTCCACAAGATCAACATCGTGGAAGCAGAAAAATTCAATGCCAAGCTTCTCCATGATCTCGAAGCCCGCATCAGCACGGTTCTTCGCACGCTCAAGCGCTGTGGCGCCTTCATTCCAGGGGAATTTCTTTGTTCCTCCACCAAACTGATCGCCACCTTCAGCACATAGTGTATGCCACCATGCCATGGCAAAGCGCAGCCATTCTTTCATCGGTTTGCCGAGAACTACACGCTCCGCGTCATAGTAGCGGTATGCCAGAGGGTTATAACTTCCGGTGCCCTCGAATTTGATTTTCCCTATCGAGGGGAAATATTCTTTTGTTGCCATATCTATAATTATTATATTGTTATCTGAGATTATTTTCCAGGATATTTTTCCAACGTGCGTAAGCCTCAAGATATGGAGTACGGTCGGATGCCGGCTCAATCAGCCCAAGCACTTTCAATGTGCCGAATGCCTCCCGGTTGTCACGGTAGATTCCGGCACCTATTCCGGCACCTTTGGCGGCACCTGCCGCACCATCGGTATCAACAAGAGCTATTGTGGCTCCTGACACAGATGCAAGCGTGTCGCGGAATATCGGGCTGAGGAACATATTGGCGTTTCCGGCATGAATGCGGTCAATCTTCAACCCCATGGATTCCATTATCTCCATTCCATACATAAAGGAGAATACAATTCCCTCCTGCGCTGCGCGGAGCACATGGCTGCGGTTATGGATATTGAAATTGATGCCATGGAATGAGCATTCCACCTGACGGTTGCCAAGCACCCTCTCCGCACCGTTGCCAAAAGGAAGGATCGTGACTCCGAGGCTACCAACGGGAGCTTTGGCGGCGAGTTCGTTCATCTCTGCGTAGTCGATTCCCTGTGGAGCGACATTGCGCTTGATCCAGGTGTTGAGGATACCTGTGCCGCTGATACAGGTCATGACACCGATCCTCGTTTGATCGGCTGAATGATTGACATGCGCGAAGTTGTTCACGCGCGACTGCCTGTCGTAAGCGACAGTATCATTGATGCCGTATACCACACCGGACGTTCCGGCAGTGGATGCTATCTCCCCCGGATTGAACACATTCAGGGAAAGAGCGTTGTTGGGCTGATCTCCCGCACGGTATGTCACCGGAGTGCCTGCAGCAAGTCCAAGTTCTGCAGCCGCTTCCTTTGTCAATCTGCCCTGTTCGGAGAATGTAGGTTTCACTTCCGGAAACAGACCGGCATCGAATCCGTAATAATCCATAAGGAATGAGGCTGGTGAATTTGTCTGGAAATCCCATAACATATATTCCGACAGCCCCTCGGGAGTGGTGCATATCTCTCCGGTGAGACGCATGGCGATATAATCGCCCGGAAGCATCACTTTGTATATCTTTGCGTACGTTTCGGGTTCCTCCTCCTTTAGCCATCGCAATTTGGCTGCGGTAAAATTACCGGGAGAATTCAGCAGATGTGACAGGCATTTCTCCGCGCCGATCTCGCTGAATGCTTTCTCGCCATATGGCACTCCGCGGGAGTCGCACCAGATGATGGCGTCGCGAAGCACGTTGCGATCCTTGTCGACAGCCACAAGGCCATGCATCTGATAACTTATGCCGATAGCCTTGATTTCCACAGGATCCACATTCGACTTTGCCAGCACGGATGCCGTTGCCTCCTTCAGATATTTCCACCAGTCTGCCGGATTCTGCTCTGCCCATCCCTGACAAACAGCCTTGATGGGCGCTTCTGTTTTAGGATAGAAATCCGATGCCACACAGGCTCCTGATTCTGCGTCTACAAGCGCTGCCTTTACGGAAGAACTCCCTATGTCGTAACCTAAGAGATACATAATATTTCATTTTAAATACAGCCCTACTCCCCCTTTACGATAAAGTATACGTTTTAAAATGAATTTTTCCCTATTCAACCATCGGAATAAATTCGCCATACCCCTCCGCTTCCATGTTTTCAAGCGGGATGAAACGCAACGACGCTGAATTTATGCAATAACGGAGTCCGCCCTCCTCTTTGGGACCATCAGTAAACACATGCCCCAGATGAGATCCCGATGAAGATGATTTTACCTCAGTGCGGATTCTTCCGAAAGATGTATCTGTAAATTCATTTATCAACGAATCGCTTATCGGACGCGTAAATGCCGGCCAACCGCATCCCGAGTCATATTTGCGGCTTGACAGGAACAACGGTGTGCCATCGACAATATCCACATATATTCCTTTTCTGAATTCATGGTCATATTCATTGGTAAAGGGTCGTTCGGTAGCGCAATTCTGTGTCACTTCCCATTGCAATGGAGTCAGACGTTTTCTCAGATCGGATTTATCCACGTCGCATGCGGCTGATGACCTTTTTCCCACAGACCGGGCTTCCTTGAAAAGAGCCGGATCGACATGGCAATATCCATCGGGATTCTTATAAAGATAATCCTGATGATACTCTTCCGCGGGATAAAAGTTTCTCAACATTCCTGTCTCCACTGCAAGCGGCTCGCGATATCGACGCTGGAGAGTCGCAAGCAAAGTATCGACCACCACCGCATCCGAAGGGTCTGTATAATATATTCCCGTGCGATATTGCGTGCCGACATCATTGCCCTGGCGGTTTAGCGATATGGGATCAATACTTTTGAAGTAAAGCATTGTAAGATCTGTAAGACTGACAAGATCATCGTTATAATCCACCTTTACCGTCTCAACAGCCTCTGTCATACCGGTACATACAAGTTTATATGATGGATTCTCAACAATACTGTTGGCGTAACCCGCTTCAGCCGATTCAACACCGGGCACAAGTGAAAACAGATGAGCGGTGCCCCAGAAGCACCCTCCTGCAAAATAAATCGTCTTTTTCATATCTTATATAACATTTTTCGAATCATTAAGAAAGTTGTTTAAACAACTTTAAAAGTCTATATTTCAACTGAGAGTTATCCATGTTAACAGCCGTGAGGTTGTCTCTTCGCGTCGCCAGGAAGGGAGTTCAACAGTCTCGAACGTGCAACAGCGCTTACGCTTGATATTAGACAACGGCACTCCCGCCTTAAGCAATCTACACATATTCACAGCCTCAAGGTCTACGTTGCGTTTCCCGGAAATACATTCGGCAAAACCGGCTTGGGCAAACTGCATAGCCAACTCCTCACTGACCTCGTAACATTTCCCACAAATTGATGGTCCGAATGCGGCTTCCATTTGCGCAGGATCCGCACCAAGGTTTACAAGCTCCCTAAGTGTTACCGATAAAATACCGCCTAACGACCCCCGCCAACCGGCATGGACAGCAGCGACAGCATGTATATCCGGCGCATAGACAACCACCGGCACACAATCTGCCGTACGCACTCCGATTCTGACACCACGTCTGAGACATATCAGGGCATCAGTGTCATCGAGTTCCGGAATGCAGCCATCCTCCCCTATGATCCTGCAATTGCAGCTGTGGGTCTGCACCGGCAAAACCACATCCCCTTTCATCGCTGAGGCATCTGCCACAATCCCTGCCTCAGCCCCTGAGGATCTGAACGAAATATCATACATATCTGTCATTCAATAAAACAATAAAAAATGCACCTTCAATAAGATGAAAGTGCAAATTTATATTTTTTATTTATAAATTAAGCTTTTTGTCACAGGGCATCAAATGCAAACACATGCGCTTTGGGTGCTCCCCAGGTGGAATCCACAACAATCCTCAGACCCTTGGCTTTTACAGGTTCGAAGCTTACCCGGCTGAGGCGACGGAAATTATCTTTCACTTCCGCAACTTTCACCCATTTATTGTCGACCAGAGCCTCCACCCGGTAATCGCGTGCCATCTCCGAAGGCATTTCCGCATACTCGGTGGTGGCCTCAAGCTTCCGCATACGCTTGCCTCTCACCTTGAAGTCGGAATCAAAGATGAAACGGGCACCGCTCAAAAGCACCGGTTTCTTCCAGCGATATTCGAGATTGCTCTCTCCCGGTGATGTATATACGCCATTGTCATTACCTTCCCATTCGCGGTCTATGCCGTTGCGCATCGGCTCATTTTCGGCAGCTGTCGCTGCCTTCCGGGTAAGTTCGCTCACTTTCCTCCAGCGGTATGGTAACATACAGTCGTCCTGCTCAAGACGGTCCTGAAGCTCCGCGATATGGTTCTTACGCACTCCGGCGGGTGTTGTACCCTTTTCAAGAGCAAGGTTCGCCCCGGTGCCTGCCGCCTGACCTATCAACGCGCATGTAGCCATCACGCGGGCTGAGGAGAATGCCATATGTGTTGCCGATATGTCGCGGCCGGCAAACATCAGATTGGGAACATTCACCGAATAAAGACAATCGAACGGGATACCATATCCCTGATTGATTTTATGTTCCACAGATGCCAACCCTTTGTTATGAAATCCGCGCGGATCATGGTTGTCGAGCGTCCAACCACCGTATGCCACCACATCCTCGAAATGCCCTCCGGATGTAACATCGTCCTGCGTCAGGATATGGGGACCTATGTAACGGGTTGATTCCCTTTTCCCGGGTAATGAGCCGATCCAGTCGAGTTCATATTCACGACATCTACCGTCGGGGTGGTTTTTCATATATTCCCATATTCCATGGGCAATACGTTTGAGCTCAAACTGAATATCATTGGCATCGTGTATGGCATCAAAATCCACTCCGGAAGCCTCAATCCACCAGAAGTTATTGTCATGGGCTCTCCATATGATCTTGTAATTCAGCTTGACGCCAGGTATCGTACTCTTGGGCGTGGCATAGTTGAAATCGTCATCTGTAAAATGATATGCCCAGTCGGGAGCCTTGAACGGTCTGTGCTCATTAGTCTTGCGGAGCTGCAGCAGAATGGAATTACCCATGGTTGCAGTGCTCGCGGTGTCGTTAGTGAGGAAAGTCTCGTTGAATTCATGCTTCGATTCCGTGCCACGTCGATATTTCGCGCCGGAAAGCCTCAGAATCCCGTCTCCGGTGCAGTCGATAAAGAGCTTACCTGAAATTCTGTAGTTGGTATACGCATTTATATTCCAACATTTTACCGCAGCAATATTTTCGCCATCCATCTCCACATCCCTGACCGATGTGTTGAGAAGTAGCTTGATATTAGGTTCCTCCACAACCGTGGAATATATCACGTCATCCCAGAGTGTATATCTTTGCAGAGGATTATAACGGAAATTGCGGCATTGCATCTCCTCCAATATCCCCGCTTCCTGGCATTGGTCCTCCTTTACACCGACTATACCCATGCGAGTCTCGCTTGAGCTGTTGCCGCCAAGCATCGGACGATCCTGGATAAGAATCACCTTGGAGCCATGTCTGGCAGCGGCAACTGCCGCCGATACGCCTGCCAGCCCACCGCCGCATACCACAATATCTGTGTCGAGATTTACATTTTTAATAACACTGTCGTTTTCTTCCGTCAACAGATAAGGCTTCTGAGCCATCAGCGGCTGGAATGACAGAGAGATACATAAAGTCAGGATTTTTACAATTCGTTTCATTGATAAGGTTTTCCTTTTTATAGCTTTTCACAAAACTCTATTTTCTCTTTATCCGGTCCGAGGATGGTAAAGAATCTTACTCCCCGTTCCCAGAATGGAAGACCTTTCACCCCTCCCTCCAGACTTTCATGACCTGCCGCCACAATTTCCGCATACAGCGCATCTATGTCTTTAACATCAAGAGCTATATGATCAATGGCACCCTCAAGACCCTCTGTCGGTCTGTTGCCATATGCTTCTATCACAAGATTTCCAAGCTTCAGGAATGCCACGGTCTCATCGGCTGCCTCGTTTCTGGTGATGAGCACTGCCTCAAAACCAAGCGATTTGTAGAATTCCGCTGTCCGGTCAATATCAGAGCAAGGCACACCAATGTGTTGCACTCCTCCGCTATACTTATTCAAATCTACCATAATTCGTTTCAATTTATGTTACAGACTCTAATTTATCTCCTTTACATTTGGACATTCAGACAAATTTACCTTATATAAATAATTTAAGACGTCATCATATCATCACATCAAACTTTAAATCAGCAATATTTCCGTGATATTTACAACAAATCCAACAGCGGTTCCATAAGAAAGTGCGCTCATGCATTGCCATCTTCTGAAATGAAAGAGACCGGAGATTCGAAGGAGTAACGGTTGCCGTCCAAAGGAAACAAAAATTCTATTTTATGAGCATGAAGGTGAAGACGTTGGGCTTTACCCTCTTTATTATTGCCATACAAACGGTCTCCGACTATCGACATACCGAGACCTTCTACGGAAGCCGCATGCACCCGCAGCTGATGAGTGCGGCCGGTGAGCGGATGAAAGATTACCCTGCTGCGTCCATCCGAGACTCCGGTGAATTCATAATCTGTCACCGCCTCCTTGCCCGCTGCCCTATCGACCTTCTGGCGCGGACGGTCAAGCCAGTCGGGAGAAAGTGGCATATCTATTCGTCCTTGACGTGCGATACCCTGCGATTCGAAGTCTCCATCCAAGTCAGCCACATATGTCTTTCTTACATTTCGTGTGGCAAAAAGAGACTGCATCATTTTGAATGGTTGTTCCCCGAATGTTGCCATGATCAATCCGGAGGTGTCCTGATCAAGACGATGTGCCATCTTCACATGCCGGTCCGGTCCATATTTGTCTTGAAGCCATTGCTGCACGGAAAGCGCGGCACCTTTACCCGGAACTGACAGCATCCCGCTTGGTTTTTCAACTACACAAAACCATTGGTTTTCATATATAATCTTCGGATCATGTATAACCGCAGGAAAGTCTTCGGTTCCGAGTGGCGGCACGATGTCAACCCCCTTGAGCATCCAGCCGAGCACAGGAAGACACTTCCCTCGGCATGCCGGATAATATTGCCCGTGAACCCGGACTTCACCCTCTTTGGATCTGCCATACCAATACTCGGCAATCGACACCGGATGCCAGCCTCGCAGATATGCAGCCTGCAATAGTTTCGGGGCACAACATTCGCCCGCTCCTGAAGGAGGGATTCTCATGGATGTCTCTGCAAAAATATCACTGAGACTCCGGCTCTCGCCACGAGCGTTCAAGAGTTTGAAATTTGAGAACAGCCATTTTTGAAGAGCTTCTGAATCATAGCGGCGTTTTTCCTTCATGGCATCAAGATGCGATCGGGCATCTTTAAATTCCGCGACTAAAGGTTCGAGGGCAGAAGCCGCCCTTATTTTAAGACGGTGAAGTTCCGCCTTCTCGAACTGGCTTTGACGTATCATAGCTGCTTTTTCAACATCATTCACCATTCCGGATTCCCGCTTGATTTTCCTTTCCTCTTTCGACAGCCTGCATTTCTCCTTATATTCAGCGATTTCGGCATCGAGTTTCTCTTTTGCGCTCTCGAGATCACTTTTTACCTTGGCATAACATCCCTCTTCAAACTCTCTGATTTCGAGATTCTGACATGAAATCTCCCTCTCTTTTATTTTGAAATAGCCATCGGGCTGAAGATAATCGAACACCGATCCGACAAACCCTTCATGAAGGAAGCCCCCTTGACCCAACTGCCCGGAGAACGCATACAGAGTATGCCGCACCCCACTGTCATCATCTGCAATCAGCACACCGAGCATCTTACCATTCTCAAGTTCACGACAGAAATTGACATCCTCCTGTCTATCGCTCTTTTTCAGAGCCTCCACCTCGGCAATCAACCGCCCGAATGCCTCCTCGCACTCCGCATCCGGCCTATAATCAAAAGGGTTATTCATAATTCCATTGCAGATTTTCACATTACATGCAACTTGCACATTCAATATAATGAACATACAAGTTTATTTAGCAATAAAAGACAATGACACACCAATCCGTCGACGAGTAACCTTAAATATCACTTCTCAGCGTATATACCTACAATTCAACGAAGTAAAAAGCCTCTACGCGTAATTTACGCGTAATTTACGCGTAAAAACGAGTAATTACGCGTAATTTTAAGCCTCAAGCTTTTGAATTCCTGAATCAGTTATTAACCATGAACGGCCATTATCTGTTTTAGATAAATAGCCTGAGCTTTGCATAGCTCTCAACATATTCGAAATGTAGTTTAATTTCTGAGTATGAGTCATATTTGCAGGTAAACTCTGCTCTAACATTTCAAACACATCTGCACGTTTAAATCCATTTCTACCGGAATTAATTCCGAGTTGCAAGACCAGCTTGACTATCGCATCTTTCTTCAATCCAGTTTCCTTTGTGTAATGGCCAACCTGTTGTGCTTTCCGTGCTACAGACAGAGCAATGTTATATCTCGGGGACTTTCCCTCAATGAGATTCCTTTCTCTCAAATGCTTTGCAGCTTCTTTTGTTATCGGCTTGTGTCGTCTTACGGAATCAAGCCACAGGCATTCCATAATGCTCAACGAGGAATCACTCCTCAATAAATCGGTATAAGCATCATCACTTGATATACCATATATCGTGACACTTACAATGCGTTCCTTTTCATCAATATCATATTCCGGCATAGGAAAGAAGCGACGACGTTGTTCCTTAAACATTTTCGGAATACCTCGCCCAACGGTGTCAATCATATTGAAATGAACCATACCATGCGCAAGGCATGTGTTGCGATATTCCGATTGTGGTCCCTTCTCTTTCAGCACCTTCTCTATAGATTTAGGAATGAACGTACCCTTGTTGCTGTAGAACAAGAATCCTTCATTCTCTACCAAAGTAATTCTTCCCCCGAGAGAATAATCCTGATGCGCTATGCAATTATGTAATGCCTCGCGGATGGAATAATCCTCATACTGTTTCATTGTGTCGGGGAATAGGGTTCCTCCCGGCAACTCGCGCATTGTTTTATTGCGAATCTTGTTGAAAATCTTGTCTACCGTGAGAATGTAAGGAATTGAGAAATGCTCATAATCGACTACTTCTCCATCCTTATCCTTCCAGACCCAAGTAATCTGAGCATTGGCCGGGTGAATCTTTTGGAGCGCCAACGGTTTGCCTAATAGCAGTATCGCCGCTCTTGTAAGTTTACCCTCACGCATCATCTCACTATGACACAAGAATTCTTCGGTCGACCAATCATCAACCTCATTTGCCGGAATCGTAGATCCGTGTACCTTCTTGAACATAATCCTTGCAGTTGCAAGAGCCAGTTCATCAAGATCTTCAAGAGTCGCGGATTCTGCAAGACCAGCAGACCAATCGGGAATTGGTGACTGATATCTAATCTCATCCGATTTTGACTGATTCAATGGCACTAAACTCTCACCATCTCGCCCGTAAGGAATGCCTTTCCATTTCACAACAATATTTCTGGGAGCAGCAGGAATCTTGAACATTAAAACTCGTTTCCCCTCAACGGATATGGGCACAACCTCTCTGAAAGTCAGTTTATCAGTAGTATTAAGGGCAATATCATGTTTCAGTTTATTGATACCTTCCTCGCTATTTTTGAAAGAAGTGCCGACAACAGTACGAGTCGGTTCGTGATAGCCCATAACCAACCACGCGAAATCCACACCACGTAGATTTGCCTCATTGCTCAATGCTGAGAAATACTTCCCTAGATCATCTGTATCAAAATTGCGTTCCGCCTTCTTGAACTCCGCCACCTCATTCTCTGCATGTTCAATCAACAAATGAAACAAATCTATGTATTCTTGATTTACCATAATATTATAATCTAAAACTTCCAGTGTGTTTGAATTCCACTGCAGATTTTTACGTTGCTTCATACCCTCCCATTCGGAATGTCTTTTCTTTGCTCATGCCACAAAGTTAACAACTTTTGTTTATCTGGCAAACATCGCCCGACTAAACATGCCAGCAGCAACTATGCTGTGACAACATAATAATCAAAACCTAAGACATATATACACAATCTAATCTGTTAATTAGTAAGATAAAACAAAAGTTCTACAAAATCCCAACCGGTCTCAATACTGAGGTCTGTTGGGATTTTGTAGAACTTTTGTAAAAATATAGATTAAATGAGAATCAATTTCAAGATATTAACAATATGATTATTGATAATATTCCGCATACTCGTCATCTTCCGTTTCAGTTGAATTTGTATTTTCGGGTTTTCTATCTATACTTTTCAACGCATCATTCACAGACTCAATCATAGATTTTACTTCATAATCATCCTCATCCCAAGAATAAATTATACTGGTTATATCCGGATTAAGAATAAAATATTTTGTATGAATTCGAGGCTTATTGTTAGAGTCGGGGCATCTATATTTGTATGTCACATACCACCCCGGATTGTCGGTGTTAAGTTTCTGGTTGCGTACTCTGAGACTATCCTCAAGAGCTGTTTGGCTTTTGAAAGCTTCCTCTGCGACAGTCTGCACTTCCTTAAGATTCTTTTTCAACTGGTCATATTTTGCTGATTTATTGAAGAATGCCCCGTAATTTCTTGAGTAAAGACTACCAATTGCAGTTTGCTGAATAGAATTCATCTCATCCTCAATATTCTGAATCTGATAATTAACCTGTGAATTATTTCTTTGCGCATAGTAATAATCTTCCCCGAGTTTCTGCATTTCCGGATTAGACATCCATACGTCCTTCAAAGTATCTAATGATATTGACACGAATGTAATGCTGTCGAATTCATCAAGATTCTCGAACAGGTGTTTCTTGATAAGGTCTTCTGCCTTTGACTGTCGTCGTTCTACCGTATTGCACTGCACAAGCATCATGCAGACAAACAGAAGAGTAAATAATCTGATTGTTTTCATTGGAATGTTGTTATTTTGTTTTATTACCGTCATTATTGGTGGATACCAGTGGAGTTATATATATGAATACATGCTTGCCGTCCGAAGTAGAGAAGTTTGTCAGATGTTCAAGCTGCTTGACATAGCCTGAAGAATGCTCGCGGATATTCTCTATAATTTCCGTATCAAATGTTCCATCGGATTTTTCCGTTGTGCGGATAATCATATCATCAGTTATATTAGATCCGTTGAAAAAACGAGATGCCTGCGACATAGCTTTGACCTGCGCCACACGGTTCAGTGCAGATTCAGACTTATATTTTGTCTTATCAAGTTTCACTACTGACATAAGATATGCATTATCATAATCCTCCACAGCCTTCACTCCATCAAACGGAGTATTCTCGTACATCCTCACAAGGAAATTCGTCAAAGCCGTCTTATCTTGATTGTAGTTCTGTCCGAAAGCATAGCTAACCGACAGCAATAACATCATAAAAATGTAATAACAAATTTTATTATTCATATTCAACATCAAATACATTTTTCATAGTACAACCGCACTTCTCAGTAACTTCTTTATTATAAAGCTCGTTGAGCTTTTGCAACTCATCTTCAATCAATTTCTCAGAAATAAAATTGCTAATAGGTACCATCTTTGAAATAAAGATCGCATCCCTTGAATTATCAGGAACGGAGGAGACATACATGTGGTCATTATTCTCAATGGTTTTCTTAATCCAGTCATTATCTCTTGGATCTGGCCAAGATGGCCAACCTGAGACATCAGACTTTTGGTATGAAAACATGAAAACCAAAACCGGTTTACACACATCCTTCAGTTTTATCCTCAATATCCATGATTTGCAAAATATCGAGGGCAATCTTACCTATTGTAGTATTATCTTTTTTTGAAAGGGTGTCGCATTCGAAAATCCTATACTGATGGTAATTCGCTTCATCAAATTGCAAATCACACAATGGAGTTTTATCATAATACCCAAGGCGATTCCACCCAGTCACATTGAGGGGTTCATTCACTTTGCCTTTAATATATTGGATTATAGCTAGCACCTTGGATTGAAATCCATTGCAAAGCTTGCGAGCTTTATCGAGCTCCACTATCAACTCTTCGTACTTCATACTTAATTTTTCTTTACCATGAATATCTTTTCTATCGAATTTATAGCATCATTGTCAATCATTAAAGGTTCAGGATTATCCAACCAAGTCGAAATAGCATAGAACGGCTTTACTCCTATTATCTCGAACATAGCTCTCATCCATTCACGCTGATAATTGCGTATTGTCCCTATTCTTTTAAGCGTCGCATCGCAAATTCTAGGCCAGGAAGTTTTGTATACACAAATGCCATCAAATTTCTCCATATTATATGATAAGTTTCCGTTTACGGCCACTACAATCAATGGTTCCGGATTGTTTACGTAGGTTTTACGGAATGATTCTATTTCATTAATCCACTGTCCGGGATATTGTAAGGTTCTATCATTTCTTTTAACTTCGATTATGACGTTCAAATGCTCGAATTTCATGAATACGTCCGGCTCTACATAACGGACATTGAACTTCCCTTCATGCCAATGCGGCCAGAAATCAACATCCATTAAATCTCCTGGATTGGAATCATCGAGAATATTGCACGCTTCTTTGATAATACTCCACAGGTTTGCACGGGCAATTATTGCAAGGTATTCAAAGACAAAAGAAGTCATTGAATCCTCGCAATATTCAAAGCCCCAACTTGATTTTTTCTTCAAAAAATTAATCACGACATCAACTAATACTTGTTTCTATTAGCCACAAGATATCATAGTTCATCACTAACGCTTCAGTTGTATCTTGAAATTAATAAGGTAAAGAAATAATAATGGGATTATGTTCGACTCTAATTTTTTTTATACTCTTAATTTCATCTTTAGTACTTGTTATTTTGTCTTCATTCCAGTACAATAAAATACCGCTTTTAAATTGAGGAACTTCTTCATACCAAGCTCCCCTCGCGGCGGTGTAAAGCACGCATACGCCCTTGCCACTGTGACTGCGTATTATCCCATTATCTCCTACTATAACATACGAACATAATATTTCATTAAACTGGTTATTAAAAAAATCATTAAGCATATTCACCGAATTTGGAGACTTCATCCAATAGTTAAGGTGAATAGAAGGCGAACCGTCTGATTCTTTAGGTGCTCCGGGCATTGCAATAACAAAATTTAGGTTTTGCTTCATATATTTCGGATTTACTTGCCCTGTGTTTATAAAATAATCATCAGGGAATACATTAGTAACCTTGGGATATTTTTTCTGTAGTTTTCTAATTTCTTTATCTTGTTGGCTTATGTAGTCATATCTTTTATTAGAAATCTTCTCTACTCCGTTTAAGTAGGATTCAATTTCATTCAATGTAGGACCCGTTCCGCTAAGAACGGCTAAAGTTTTAAAAAGTTCTTGAATAGCTTGTTCTCCAGATGAATTTAAGCGGCCAAAAACTGTATATGGAACTATTACTTGGTTATCATTATAATCTATTGTATTAGGAACGCCTTGACCTGATGGATTCCCATTACGACCAATATCACATCCTTTTCTTTCGCCAACGAAGATTTCATAATCAAAACCATCATTTAACAATGACAAAGTTTTGTTTATAATATTTCTAACAGCTTTTTCCTCGTTTTCTTTATACAACTCTTGTAATTGGATGTCAGCCAACATAGATGCTCCGTCAAATTCCACTTCAGCACCCTTGCTTTTTGCATAGGAGATGAGTTTACCAACACTGACAACTGCTTCCAATGTAACAGTCGTTCCTGCCTCCGACTGGGATACTGAAAGTTCTTTGTAAGACTTGATATTGCCTGATGCTACTGTTGCGATTTCATCACTAACCACTTCGTCATTGAGTATGTCAGTGTTTGCTGAGACAAACACTCCATATGTTTGCTCAATAGCGCTGCGCAGAGCATTCTTTATTGCCTCATCTTTAGTTGTTCCATCGGATGTCACAATAAGAGTGACATCTTCATTTTTCGCGGCATGCGCATCTATTGCAATTGCCATAATCATAATGGCTACAATTAATTTGAAAATCTGTTTCATAATATTATTATTTACCAATTTAGATATACGTTAGTACGGGGTTGATTTTCCGCCCACTTTTCCGCTATGGAGCGACAAGCGGCAATCTGCGCCATCTCTCGACTATGGGAATTCCTTCTTTCTTCGCGATCCGCAGATATTCTTGCCATCTGGCGTTGATGGGAGTTTTGTTGCTCTTTTTGGCGGAGTTTCAGTTCATCGTTATAGCGTCTGATTTCTTGCTCCCACCTGCGTCGCTCATCTTCCGATAATTTCTCGATTATATTTTGCTCCAATTTTTCTTTCTCAGCATAGCTTGATGTCTGCGGTTTTATCTGCTTAAGGAATTGCATCGCTTTATTAGCTCCAACTGAATTTGGAGCTGCCACCCATTCTGCTTTTGCCTTTGACAATAGACTTATTGCTTCAGTATCAATCTTACGTTGATAGATTTCCACGGCCTTATTTTGGGCATAGGAAAAACACTCAGAACATATATCAGGAATTTCGATTAACGAAGCTATTGCTTTGTCGTAGTTGCCCTGCGCCGCATCTGTATCAGCCTTGGAAATTATGGTACGGCAGTTTGCTGAATAATATGTCTCTATTTTCCCGGCGGCATCCGACAACATCTTTTTAATTTCCTCATTTGTAGGCTTGAGCTTTCCAAGCACCGAAATCCAGGCCTTCGTCTCGTTAACGCCGATTCCTGAAAAAGTCAATGCGCATGAAGCATAGGTTTTATTTTCAACCACATCTCCAATTACAAATGTAATTTCAACAGTCTGGCTAATACGTGTCGGAGTAGTAGGAGTCACATCTTTCGTGACAACTGACGGTTTCGCTACAATCACGAACCGGTCGCAACGCGCGGCACTTCCATAGCCATCGACAGTTACCATTTGCTGCATTTTGCTCTCAAGAGCAGAAACAGCAGCTTGGGGCATCGAGTTTGATTGGTTATTTACGACCGAGAAAAAAGAGACTTTCCCATCACTATTCTGCTGAGCGAAAGCACTTACCACCATCAATAGTGTGATTATCAGAATATTTAATCGTTTCATAACTACATCTATTTTTCTCCGAGAATCAGGATTGCTTCACCAAGACCTCGGACAACCACTTTTGAAGTAATATTATAAGGTGGCTTGGCAAGATGTTTGCGTAGCGAAGTGGCGAATGCTCGTGCATCCATAGCTCGACCTTTATCATCTTTCAAAGGAATCCGTACCTGCTCGAATTCAGCAAACGATTCAGTGCCATCGCTCAGATTGAAAGCTGCCTTGACTGTATTGTCACGCATCCACTGCTGTATGCAATCGGTAAGTTCCTCACCATTATATTCTGTTTCAAGATCATTTTCCCAGTTATCCCAACAGCGCACAGTCAGCGCAATCTCGCGACCATTTTTCTTTTGGTCTGCATACCATTTGTCGAGCTGCTTATCAAATTCCTTTATATTGTCCTTGACTGCAATCTCCAATACCACGGGAATTGCAGCAGTTGATGATTTTGAATTGCCAGTAGCTGTGGCTATACGCTTATTGGTATACGAATCGAATGCTTCGAGGGTAAATGATACAATCTTTCCCGACGAATCTTTGGTGATATTCCACCAAAGCTGGATAACGATATCGGATTTCATGTGCCGTTTAAGTATGTCAAGCGGAGTCTCGGCAATTGATGCTCCGGAAGTTTTACTCGACAAGACGTTATCCTCTGCCTGTTTCACCCCAAGCGATTTGATTTCCTGCTCAGCATCTTTCAGACTGTAACCCATAGAGGTGAGAACTCCTCCGACTTTTGATATCACCTGAGGCAGTTCGATGTCCTCGACAAATGCACGCTGATAATCGGGCACACTGACAGTAGTTCCCTGATTGTCGAACTTTTGTGTGAAGTAACGTTGAGTACACCAATTGTCACTCGGCAGAATCATCACAGTAGGTTTCTTAATCTCATCAGCAAAAAGAGATAAAAAGGTGCCGAGTATAAAAAATAATGATAAAAATCTCATTACGGCATTTAATAACTTGCCGCTGGGCTCACCTCGTTGGCGTTAGGTTAGTGATACAAAAAAAGCGTGAGAGCCGTACTTGTTGCCTGTCCCACGTTCTGAGGCCCTGGAATTGCCCGGATTAGTAGGAACGAGCAAACAACGCAGAAGCCTCACGCAGAATATGCTATATGCCCATACCCAACGCTCACGCGCCGGATAAGGACAGAATATACATATCCACCAAGACATCTACCGTTTGCTACATCCTTGACTAATCCATTGAAATTTTCCAGGTTTCAGAACGTCAAGAAAGAGCGTCGAGTAAACGCTTTTTATTATTTGAGCTATGGTTTGGGCATAGCTTTTGTTGCAGCCCTCCCGCTTTATCCCGTGAACGGGCTTCTGCGATGCGGTCTGCAATCGCAAAGTTAACAACAAATTTTTAAATTCACAATATTTTTCTTGCAATCTGTAAGCAATTCACTGTGATATGGATGCATCAGCAGTTTAACACCCTCGTCATCATATTTCATCAGACAACGAAACCAGAGTAACGAGAATTGCAAAACAACTTCATGAATTTAAGAATTTAAGAAACTGTTTAAAATGACTTCAATTGAAAAATATTTCCTATCTTTGGAGCAACTTTAAACAACTTATAAGTAGGTGTTCAATTTAATTTTATATTTTATTTGCTTGATTTTTTGAGACGATTTGTCAATCAGAAGAAAGCGCATAACGGGATATATAATTGATAATGATTGGCAAAGCAGCTAAAAAAGGCAAGTAAAGAAAATATAAAAAGAAAATACATTTACTTAAAATTAAATTGAACACTTATTTATGTCAAGAAATAAATTAATCAGCCAATATGTTGCGCTGAATACTCCTGATTTGCCACAACGCATCTTCAACGAAATAAAAAGATTATGAGTAAGATATATCTTGAAAAATTCATATTCCCAAGCATGTAGGATGACATCGTTTCTCCGATTGAGCATTTGGGGCCATTCTATGATGAGAACTGTTATCCCTATCACATCATGTCCGAAATGGGATTATTCCGCCTTGACTTTGAGCCGTTTATTCAACACCAGCCCGCATTTCAGTGATTATGTTGAGAAATGTCAGTACTCAGCTTCAAGGAGTCTCGCAGGTGAGACTATCTTTGGAGGAAACCGATCACCACAGAAATATGACATCTCAAAAATAACTACGGTACTCACCAGCGATGACATATTTCATTGGATGCTTGATTTGCGATTGGAGAACGACAGGAAACTTCAAAAAAGCAGATTCCTGTTTGAGGACTATTGCTCGAATGAACCATTACCAAGACACATTGACTTTGAGACGGGATATAACGTTGAGAAATACAAACAGGGTGCTGAGTTACGCAAGGCAAGAAGGAGTAACAGCTCATCCTTCAACAAGTATCTGATGAAAACAATCGGCAAGATGGAGCGTGGATTCAGCAATGGGGAAACCGCCTTGATGAAGTTGACAGAACTTATTGAAACACCGGGACTCTATCTGCTTGACGAGCCGGAAAACAGTATGTCGTGTGAGTTTCAGATCAAGCTTGCCTCCATTATTGACTATCTTTCCAAATATGGTGATTGCCAATTCGTAATTTCCACGCATTCCCCGTTTCTGCTTTCGTTGGATTATGCCAAGATTTACAACCTTGACACCAATCCGGTCGAAATCTCAAAATGGTGGGAACTTGAAAACATGCGGAGATACTTCAGCCTCTTCTACGATGCCAGAAACAAATTCCTGAAAAAGCCGTAACCCGCCACACCGGTTTTGGAGACAACTATATTGTCCGACAGACGCATAGGACAGGTAATTATTTTTAGATGCTTTTCTTTTGCCTAAAAGTTCTCTCCTGTCGAATTAATTTTATAATTTCACGCCATGTGAAGCAGAACATTTAATGCCTTTGGAGGCTAAGAAACAACAGCGCACACATTATTTCAATGTTTGCGCTGTTGTTTCTTTAATATTTAAGTCATTCAATCCAACTCAATACTCCTCTTCGTTGAATAAGTTTTCAATACCAATATGTCAGCAATTTATACTTTATTTTTCGTAAATAGGCAAGTTTGTTTGGCGATTAGAGACTGTCAGATGCTATTGCCGGAAGCGTAGCGGTATAGAATTGCATCAAGTTCAGACAAAGAACGGTCATTTAGTGAGGGACGGAAATCAGTAAGTTTCTTTTCTCGCTCGTCGTAAAGATTGTATGCGAAATCCTGCAATGCTTTATCAACAATGTTTGCGTCAGACTCCTTGCTCTTTGTTTTCAGTGCCAAAAGCGAATGAATCTTATCTTTCAGATTCTCATCTGCAACCGTTGAATCCACAAGTTCGCGGAAATCCACTGGGGGGTGTTGCTGGTGCTTCTCGATATATTCACATGCCAACAGTCCTCTGAGAAAATAGAGGAACCTCTTGAGCGTGCAGCCATTTCGCCAGAGGTAACCCTCATCATGACGCTTGGCAATGTTGAAGAAATGATACATCGCATGGATTGGGTTGTAGAATCTCACTTGCACGTCCCGGATTATATTCAAGAACTCATCGTCACAGAGATATATCTTATCAGTCAGCAACCAATCGGAGAGATTGGGATTTGTCTTGGAAAGAAGTTGGAGAGTCTTCCGAAGTTCCCAACCCGAAAAATCAAGAAGTCGGTCGGCCGACATATATTCAATTGTGTCGGGATACTTGCCAACGGAGAAATACCATTTCGGCTTTTGAACGTAAATGAACCTTACATCGTAGTCACTATCGGACGAAGCGAATCCCCAAGCCCGGCTACCCGACTCCACCGCCAGCAGTATCTTCACGTCATACTCCCGCCCAATACTCCGCAATTCCCTTATAATCAAATTATCTCCTAAGGATTTCATATGTTGATTATACCTTGATTAGCTGTAATTTCTAAATCTTTATCCTTCGAAATTCCGCCATGAATGGTGGCCACATTCTGTATTTGACGGAAACTTGACGGATAGTTCACGGAATGAAATTGGCTTTAGGTAAACTATAATATCCTTATTATCAATGGAAATAATAATATTTTCATAGAAAACCAGAGTAAAAGTTTACGTAAACTTCACGGATAGTTCACGGAATGAACTGGAAAGGAGGAACTGTCCGTCAACTTTGTTTCTCGCTGCTCGAATTCTGCTGTGCTGGTCCAAGTTCCCAGTATTTGTTAGGACCGACATGAATCTTTCCCTCTCGACGAAGATATTTAAGAAGATAATCGATATGATTATTCTTTTGCCGCTCGTTCAGGATGTCAGGAAGCCTTTTTAATAATAACTCATTAATTTGTGACCTATTAAGTCTGGTGTGTTCACGAAGCGATTTAAGGATTAAATCCTTACAGAATCCATCGTCAAAACCTTTTAGGGCAGTATATTCTGCTTCTTTACGAGTAATCTGAGCAATCTTGCGACTGATAATTATATGCGGATGTCGCCCCTCGATTAGATTTAATTCCCGGAGTCTTGCACGGGCTGCCTTACTAAGAGGTTTGTTCCTCTGCACGCGGTCAAGCAGGAAAACGGTCGTCAAATCGAGCGAGGTATTCTCCATCAGAGTTGTAGAATACTCTTCATTTATAACCTGTCCGGGCATTACCATGATTACATGTCGGTCTGTTGATTGATCATAATCCGGCATCGGAAGAAAACGAGAACGTTGATTCTCAAACATATCATGGATGCCGAAGCCTTGACTGTCAATCATATTGAGATTGACCATGGCGTTTTGAAGAAACGGATTACGGTATTGTGTAGGTGTTCTCTTTCCGTCTATATAGTCCTCATATCGCCCTTCATAGAATGTTCCGGCATTTTGAAACATTACACTGTCGGCAGACTCTGTTACAATGATTCGTTCACCCCGTGTATAGTCTTGATGAAGGATGCAATTATGAAGGCCCTCTAAAAGAGACCGTTGGTCATACTTCATCACCGGAGTAGGAAGCAACGCATTGGATGGGAATATCTTTATTTGATAATTTCTGATTGTGCCACGCAACTCGACAGCAGAGAGCAGGAACGGAGGGTAGAATATATTGGCGGCACGCTCCTCGCCGGTTTGAAGTTTCCAAACAATCTCTGCCGGATGATTGAGATAATGAACCGATTCCTCTTTGCCCAACAAGAGAAGGGCAGTCCTTGTTATTTTGCCATTCTTAGTAATCTTTGCCTTATCAAGAAATTGTTTTGTAGTCCACGATTTTGCTTCTTCGGCCCTTTTGGGGTAGCGTTCGCAGTAACCATCAAGAGCTGCTTGAATGGCAGTTGCATCAAGGTCATCTATTGTCGCAGATTCAACCACTTCAGCTGACCAATCATAATGCCCTAAGTCCTCTTTGAGAATTGCCTCTTCTCTTTCATGAGTCATTACAATCAATGAATCATTTCTCCGTTGATACATTTTCTTATGAGCAATTACCGGGCGACGAGGATAATGCTTTGGAATATTTATAATCCATACAACTTTATTGGTATCAGTGGTAATGAATTCCTCAACTGAAAGGTCTTCTTCCGGAAGATTTGTACATTGTTCCAGCATCTTGTGAATTACGGAGGTCTTATCAAAACCGACTTTACTCAAATCCGTTCCGACAATCTCAAGAGAGCCATCTTTTACACCGATGATAAGATGACCACCTTCCATGTTTGAAATGCCGGAAAGATACGATACCACATCCTTATGCGGGTCGTTCGCAAAGGAATTTTTGAGATTCTTCATCTCCTTCCAATCACAAGAGGCATCTTCTTTCGGGAAACGTTCCTTCAGATACTGCTGTAATTCTTGCTCAGTCATATTTCTGTTTGTCATCTTTATCTCTTTGTTGAATTATTTGCGAATATAGACATTTTTGTTCAGAATCATACGGTATGCAAGCTCTCGGTATGCCAGTTTCTGTACTTTGGATATATCATCCGGAGTGTCGCAAATTTTTCGGACTATTATTTCCATGGCATCGAAAGCATCATTGATTACGGAGGCTGAAATCTCCTTTCTTTGATCATTAGCGATTTCCTGCAACTGCTCTTGCAGTTTACATATCTCAGGAGCCTTCTCAACGAGTTCCAATATCTGCTTGACTGTTTCTATTATTTTCTGATCATTCATATCAGTTCTGTAAGGGATTAATATTCCATTTCGTCATATTGACGTTTGGCCTTGAAGGTTATGACCGGGCCTACTTTGGCAAGTGCCTCACGATCAACTATATTGGTGGCGGGAAGAATGTCGGCAAATTCAGGTTTTAGCCAGCTGTTGTTCCACAGCGTGACGGGCTGCTTAGCCACTACCTTGCATAGTGGCATATCGTATAATTCGCCTTGCGTCCAGTCGTCGGTAACGTGGGTGATGTTCTGAAGCCAGACCTGAAGGAAGGCGGAGTTAGGAATATGACGGAGTTTATTGTAGATTAATCCGATGATGCGCTTTCGCTTATCTGCATCCTTCTCTCGCATATCAGCAAGCATCTGGCTTGCCACTTTAAGCGCATTGGAAGCGACTCCAACATTGTTGGCTGCAATCTCAACTGCGATTGCAACCATTGTGGAGATATTTTCCCAAAGATGCCCATCAACTTCACGCGTTTCTGTCTCTTTTGTTATTTCTTTTGTTTCTAAATCTATAACCTCATACTCGTTAGTAATCTTGCGCTTGGTTGTGAGATGCTTTTCAATGCGATTGCTGAAAGCCTCAATGATGCG
The DNA here is from genome assembly GCA_910578075.1 of uncultured Muribaculaceae bacterium. Classification (GTDB taxonomy): domain Bacteria; phylum Bacteroidota; class Bacteroidia; order Bacteroidales; family Muribaculaceae; genus Lepagella. The sequence continues at coordinate 59,607 of CAJTPK010000006.1, read as the reverse complement.
GATGCTCGTATGAATTGCGGTTTTGCTTTTCAAGACATCTGACAACATCGCCACTCCTTGCTCTGTGAAAGTATATGGATTAGAAGTAGAATGTTTCAGGACCTTGAACCGGTCACAAATTGTGACCAGTTCGTCTTTCTCGTTATTGGACAACTGAAATCTAAAGCTTTCTGGAAAGCGCTCGATATTACGCTTGACCGCTTGATTAAGCACTTTTGTTTCAACTTGATAAAGCTCAGCCAAATCCCTATCAACCATCACTTGATGTCCCCTGATAGTGAGAATGCGATTCTCTATGGACATAAGTACGGACTGGTCACAATTTGTGATAACCTCAGTGTGGGCACCGGTTTCAGAACTGTCCTTTGGCGTGATGCGCGTTCCCTGTAGTTTATTGTTATCTGGCTTGTTCATGTGCAAATATATGAAATTTTACATTAATACACAAACATAGCACCATAAGCAGGTAATACAGATGTCGTGCCGAAGTTACATGTGCGAATGGAGGATGGCATCGTTTCTCCGGATGAGCATTCTCCGCGAGAATTCCGCGTTCAGAAAAATAAAAAAAATTTATCTCGGAAATCTTACCAAATCTTAATGTTGAAAAAAGTTTAGATGACTTCATTCAAAAAAATGATATTTTTAGTAATAATTTTAGACTTGCAACTGCAAAATTTGTATATTTAAGAATTTTTCTGCAATTTTAAGCGCGTGTTTTTAGAATATGGCAAACATAACCCAGCTACGCGAGGATCTTTGGATCGTAGGTTATCTTTTCTGTCATAAATAAGATTAGCGTCAGTATGATTATCTCCTATTCGACTAAATAGTCACACATAATAATTTTAGCTAAATGAAGGTTTTTACCAATCTCAATGAATTGATAAAGCGGCTCTATGCGGAGCGGAAGCTACTGCATGCTCTTTTTCAGGCGAGGTTGAGATTTGACTTCAGTTATGATGAGGCCTTGGAATTAGTTGAGAATGAGAAAAATCTTCGGCTTTTAATAGATTATGGCGTCATCAGACAAGAAGGTGACCTTATAGAACTGGAGGAGATGTATCAGCATTTCTTTGAAGATGTCCTGCGCTTGAATGAAGATATCACAAGCTCGTCGGTAGAAGAAAATCTTCAGGCACTCAAAGATAATATTGATTTCTATTTAAAAGAGCGGAAACATCCTGAAGTCCAAGGGAAATATGTGCGTAAGATAATGCGATCATTGCGCAATATATCTACGCAAGCATCGACCAAGACAATCGAATTAAAACGGGTAATCAACGACACTTTCCGTCAAGAACGCAACTATGAAATAAAACGCTCAAAACTGGAAACTAATCTCGCCACACTTGAGAGCATATCGTCACTTATCCGGCAGACCGAACGATTGCTCGATGAAAAAAAAGAGACTTTGGAAGTGCTGACCACAGATGACCGTATCACCCGCCTGATTCTTAATGTCAAAATCCAATTCAAGGATGTATTCCACTCTCTGATTGAGCTGGAACGGATCATCCGCGACTATCTGAATCAGATTGACGCACACAACAGGCTGGTGAAGCATCTCAGAAAACTGAAATATCTCAAGGACCAACTGACGTGGGAACGAACTACAAATGTACGTGATATCCTCGACAGATGCAATCACCAGAATCTGGAAACTGCCTCATACTACTCCACCAAAGTTTCACTTTCATTTCTTTGTAACTCCGATGATGCAATCGACCTTATTGACCAGGCAAGAAAGAACATATCCAGGATAAGGACGCTGAAGAATACACCGGCAACACCTCTGACAGAAAACGAACTGCTGGCAGAGTGCATAGTGGAAGACTTTGTAGACACAGATTCCATAGCCAATGCGTTCTCCGCATCATCTCAAGACCTCTACTCCTTTGTGATAAATTATCCCTATTCCCAACCGCAATCGAGAGAGCGAAAGGTGGAATATTATCTTGAGATTATACAGAATCATTACAACAAGCTTCTCATCACCGGTGACTGGCGACAGGATGGGAATGTTGAATATCCTCTAATCTACAATCTACCATGAAATACGAACAGCAAGTTTTTGACCGACTGAGCAAAGGAGGATTCATCTCGTCCGACAGTGTGGATGATGCCACTCGCCGGATATTCCTCGACATAGATGATTGCAGGGATGAATATGCCGATTATTTTTCTCGCATCGGGTTTATTCTCGAAGAAGGCAACCAATACTACTATTTCTCTCGGAAAGAATCCAAAAGTTCAATGGCTGATAAGCTGAAGAAATTCGGCCACTGGGTAGATGTGCTTGATTTCCTCAAAGCCTGGGAGCCGCCATTCGGACCCGGATTCACCTTCATGACTGCAGATCTGATTGTAAAGATTGATTCCGACATAGAGCTACGCGATAAAGCATCCACACTGTACGACAATAAGGCACGTCATGATGAAATTGCAGAGCGACTTATGGAAGAACTGTCAAAACAAGGATTTGTCGAGATTATCGACGACGTGGCAAGACGGTATAAGGTCACCGCTGCATATAGATATCTTGAAGACATGGTAAACCTCATAGCATTTTACGACAACGATGAGATCACTGACTAAAATCATTTTTATCAATAGCGCTCATATCCGCTACGGAGAAGTGGCACTGGATGGGAATATCCATTTCACAGGAACCCAAGGTGTAGGTAAGACCACTCTGCTGCGTGCTCTACTTTTCTTCTACAACGCAAGGAAAGACAAACTGGGCATCCGCAACCAAGGTCAGCGATCATTCGACGACTACTATGTGCCAACGCCATCTTCATATATTGTCTATGAGGTTTCGCGGGGAGAGGAACAATCACCATTCTGTGTGATTCTATTCCGGCGTCACAACAAGGCTGCATTCAGATTTGTAGATGCACCTTACGACAGAAGCTGGCTAATCGATGATCACGGAGTCGTGGCTACCGATCCAGTGACCGTCAGACAGCGGATACAAAACAAAGGCACCGATCTCAGCGGAATAATATACCGCTACAACCAGTATCTTGACATCCTTTACGGCAACCGCAGCGCGAGAATATCAAAGGACCTGCTAAAATACTACCTCCTCAAAAGCCAGCAGTATCAGAATATTCCTCGCATAATTCAGAACGTGTTTCTAAATGAGCGCGTTGATGGCGGCTTTATCAAAAACACCATCATCTGCAGTATTACAGGCGAGGAGGAGGAGACCGCTGTAGATCTCAACTTTTTCCGCAGTAAACTTGTCAATTTCAGTGATGAGCTGAAGGATATCTCGTTATGGTCGCATAAAAACAAACAAGGTATTGTAGAAACACGCCGTGATGCTGACAAAATAATTGAAATTGCTCATAAGATTTCCGCAGGGGAATTCTCGATGCGGGAACTATGCGGCATGCTCATCTACTCAAGGAATAAAGCAGAAAAAGACATTCCGGTCCTGACAAGCAGAATACAGAAAAAGAAAGCGACGATAGATGCACTGACACAAAAAATAAAATCAATAGAGGCAGATTTCACCGAAGAACACGAGAAGATAAGCAATGGAATAGCAATACTCGATAGCAAACTGAAAGAAGCCTCAATACTGAAAAAAGAGTATCAGAGAATTGGCATTTCCGACATGATAATCCGAGTGGAATCATTGCCTTCGCTGCGTCTTGCATTGCAACAAAAGCAAAGTCTTCTCGCCCAACTAAATACTGAATATCTATCCATCGCGCATAAGTTTAAATCTCTACGAGACCGATTGGAACTCGACTTTCAGCAATACCAACAGAGGAGAACCGAAGAAATCAACAATACAAAACAGGAAATAATAGACCGAGAATTTGCAAGAATCAAACGTCAAAACAAACTTCAGGATGAAGTCAATGCCAAGTTCAATATTCTTAGGGAAGAAATTGAGTTGAAGTTGGGATATTACCGGGAACAATGGCATGAGCAAAAATTATTACGTCTTGAAGCTTCTAAATCGTCTCCCTTGGAAGCTGAATTGGAGGCGTGCAGAAATAATATCATCAAATTAGAAAAGGAGGAGAACTCCCTCAAAGAGGAAAAACTGCGGAAAGAAAATAAACTGGAATCCTTGAAAAACCAGTTGGAAATGGAATGTCAGCGTCTTGAAAATGAATATGCCTCACAAATCATAGCACTTGAAAACAATATCAGTGGGTTGACAGAGAAATTGGAATCAGAACGGTTACTGCTAGAGAAATCTCAAGGTTCCTTCTGTGAATGGCTCGACCGCAACGTAGAGGACTGGGCATCTTCCATTGGCAAGATTGCAGATGAAAAGCATGTGTTGTACGGTCAGAATCTGAATCCCAAACTTGTGGACGGCAACCGTGATACCCTGTTTGGAGTCAGGATTGATCTTGATGAAATAGAGAAAGAAGTGCGGACTCCGGCAATGATAGAGGATGATATCAAAGCAATCGATGCCAAGATTAATACCATTGCCTGTGAAATTAACCGTCTAAGGGAGGAAAAGGATGAAAGCATCTCTGAGATCGGTAAGGAAAGAGCATCGGTCTGCAAGTCAATTCAAGTCGACATTGATGCCATATCACAAAAAATGCAAATTTGCAACCAGCAATGCAGAAAGGAAGAACTACGTCAGGACGAAATCAAAACTGATGAAAAGGCTAAGTTGAAAGAGATTGATGCAGTGTATGAGGAAAAGATTCAGCAACTGACCCTGGCAATAGAGGATCACACCGAAAAGCTCGGAGAAATTGATAACCGTTGCAAACGGGAATTGAACGCCATATCAAAAGCCGCCAAAGAAGAAACAAAAAAGGATCAAAACCTTCTTGACATTCAAGAGCAATCGGTGAAAAATGACATAAAAAATTTCAAAAATGAAACCGACGTTAAAATCCAACAACTTGATAAAGACGAGCGGGCAGAGCTATCTATTGCCGGGGCCGACACCCGAATGATAGAGCAGACAAAGAAAGAAATCACCGAAACGGAGAACCGGATATGCGTAATTGAAGACGAGCTGGAACAAGTGGCCGTATATAAAAATGACTGTAAGACATTACTTGATAACGTGCCACAATATCAGACCGAAAAAAAGAAACTGGAGGACAGGGATGCTTCCCTCCGACAGACTTACGAACGGAGAAAAGAAAAATATGATTCGAACCGCGAGGTTGAATCGACTGCATTGTCTACACTTCAGGCAACATTAGAAAAATCATCCGAATCCATAAGGAAAGCTGAAGACTTTATGGCATCTGATTCTTGTCCTCCTGAATTGAAAGAAAGTCAACAAGTTCAGACAGACCTTGATTGCATAAGTCTTGTGGATTCCATAAAAGGACTGACCGGAGAAATCTACCGTCAAACAGATTCACTTAAAACATCGGTCAATGATTTCCGACGCAGGTTCTCCCAATGCAACACATTCAAATTTCCTACGGAATTTGAGACCACCGCTCATTACCGGAATTATGCCGATAAACTTGAAGAATTTGTGGTGAACGACATGATAAAGGAGTTCCAACATGTCACAAGTAATATCTACCGGGATATATTGTCGCGTGCGGCAGCGGATTTCAATGTCCTACTCGGCAGAGAATCGGAGATTCAACGCATTGTCAGAGATATAAATTATGATTTCTCTCATAAGACCTTTGCCGGGGTGATCCGCAGTATTGAGCTTCGTCTCGAAAGGAGTAATATGCCTATTATCACACAGCTACAGAATATCACAGATTTCTGGAATGCACATCAGTATGACATAGGCGAGCTTAATCTTTTCTCCGGAGAAGAACACGAGGATATTACCCGCGATTCGATAAAATATCTCAGGTCTTTGACAGAGGCTCTGACGCACACTCCAGAACTTGGCAAACTACCTCTTGAACAGACTTTCTCACTCAAATTCAAGATTGAGGAGAATGATAATTCTACAGGCTGGACTGAAAATATAAAGGCTGTTGGGTCTGAAGGTACCGACACATTGGTAAAGGCCATTATGAACATTCTTCTGATAAGTGTTTTCAAGAAACGCGCCGGACAGGCTGGTGATTTCCGACTCCACTGCATGATGGATGAAATCGGACGCCTTGCCGATGAAAACATCCAGGGAATTCTGAATTTCGCCAATGAACGCGATATCTACATCGTAAACTCATCACCAAAATCACATCGGCCTCTTTCATATCGTCGCCTCTACCTCCTTTCCAAAGACAAAGAAGCAAATACCATAGTGCAACCAATTCTTTCAACCCGCGAAGCTGAACTGCAATGAGACTTACCGCCAGACTGATTGAAAATCTAAAGAGACTCATCGAAGGCGAAGACGTGGCGTTTTCTTCATTGTCAAAGTCGCTATCCGATCCATTGGTGAGCGAAGGGCTCCTGACTATAGCATATCATGGCACCCGTCGTCTGCTCCGGGCTCCGAATCCAGATACTCTCAAGATGGCTTTGCCAAGGTTTAATGAGGCTCTCAGCAATCTTGACATTGCTGAGGAAATAGCGAATGGTAATGGAGCGAGGGCGTTGCAGGCATCCATTTCCGGCAATTCCAAAACACGTGCCGTCCGGAGTTGTCCAGGATTTCTTGTGAACACATACGAAAATATGGAATGTATGCTCAACGGAAACCACATCTCCATCAATCCACCGATTGGTTCCACCGCTTATATCGCTGATTGGAAAACCTTCATACCCCCTGTGTCTGTCCTAATTGTCGGTGTGGAGAACATGGAGAATTTCCTGATGATACGAAAGCATAGAGAATTGATTGAATCTTTTATGAGAGCTGACGAGACAGGTGTTATATTCGTGGCAAGATATGCTTTTTCCTCCGATCTTACGGAATGGCTGCGCATGATTCCCAACAGATATCTCCATTTCGGAGATTTTGACCTTGCCGGAATAGATATCTTTTTAAACCAATTCAAACCAGCCGTCGGCGACAGAGGGTCATTTTTGATTCCCAACGACATTGAAGATCGAATCTGTCATGGTTCAAGACATCGCTATGACGAGCATTATTCCCGCTATGCCAATCTTTCAACTCCAGATTCTGACCTGACCCGCCTTATCGGCATCATCCACCGTCATCGTCGCACCTACGATCAAGAAGGCTACATCGAATGATTTAAATCAGTGGCGATTGAAGCCGACCATGTCCACATCGACTCCTTCACACCAATAGAAAAAATTTGATGCGCTTCCACTATTAAAAATAAAAAATCAATCGGATAAATAAACACGATGCTGTTTATCCGATTGATTGTCTTGTATTTATAAATCGTCGGCGACTTAGTATTCCTCTTCGTTGAAGTAGTTATAAAAGGCATCTTGGTGGGGAGTATCAGTGTTTTATAGCAGAACGGCTGACAAATTGATTCGCTTATTTTACGCCAATCCACTCCAAAACAATGATTGAAGTCCTTATTATGAATCAAATACATTAATCTCAAGATTTATGTCTTCTTCTTGCCTGACCCTTTGTAAAAGGTACTAAGACTTCCATCAGGATTAACATCAACATTATAATAATCACCATTGAAATAGTAAGCCATTATTCCTCTCCGATAAAATCTACCATTTGGATTCTTCTCTTTGTATTCCTGGTATTCACTATTCAGTTCTCTCATAATATGAGTGATAACTGTGATGATATCCTTCTCCTCTAGTTGAAACTTATCTCTTTCTTCAAATTGATTACAGACATTTAATTCTTCCGTATGACGAAAATAGATATGTAAGAATGACTTGAAATTCATATAAAGTGGATACTTCCCATTCGTATTGAAGCTCCTATCCTTAAAAGATAGTATTTTTTCAAGGAGGAACATTGCTTGTTTAGGGTAATCGCTGGCAAACTTTTTGAAGTTAAGACCAATATCTTTAAGAAGCTGGTCTGCTAAACCCATTCTTTCGAGAAACCGATTCTCTTGTAATTGTTTTAATTGTTCGGTTTGTTTCTCATTTAACGCACCCACTTCTTTCTTCCACATTAAATAGTAATAAGAAACAGAATTATTACATATCTTGCCTTCGGTATCAAATAGCTTCTCTTTTTCTTCTTTTGTGAGAGCCCCATTCTCAAGAATCAGTTTATATGCTAAATATTGAGCTTCATCTTCTGGCATTAATCCAATACCGTCTAATTTCAATTTCTTCAAAAAACCATAGATCCAACCAATGTCACTTCCATTGCTGTCTAGCTCAAATGGAATATCTAACACCTTTACCTCTCTTTTGTCTTTACTATAAAATGTATTGGTTTCTGCTCGATTAGGAAGCACTAACATCTCAATGATATCACTTGTGTCTATACCTTCTGACATTAATGTAAATGCAAAGTTGTTTTGTTCAGGCAGGAGTGGTTTTACTTTGATATACGGATTTGCATTCAATGCAAGAATATCATTTTCTAATAATTGACGTTCCTTTAGCGTATAGACAATGCAAACAGTCAGTGACTCACCAAATTTTTTATACGAAAGCGTATCTTTCTTAAACGTGAGTGTAAATATACTATCATCCCGACCACCAAGAGTATATAATTGGTCTTGGGTAAATCCAATTTGGGAAGTATAGAATTTGAATCCAAGCATATTAGAGGCTATTTTGTCATGTTGCTTGATTATATTATTCAGTTGTTGGGTCAACTCACAATTCTCAATGTGTTCCACTTGATACTTGAAAAAATACAGATATTAATTTTATATAGACGCTATGGCTGCTTAATTATTGCAGGCTCAAAGGAGTTGTAATGCATTGTTACTAACAACTCTATTAGATTAGTCATGGTCGTAAATATCACCAAAAGTAGTTTCGACAAAGATAATATGGAATATCTTTCCCTCTCGAAAACCTACAAAGGGCAGGTTATTCCCTGCTGCTCGAAATGCAAATAGGCGTACTTCGGGAGTTATTATTGTTGGTAGCTGAGGTTTTATTATTTCTTGAGGAATCTTTTCCATTCCGAAACCATGTCTTTGTGTTGTCTGAATTTCATTCCATCCCAATTCTGAAAGATTTTTCAAACGTTTCATGAAATTAGGGAAGAAAGAAATGTCTCTACACTCAGTAAATGAAGTATGTTGTAAATGACGAAAGCAAAATAATGGATAATCAATCTTTAAATAACTCTCTATATCCTTGTTAAACGCAGGTGCTTGAGAAGGGACTGGCTTAATAAGCGACAAGCCCCCTTTGGAGGCCTGTTTATTTTTCATATTCTTTTTTTTACTCATTGAAGACGAGTTCTGAAGAATTGAATTAATTTTTCTTTGGATATAATGTTCCCTACACCTGTAGGTGTAGTTAACCAAGGAGATTCTTGATGTGTCATATTCATTAATCCGCTAGCAGAAAAAGCACCGTAAACATTAAATACCTCATTAAATAATGCTTCTTCCACCTCTTGTAATGATATTTCTTCAGTGAGTGGTTCCAATCCCATGCTACCATTACCTTTGAAATATTCATATACACATGGCACAACTGGACCATACATCCACGCTTCAATATCTTCTTCAAATAATGGTGCATTAAAATATGCAAGGTGAAAACCTTGTTGATAATAAAGCATCTTTTGAAGTTTCATATTAGACATAAGCTCGCCTTCCCCATTGTTTGCTGCATGGGAAAGAAGTTTATTTGCTATATCTATTGCTTTATATGCCATTTTTCAAGTGCAAAGTTAATACAATAATTTGACATTGACAAATTCTTAAAAGACCTTTTACAGCATCTTCTACAATATCTTTTGCCGTATTTTTTAAAGTGTCTTTTACAGTATCTTTTATAGTAAAAACAAGTTTATATAATCTAAGTTTAATATTGCCTTTATCTCTGATCGTGGGGAAAGGTTTAAGTAGCGGTTTTGAGGGTTAGGTGCTGGGCAAAGTGTTGATTTACATTGGGAGGGGTGGCGTAATGGGGACTTCGTATCCCCTCTCTCCCATAGAGAGAGAAAGGGAGGAGGGGGGGGGGTTCGGTTTGTCGTGCGGTTATATTAAAATTTTTGGTCCAGAAATTTTGGTAGTCCTCATTTTGTGAAGTAGTGGTTTTGCGGTATGTTTGGAAAAGTATCAGTGATGAGGTTAATCGGCTTAATTTCGGGTTCTTGGCGAGCTGAAAAAGGGCTTGCACGTGACCAGCATTTGATTCGCATTGATTCGCACGTTGGTTCGCATTGAGGTTAACTCATTGATATATGTGCAGTTTTACGTTCGCATATTTCACGCCAAAATGGGGCAAAACAAAGGTGACTAACATTCGATTGTCAGTCACCTTGTTTGATTTTCAATGTGTTATATCCGAAAGAGGTGTCAATACTCCTCTTCGTTGAAGAAGAAGTCGTCTTTGGAGGGGTAGTCGGGCCAGATTTCTTCGATGCTTTCGTAGATCTCGCCTTCGTCTTCGATCTCCTGAAGATTCTCTATCACCTCAAGCGGCGCTCCACTGCGCATCGCGAAATCCAACAACTCCTCTTTTGTTGCAGGCCATGGCGCATCCTCAAGTTTAGATGCAAGTTCAAGTGTCCAATACATAATATATGATGTTTTAAGTTTTTATAAAATATGATATTTCAAGTTATTATAATGCCTTCAGATTCATAGTCAACGCTTTTTCCAGACAATCTCCTCCTCTCCCTGCATGAAGTTGAAATATCTTGCAGCTATGAAAAGATAGTCGGACAATCTGTTGATATATTTCACCACGGCGGGATCTACATATGATTCCTCTGCAAGATCAAGTATCCTGCGCTCCGCCCTGCGGCACACCACCCTCGCAAGGTGAGCCTTGGAGGCAAGCTCGCAACCGCCGGGAAGCACAAAGGCGTTGATTTTGGGAGTCTGTTCATCGAGAGTGTCGATCCAACCCTCCAGCTCCGCGATGCGTGAAGCATCAAGAGATGAGCATGCAGGTTCACCATCACCGGGATCCGTAGCCAGATAACAGCCTACGTTAAAAAGCTCATTCTGCACCGATAGCACCTGCCCTTTCACCTCCGCAACACAGTCTTTATCCGATGCGACAGCTCCAAGTGCAGACGACAGCTCGTCGATCGTGCCGTATGCCTCCAGACGGACACTGTTTTTCTTAACCCGCGCACCGCCAACCAGGGAGGTTGTGCCGGCATCACCCGTGCCCGTATATAACGCACTTTTACTCATTTTATTTCACGTTTTTTAATTTGTAACGCATATGAGCCGATATTGTTGCATTGTTGCGAAATTAGTTAAAATTTTGTAGCTTTGTAATTCAATTAAGTAGGTGTTCAGTTTAATTTTATATTTTATTTGCTTGAGTTTTTGAGATGATTTGTCAATCAGAAGAAAGCGCATAGCGGGCTATGTAATTGATGATGATTGGCAAAGCAGCCAAAAAGGCAAGTAAAGAAAATATAAAAAGAAAAAACATTTACTTAAAATTAAATTGGACACCTACTTAAATAATCACTTCAATGAGCGAAAACTCACAATATATAGTCAGTGCGCGCAAATACCGTCCCGCAACGTTTGCTACAGTAGTCGGGCAAAAGAATCTCACTGCGACACTGAAGAATTCAATATCTTCCGGACGCCTCGCCCAGGCATACCTTTTCTGCGGACCACGTGGCGTCGGCAAGACCTCCTGCGCGCGAATCTTCGCCCGCACCATCAACTGCCTACACCCCACACCCGACGGCGAGGCATGCGGCCAATGCGATTCCTGCATTGCCATATCAAAGGGCAACTCTTTTAACCTCATTGAACTTGACGCCGCTTCCAACAACAGCGTTGACGACATCCGCAATCTCATAGAGCAAGTAAACGTGCCTCCTCAGCAGGGGAAATACAAGGTATTCATCATCGATGAGGTCCACATGCTTTCATCCCAGGCATTCAACGCCTTTCTGAAAACACTGGAAGAGCCTCCGAAATATGCTATTTTCATTCTCGCCACCACCGAGAAACACAAGGTGATACCTACCATTCTGAGCCGATGCCAGATATACGACTTCAAGCGTATCACAGTCGATGACATGGTGGAACATCTGAAATATGTGGCTTCCGACCGTGGTGTCGAGGCTGATCCCCGCGCACTCGGCGTGATTGCCCGCAAAGCCGACGGAGCCATGCGCGACGCCCTGTCGATCTTCGATCAGGTAGCGGCATCTTCAGCCGGAGTGATATCTTACGAATCTGCCATTGACAACCTCAATGTGCTCGATTATGATTTCTATTTCCGACTCGTCGATGCGTTCGCCAAAGGCGACATTTCAGAAGCGCTGTTAATATATAAAGAGATACGCGACAAAGGTTTTGATTCTCTATTTTTTATCAACGGGCTCGCAGCGCATGTCCGCGACCTCATGGTCGCCGCCGACCCGCGTACCCTCCCGCTGCTTGAGGTTGATTCAGACACCGCCGCGTCTTTCCGCGCACAGACCTCCAAACTGCCGCTTCAATGGTATTACGCGGCTATGAAGATCCTCAACGATGCGGACTACAGCTACCGCACATCCTCCAACAAGCAACTGCTTGTGGAAGTGTCGCTCATTCGTCTCTGCCAGTTGCTCAAACCCGCTACGCCCCCTTTTGATATGGCGGAGGATCTCCCCTCCCTCCGCAACCCATTGGAGAATTCTTCTCCGGCTCCAGCAGCCACGCTTGAGCCAGCCCCCGGATACATCCGCGAAACTCCGCAGGCCCCTGTCCATACCTCTGTTCCCGATATTCCTCCGGCACCAAAACCGGAACCGAAACCACAGCTTAAAGGACGCCCGAAAACTTTCCGGCTCTCCGACAAGCCCGCGGAAACGACGGTGCATACGGTTGAAAAAAGGAACACACCCTTTTCCGAGGACGATTTCGAACGCGGATGGCAGGAATTCATGGCGCGCAATAACGACATGCACATATTGTTAAGCGCTATGCGGGTAGCCACAAAAGTCAGAACGAGCGATACCAGTTTTTCCCTTACAGTTGAGCATCCCGCCCAGCTTCAGGCTTTCGAATCCGCAATGCAGAAGCTTGCCACGTTCATGCGTGATTATCTCCGCAACGACCATCTGACCCTTGAGGCCCATATAGATGAGAAGACAGAGATATTCAAGCCGCTTCCCCCTCATGAATTCCTGAAGAAAGTGGTTTCGGAAAATCCTGCGCTCGGGGAATTCCTGAATAACATTGACGCTGAAATAACTCTCTAAAAGAAATTTATCAAGCCACATGATAGTAACAATAGACGGCGAAAAGCGCGAAGTCGGATTGCGCGAGGCATGGAACTATATTTCAGAGGAAGAATGGAAAAAAGCGGCACGCGATGCAGAGCTCGACTTCTTCCGGAGCACCCACCGCTATTGCGGAAGTTGCGGCGCGGCTATGGCGCCTGCCACTGAGATATCTGTCAAATGTCAGGAATGTGGAAGAGAAGATTTTCCGACACTCTCACCCGCCATCCTTGTGCTTGTAAGAAAGGGAGATAAGGCTTTGCTCGTTCACGCCCGTAATTTCTCGCGTCCCACATTCGCCCTCGTTGCCGGATTTGTCGAGACGGGGGAATCTTTGGAGGAATGTGTTTCACGCGAAGTAAAGGAAGAAACGACACTAAGCATAAGCAATATCCGCTACTTCGGAAGCCAGTCATGGCCATTTCCTTCGCAGCTTATGATCGCATTCACCGCCGATTACGAATCAGGTGAGATATCCTTTGCCGATGGAGAACTGACCGACGGAGGCTGGTTCAGCCGTGAGAATCCACCTTTGCTCCCCACCCTCCCCTCTCTTTCAAGGCTACTCATTGACGCATGGCTCAACAAGACAGTTTAATTATAGTTAAATTTAGTTAATATTTATTAATTTATTAGTCAAATCTGCTCATTTATCGCGTCATATGGCATTGAAAGATGGTGAATCCGCTTAAATTTATTATCTTTGCAGAGAATTCCGGAGGGGACAGCAGTCTCCTCCTTGTTTTTTGACAAAGATGATTGATAAAAAGGCATTAGAGCAATTTATAGAGAAAGAACTCAATGACACCCCATATTTTCTCGTGGGAGTAAGTGTTACCGCAGCAAATGAAATCAAGGTAGACATCGACTCATTCGAAAGCGTGGACATCGACTTCTGCATAGGTCTGTCACAGCGCATCGAGGCGGAGTTTCCCCGTGAGCCGGAAGACTATGAGCTTGAGGTTGGGTCAGCAGGTCTCACCTCCCCGTTCCGCGTAAAGAAGCAATACGAGAAAAATCTCGGTAACGAAGTTGAGGTTCTCGCCCGTGATGGCAAGAAATACACCGGCATATTGGCAGAAGCCGGTGATGAGGATTTCGCCATCGTAGCCACAGTCAAGGAGAAACCGGAAGGCGCAAAACGCCCTGTCGAGGTAACACGGCAGTTCCGCTTCCCCTACGAGGCAGTCAACTCTGTCAGATACCTCCTCAAATTCTGAAAACTGTTTAATCAGATTTCGGGGAGACCACTAAAATAAAAAAATTAAAAAGCTAAATATAGATTAAGTCTTATGGCAAAGAAAGCAGAGACAGTGAATATGGTCGACAGGTTCGCAGAGTTTAAAGAGCTCAAGAACATTGACAAGACCACTATGATATCGGTGCTTGAGGAATCATTCCGCAACGTGCTGGCAAAAATGTTCGGTTCCGACGAGAATTTCGACGTCATCATGAACCCCGACAAGGGCGACTGCGAGATCTACCAGAATCTTGAGGTTGTTCCCGATGGAGAGGTAGAGAACAAAGACATGCAGATCGGACTCACAGACGCACGCGAGATCGACCCCGAATGCGAGATCGGAGAAGATGTGACAAAACAGATTTTCTTTGAGAAATTCGGACGCCGCGCAATCCTCAACCTCCGCCAGACACTCCAGTCAAAGATTCTTGACCTGCAGAAAGACGCTATCTACACCAAGTTTAAGGAAATTGAAGGCGAAGTCATCACCGGTGAGGTTCATCAGATCTGGAAACGCGAGATGCTTCTTCTTGACGAAGAGCAGAACGAGCTCATCATGCCCAAAGAGGAGCAGATTCCAGGGGATTTCTTCCACAAAGGCGACATGGTCCGTGCGATTGTCAAAAGAGTTGACAACCCCAACAACAACCCCAAGGTTATTGTAAGCCGCACCGACCCCCGTTTCCTCCGCCGTCTTTTCGAACAGGAGGTTCCTGAGATTCACGATGGACTCATCACCATCAAGGATGTTGCCCGCATTCCCGGTGAGCGCGCCAAGATCGCCGTTGAGAGTTATGATGACCGCATCGACCCCGTCGGCGCCTGCGTCGGCATCAAGGGAAGCCGCATCCATGGCATCGTGCGCGAGCTTCGCAACGAAAACATCGATGTGATCTCATACACAGCCAATCCTCAGCTCTACATACAGCGTGCGTTGAGTCCCGCAAAGATCTCATCCATCCGTCTGAATGAAGACGACCGTAAGGCAGAGGTGTTCCTGCACCCCGATGAGGTGAGCCTCGCAATCGGAAAGGGCGGTATGAACATCCGTCTCGCCACGATGCTCACCGGTTATGCTATCGACGTATACCGCGACATCGAGGAGGGAGAAGAGGATATCTACCTCGACGAATTCAGCGACGAGATCGACCAGTGGGTTATCGAGACCCTGAAGGATCTTGGTCTCGGCACAGCCAAGGCAGTGCTCAACGCTCCGCAGCATGTGCTCGAACAGGCCGATCTCGAAGACTCCACGCTTCAGCACGTGCTTGAAGTGCTCCGCGCTGAGTTCGAGGATTGACCCTCGCCACTCCACAAGGAGCCGGTGGCAACAGGCGGCTTCCAAAATAATCAGCAATCTCAAAAATAACATATGCGCATAAAGATCAGCAAAGTAGCAAAAGACCTCAATGTGGGAATCAACACTGCGGTGGAATTCCTGCGCAAACATAATGTCGAGATCGATGAGAATCCCGGCCCCAACACCCGTATAGATGAAGACGCGGTGAAGATTCTGACCAAGGAATTCAGCAAAGATAAGGATATAAAGGTTGACGCAGACGGCTTGACCACTACAAAGAAAAGCGGCAAGGATAAATCATCAAGAGCAGACCGCATGCATGTGGAAGAAATCAAGACTTCCATACCGAATGCCGGCGGTCCCAAAATTTTAGGCAAGATTGATCTTGACGCTCCCAAGCAGAGTGCTACCGCTGAAGCAAAACCGGCAGCCGCACCCAAGCCGGAACCCAAACCCGAGCCTAAGCCGGAGCCCAAGCCGGAACCCAAACCCGAGCCTAAGCCGGAACCTAAGCCCCAGCCCAAGCCGGAACCCAAACCCGAGCCCAAGCCGGAGCCCAAACCCCAGCCTAAGCCGGAACCAAAACCCGAGCCTAAAGCTGAATCCAAACCTGAGCCAAGGAAGGAACCTAAAACCGAAAACAAGCCGGAAGTGAAGGCTATGCAACAGGAAAAAACTACAGAAACCCCGAAAACTGCTCCTGCAGGGGAGGCTAACAAGTCAGAAGCCCCCAAAGAGGAGGAGAAAAGCAACGTCTTCCGTCTGGGAGGCGCACCTGCCGGTCCGGAACTCAAAGTTGTCGGCAAGATTGACCTCTCCGCCATCAACCAGTCAACCCGTCCGCGTAAGAAGAGCCGCAGCGAGCGTCGTGCCGAGGCTGCGCGCGCCCATGGCGCCGCAGATGCCGACCGCAAGAAACGCAAACGCATCGGCAAGGAGAAAGTAGATATCGAAAAAGCGGTGTCGCAGCCGGGATTCGGCTCCGACAACCGCAAGAAAGATAACAACGGTGGAAACCGCGGAGGCGGCAACCAGCAAGGCGGCGGTGGTCGCGGTGAGAACAAACGCAAGCGCGATAAACGTCCCGTGAAACCGGAGATCAATTCCGAAGACGTTCAGAAGCAGGTGAAGGAAACTCTTGCACGCCTCACCAACAAGGCTCCCAAGAAGGGTGCCAAGTGGCGTAAGGAGAAACGCGAGGAGATGCACAACCGCGAGTTGGAAAACCAGCAGCGCGAAGCAGCGGAAAGCTCGGTAATCAAGATCACCGAGTTCGTAACCGCCAACGACCTTGCCAACCTCATGGACGTTCCGGTCAACAACGTCATCGCAACCTGCATGAACCTTGGTGTGATGGTATCTATCAACCAGCGACTCGATGCTGAGACAATCAATATCGTTGCCGAGGAATTCGGATTCACCACCGAATTTGTAAGCGCCGATGTCACCGAGGCAATCGAGGTTGTGGAAGACAAGGAGGAAGACCTCCAGAGCCGTCCGCCGATCGTCACCGTCATGGGACACGTAGACCACGGTAAAACATCGTTGCTCGACTACATCCGCAAAGCCAACGTGATCGCCGGTGAGGCTGGCGGTATCACCCAGCACATCGGTGCCTACAACGTGAAGCTCTCCGACGGACGCCACATCACATTCCTTGATACCCCCGGTCACGAGGCATTCACCGCCATGCGTGCCCGTGGAGCGAAAGTCACCGACCTTGCTATCATCATTGTGGCAGCCGACGACGATGTGATGCCGCAGACCATCGAGGCGATCAACCATGCATCAGCAGCGGGAGTGCCGATGGTATTCGCGATAAACAAGATAGATAAACCCGCCGCCAACCCCGACAAGATCAAGGAGCAACTTGCCCAGATGAATTATCTTGTAGAGGAATGGGGAGGTAAATACCAGAGCCAGGATATTTCAGCCAAGAAAGGTATCGGTGTAGACGAGCTCATGGAGAAAGTGCTCCTCGAAGCCGAGATGCTTGATCTCAAGGCAAATCCCGAGCGCAACGCCATAGGATCCGTCATCGAGTCATCGCTCGACAAAGGTCGCGGATATGTTGCCACTGTGCTTGTCCAGAACGGAACACTGCGCGTAGGCGATGTAATCCTCGCCGGAACCCACTACGGTAAAGTAAAAGCGATGTTCAACGAGCGTAACCAGCGTGTGAAAGAGGCTGGACCCGCCACACCGGTGCTTATCCTCGGTCTCAACGGCGCACCTCAGGCAGGTGACACATTCAACGTTCTTGAGACAGAGCAGGAAGCACGCGAGATCGCCGGCAAGCGCGAGCAGCTGCAGCGCGAGCTTGGTCTCCGCACCAAGAAACGTCTCGGACTCGAAGAGCTTGGACGCCGCCGCGCGCTCAACGACTTCCACGAGCTTAACCTTGTTGTCAAGGGAGACGTCGACGGATCGATCGAGGCGCTTTCCGATTCACTTCTCAAGCTTTCCACACCCGAGGTTCAGGTCAATGTGCTCCACAAAGGCGTGGGAGCCATCTCCGAATCCGATGTCACATTGGCAGCTGCCTCAGATGCCATCATCATCGGTTTCCAGGTGCGTCCTTCAGCGGCCGCCAAGCGCGAGGCTGAGAAAGAGGGTGTCGAGATCCGTCTCTACTCCGTCATCTATAAAGCCATCGAAGAGGTCAAGGATGCTATGGAAGGAATGCTCTCACCGGAGATCAAGGAGGAGATCACCGGTACAGCCGAAGTTCTCCAGACCTATCACATCTCGAAAGTCGGCACCATCGCCGGAGCCATTGTGCGCGACGGCAAGATCAAACGCTCCAGCAAAGTGCGCCTGATCCGCGACGGTATCGTTGTCTACTCAGGCGAACTCGGATCGCTCAAGCGCTTCAAGGACGATGTGAAGGAAGTAATCTCAGGTTACGACTGCGGTCTTTCGATCCAGGGCTACAACGATGTCCGCGAAGGCGACCTCATAGAGGCATACGAAGAGGTAGAAGTAAAGAAAACTCTTTAATACCACTTAAACTTCTAATAATAATCTTATTAAGTTATAAATTTGAGCTATCTGAAAAAGATGGCTCAATTTTTTTTGAAAAAAATTAAAAAAAATCGATTTTTGACCTATAGATTTTTCGTCGGCTTGCGACTTATATAGTAGAAAACCATAAAAAGATTCAATAACAACTTAAAATCATTCTACTATGAATTTGAAAAATCTACTAATTTCAGCAGCAGCTTTAGCTTCTGCACCACTATTCGCAACAACCTACTATGTGACTCCCGAAGGAGCCGGCACAAAAGATGGTTCTTCATGGGAAAACGCCTTCGACGTCGAGGCATTCCGTCTGAAAGCAGCAGAAAACGCCAACGGAGATATCTACAATCTTGCCGGAGGTGTATATAAACCGTCTGAGACAATCATTTTCAAGACAGCAACAGGAGCAACTCTAAACGGTAATACCAATGGAGATCGCACCATATTCTCCGGAGATAAAAACGGTAACAATAATCCCGAAAATGGAGATATGAGCCGATTAATTAGATTCCAGACAAATACACTTAATGGTGATTCACAAAAAGCTGTAATCATAAACAATATCGATTTTACATGTGTATTCACAAACACCAACAACGCATCTGACACGATGGGTGCATTAATGATTGACAACTGTGGGGATACACAAGTAAACGACTGTAACTTTTATGCCAACTGGTCTGATGGACAGCAAGGTGGTGCTGCAGCACATCTTTTCAGGAGCACGGTAAAATTCAAAAATTGCATATTTAGAAATAATTCAGCGAATTACAGAGGAGGCGCGTTAAGACTACGTAGCCAAATAGATGATCCTGCAAAACAGAAAGGTTTCACAACATTCGAAAACTGCGTATTCAAAAATAACACCAATTACCATTCCATGGGAGGTGCCATATGCGTTCAACATGCTGTAGCTGTCAATATCATTAACACAACTATTTATGGTAATAAATCAGCGGAACAAGGTGCTGCCATTTATATAGGTGGCAAAGACGCAACATACGCACGCGCACTGAATATTATAAATTCCACCATTGCTGGTAATACAACAAGCAGTGAAAAAGGAAACGGTCAGATATACTCAGATCAAAATGCGAATATAAACACTATGAATTCAATTGTCGTATCAAACAATGATAAGACTGCTGATTTCCATTTTGCCGGAGCTACAGCAAGCGACAAATTCTCATTCGTTTCAGGCGGCTACAACTACGTAGGATCTGTTGTTGACGAGGCTGCACCGGCTACAGAGGAGGCTCCTGCTGTTCGCGCTGAGACAGAAACAAAAATCAATTGGCAGGAGAGCGACAATTTTGGTGCAGGCTGCACATACGCATCTATCTTCGGTGAGAACAAGCTCAACAGCGACAATGTGATCGTGCCTGTCAAATATGTCACAGGTGCCACAAACGCCCAGCTCACCTCTGCCGTATCCACATGGAATCTGCCCGCAGGTATTGACTTGACAACCGACCTCAACGGCAAAGCTCGTCCCGATGGCTCCATGCCAGGATCTTTCGCCATCACAGAGGCTGAGATTCCCTCACTCCCCACAAGCGTTATCGAAACAATCGAGACATCCGCGGATGCTCCCCGCCTTGTTAAGAAAGGCAACGGCATCTACGCCATCGAAGGAGCTGCTGAAGGCATTACTGTCTACACCATCAACGGTGCAACCGTTGTATCGACATCCGGCAACACTGTTGACCTCAGTTCCTTTGCAAACGGTATGTACATCCTCCGTTCCGGCAACGCCACATTCAAAGTGATGAGATAAGCAGACAATAAAGAAGACTACTTACAGGAAATTAAAAAGGTATTATTAAGGTAAGAAAAGGTTAGTTATTTTGAACAAGATTTTGAATCAGATCTAAATTCAGAAACCGTATCGGGGATGCCCTCTTCGGCATCCCCGATTTTTTAACACCATGATTTTAATTTTTAACAATTATTTTTATAAATTTGCAGTTACAACACGCTTCCGGGCAGTTGCAGCTACACCGGACCAGGAACCATTGAATCCTATAGAATACCAAAAACACAGTCAAAGCAATAACCGAAAGAGCAAATGGAGGCCAACATCATTTACAGAATAGCAAAGGGCGATGAGCAGGCGCTTGACGCATTCATGGACCACTATTCCGATTTTCTATACCGGACAGCCTATGGCGTGACCGGAGATAAGGAAACCGCAGAGGAAGTGGTCAGCGATGTGTTTCTTGAAGTCTGGAAGAAACGCAAGACGCTTCTCGAAATCGACAGTATGTCGGGCTATCTTCGCACTCTCGCTTACCGCATGGCCATATCCGTCAACAGATACAACACCACCCGCAATTTCAGCGAACTTGAAACAGAGGAGATAGAGATATTCCAGACCCTCCCTCTCGAAGCTCCCGATGATGAATTCATCTCGCGTGAGGAAGTGGAACAGATCAACCGTGCCATCGAGGAGCTACCTCCTAAATGCAGACATGTTTTCACCCTCGCCAAACTCGAGGATGTCTCCTACAACGAAATCTCCAACCTTCTCAACATATCGATATCCACAATCAACTATCATGTGAAATTTGCAATGGAGGCGTTGAAGATGCGGTTGCGGTGGCTTCGCCCTCCCGATTAGAGGGCTAAAAAGGAGAAAAAAACATTAAAATCACCCATTTTTCAAAAAAAATCACTTTTTTTCAAAAAAAATCACTTTTTTTCAAAAAAAATCGATTTTTGACCTATAGATTTTTCGTCAGCTTGCGACTATATATATAGAAACGGCAAATTAGAGATGAACGAACAGAAACTGAACAACAGGAATAGAGACTTCGAGGACGACCGCGCCCTCGACCGCATGTTGGATGCATGCCGTTTCCAGCCCATCGACAACACTCGTATCAAAAATCTCGTGCATGAGAAGATACACAATGAGAAGATGGCACGGAAACGTCGTATGCGCCGCATATTCGCGGTCTCTTTCTCCGCAGCCGCATGTCTTGCCCTTGTGGTGGCATTCGGTCTCAGCTATTTCGCCTCATCCACTCCCGATCTATCCTCCGCCACGCCCCGGCAGCTTGCCGGCGCCGGCTACAAGGAGCTGATTGTGCCCGCCGGCACACGCCAGGAATTCCGTCTTCCCGATGGTTCACGCATCATAGCCAATTCCCGCACACGGGTGCTCTATCCGGAGCATTTCGAAGGGAAAGAGCGGCGCATCTATGCCAACGGTGAGATATTCCTGGAAGTGGCAAAAGATCCTCACCACCCGTTTGTGGTAGAATCCGAAGGATTCGATGTCCGCGTGCTCGGCACAGTCTTCAACATCAGCAACACCTCCGACTCCACGGCCTCCGTGGTGCTTGTGGAGGGCTCGGTGCAGATCGACATGGAGAACGACCGGAGCATACGTCTCAAGCCACGCGACATGGCAGAGCTGCTCAACGGCGATGTGACATCGCTCTCGCAGGTCGACACCGACAACTACACATCCTGGACAAAAGGGTTGCTTTATCTTAAGGGAATGCCGCTTTCTGTGCTCATCCGCAACTTAGGGGAGTACTATGGAATTGAAATCAATTGCAGCAAGACTTTGGCCGACACCAAGGTCTACGGCAAACTTGACCTTCGCGACAATCTTGACACAGTGCTTGAATCAATACAAGAGATTGTCCCGATGCACATAACAAGGAGCGGAAACAGCATTATGCTGAAACCATAAAAAACTCAAATTTCCAACTCCTGCAATCTTCTCCTCAACCGGTCAGGGTCTCGGCCCGGACAGCCCCCTTATTGTCAAAAAAGTTTTATATACCATATGACTCATACAACAACCTATCAGCGAATTATACTCGCAATCATGATGATTCTTCCTGCATTGGGCATTCAGGGAGCGAAAATCAAATTCGAGCCTGACACCACCCGCGTGCTCCGCAACCCGCTCCAGGGATGGGTGATGTATCTCGGACGCAACTGGGATGAGAATTTCTGGAACGAACGGGGATATGACCGCATGAAAGCGGCAGGCGAAAACGAGACAGTACGCGTGTCGGATTACGCCTCATGCGCATATATCCGCACAAGCTGGGCATCGTTCGAACCGGAAGAGGGGAAATACGCCTGGGACAATCCTGACAGCCGTCTGATGAAACTTCTACGCAGTGTTCGGGAGCGCGGACTCCGCGTGGCATTCCGTATAGTTGTCGACGGCCGCGACCAGGGGCAGAACACTCCTCAATACGTATTCGACGCCGGGGCGCAGGGTTACTACGACCCTAAGAACCCGGGTAAAAATCTCTCCCCATATCCGGATGATCCCGTTTTCCAAGAGAAATACGCAAAATTTCTCCGTGCTTTCGCCGCCCATTACGACAATCCGGAGGAAGTTGAATTCATCGATGCCTACTCATTAGGCAAATGGGGGGAATCACATTCCATGATCTACCGCGACAATAACAATAAGCAGAGCGTTTTCAACTGGATCACGGGTCTTGCCACCGACTGCTTCAAACGCGTCCCCATGCTGATCCACTACCACCGCATGCTCGGAGATCCGGATGACGACGGATGGGGAAGCGTCCCAGCCGACGCTGATAAACTTATCACAACAGCAGTCGAAGCCGGTTTCTCACTTCGTCATGACGCATTCGGCATGCATGGATATTATCAGGAATGGGAGAAAGATATGGCACGCAAATGGAATTTCCGTCGCCCTATC
This sequence comes from uncultured Muribaculaceae bacterium, assembly GCA_910578075.1. Lineage (GTDB taxonomy): Bacteria > Bacteroidota > Bacteroidia > Bacteroidales > Muribaculaceae > Lepagella. The sequence continues at coordinate 36,140 of CAJTPK010000006.1, read as the reverse complement.
ATCATGGAGGGGGGATGGATAACCGGCGCCCATCACCGCTACTGGCGCGATCCCTCCGGTCTCTACCGAGAAGGTCACGCAGAGGATGTCCGCAAGGGTGAATTCGACGCATCGGCGGAAGCCCGTGTAAACATGATGGACTTCCGTATCAACGATGAGACCCGCTCCTGGTTTGAGGATGCGTTCCCGTTAGTGAAGAAATTTGTGGCGCACGGAGGCTACCGTCTATACCCCTCCAGCGTCGAGACACCTTCAGCGGCACGCTCGGGAAAGAATGTAAAAATCTCCACTACATGGGAGAATATCGGATGGGGATATTGCCCCACAAACATCCCGCAGTGGAATCAGAAATACAAAGTCGGCATAGCGCTTCTCGACAGCAACGGCACGCCGGTGCGCACAGTCACGGAAACCGGCAGCGATCTCTCATGTTGGCTTCGTGAGAAAGGAGCTTCTTATAAAACAGAATTTCCACTGGCCGGCATCAAGCCCGGACACTACACATGGGCAGTCGCCTTAATCGATACAACCGCCGGAAACCGTCCAGGTCTGGAAATGGCAGTGGCATCTGACAGGATCCTTGACAACGGATGGCTCCCCGCAGGAGAAATCCAGATCAAATGACTACAATGAAAATCAATAACAACAACTAATAAACCTTATGAACTCACCTACACATCGTCAGCCATGGCGCTCACGCATCGGAGCGCTTTGTGCGATCGGTTTTGTATCAGCGGTTGCCCCTGCCGCCATCTACGCAGGGACTTCGCTTTCGCAAAACAAATCAACCGGGCTTTACACCATGAAAGCTTCCGACACCACAGTAAAAGATGTTCTCTCGTATATCGAGAAAAACAGCACTTATGTGTTCCTTTACGGTGAAGGTGTCGATAAGAAATTGTCAACACCTGTATCCATCCAGCTTAAGGATAAAAAGATGGATACAATCCTTGCCGAAGTTTGCAAGAGCACAGGCCTGCAATATAAAATCTCAGGCCGTCAGGTCACCATCACCACAGCCGCTGTGAAAAGTGACAAGAAAGCGCCCCGCAAAGTAAGCGGTGTCATCACCGACAAGAACGGCGAGCCGCTGATCGGCGCCACCGTGATGGTAAAGGGCACCAACGAGGGTGCGATCACAGACCTTGACGGACGTTTCACAGTAAACGCATCGCAAGGACAGAAGATTCAGGTGACATACGTTGGATTCAATCCCGAGACAATTTCAGTAGGATCATCCGATGACATGAAGATCGAGATGAACGAGACCGACAACACACTCAACGAGGTGGTTGTCATCGGTTACGGAACAGTCAAGAAAAAAGACCTCACCGGTGCGGTAGCATCCGTAAAGGGTGATGAACTCGCATCCAAGAATACCACCACACTCTCCACCGCGTTGCAGGGATCCATATCAGGTCTTATGGTGCGCCGCGACAATAACGCTCCGGGAGCATCAGCAAGCTCGATGCATGTGCGTGGTGTGACAACCATAGGCGACTCAAGCCCTCTCATCATCGTTGACGGAGTGCAGTGCGACAACATCGACTACGTTAACGCCAACGATGTGGAGAGTGTATCAGTGCTCAAAGACGCAGCTGCAGCATCAATCTACGGTTCTAAAGCAGCAGCCGGTGTGATTCTCATCACAACAAAACGCGGAGATGAATCAAAGATGAGCATATCCTATAATGGTGAATTCGGTTGGGAGATACCCACAAAACAGCCCGACATGGTCGGTGTCACACGCTATCTTGAGATGAGCAACGAGCTTCTCTACAACGATAACCCCGCTGCTGGATATTTCCAACAATACAGCGCCGACCAGACAAAGAACTGGCTGAGTCTCAACGCCACTAACCCGGATCTCTACCCTATCACCGACTGGCGGGGGATGATGATGAAGGATTCAGCACCAAGAATGTCCCACACCATTTCGTTGACAGGTGGCAACAAAACTGTGAAATCCAACGCATCATTCACATATGACGAAGTTGACGGTCTATATGACGGACGTAATTTCCGCCGCTTTATGTTCCGCAGCAACAACGATTTTGTTTTCAACAAATATATCACAGCCAGCGTGGATGTGAACATCCGCAATGCTCGCAGTGCCGCTACAATCTACAGTCCTTTTGACGACATGCGCAAGATGCCCGCCATCTACCCGGCGGTTTGGGAAAACGGAGGTCTTGCCGAAGGTAAATCCGGAGCCAACCCCTATGGTCTTCTGACCGAGGGAGGTAATTCTTTGTCAAAAAGCACTCAGATCGGAGGTAAAGCCTCTTTGACCATCAAACCAATTGAGGGTCTGAGCATTTCCGGTATCGTATCTCCATTCATCAACTACACAAAGAAGAAATCATTCCGCAAAGCCGTAAGCTATTGCCTGATGAGCGACATCAATGCCTTTGGAGGCTGGATGGAGGGTGCCGGCTCATCATGGGCCACCAACAAACTCTCCGAAGAGCGCAACGACAACTGGCATATCACCACGCAGGCACTTATCAACTATATGCGGTCATTCGGCAAACACGATCTGACAGTGATGGCAGGTTTCGAAAACTATGTCATGGGGTCTGAGAATCTTGGCGCAGCCCGCGATCAATATGAGCTGACCAACTACCCATACCTTAATGTAGGTCCCGAAGATTTCAAGGATAACAGCGGCACCGGTTCTCGCTACACCTCCAATTCATTCTTCGGCCGCGTGCTTTATTCTTTTGACAGCCGTTATCTGCTTCAGGCAAATATCCGCCGTGACGGCTCATCCCGCTTCGCCAAGAAATACCGCTGGGGAACATTCCCATCTTTCTCCGCAGGATGGGTCATCTCCAAAGAGAAATTCATGGAGGGTATCAATCCATCTGCCCTCTCTTTCCTTAAACTACGCGCATCCTGGGGTAAACTTGGAAACGAGCGCATCGGCTCATCCTATTTCCCCTACATGTCACTCATGACATTCGGAAACGCATTCTTCTATGAAAACGGTGAGGTCGTTTCCGACAAAACAGCTTCAATCCGCACACTTGCAGTTGAGGACATCTCCTGGGAGACAACCACCTCCACCGATATAGGTATCGACGCAAGCTTCCTCAACAGTCGTCTGCGACTCACAGCCGACTATTATTGGAAGAAGACCACCGGTATGCTCCTCGCTATCCAGATACCATTCACCATGGGTTACAATGATCCCAACACAAACGCCGGAAAGATGGGAACCCACGGCTATGACATCGAACTGAGCTGGAACGACCGCGCCGGTGATTTCACTTACGGTGTATCCTTCAATCTCTCCGACTTCATATCGAAGATTGATTATCTGAACAACTCCGACATCATAAACAGCAACAAGCTTAAACGCGCGGGTGAACTTTTCAACGCATGGTATGGCTACATATGCGACGGCATCTACCAGACACAGGACGAGGTCAACAACTCCGCGCGTCTGAACAATACAGTTACTGTCGGTGACCTCAAATACCGCGACATCTCCGGACCGAATGGAGTGCCCGACGGTGTGATCTCTCCGGAATATGACCGTGTGCCTTTAGGCAACTCACTCCCCCGCTTCCAGTATGGCGGAACCATCAACGCCTCCTGGAAAGGTATTGATCTCTCAGTAGCATTCCAGGGAATCGGCAAACAGAACGCTTATCTTGACCGCGCCATGGTTGAGCCGCTTCGCAACAACTACGGTAACATCCCCGCTATCATTGACGGAAAATACTGGAGTGTCTTCAACACCGACGCCGAAAATGCAGCAGCAGAGTTTCCCCGTCTCACCAATACCACCAAGGGTAATAACTACGCTTGCTCCGACTTCTGGATGTTCAACGGTCATTATTTCCGTCTTAAGAATGTGACCCTTGGCTACACATTCCCCCAGCAATGGACCAAGAAAGCATTCATCCAGAAAGCACGCATATATTTCAGCGCCAGCGACCTCTTCTCCATCGACAACTATCCCAAGGGTTGGGACCCCGAGATGGGTGTAAGCGCTTATCCTATCACAACCTCACTTATCGTGGGTGTAAACCTTACATTTTAAACCATGAAAGGAATGAAAATAATGAATAAGAATATTATATATTCGGTTGCTGCAGCTGCAGCAACCATGATGCTTGCATCATGCGAAAGCATGGACATCACTCCCCTCTCTCAGGGAAACAGCGAATCCTGGTATTCCACCGAGGTGGAACTCGATATGGCTGTAAGTGAATTCTATATCCTCGGATACTGGAACCAGCCTTTGGAAGGCTCCGAGCAGTGGACCGACAATTTCACCTACCGCCAGCAGAACCGTAATCCCGGAAGCAACGGCACAGTGCTCGACGGCACCATGAACGGACAGCAATGGGAGGTATACAGCCTGTGGCAACAGGATTACAAACTCATAGCCCGCGCCAACTCCCTTCTCGCCAACTATCACAAGGCGGCGGGGAATGTGAGTGAATCCCAGCTCAACCGCTATGCCGGAGAGGCATACTTCTGCCGCGCATGCAAATACGCCGAGTTGATCTGCTACTACGGCGATGTCCCCTACATGGAGGGCACAGAGACTATCTCGGAGGCATTGCAGAAAGGTCGCCGCAACAAGGATGAGGTGAAAGCTCTCGCATATGAGGATTTTGACAAAGCCATCGAGTATCTGCCCAAAGACTATGGCACCTCCGCAATGCATGTCACCAAGGGCGCGGCTCTTGCCATGAAAACGCGTTTCGCACTTTATCTCGGTGATTTCGACCTGGCTGCAAAGGCTGCCAAAGACTGTATGGATCTCGGGATATACTCACTTGAACCCGACTTCGCGAAACTCTTCCTACAGGACACCCACATAAATGCCGAGAAGATTTTCTATATCCCCCGCTCTCTTGAGAACGATGTGATTCTGGATGCATGGTATGTCAACAATGGTCTGCCCCGTAATGCAGGCGGTTACGGTTCTGACAACCCTTCATGGGATCTCTTTGCTGCATTCCTCTGCACCGACGGTCTTCCAATCGATGAGTCAGACCTGTTCGACCCGCGCAATCCATTCAAAAACCGTGACCCGCGTTGCGCCAAGACAATCGTTGAATTCGGCACGGAACATTGCGGATTCGAATATAATCCCCGTCCGGATGTGAAACAGGTAATGAACTTCACAACCGGCAAGATGCAGGATAACAATGACAACCGTGCTGTCAACCAATACGCATCATACAATGGCCTGCTCTGGAAAAAAGGTATCGATATTTCATGGACTCAGAACGGTAAGAAAGTTGCCCGCGATTATGTGATGATGCGCTATGCCGATGTCCTGCTGATGTATGCAGAGGCAAAGATTGAGCTGAATGAAATCGACAAGAGCGTAGTAGACGCAATCAACACAGTCCGTGCACGCGCATATGGTGTAAAACTCACCGACACCACAATGTATCCGGCTGTTCCCCAGGGCAACCAGGATGAGATGAGAAAGGCTGTACGCATCGAGCGCCGCATGGAGCTTGCCAACGAGGGTCTCCGCTATATGGACCTCATCCGCTGGAAACTTGCAGGCAAGGCTCTCAACGGCTATAACTACATCAACCTCCCCGCTACGGATCTTCTCAACGACATCGTGAAGAAAGACCTGTGGTTCTGGGGCATGACTCCTCAGATCGACGAAGATGGCATTGCAGATTTCTCCGCACTTTACAATGCAGGACTCTGCGCACTGGGAGCCAAACGCGTATTCCCCGACCGTCAGTATCTATGGCCCATCCCCACACGCGAAATGACTCTCTGCCCCAATCTCACAAACAATCCAGGTTATTAAAAACTGCTAATAGATTGAAAAGCAATGAAAACAACAAACATATATAATGGCATTCTCTGTCTGTCGGCGTTCGCGCTGACAGCAGGGGCGCTGACATCCTGCGGGAACGAGGATCTCGACAACGCATATTCCCGCAACCAGTCGGTAATACAACTGACAACATCGAGCGACTATGTTGTGCTTGATGAAAGCAATCCCGATGCTGTTGCCCTAACTCTCGAATGGAACGAGGCTCACCCCTACGGCAATGAATATATCACCACCTATCAGTATCAGATGGACGCTGTGGGCAGCAAGGCATCAAGCATCAAGGAATATGAAGACGACGGTATCTATCGCCGCGAATATACCAACCGCGAGCTCCACGAGCTTCTCATCGGACATTTCGGATGCCTGACCAGCACTGTCAACACGCTCAACCTGACAGTGACCGCATCTTTCGAGGGTCCCCGCGTGGTGATACCAGATATTGCCACAGCTACAATCAAGGTGAAGACATATGGAGCAAAACAGTATCTTGCAGATGAATTCTCAATAGGCGGCACCGCAGCCGGAGAAACACCAATCAAACTTGCCCCGACATCCGAGACATCTAAGACATATACATATAACGGCAGTCTCAACGCCGGAAAGATCAATTTCCCGGTTGTATACGGAGATGAAAACAACTGCCTCTCACCGGAGAATCCCGATGAGCCTATCAGCAACGGCGAGATGCCGGCGATTATGGTGGATGCATCCGAAGCTAATTATTGGGTTATTCCGGAAGACGGCAACTACCGCATAACTGTCAACCTTGAGGCACGCACCGTAAAAATCGTGCCGGCGGGCAGCGTAATCGAGATTGACAAACTGTTCATGTCAGGCTCAGCCGCGGGAGCCGAGGATATCGAGATTGCTCGCACTCTTGAGAACGACCAGCTCTATGCATGGCGAGGCGAACTGAAAGCCGGCAAGCTCTTCATGCCTCTGCAGTTCGAGGATGCCAAGAATATCTCTTTCGTACCTAAGAATAAAGCTGACCATGACATTCATGACGGCAAGGCTCATGAGTTCGACCAGGTATCGACAGAAAGCGGAACAGGATCTGCATACTGGGAAATTCCTGCGGACGGGACATACCGTATCGTAGTAGACCTTGAGGAGCGCACAGTGACAATATACTCGGCAGCTACCGACCTGAAGAATACCAAAGTATCGTATAACAACACTGTTGACAAGATCAATCCGTTCACTCAGGAAGTTACCGAACTCTGGATGTGGGGAGGCTTCAACGGCATGGCCCATGATGACGGACTCAAAGCCGGATTCCAGGCTAAATATAAACTGCAGCAGTCGCTTGCCAACCCGAATGTGTTCGTATATTACGGCGATCCTCTGCCGCGCAGCGGATCAACCGACGACTGGTCGAAGGTCACAGCCAACGGAGCGCTCAACTTCCTTGTATCGAACATCGAGAACAACGTATACGCATTTGGCTCGACAGCTGACGCGGAGCGTAACAAGAAACGCGGTTATCTGCCGGTGAACAATGGCGAGACCCAAACACTGGTAGCAGGACAGAGCCATAACCGCTACGCATACTTCTGCGTGCCCGAGAACTGCAACTTTGTTGTGGTCGACATTGAGAAACTCACAGTTAAATTCGACAACAAGTAAGACATCATGTTAACAACAAGCAATATACTTAAAAACCGTGCCCGCCTCGTATTAGCGGGCGCGGTGCTTGCAGCCTCACTTACCGCCTGCAAGGACGATGAGATCAACGAACCCGGATCCCACAACTGGGAGATCAACGGCAACACAATAGTAAACATCAAACCGGAGCGAAAGAAGATGCTCCGCAACCCGATGACCGGCTGGGTGATGTATGCCGGTATCGGTGACGGTCTTGACGACCGCTTCTGGGAAGTTTACGACAATTTCCCCTCCGCAGTGGGCAACATAAAGGTTTCCGACTATTCCAATGTGCTTTATGTGCGCGGCGCATGGAGCGACTTCAACCCCGAAGAGGGGAAATATATCTGGAATGACGGTCAGGTTGATTCAAAACCAGCCAAAAGATACAAGATGCTTGTGGACGAGGCTCTGCGCCGTGGCATGAAACTCGCGTTCACATTCGTAGTAGATAGCCAGGACAAACATTATGACTTCACTCCCAAATACGTGAAGGATGCCGGAGCCAAGGGATTCGTGACTACCACCGGTTCCGTGCAAGTTTGGTCACCCTACTGCGATGACCCTATCTTCCAGGAGAAATACGAGCAGTTTGTCCGTGATTTCGCTGCAAAATACAACGATCCGAACGTAACTGAATTTATCAGCGGCTTCGGCATGGGCAAATGGGGCGAGTCGCACACTGTATGGTATTCCACAGGTGACAACGAGCCTCGTGAAGCCGTGATTGACTGGGTTTCCGATGTCTACACAAAATACGTGACAAAGGTTCCTCTGGTGATCAACTACCACCGCTGCCTGATGCTCCGCGACGGATTCAGCGCATCGGTTGTCAATCCACGCACCGAGCCGGTTCTGTTAAAACTTATCGAGAAGGGTTATTCACTCCGTCACGATGCGTTCGGCATGAAGACATATTACACCACATGGGAACGCGGATTCGCCGCATCCCAGCGTTACAAACGCCCCATCATCATGGAAGGCGGCTGGGTGGAAGGTTCCCACGGTGGTTCCATCAAAGATGACGGATATGCCAATTATGCAGAGGTCCGTCAGGGTGAGTATAATGAAGGCAAGGGAGCCAATGTCAATATGATGGACCTCCGCTACAGCAAGAATACCGGCACGAGTGAGACGCATTCTTGGTTTAACGCAGCCTATAACCTTGTTGAGGAATTCATCGCTGAAGGGGGCTACCGTCTCTATCCCGACAAAATATCCTTACCGACAACAGTGTCCGGCACAGGAAACGCAACTTTCGTTCACCGCTGGAGTAACCTTGGCTGGGGCTATTGTCCTACAAACATTCCGCAGTGGAATCAGAAATACAAAGTCGCTTTCGCGCTTCTTGACAAGACTACATCCCAGCCGGTGAAAATTTATGTTGACGAGACTCCTTGCCTTAACGAATGGATAAAGGGTAAACCATCAACATATGAATTCACCTGCAATCTCGGTGGCGTGACACCCGGCAGCTACACCTGGGCTGTGGGAATCGTCGACACCACACAGGACAACAAGATCGGAATTTACATCTCAGCCAAAGGTAACATCACAGAAGAGGGTTGGGTGAAGCTTTCCGATGTAAATGTAAATTAACCCTATAACTAATCAACACACTATCAATGAACAGCATCAAGCGATATATGGCGTGCACCGCAGTTGCCCTCCTGCCCCTTCTTGGGGCGGAGGCGGCAGAGGTGTGGGTTGAGGCAGAGGCATTCGCCGACAAAGGCGGATGGGTGGTAGACCAGCAGTTTATCGACTGCATGGGATCAAGCTACCTGATGGCCCATGGCCTTGGAAATCCCGTCAAGGATGCCTCGACAACAATCGAGATTCCTGAAGAGGGTAAATATACCGTCTATGTGCGCACCTATAACTGGACTTCGCCATGGAACCCAGGCAAAGGTCCCGGTAAATTCCGCGTAAAGATCAACAACAGCACACTCTCCTCCACCCTTGGCGACAAAGGAAACGAATGGGGTTGGCAACGTGCCGGAGAAATCAAGTTGAAAAGCGGGGAACATAAGTTAGCGCTTCATGACCTTACCGGATTCAACGGTCGATGCGACGCGATATATCTTACCACTGACACGGGCACCACTCTTCCCGACAATGGAGAGCAACTGATATCAATGCGCCGCAAGATGCTCGGTCTTGACAGTCGCATACCGACAACCGCATCCTACGATATGGTGGTTGTCGGAGGTGGCATAGCCGGTATGTGCGCTGCAGTGGCAGCTGCCCGCAACGGAATGAACGTGGCCTTGGTCAATGACCGTCCGGTGCTTGGGGGCAACAACAGCGCGGAGGTGCGTGTTCATCTTGGCGGTCATGCCGAGATCGGCCCTAATAAAGGACTTGGAAGAATGATCCGCGAATTCGGACATTCCCGCGCAGGAAACGCCAAGCCCGCCGAATATTATGAGGATGAGAAGAAACAAGCTTTCATTGAATCCGAAAAAGGGGTGACTCTTTATCCCTGCTATCGTGCCGTTGGAGTGACAATGGATGGCAATAGAGTGAAATCGGTAAAGCTTACCCACACTGAGAATGCGGATGAAGTAGTGCTTTCCGCTCCTCTATTCAGTGACTGTACGGGGGACGGCACCATCGGCTATCTTGCCGGAGCTGACTTTGCCATGGGTCGCGAGGCACGCTCCCAGTATAATGAACCTCTGGCACCGGAAACCGCCGATGACATGACAATGGGTGCTTCTATCCAATGGTATACGAAAAAGGGTGAGAAACCTGTAAAATTCCCGGAATTCAGATATGGCCCCGTATTCAACGACTCCACTTGCGAAAGAGTGACTATGGGGGAATGGAAATGGGAAACAGGTATGAACCGCAACCAGATTACGGAAGCCGAACGAGTGCGCGACTATGGCCTGCTTGTAATATTCTCCAACTGGAGTTATCTGAAGAACCATGCTTCGGACAATGCAAAATTCCGCAACCGCTCGCTCGACTGGGCAGGATATATTTCCGGAAAACGCGAATCACGTCGTCTTTTAGGCGATTATGTCCTCAAACAGGATGACATCGACAAGAATGTATTTCATGAGGATGCATCTTTCACCACTACTTGGAGTCTGGATCTCCATTTCCCGGATCCTGTAAACACTCGCCGATTCCCGGGAAATGAATTTAAGGCAGCGACAAACCATGTGTGGATACACCCGTATGCAGTGCCTTACCGCTGTCTATATTCACGTAACATCGACAACCTGTTCATGGCAGGGCGCAACATCAGCGTCAGCCATGTCGCCCTTGGCACAGTGCGCGTAATGCGCACCACCGGTATGATGGGAGAAGTTGTGGGTCTTGCCGCATCTCTCTGCAAAAAACATGGAGTGAACCCACGCGGTGTCTATCAGAACCATCTTCCTGAACTCAGCGCCATGATGCAAAAAGGTGCCGGCAAAGACGCATCCACTCTCCCGGACAATCAGAATTTCAATGTAGCCAACAAACTTCTTGACAACCCACGCGCGCTAAAGAATTGATTATGAATCTTGAATATCGCGGAATCACAGCAGGCATCACTCTCTTCGCCTGCTGTGTTTTCACCAACAACTCCACAATACTCGCTGATGAATGTTATGCTCACCTTAAAGGCGACACGCTCCGGATGGGCAATTCACGCATCGAGAGAACCGCTTTATGGAACAACGGCCATATCATCACTCTGAGTCTTACAGACAAACTGTCCGGGAAAACCATGAAGACAGCCGGCAAGAATCCTGACTTCAATGTGAACCGGGAGAAGCCTGCTGACGGAAAGATACGTGTAAGACAGATCAAAAGTGATGGCATACGCCCCGACAGAACAGTGGCAACCGTATCATACCGCCTCGGAGACCTTGAGGTGGAACGTGATTACCGTCTATATGACGGGATTCCGGCGATCGGCATCGACACGCGACTCCGAGGGGAATTGAGCGGAACGGCGGAGAAGGAGACGAACGCCGCTGACCGGAAAAATATAGAGCATGCCGCCGATATGAAAGTAAAACCGGTGACAATGCTCCTTGACCGACTTGATCTAAAGGGGAACCACTGGCATGGAAGTGCAGTGGAATTCCGCGATATAACCGACTGGAACAATAATCTTGTTGACCGCAAGGATTTCATATCTTACCGCAAGACAAATCACCGCGGCAATATACTTACAGTCACCGACGGTGAGAACGGTGGTGGTTTTATCTTTCTTAAGGAGGCACCTTGTTCGGGCGTGCAATTGGCTTACAAGGGCTCTGATTTCATAAGCGATTTCGGTTCTTTCATGGTTACCGGTCTGGGGGTAAGTAATTCCGACATTACTCCCGACAAGTGGACTCCAACCTACAGTTCGGTAGTTTGCACATTCGGAGAGGGAGAACTTTCCGCTCTTTCCGCTCTCCGCAGCTATCAGAAACAATGCCGCATACTCGATCCGAACCGCGACGAGATGGTGATGATGAACACATGGGGTGACCGTTCGCAGGATGCGAAGGTCAACGAAGAGTTCTGCCTTGCCGAGCTCGACAAAGCTGCCCGCCTCGGTATCTCACTTTTCCAGATTGATGACGGATGGCAATCCGGCAAAAGTCCTAACTCAGCCGTAGCCAACGGATCTTTCAAGGACATATACGCCAATGCGGGATACTGGACACCAGATCCCGTGAAATATCCACGCGGACTCCGACCGATTGTCGAAAGAGGCAAGAAACTCGGAATAGAGATCGGGTTATGGTTCAATCCCAGCGTGCAGAATGATTTTGCTGATTGGGAGAAAGATGCTGACATTATAACCGGCCTTTGGAAAGAGCATGGCATAAGGATGTTCAAGATCGATGGGCTCACAGTAGCATCAAAACGTGCAGAGGAGAATCTGCGCAAGCTATTTGACAGAGTGCTTGAGAATACAGGAAATGCAGTAATGTTCAACCTTGACGCCACTGCAAGCCGACGCGGCGGATACCATTTCTTCAATGAATATGGCAACGTATTTCTTGAGAACCGTTACACAGACTGGGGAAATTACTACCCTTACCATACCCTCCGCAACCTATGGCAACTTTCACGCTATGTGCCTGCTGAAAGGCTACAGATAGAATTCCTCAACAAATGGAGAAATGCGGATAAATACACAGGAGACAACTTCGCGCCCGCAAACTATGATTTTCCCTACATCTTCGCCATTACTATGGCAGGACAACCCCTGGCATGGATGGAAGCGGGAAATCTTCCCGAAGAGGCATTTGAAATCGAACCGTTGGTAAAGGCTTACCGCAATATACAGCATGATTTCCACAAAGGAACAATACTTCCGGTAGGTGAAGAACCGTCAGGAAGAGCCTGGACCGGATTCCAATCGGTTACTTCTCCAACAGAGGGGTATCTGCTCGTTTACCGCGAGGATAATGAGTCTGACCGCTATCCCGTAGAAACATGGCTTTACAAGGGATCGGATATCACTCTCACTCCGGTTCTTGGAACCGGAAAGAAATTCAGGACACAAATAGGACACAAGGGAACCATCACATTCTCTCTGCCTGATAAAAACAGTTTCTGTCTATACCGCTACTCTATCAAAAAATAACTTCAAACAATCTACCATGATACGATTTATCACAACAATCTCGACTATAATACTTTTAGCCTTGATCGGGCTCGCCCAGCCTGCGGAAAGACTATACCATATCTCTGTTTATCCCACAAACGGGAAATGGAATTGCAAACCGGGCGACAAAGTTAAATTCAATGTTTTGTTAACAAGATGCAATGTTCCGGAGGGAGATATGGAACTCACCTATGACATATCCGAGGACATGATGAAGCCACACGCTTCAGGAAAGGTGAGACTTCACAACGGTGTGGGAACAATTGAGGCAGGGACTATGAAAAATCCCGGATTCCTGCGCTGCAGGGTATATATGAAGAAAGGGAAACACGATTACCAAGGTATGGGAACTGTAGGTTTCTCACCGGAGAAATTGCGTCCTGTAACCCAGCAGCCATCCGATTTCCTTGATTTCTGGCAGAAAGCATTGACCGACGCGCGCAAATGGGATCTTGAACCGATGATGACACTCATGCCTGAGCGATGCACTCCAAAAGTGAATGTCTACCATGTGTCATGGGCAAACAACGACTGGGGATCACGTATGTACGGAATACTGACCATACCTGCAGCACCGGGGAAATACCCTGCCATTGTGAAAGTTCCGGGAGCTGGCGTGAGAGGTTATAATGGAGATATCAACCATAGCGAGAAAGGATTTATTATCCTTGAATTGGGAATCCATGGCATCCCGGTGAATCTTCCTGCGCATGTATATCATAATCTGTATAACGGACCGTTAAAAAGATACCACTCATTCAACATGGAAGACAAAGACAGATTCTACTATAAGCGGGTCATAACCGGTTGTGTCCGCGCAATAGATTTCATTGAGCAGCTTCCGGAATACAACGGTTGTCTTGGTACTTTCGGAGGGAGTCAAGGCGGGGGATTATCGATAATCCTCGCAGGAATCGATTCCCGTGTGAAAGGTCTTGTCTCGTATTACCCCGCCATGAGCGATATGCTCGGCTATACCGCCAACCGTGCGGGTGGATGGCCCCATACCCTCAAGGATAAAAAATTCCACACCAAAGAGATAATGTCGACCATACCATATTTTGATGTATCAAGCTTTGCAAGAGAGATCAAAGTTCCGGGATTCTATACTTTCGGATATAACGATATGGTGTGTCCACCGACCTCCACATATTCCGTATATAATGTCATCAACGCTCCCAAGGAATTGCAGATAACCGAGACTACAGAGCATTACGCATATACAGAACAAGGCACCGCCGCCTGGAACTGGATCATGGATTTTCTCCGCGGATGCACAGCTTCACAAAAAGAAACCACCGATAAATGACAATCATGAAAAGACTTCTCATTTCAATACTTATACTGGCAGGTTTCTCCGCCCATTCATCCGCCTCATTGATAACCAACGCATACGGTCGCGACTACCGTCTGCTCAACGGACGTTGGGATGCCATCGTGGATCTGTATGACCAGGGAGACCGCATGAAGGTTTATGAAAACCGCTCACCGGAAGGGAACACTGACTTTTACGAATACGCATTAAAGGGAGGCTTGCGTCTGGAGGTTCCCGGAGATTGGAATTCTCAGAATCCTGAGTTGAAATATTACGAAGGCACCGTATGGTATGCACGCAGTTTCGAAGCAAATCCAAAACCCGGCATGCGTGAGATTTTATATTTCGGAGCAGTGAGCTACCGCTGCAACGTATACCTCAACGGCAAAGAGATTGGCAAACATGAGGGTGGGTTCACACCATTTGAGATCGATGTTACCGATGATCTTCATAAGGGTGAAAATTTCCTCGTGGTTGAGGTTAATAACCGGCGCACAAAGGATGCCATACCCGCTTTGGCATTCGACTGGTGGAATTATGGCGGAATCACACGTGATGTCATGTTGATATCGGTTCCTGACAATTATGTGGAGAATTATTTCCTTCGTCTTGACAAGGATAATCACGACACCATCCGTGTGGATATCGGAATGTCGCAACCTCTGGCCGGAGTTAAGGTATCTGTTGAGATTCCAAGTCTCGGCAAGAGAATAGAGGGAACGACCGATTCCTCCGGCAAATTTTCAGGCAGTATAAAATCCGGCAAACTGAAGCTTTGGGCACCCGAAGCTCCGGTGCTTTACGATGTGAAGATCAACGGTGGAGAAGATGAGGTAAGCGAGCGTATCGGCTTCCGCGACATCCGCACCGACGGCACCCGCATACTTATCAACGGCAAACCTCAGTTCATGCGTTGCGTTTCATTCCACGAGGAGATTCCCCAGCGCATGGGGCGCGCATTCTCAAAAGCTGACGCGGTAATGCTTCTCAACGAAGCGCGCGATCTTGGAGTGAACATGATCCGTCTCGCCCACTATCCTCAGAATGAATATACCGTACGTATGGCTGAAGAGATGGGTATTGTGCTCTGGCAGGAGATACCTATATGGCAAGGTATAGACTTCACCGATGCCACCACACGCTCCAAAGCCCAGAATATGCTGACGGAGATGATAAACCGCGACAAAAACCGATGCGCAGTCGGTTTCTGGGGAGTTGCCAATGAGACTAAGCCATCAGCGGAGCGCGATGATTTCCTCATGTCTCTGCTCGAGACCGGACGCGCGCTCGACACAACACGTCTCTACACAGCAGCTTTTGATCTTGTGGAGTTTGACAAAGAGAGGCAGCTCTTTTCTATGAACGATCCCTTCACTGAGAATCTTGATGTGGTTGCGGTGAACAAATATATGGGATGGTATCATCCATGGCCGCTGACTCCAGCTGAATCAGTGTGGGATGTAACACCTGACAAGCCGCTCATTATCTCGGAATTCGGAGGAGAGGCGCTTTACGGACAGAGTGGCAGCCGCGATGTCACAAGCTCATGGAGCGAGGATTATCAGGCACGCCTTTATGAAGACAATATAAGAATGTTCGACAACATTCCCAATCTCGCAGGCGTATCGCCGTGGATTCTATTCGACTTCCGGTCGCCTTTCCGCTTCCATCCGACCAATCAGGAAGGTTGGAACCGCAAAGGTCTTGTTTCCGACCGAGGACAACGTAAAAAGGCATGGAACCTGATGCATAATTATTACATGAAGAAAAAACAAGAATATGAAAAATAAGATCTTTTATTTAACCTATCCCATTATATTGGCTTTTTTCCTTGCATTCCTGTCAGGCACAGCATATGCACGCACAATCAGGATACTTGCCATAGGAAACAGTTTCTCGCGTGATGCCATAGAGCAGAATCTGCATGATCTCGCCAAGGCTGACGGCGACACCGCGATAATAGGCAACCTTTTCATCGGAGGCTGCTCTCTCGAACGTCATGCCGGAAATATCAAAGGAGACAAGCACGAATATGTCTATCGTAAGATCGGTGCGGATGGCAAACGCGTTGAAAAGACAAAGGCATCAATAGCAGATGCTCTTGCCGATGACAAATGGGATTATGTCAGCCTCCAGCAGGCAAGTCCTTTCTCCGGAATGTATGAGAAATATGAGCCTTATCTTCCCGGTATCATCAAATATGTGAAGGAAAGAATCCCCGGTAAAAGCAAGATTATCCTGCATCAGACATGGGCATACGCGCAAAATGCGACAAACACCGGATTCCGCAACTATGGCAATGACCAGATGAAAATGTATCGCGCTATCGTTGACGCAAACAAGAGGGCTGCAAAACTTGGCAAGATAAAGACTATTATCCCTGCCGGGACTGCCGTGCAGAATGCCCGGACATCATTCATCGGTGACAACATGAACCGGGACGGATATCACCTTGCAATAGAACATGGCCGTTTCACCGCAGCCTGTGCCTGGTATGAGAAGCTGTTTGGTCATGATGTGACCGCCAACACATTCACTCCTGCCGGCATGAACGCTGATATAGCCGCCATCGCTAAACGCGCCGCCCATGCTGCTGTCGCAGTGCCGGACAATGTTACTGACCTTAGCGGCATCACACCAAAATCCACCCTTTATAAGGATAAGGATGTGCCAGTCGAGATCAGGGTTGAGGATCTTCTCGGACGCATGAATCTAAACGAGAAGATAATGCAGCTCAACCAATACACTCTTGGACGCAACAATAATGTCAACAATGTGGGCGAGGAGGTTGTAAACATTCCTGCCGAGATAGGTTCTCTTATTTATTTCGATACAGACCCGGAACTCCGCAATGCCATGCAACGCAGAGCGATGGAGGAATCAAGACTTGGAATACCGGTGATTTTCGGCTATGATGCCATCCATGGCTTCCGTACAGTCTATCCTATCTCTCTTGCCCAGGCATGCTCATGGAATCCGTCTCTTGTCAGAAAAGCATGCGCTGTTTCGGCACGGGAATCAAGGATGTCGGGCGTTGATTGGACTTTCTCCCCGATGATTGACGTGGCACGCGATCCTCGCTGGGGACGTGTGTCAGAAGGTTACGGAGAGGATCCTTATCTGAATTCGATTTATTGCGTCGCCTCCGTCAAAGGGTATCAGGGCAAGAACCTTGCAGACTCTACATCCGTAGCCGCATGCCTGAAACATTACGTGGGCTATGGGGCTTCAGAAGCCGGACGTGATTACGTATATACAGAAGTATCTCCCCAGACTCTCTGGGACACATATCTTCCACCTTATGAAGCCGGTGTCAAGGCAGGAGCCGCAACCCTGATGAGTTCTTTCAATGACATCAGCGGCATTCCCGGATCCGCCAACCGATATACCATGACTGAAATCCTCAAGAACAAATGGAAACATGACGGTTTCATAGTGAGCGACTGGGGAGCTATCGAGCAGCTGAAGAACCAGGGGATGGCGGCAGATAAAAGAGATGCCGCCACACTCGCGCTGAATGCAGGTCTTGAAATGGATATGATGAGCCATGCTTACGACCGCCATCTGGCAGATCTTGTTTCGGAAGGGAAAGTATCACAGAATACAATTGACGAGGCTGTGAGAAGAGTTCTCAGAGTCAAGATGCGTCTCGGACTTTTCGACAACCCTTACACACCGCTTGTCGCTGACCGGTTCCTGCGTCCTGCGGACCTTAAGGTCGCCGCTGATCTCGCAGCTGAATCAATGGTGCTTCTTAAGAACGACTCCACTCTGACTCTACCGTTGAAAGACGCTAAAAAGATCGCTGTGATTGGTCCGTTGGCAGACAACGGCTGGGATCTGTTAGGCAACTGGCTGGGACATGGTAAACCGGAGGATGTCGTGACACTTTTGCAAGGCATAAAGGATGAATTCGGGAAAGACTCACAGATCCGTTATGCCAAAGGGTGTCAACGCGATGGTGAAGACCGTACGGGATTCAATGCCGCCCTTGACACAGCCAGATGGGCAGATGTGGTGATTCTATGTCTTGGTGAGA
Source organism: uncultured Muribaculaceae bacterium (assembly GCA_910578075.1). Taxonomy (GTDB): domain Bacteria; phylum Bacteroidota; class Bacteroidia; order Bacteroidales; family Muribaculaceae; genus Lepagella. The sequence goes on along the minus strand of CAJTPK010000006.1, from coordinate 17,698 downwards.
ATCTCAAATGGAGTGGAGAAAATGCTTCCAGATCATCCATCGCACTTCCTGCCATCCAGGAGGAACTTGCCAAAGAGATCGCGAAAACCGGAAAACCGGTGGTGCTTGTGCTTGCCAATGGACGGCCATTGGAACTTAACCGTCTTGAGCCATATGCCAATGCGATTCTTGAGATATGGCAACCCGGCATACGTGGCGGTGAAGCTATGGCAGGAATTCTATCAGGACGTATAAACCCCTCGGGTAAACTCGCCATAACCTTCCCCTACTCCACCGGTCAGATTCCAATCTATTACAACCGCCGTAAAAGCGGCCGATGGCACCAGGGTTTCTATCAGGACATCACCAGCGAGCCTATGTATCCATTCGGACACGGTCTCAGCTATACCACTTTCGAATATGGTGAACCAACAATCTCCAAAACAGAATTCACCCGCAACGATAAAATCAAGGTGACTGTTCCGGTAACCAACACCGGGGACATTGAGGGAGCGGAGACTGTGCTCTGGTATATAGCGGATCCCTACTGCACTGTGACACGTCCCGTGCGCGAACTCAAATATTTTGAAAAGAGAAATCTTAAACCGGGTGAGACCGCAATCATGGAATTCAATATAAATCCATGGAGAGATCTCAGTTATGTGGATGCCACCGGCAAACGCTTTTTGGAGGCAGGGGAATATAATGTGATTGTAAACGGGAAGAAACTAACATTGACACTCATAGAAAAATGAAACTAAAGACATTAGCAGCAGCTTTGCTACTTGCCTGCACCGCCCAGGCTTCAGGCGTAGAGATAACCGAGCAGCATCAAAAGCGGGCGCACGAGATCGTTCAACAAATGACACTTGACGAGAAACTGGCTTGTCTCGGAGGCAAGACATCGTTCTCGCTCCATGGAGTGCCTCGCCTTGGAGTTCCGGAGATTCTCCTTGCCGACGGGCCACAAGGATTACGCAACCATGCGCCTCACAGCACACTGTACCCTGCCGGTATATTAGCTGCCGCCACCTGGAACCGCGACATCGTGAAAAGATACGGCGAGAGCCTTGGCGATGACGCACGTGCAAGAGGTGTGGCAATCCTGTTGGGTCCGGGTGTCAACATATACCGTTCTCCGCTCTGCGGCCGTAATTACGAATATATGGGAGAGGATCCTTATCTGGCATCCGAGATGGCAGCGGAATATATTGATGGCGTGCAATCCAAGGGGGTTATAGCTACAGTAAAACATTTCGCCGGCAACAATCAGGAATGGGGCCGTCATCATGTGAGCAGCGATATTGATGAGCGCACGCTCCATGAGATATACTTTCCAACCTTCCGCAAGGCAGTGAAAAAGGCTGGAGTAGGAGCTGTCATGAACAGCTATAACCTGCTGAACGGCGTTCATTCCACAGAAAACCGCTGGCTTAATATCGACATTCTACGTAAGCTATGGGGGTTCAAGGGAATCCTGATGAGCGACTGGACTTCCGTATACTCAACCGTTAACGCGGCAGCCGCAGGTCTTGATCTTGAAATGCCCAAACCTGTGCGTTTCAAACCGGAACTCATCAAGGAGGCTCTTGCCAACGGTAGAATCACCGAAGAGATGATCAACACCAAGGTCGAGCATATGCTCGCCACTTTCATCGCATTCGGACTTCTCGACCGCGTGCAGAAAGACACCTCCATACCTCTTGATTACCCGGAGTCTCGTAAAACAGCTCTTGATGTAGCAAGAGAGGGTATTGTGCTTCTAAAGAATGAGGGCAATCTTCTTCCGCTTAAAGGACGCACATTGGTGCTTGGACCCAACTGCGACACCATAATGTCGGGAGGCGGCAGCGGTTCGGTATCTCCATTTTCCGTGACATCAGTGGCGAAAGGTCTTAAAGATTTACGTAAAAATACGGTTGTTTTACCCGAAACAAAACTTTACAAAGATATCAGCAAGGTAATCTTCACCGATTCCACCTGCACTGAACGCGGATTCAAAGGGAACTATTACAAGAATCAGAAAATGGAGGGCACACCGGACTTTGTGCGCACAGATTCCGTAATCAAATTCCTCTGGGAGTATGAGCGTCCGTTGCCTGATTTCCCTGAAGATCATTTCTCTGTCAGCTGGAGCGGATACTACCGGGCTGATAAAGACGGTGTGATCAAGATACGTATCAGCGGCGATGACGGCTACCGGGTAATCATAAACGGAAAGACTGTCACCGGTGACTGGGGCAATCACGCACTTTCATCGCGCGAGGTTGAATATGAGGTTGAGAAAGGGAAAAGTTATGATATCCGCGTGGATTACTTCGACAATATCTCTTCCGCCAATATCATCTGCAGCCTGGGTCTGCTTGATGAAGAAACACTCAACCGGGAATTGCGCAAAGCCGACAACGTGGTTTATTGCACAGGATTCCACAGCGGCACTGAAGGTGAAGGTTTCGACCGCAGTTTCTCGCTGCCCGCATTCCAGGAGAAGTTCATCAATCGTCTCGCATCCGTGAATCCTAATATGACAGTTGTATTGAACGCAGGTGGAAACATCAACTTCGCTCCATGGGAAGATGCAGCCAAGGGAATCCTGATGGCTTGGTATCCGGGTCAGGAGGGAGGACAGGCAATAGCTGAAATTCTTACCGGTAAAATATCACCAAGCGGCAAACTCCCGATTTCAATGGAGAGGGAACTTAAAGACAATCCCACCTACAACAGCTATTATGCCAACCGACCTAAGACAAGAAGCACAGACACACGCGAATGCGCACATGTTGAATACAACGAGGGTATTTTCACAGGCTACCGTGGATATGACCGCAACGATGTCAAGCCATTATATCCTTTTGGCTTCGGATTAGGATACTCCTCATTTGAATTCAGTGACCTTGACCTGAAACCCCTCGGAGATAACCGTGTTGAGGTTTCATTCACGCTCCGCAACACAGGCAAGAAGGAAGCCTCGGAAGTGGCACAGATCTATGTCAAAGATAATGAATGCCGCGCTCCCCGCCCGGAGAAAGAATTGAAAGGTTTTGAGAAAATCACCCTCAAACCCGGCAAATCGCAACGCGTAAGCATCATACTCGATGATGAAGCCTTCTCTTTCTACGACATGGATCTCCACGATTTTACCGTCGAACCCGGAGCATTCACCATCTCCGTAGGCAACTCCTCCGACAATCTCCCACTCTCCTCCACAATCACATTATAATCCAGCAACAGACGCACAGCTCTATCAACCTGCCAAATCCATGCTTCAGAAGCATGGATTTGGCAGGTTGATAGATTTTATGTATTTTTGATGTCACAAATAACGGTGTAAGACGTATTATAAAAAGGTATGGTATATTATATCAACATAGGATCAAATTTGGGCAACAGACTGATGAACCTCACAAGGGCTGTGTCAGCCATAGAGAAACAGTTCGGATGGTTCGAGCTTTCCCACCACATTGAGTCGGATGCGTGGGGGTACGAGTCGAAAAACAAGTTCCTCAATGTGGGGATGGCTTTCATTTCCGATCTCGCACCAACCGATGTCCTGCACATTCTTCAGGATATCGAAAAATCAATCAATCCGGCAGCCCACCGAAATGCCGATGGCTCCTATAAGGATCGTATGATAGATATCGATATCATGGCCGCAGATGACATGGTGATTAATACTCCTGAACTTACTCTCCCCCATCCTCACCTCAATGACAGACCATTTTTCCTCGAACCGTTTAAGGAGCTTAAGGAAATAATGAGCACAAAGCAACTCACAGAACCGGTCTCATAAAGAATACAGAACAATCAACAATAACTGCTTATGAAGAATCTGCTAATCCTGGCTGCCTGCGGTTTTGCCGCTCTCACAGCCTCCGCGGAGTCGCCACGATGGCTCCGCAACACGGCGATCTCACCCGATGGGTCAACCATTGCGTTCACCTACAAGGGCGACATCTTCACCGTTCCCGTAGCAGGAGGCAAGGCCTCCCAGCTAACCTCCAACGAGGCTTATGACACAGCCCCAGTATGGAGCCCAGATGGTTCTAAAATCATTTTCTCCAGCAACCGTGAAGGTTCTTTCGATATCTTCTCGGTGGCAGCCACAGGAGGCACACCGGTGCGTCTGACTACCAACAGCGGTTCTGAGACGCCTCTCGCTTTCCTCAATGACCACGAGATTCTTTACACAACTTCCGATATGCCGGCTCGCGAGTCTTCCCGCGCTCCTTTCCTTACACAGACATGGAAACTCGACATATCCCAGCCCGGACTGCGTCCGCAACTTTTCCTCTCTCTACCTGCAGGAGCGGCAAGCGTATCGAAGACCGGGAAGGTCCTTTACCAGGATAAGAAAGGTTTCGAGAATATATGGCGCAAACATGAGCGTTCTTCCGGAACTTCCGATATCTGGCTATATGACAACGGCAATTTCAAACAGCTGACCAAATTCAACGGTCATGATCTCAACCCTGTATGGAAAGCCGATGGCAATTCTTTCTTCTTCATCAGCGAGGAGGACGGCACCCTCAACATCTATGAGGCTTCTTTGGATGGCAAAAACAAGAAGCAGCTCACAAGATTCGCCAAACATCCGGTCCGCCATCTGTCAGCTTCCGACAACGGCACGCTCGCTTTCTCATGGGACGGAGATATCTATACAATGCGTCCCGGAGCAGAGCCTCAGAAACTTGATATCAACATCATAGCCGACCAATATGACGGCGACCGCGTGAAATATTTCACAAACCGTGGTGCGACAACAATGGCTGTGTCACCTTCAGGAAACGAAATCGCATTCGTAATCCGCGGTGATGTATATGTGACTGACGCTAAATATAAAACAACAAAGCGTATCACCGACACTCCCGCGCAGGAGCGTAACGTCAGCTTCTCCAAAGACGGCCGCACTCTTGTATACGATTCAGACCGCGACGGTTACTGGCAGCTCTTCACTGCCACCATCAAAAATCCTGACGAGAAACAGTTTGCATATGCCACTGAGATCGAAGAGGAACTTCTCTACAAATGCCCGACAGCCGCCCAGCAGCCGGAATACAGTCCTGACGGCAAAAAAATAGCTTTCCTTGAGGATCGCACTGAAATCAAGGTGATTGATCCGAAGACAAAGAAAGTCAACACCGCGCTCGACGGCAAATACAATTATTCATACACAGATGGCGACGTATCATTCACCTGGAGTCCAGACAGCAAATGGCTCCTCGCGGACTATATCGGCATTGGGGGATGGAACAACACCGACATCGCGCTTGTCAAGGCTGATGGTTCAGAGGTGATCGACCTCACCGAGAGCGGATACTCCAACGGTAATGCCAAGTTTGCTCTCGGAGGCAAAGCCGTAACATATTACACCGGCAAATACGGCATGAAAAGCCAAGGCAGCTGGGGTAACCAGGGCGATATCGTGATGATGGCTCTCGATGGCGAGGCGTGGGATGATTTCCGCGCCACAGAAGAGGAACTTGCCCTCAAGGAGAAAGCCGAAAAGGAGAAAAAAGAGAAAGAAGAGGGGAAAGACGACAAAGATAAAAAAGGTAAGAAAAACAAGAAAGATAAAAAAGACAAAAAAGCTGAATCCAAGAAGGAGGATAGCAAAGATCTTCAGTTCGATCTTGCCAACCGCAAACACCGCATGGCGCGCCTGACAGGCAGCTCTTCGTTTGTAGGTGATTACTACATGGATCCAAAGGGTGAGAAATTCTATTACATCGCATCAGCTACCGAAGGAGGTTCCAACCTTATGGTCCGCAACCTCAAGAAGGGCGACACCAAGGTTCTTATCAAGGGCGTAAGCGGTGGTCTCGCCACAGATGCCAAGGGAGAAAAGCTCTTCCTTATCAGCGGATCAGGCATGAAGAAGGTTGACCTTGCCAAGGGTTCTACCGAAGATATCGAGTTCGATGCCCCCTACGACCGTAAGCCGTCTCTCGAACGCGAATATATCTACGACCACATGGTGCGTCAGGTCAACGATAAATTCTATGACAAGGATATCCACGGCATAGACTGGGCAGGTTATGGTGAACATTACCGTCAGTTCCTTCCCTATATAAACAACAATCAGGATTTCTCAATCCTGATGAGCGAGATTCTTGGTGAGCTGAACGCATCGCACACAGGCTCCGGCTACCGTGCCGGCGGTGCATCGCTGCAGACAGCTGAACTCGGTGCTTTCTACGACCCGGCATATACCGGCGACGGTCTCAAAGTGACAGAGGTTCTTCCCCGCGGTCCTTTGGCTGCCAAGAAAGTTGATGTTAAGCCCGGTGATGTCATCCTTGCAATCGATGGAAAGAAAATAGAGGCAGGAAAGGATTATTATCCTCTTCTTGAGGGCAAAGCAAACAAGAATGTGCGTCTTGAGATTAAGAAAGCCGACGGCAAAATCGAATATAAGGACCTTAAGCCGATGCACAAGTTCTCTCTCTCAAGCCATCTGTATGACCGTTGGGTAGAACATAACCAGCACGTGGTTGATTCACTCTCCGGAGGTAAAGTCGGCTATGTTCATGTAGCCGGAATGGACGGAAGCAGCTTCCAGACTGTCTATGACCAGCTTCTCGGCAAATACCGCAATTGCGACGCCGTGATTGTTGACACACGTTTCAATGGCGGTGGCTGGCTCCACAATGATATCGCGCTGCTTCTCGGCGGTAAAGAATATGTGCGGTTTATGCCTCGCGGCAGATACATCGGTTCCGAGCCTTTCTCGCAGTGGACCAAACCATCTGTGATGCTCGTGAACGAAAGTAACTACAGCGACGCGCACGGCACACCGTTCGTATATCAGACCCTCGGTATCGGCGATGTTGTAGGCGCACCTATTCCCGGCACAATGACAGCCGTATGGTGGGAGACACAGATCGACCCGAGCCTTTATTTCGGTATTCCGCAGGTAACAAGCGTTGACATGAATGGCAATGTGCTCGAAAACCACCAGCTCAATCCCGATGTGCTCATCTACAACAACCCAGGTGACGAACTCCGCGGAACAGATGCACAGCTTGAAGGTGCGGTGAAACATCTGCTCAACAAGACAGCAAAAAAATAAGCCGCGGATATCTCTGATACCCACAGCTTAATGTAAAAATTTAAAATCTCATATAATAGCTCAAATAGTCGGTTCGGCTGTTTGAGCTATTTCTTTATCACCGGGAATAACGACATTGCCACCCGGCTCCACAGAAAGATACAGCACATATCTGCCCGTGACTGCGTCAATAGATTCGTCGATTAACCTTGCCTCAACAAAATTACCCTTATAATCCCCTGTAACCTCAAACAAGGCATCAGCCGAAGGATTCACCCCTACTATTGCTCCTATATCCTGTAATTCCTGGAGAAGGCTGCCACAAAATAAAGCCTGTCTGCGGTTCATCTCTTCTTTGGTTGACATATTATAAGGAAACAGGAAGAAGAAGCCGAAATTCGCCACGGAATCGCGTTCTATGACAGCCATGGCGGATACATCCGGAACCCTCTGACCATAATAACTGAGTTGATAGCCATCCGTGCTGTCAAGCCATAACCCCATCTGATCTTCCGAGGGCATAAGATTCAGGAGCTTCACACAATCATCACACAACTCATCACGGGATCGATCCGGAGACAACACGCCATATACTTTTGTTATGAAATCCTCTGCCGTCAGATCTACAGGCACAGGATGCCTCGAAACCGGAGTAGAAGCCACAGCACTGTCGATAACAGCCATATTCGCATCTGCCGCTGCCACAAGGCTTGAAATGCCTTGGTGAACTATCGTGTTATCAGGGAAAGCGGAAATATCGACTGTCTGAGCCATTGAGTCGGATGCGATTCCGAATGACAGGACTATTGTAAAGAGGAATGTGGCGAGTGTTTTCATAATAATATGGCATAGACGTTTTTAGTTGACGCCTATGCCATATAAACTATACTCGCGAGCAAAATGTTTTGCCCGATATGTTAAAATCAATTATTTGAAGCGACGATTGCCTTCAAGCACCGGTTTGCCTTCAGCTGCGACCTGCGCGTTGCCTTTCTTATGATTGCGCGCCATGATATAATAAGCGATCGGAGCAGCGCAATAGAGAGAGCAGAATGTACCTGCCACAACACCGAAGATCATAGCGAATGTGAACGAACGGATTGTGTCACCACCGAGGAAGAAGATGCAGAGGAGCACAAGCAGTGTTGAGAACGAAGTCATCACCGTACGGCTCAATGTCTGGTTCAGCGATTTGTTGAATGTCTTCAGACGATCCTCTTTCGGATAGATACCGATCATCTCGCGGACACGGTCGAACACAACCACGGTATCGTTGATCTGATAACCGATGATTGTCAGCACAGCTGCGATAAACGACTGGTCGATCTCCATTGAGAAGGGAAGGAATCCCCAGCAGATGGAGTAGAAACCTACGATGAGGAATGCGGTGAGAGCAACCGCGCATACAGCACCCACAGAGAATGCGATGTTGCGGAAACGAAGCAGGATGTAAAGGAACATGCAGACAATGGCGATACCCAATGCCCATGCTGCATCCTTCTTCATATCATCAGCCACAGAAGGACCTACCTTCTGGATCGAGATGATGCCATGGCTTTCGTCTGACACTGAGAATGCGTCAAGGCTCATGGTCTTGCCATTCACTGTCAACTCATCCTGAAGACCTTTGTAAAGGAGTGAAGCCACCTCATTCTCGATACCCTCTGATTCCTCAGCTATCTTGTAGTTTGTGGAGATACGGAGTTTAGAGGGGTTGTCGATATTGATCACAGCCACAGAAACGGTAGGATCGTTAGCTTCTGCCTGGAGAAGATTGAGAAGTTTCTCCTGCACAGCCTGACGGTCAACATTCTTCTCGAACTGAACCACATAGTTGCGACCACCGGAGAAATCGATACCCTGGTTCATACCACGGATAGCGAGAGATGCTATTGAGATTACGATAAGAGCAACCCATACTGCAGCAGCAGCTTTCGACTGACCCATGAAGTTGATCTTCGGGTTGGTGAGGAAGTTGCGGCTGAGAGCTGTAGCAAAATTCATATTGGCGCAACGACCGTTCTTTGTGATAAGATCGAACGCGATGCGGGTAAGGAACACTGCTGTGAAGAATGAGCAGACGATACCGATGATAAGAGTGGTTGCGAATCCCTTGATAGGACCAGAACCGAAGAAGAGAAGGATCACACCGGTGATGACAGATGTAAGGTTCGAGTCGAAGATCGCGGAGAATGCGTTGCCATAACCCTCGGAAATGGCCTGACGGAGTTTCTTACCGTTTTTAAGCTCCTCTTTGGTGCGCTCGAAGATAAGCACGTTGGCATCCACAGCCATACCGAGAGCAAGCACGATACCGGCGATACCGGAAAGTGTGAGCACTGCCTGAAGCGATGCGAGGATACCGAGTGTGAAGTAGAGGTTGAGGATAAGACCCACGTTAGCCACAAGGCCGGGGATCCAGCCGTAGTAAGCCACCATGAGGATCATCAGCAGGATGATAGCCACGATAAAGGAGATGAAGCCCATCTGGATTGCCTCTGCTCCAAGGCTCGGACCGATAACGTTGTTGCTGACAACGTTAACTTTCGCTGACATCTTACCGGACTTAAGCACGTTTGCAAGGTCATTAGCCTCTTCGGGTGTGAAGTTACCTGTGATCTGCGAGCTGCCGCCTGTGATCTCGTTATTTACGTTAGGGAATGAGTAAACATGCTCGTCAAGCACAATGGCGATAGGACGACCGATGTTGTTGCGGGTAATGGTAGCCCATTCCTGAGCACCACGGTCGTTCATCTTCATGTTGACCATGTTACCCTGCATGTTGTCGTATTCTGAAGAAGCGGATGTCACAGCGTCGCCTTCGAGAACCGCGTCACCCTTGAGGGCGATAAGCTCCCAATAGCCTACTGTCTTGTCCTCTCCATTATCTTTCTTGACAACATTGCCGCTTGCGTCAGTCACAGGGAACTCAGCCTGCTTAACCGACCACATCAGAGTGAGGTCAGAAGGAAGAGTGCGCTTTGCAAGCTCGCTGTTCATTACAGAGTCAACCAGATTCTTGTTAGAGGGGGCAACCATACCGACAATCGGTGTGCCGGCACGCTGCGGACCTCCGAGGAGCTCGATTACATTGAGATGGTTGATTGTATCCTGCTGCGCGTATGCTGAGGCGAAGCGCTGGAGGTCAGCCATGATCTCATTGTAGTTGTAAACCTCGAAGAATTCAAGATTGGCGCTTGATTTCAGAAGCTCTGTCACACGCTCCGGCTCTTTGACACCGGGGAGTTCAAGAAGGATCTGGCCGCTCTTGTCCTGAAGTTTCTGGATGTTCGGAGCAACCACACCAAACTGGTCGATACGTGTGCGGAAGATATTGAATGCAGCGTCAACCTGGCTGTCGACCTGCTTCTCGAGAGCCGCTGTAACCTCTTCGTTGGAAGCATTGGATTTCAGCGTGCCCATATATTCACCTTCGCGAACAAAGAGGCTTGCCATCACGCCCGGCTGGATATAGGATGCAACTTTGGAAACGAAATCCTTGTCGCTGCCCTTGGTGCCGTCAGCTTCCGCCTTCTTGATCGCGGAATTGATTTGGGCGAGCTGAGCATCACCCGATGCATACTGGCGGAGGATGTCGGGAACCGATATCTCAAGAACCACGTTCATACCACCTTTCAGGTCAAGACCGAGACCAACCTCCATCTTGCGGACCTGGTTGTAGGTGTACCACAGATAAACTTTCTCTTTGTCGATTGAGTCGTTGAATTGCTTCAGACTTTGTTTGTAAGCGTCATTGGTCTCGTCGCTGGTCTTGGCGGTCATGGCTGCAAACTCCTTTGCTTTCTTCTCATAGTGGGAAGTAACAAAGCTGAAAGAGATGTAGAAACCGCAAATCAATACCAGAAGGATCGCAATGGTGCTGATAAACCCTTTGTTCTGCATTTCGATTTGTTGTTATTTTTATTGTTTTTTATTTCGTTCCTATGATGAATTTCCACGGGAAACAATGGAGTTCCTGTGGAAAGTCTATTTTTCAGCTTGCAAATATACGGCTTTTTTTTGATGTTTGGAGCATTCCGCGCATAAAATTATGGTTTATGACCTCATTTCTCAATATTTTTATTTATTTTTGACGTTCTTTTTAAGACAGGTATCCTAAATGATACCCGTTTTTACCGGATATAGAGGAGTCCGCCTTACGAAAATATGAACAAGAAATATAAATATCCACATTTCATCCAAACAGTTGCATTCGCTTCCATATGCATGCTCGCGGCTGCCTGCGCCAACATAGGAAACCCGTCGGGCGGCGCACGCGACGAGGATCCTCCTCTGTTTGTCAGCGCCAACCCTCCACAGGGCGCGCTCAACGTGGACAGGACAAGGATGACGCTCACCTTCAATGAGCTTGTAAATGTAAAGGATGCCTTCACAAAAGTGGTGGTGTCTCCCCCATCGCGGCAAGTGCCCCGCGTCGCTGCTGTCGGCAGACGCGTGACAGTCACTTTCGACTCTCTGCAGCCCAACACCACATATACCGTAGACTTCGCAGACGCTATCGAAGACAACAACGAGGCCAACAAACTCCAAGGCTTCGCCTACACATTCTCTACAGGCGAAACCATCGATTCGCTGCGCATATCGGGCATGGTGCTTGATTCGCGCAATCTCGAACCGAGACAGGGGATATTGGTCGGAGTTCATGCCAATCTGAATGACTCAGCGTTTGTCAAGACCCCGCTTCTAAGAATCGCGAAAACAGACGACAAAGGGCAATTCACTATCCGCGGACTAAAAGAGGGTACATATCGAGTCTTCGCTCTTGACGACAAGGACAATGACTATAAATATGAGAATCCGGAAGAGGATGTGGCTTTTTATGAAGTGACGGTAACACCGACATCCGAAACGGTAGAAGCGAGCGACACCACTTATAATACGCTGACAGCAGAGGTGGATACAGTAATAAACCGTCTTCGCACCCGCTTTCTGCCCAATGACATCCTGCTGCGCACTTTCAATTCGCAGATACGCCCTCAATACCTCTCCAAATATGAGCGCATCGACACAACCAAGGTGTTTTTCAAATTCAACACCCGCGCGGACAGTCTTCCACGCCTCAGCGTTGTGAACCCCGATGGAGAAACCCTTGGAGATGCGGTTCTTGAGCGTCGAGTGCAGAACGACTCTCTGGTCTATTGGCTTCCGGAACGCCTTGTACATTCCGACTCCCTCCGGATTGCGGCATCATATATGCGTACAGACTCCACAGGAGGACTGTCCCTAACCACAGATACACTCCGCTTTTATTACAATCGTCCCAAGCCCAAGAAGGCTAAAAAAAGCGACAAGGAGAAAAAGATCTCAGTCGAGGATTCCATCAAGGCTCTGACTCTCGACGTGACATTCTCCGGATCAAATCAGGATGTCAATATGCCTGTCACCCTTGAATTCGCTACCCCTCTTGCAAGCATCGACACATCTGCTTTCAGACTTGAGATGCTTGTTGACTCCATATGGAAACCGGTAAAAGAGGGCGTCAGATTCCACCAGCGCGACAGCGTCTCGCCACGCCATTTCATGATGGAATACCCGTGGGCTTACGAGACAAAATACCGCGTAGTGGCTGACACATTGGCTGCCATGGGCATTTACGGCAAACCTACACGCCCCCTCACGCATGAATTCACAACAAAGAAGGAGGAGGAATATTGCTCACTGAGCTTTAATCTCACCGGACTCGATCCAGGTATCCCGACATTTGTGGAATTGCTATCTACCAGCGATGCCGTGGTGCGCTCGGAGCCGGTCCATGATAATATGGTCACGTTCCGATACCTTTCCCCGGGTAAATATTATGCCCGTATTATAGAGGATTACAATGGGAACGGGGAATATGACACCGGCAATTACGACCTCCAGCTTCAGCCTGACCTCGCCTATTATTATCCCAAGGTGATTAATATAAAGAAGAACTGGGATAAAGAGGAGCAGTGGGATGTCTTCGCAGTGGCTATAGACCAGATGAAGCCTAACGCCGTGAAGAAGAACAAGCCTGCCCAGGATAAACGCAAACGCGACAACAATGATGAATACGAGGAGGAGGAAGAGGAGATATTCGATCCTACAGCCAATCCTTTCGACCCCAACAGCCGCAACAGACGCAAGACCGGAGCATATTAAGCTCCGGTTCACCGCAAGCCGCAGCTCTGCGGTTGATATCAAAATAAAATGGACCGAATCGAATCGATTCGGTCCATTTTATTTTGATATTATCGCAGGTGGATTACTCCTTGCATTTAGCTGCGATGTACTGACGGTTCATGCGGCCGATGTTGGCGAGCTTGATGTTCTTGGGACACTCAGCGGCGCAGGCACCTGTGTTAGTACAGTTACCGAAGCCGAGTTCATCCATCTTAGCAACCATAGCGCGGACACGACGGTCTTTCTCAACCTCACCCTGGGGAAGGTATGAGAGCTGGTTGATCTTGGCTGATACGAAGAGCATCGCAGAACCATTCTTACATGCTGCCACGCATGCACCGCAACCGATGCAGCTTGCAGAGTCCATAGCCTCGTCAGCCTTCACCTTTGAGATGGGAAGGTCGTTGGCATCCTGAGCACCACCGCAGTTGAAGCTTACATAGCCACCAGCCTGCTGGATCTTGTCGAATGCGTTACGGTCAACCATAAGGTCTTTGATTACCGGGAACGCAGCCGAACGCCAGGGCTCAACAGTGATTGTCTCGCCGTTTGCGAAACGACGCATGTAGAGCTGGCATGTAGTAGCGCCTGTAGCGGGGCCATGGGGATGACCGTTAACATAAAGCGAGCACATACCGCAGATACCCTCGCGGCAGTCGTGATCGAACACGATGGGCTCCTCCCCTTTCTCGATGAGGCTCTCGTTGAGAATATCGAGAGTCTCGAGGAAGGAGGTGTCGGGCGTGGTCTCGACATCGCTGTAAGTCACAAACGCGCCCTTCTCCTTAGGTCCGGCCTGACGCCACACCTTAAGGTTGACTTTCATTATATTTTCTTCCATTGTTGAATTCATTTTAGAGCGGATAGAGAATGATGATACTCTATTCCAGAATGTTTATGACTTGTAGTTACGTGTCTGAACCTTGATAGCCTCATAGTGGAGGGGCTCCTTGATGAGTTCGGGAGCTTTCTCGTCGCTGCCTTCATATTCCCAGCAGGAAACGTAGAAATAATCCTTATCGTCACGGAGGGCCTCACCCTCGGGAGTCTGATACTCTGTGCGGAAGTGACCACCGCAGCTCTCGTTGCGGTTAAGAGCATCGTATGCCACAAGCTCACCCATTGTGATGAAGTCGTTGAGACGGAACGCCTTGTCAAGCTCTACATTCATACCCTCGCCTACTGTGCCGGGGATGAAGAGGTCGGAGTTGAAAGTCTTGCGGATCTCTTTGAGCTTCTCGAGAGCAAGCTGCAGACCCTCTTTGTCGCGGGCCATGCCGACATATTCCCACATGATGTGACCAAGTTCCTTATGGATTGAGTCAACGGAACGTGTTCCCTTGATGTTCATAAGGTTCTGCTCTGCCTCCTCACATTTCTTCTGAGCCGCGTCGAATTCGGGTGTGTCAGTCTTGAAGTGAGGTATTGTGATCTGGTCGCTGAGATAATTCTGGATTGTATAGGGGAGCACGAAATAACCGTCGGCAAGACCCTGCATGAGGGCGGATGCACCGAGACGGTTGGCACCGTGGTCGGAGAAGTTACACTCACCGATAGCGAACAGACCCTTCACTGAAGTCTGAAGCTCGTAGTCTACCCAGATACCACCCATTGTGTAGTGGATAGCGGGGAAGATCATCATCGGGTTGTAATAGTTTACGCCATTCTCCTCACGGGCGAACTCACCGGGATTAACGTCTGTGATCTCCTCGTACATATCGAAGAGGTTGCCGTAACGCTGACGGACAACATCGATGCCGAGACGGTTGATAGCCTCGGAGAAGTCGAGGAACACAGCGAGACCGGTGTTGTTCACACCGAAGCCGGCGTCGCAACGCTCTTTAGCCGCGCGTGAAGCCACGTCACGGGGAACGAGGTTACCGAATGCCGGATAACGACGCTCCAGATAGTAGTCGCGATCCTCCTCAGGAATGTCGCTACCTTTTATCTCACCTTTCTGGAGTTTCTTTGCATCCTCTATTTTCTTGGGCACCCAGATACGTCCGTCATTACGCAATGACTCTGACATGAGGGTAAGCTTTGACTGCTTGTCACCGTGAACGGGGATACATGTGGGGTGAATCTGAACGAACGCGGGGTTTGCGAAATATGCGCCCTTGCGATAGCAAGCCATAGCAGCGGAGCAGTTGCAACCCATAGCGTTTGTAGAAAGGAAGTAAGCATTTCCGTAACCACCGGTGGCGATAACCACAGCGTGAGCTGCGAAACGCTCGAACTTACCTGTAACAAGGTTCTTCGCGATGATACCGCGGGCGCGCTCTACACCATCCTTATCCTTGATGAGGACGAGTTCGTGCATCTCGTAGCGGTTGTAGCTCTTCACCTTGCCGAGCTGTATCTGGCGGTTGAGAGAGCTGTATGCACCGAGAAGGAGCTGCTGTCCGGTCTGACCCTTGGCATAGAATGTACGGCTCACCTGAGCACCACCGAATGAACGGTTAGCGAGAAGACCGCCGTATTCGCGTGCGAAAGGCACACCCTGTGCCACACACTGGTCGATGATATTGTTAGACACCTCAGCAAGACGGTATACGTTTGCCTCACGGGCACGGTAGTCACCACCCTTCACTGTATCGTAGAAAAGACGATATACGGAGTCACCGTCGTTCTGATAATTCTTTGCTGCGTTGATACCACCCTGGGCAGCGATTGAGTGAGCGCGGCGGGGTGAATCCTGAATGCAGAAGTTGAGCACGTTGAAACCCATCTCGGCAAGAGTGGATGCGGCAGAAGCGCCGGCAAGACCCGTACCTACCACGATCACGTCAAGCTTACGCTTGTTGGCGGGGTTCACGAGTTTCTGATGTGCCTTGTAGTTGGTCCATTTCTCAGCGACAGGACCCTCCGGGATCTTGGAATCGGCCGGATTCATTACTCTTATTTTCTGATCTGTTGCTTCCATATCGCTAATTATTGGGGTTGTCCGGCTTGACCGGGGAATTGTAATTCGGGTTTGTTGTCATTCTGCTCAAGATAGTCAAACAGTTTGACAGCGTTCTCAAGAGCCTTGTGCTGCTTGGTCATGTTCTCAAGCTGAGTCTGCATCTGAGGATTATTCTTCACATACTCCTTGCCCTCAGCTGTGTTGAGCTGCTCGAGCTGCTGCTTCTGTTGCTCCTCCATCTGACGGAGACCCTGTGACACCTGAGCATAAGGAGACATCTTGATCTGCATGCCGAGCTGAGCCATGTCGGGACCAAAGTCTTTCTCCATCATCGGCCATACCATATCCTTATACTGCTCGCGGAGAGCCTCGTTCTTGATATAGTAGTTGTCGTTGGCGCGAACTGTGAACACAATTGCCTGGGCGATGAAGCAGAGCACCACTACAGATGCCCATACGCAGGCAACTTTCTTCAAGCGGGGGATCCAGCTGTTGTTATCCCAACCGATTGACTGGAACATCGACCAGAAACCATGGTTCATGTGGAACCAGAGAGCGATGAAGCCGATGATGTAAACTATGGGAGTCCATACCTCTGAGAAAGCCATCTGGATGAAGAGTGTACCGGCAGCCGGGGGCACAGTGCCATGGTCGCCGAGGATCTCGACGAGCTGCATCTTAGCCCAGAACTGGATCATGTGAACCACGAGGAAAGCGAGGATCACGATGCCGAGCACGAACATGTTTTTAGATGACCACTCCACGCTTTTGGGAGTCTTGGAGATGGCATAACGCACATTACCGCGCGCACGGCGGTTCTGCAGCGTAAGCATCACAGCGTAGATGATGTGGACAATGATGAAGATAGCCAGGACTGCGGAAGCTGCCAGAGCATACCAGTTTGCGCCTAAGAATTCGCAAATCGAGTTGTAAGCTGTGGGCCAGCAGATGGCTACGGCGTTCATCAAACAGTGAAAAGTTACGAATAGGACGAGGAATGCACCCGTAAGGGCCATTACGAATTTACGTCCTACAGACGAGTTTGATAACCACATAGCAGTTTTAATTAATTATTAGATTTATATTGTTATAGTTTCAATGAATCGCACTCGACAGCCGCCCGCCCCATCTACAGAGACATGAACGGCAGTATAGTTCTCCCTGCAAATTTATTATTATTTCCGCAATTCGTGAAATAAATATGGAAAAATTTCTGAAATAATTGAAGTTGTCGTTATAAATACATAAAAATCATGCTCCGGGGATTGTAATATCAGAAATTTTGATTAACTTTGCGGTTGCAAAACTTCCGCAACGGTTCACTCCTGCGGAAACATGCTGGTCTGGTAGCTCAGCTGGATAGAGCAACAGCCTTCTAAGCTGTGGGTCTTGGGTTCGAATCCCAACCGGATCACAGAAGGGTCACAATTTTGTGGCCCTTTTTTCGTGCCCATAAGTGACTGATATGCAAGTGTTGGCAATTTTATAAAATCTTGATTTAGAAAGATTTAGTACAAACTGCAATTCCTACCGATAGCCAAAGTTAACATTTGTTAGTTCGGAATTAGCACATTATCTTTGGTACAAATTTCGTGGATGTA
>CAJTPK010000005.1 GCA_910578075.1 uncultured Muribaculaceae bacterium | reverse complement strand
GGAATTAGGAGTTAGGAATTAGGAGTTCTTTTGGTCTCAAACCTTTTCGCGTCAAGCCAAAAGCGGAGCTTTTGAATGGTTTTAATGGTTTCCAAAATTTGGTTTAAAATGCTGAATTAAAATGGTTACCAATGGTTATAATGGTTTGAGACTTAATTTTAAGTTTGGCCTTAGACATGGTTTGAGGCTTATTTCAAGCTTGGTCTGAGACATGGTTGGGAGGCATGGATGAAGGCTGGTTGGAGGGGCGATGTAAACGGATAAGATTGCCGGATGGAGATATGTTGATATCTTCGTCCGGTATTTTTTGTTAATGACGGTATTTTTTAGTTTATGAAAGCCTGTGGTTATGAGAAAGAGGATTGAGTTCAGCAAGATAAAGGTGCTCAAGAGCGAGATAGCAGATGAAAGCACCGGTGGAAACGGGGAAAATAATCCCGGAAGCGATGTGGATATGCCGGATTGCGGTGTGGAATTCCGACTCTACGGGGAGAATCTTGGCGGTTATGGTCCGCAGTATGCATCGGTTGTGACTGATGAAATGGGGAATGTTCATCCCGCTATGGGCGGTTGGCCGGAGGCAGTGGTGGCTTTTAATGTCAGCGAGGTTGATATTCCCCGTGTCTTGGCTTGGTTTAATGACGATTATCAGGGCGTTACCGCTCCCGAGAGCGCATTGCTTCAGAAGAACAGGTCTGCTGCTGTTCATGCCGCTCTTAAAGGTTATCTCGACGCTTCAGCATCATCCAATCTTTTCACATCTCCATTCCGTCTCGGCTGGTGTTACCATTTTAAGGATGGCTCCCGCACCGCGTTGCATGATATTGGGGTGATGCGTGCGTTTATGTCCGCACCGCGACTTCCTATTGTCGCTAACGGATTGACCGACAAATATCTTCACACCCGCGCTCAGATCCGTAATGTTCCGGGTCGTTTACAATGCCGATTCATTCCGGATGTGAATTTTTCTAATCAATCAGGCAGGATAGCGGGGATTGAAGTTTTCGCGACGGAGCAGGCACCGATGTATGATAATAACGCGAATGTGGCAGGTATCCGGAGCATAACGTTGGATGGCACACCAAAGCGTTGCTGGCAGTATGACCATTACACGGCGCAGGAGGTGATGGATCGTGCCGAAGGTGCATTGCCCTTCAGACGGATAGCATCAATTTCATACGATGAAATCGGGCAGATGACTGAATTCACATCAGTGCCTTTGTCTGCGGGAACGCTTTCCGGATTTACTAAGCAGCCATCATTCGATTCCCTTACGGAATCAGAAGGGAATGAACCGCCGATTGCAGGAGCATCGCGTATCCGTCTTCTTACCGAGCCATTGCATCTGGATTATCCGGAAGATGAGAAAAGCGTTAGAAACGTGACTCTCAGGGGCGTTTTTCCTCGCGACAAGGTGAAATTCAAGCTTTACGGCTCTCAGCATCGCGAGAAATGGCATCTTCTCGCATCAGCGCGTGGTGCATATATCCGCGGGCTACGCGGAATACGTCTGCGATGGCTGCGTGTCGAGATAGAATGTGATATGCGGGAAGGCGACTTCTTCGAAGCCGTCACATTTGAATTTTCTCTATGAAACGGGGCCTCAGATTGTGCCTTTTACGGCGTGCCACAGACGGCTCGGTAGCGAACGTCGTTTCCATTTCTGCTCCCTGTGTTCGTAGCCTTGAAGTAGCTGGAGAATACCGATGAAATCGGGGTAAACGCGGGTATAGCTGTCGATATTTTTGCGGAAGATGTATTCTCTGGTGATGCGTTGGTTATTTTCCACATTTACATCCACACTTCTTGACGCGGATTTGATTCTGTAGTTAAACAGCGGCTGTTGAATCTGAAACACCTGTGAATTCTCATCCAACAGTGATATCCAGAAATTCCAGTCTTCAAAGCCAAATGGGATTTCTATATCGTATCCTCCTACTCTCTCAAAATCTTTTCTGCGATACATGGCTGCGGAGAATATGGTGTTTGCAATGAGCAGATCGGCATATCCCCGGTAGAATATCGGGTGTGTCTTCTTTACGTCACCGAACATGTTCCATTGGCAATACACAAGTTTTAGGTCCGGATTTTCCCTGAAGGTGGCAACACAAGCCTCCATATATCCCGGTTCAAAAGTGTCATCGGCATCAAGGGGGAGTATGAACTCACCGGATGTTTGCGAGGCGGCATAATTTCTTGCTGCGCTTACGCCATGATTTTCAGTGTGATAAAACTTGATGCGTGAATCCTTTTCCGTGTATTTCCTGACAGTTTCCGCTACATTGTCGGGGGAGCCGTCATCCACTATGGCCACCTCCCAGTTGGTATATGTCTGTTTTAGAAGCGAGTCTAATGCTTCTTCAATATATTCTGCCTGTCTGTAGGCGGGCATCAGCACAGATACCAACGGGAGGGTAGCGGTCATTGTGGAATTTATGAAAATGATTTTTATTATTCAGCGATAAGGAGGAAATGGTTTTTCTTACCTTTCTGGATGTGGAGGTATTTGCCACCGAGAAGAGCGGTTGCATCAATCGTAGCGGCGGGATCGGTCAGTTTCTCCTTATTCAGGCTTACACCACCTCCCTGGATCATCTTGCGAGCCTCTCCTTTGGAGGGAAATACCTGTGCCTTGACAGCAAGAAGATCAAGCACCGGTATGCCGGCTGCAAGTTCATCCTTTGATATGGTGAAGCGGGGCACACCATCGAAGATGTCAAGAAGAGTCTGTTCGTCAAGAGCTTTCAGTGCCTCACCTGCGGAGTTGCTGAAAAGTATCTGCGAAGCCTCAACAGCCGCGTTGTAATCCTTCTCGCTGTGAACCATTGTAGTCACCTCCTTGGCGAGACGTTTCTGCAAGGGGCGAGCTCCCGGATTCTCGTTATGCTCTTTTACAAGTGCCTCTATCTCCTCCTTTGAAAGGAATGTGAATATCTTGAGATATTTCTCGGCATCTGCGTCAGAGACATTGAGCCAGAACTGGTAGAATTTATAAGGGGAGGTATAGCGCGGATCGAGCCATACGTTTCCGCTTTCAGTCTTGCCGAATTTACCACCGTCGGCTTTGGTGATCAGCGGGCATGTGAGGGCAAATACTTCACCACCGAGTTTGCGTCGTATCAGTTCGGCTCCTGTGGTTATGTTACCCCATTGGTCGGAGCCTCCGAGCTGGAGCTTGCAGTTCTTGTCCTGGTAGAGGTGCAGGAAGTCGAATCCCTGGAGAAGCTGGTAGGTGAACTCAGTGAAGCTCAATCCGTCGCGAGCCTCGCCGTTGAGGCGTTTCTGCACACTGTCTTTGGCCATCATGTAGTTTACCGTGATGTGCTTACCGATCTCGCGGGCGAAATCAAGGAATGTAACATCCTTTGTCCAGTCATAGTTGTTGACCATCTCGGCGCGGTTGGGAGCATCGGATTCGAAATCAAGGAATTTTGCCAACTGTTTCTTAATCGCCTCCTGGTTATGACGCAATGTCTTTTCATCAAGCAGATTGCGCTCCGCTGATTTGCCGGATGGGTCACCGATCATACCGGTTGCGCCTCCCACAAGGGCTAATGGCTTGTGTCCGCAACGCTGGAAATGACGCAGCATCATGACTCCGCAGAGGTGACCGATATGCAGCGAGTCGGCCGTAGGGTCGATTCCGAGGTATGCTGTGGTCATCTCTTTTGCAAGTTGCTCGTCTGTGCCCGGCATCATCGTGTGGATCATGCCACGCCATGTCAATTCTTCAATGAAATTCATATTTCTTATTTTTGTTTATTCTGATTAATATATGTCATGATAGTCTCACCCACTGCCCCGAGTGTATTCCGGTCGATGTTGTCAAGATTATCGGAGGTTGTATGCCAGTGCGGGTTGAAGCCAGACCGGGGATGATACTCTATTATATCCACGGCGGGGATTCCAATTTTTATAAATTCCACATGGTCATCGGTAACAGCCCCACCGAGCTGGCGCTGGAAGAGGTTGCCGTGTCCGGCAGATGCGGCTGCGCCCCAGATTTCGCTGACCAGATCAGGCGCGGACTGCTGCGAGAAATATTCTACCGGGAATTTGGCTCCTTTCCCTCCAACCATATCCGCCACAATCACACGTGCGGGAGAATAGCCGGGTTTTATCGGGTTCTCGACAAAATACCGTGCGCCCATGGCCCAGGATTCGTCATCGCCCTCCGTTCCCCAATCTTCGGCATCTACGAAAAGGATGTCTATACCGCTGCCGGGGTTGTCGAGAGAAAGCTGTCTGGCAATTTCCAGAAGCACCCCTACGCCGCTGGCTCCATCGTTGGCTCCGTCAACAGGTTGCCGTCTCTTCTCGGGATCCGGGTCTTCATCAGCCCATGGGCGGCAATCATAGTGAGCGAGAAGCAGGGTGCGATCCTCCGCATCGGGATTGTATTGACCGAAGATATTTCTGGAATGCAGGATAGTACCGTCGAATGCCTTGAGGTCCATTTTTTGTTCAATAACCTCCGCACCATGGCGTTTAAGCTCTGCGGTCATCCAGTCGCCGGCAAGACGGTGCGCCTCTGTGTTGGGAACACGAGGTCCGAATGCCACCTGCCGCGCCACATACGCATATGCGCTGTCGGCATCGAATCGCACATCCGCATTGGCAGATGAGGATGACACACCCGTTCCGGCGGACATATCCGATGGATTGCCTGATGAAGAATCGGCCTTTCCCGCCCCGCAGGAAACTAAAAGTAAAATTGATAATATTGCAGGAATTATCTTTTGCATATGCAAAATTACGTATAAACTTCCTAATTTCTAAATTTTAAGCTAAATTTGTAATCCGGTATTCCTGCCGGAGAATAGCGACACCGATGAATTTTGTTGAAAAATACATACTTCCAGGGAAAACACCACCTCTTTTTTTCTATATAAAAGGGGCGTTGAATCATCTCATGCCGCGAGGTTTGATGAATGCGCGCCGCAAACGGTTGCTTTCCGGATGGGAGAAACGTCCGGATGCCGATTATCTACGCTGGCGCAGGGATGTTTATTGCCGTCTGACAGATAGGTATGATCTTCCCGAGGCTTCCACGGTTAGAGTGAAAGATGTGCGTGTCGGAAAATTCCAGAGTCGATATGCCATCGATGCAGAATTTTCACTGCGAGGATTTCCTGCTGAAAGAGAGGTCGCCTTCAAAGATGGTGACATATGGGAAAATCCGGTTGTGCCGACATTGATGAAGGCGCGCAGGCTCAATGGTATTCACGAGGAGAATGCCGTGATACTCAATCTTGATTCCATACGACATTGGCTAAATCCCAAGGACCGGATACCTTTCAGCAAAAAGATTCCCAAACTTTTCTTCAGGGGAGATATTTTCAATAAACCGGCAAGGATCGAATTTTTTGAGAAGTGGGCGGATAATGATATGTTCGATTTAGGTGATACTAACCGCACGCATCCCTCGCGCTGGAAATCGGAATTTGTGTCGATACCATACCAGTTCGGATATCAATTCATTTTGGCGTTGGAGGGTTATGACATGGCTTCATCGCTACAATGGATAATGGCTTCCAACTGCGTGCCGGTCATGCCCAAGCCTACGGTCGAAGGTTGGCTGATGCATTCGCAGCTCGAGGCTGGAAAACATTATGTCGAGATAGCACCGGATTTCTCGGATGTCGGTGAGAAAATCAGATATTATATAGATCACCCCGACAAGGCGGAGAGAATCTCGGTGGAGTCAAAGAAGTGGGTATCGCAGTTTGCCGATAAGCGCCGCGAGCGGTTGATATCTCTTCTTGTTGTTGACAAATATCTCTCGCTGCAGAAATAACATCATCTCTAAAAATACTGAATTTACCTCCTTTTAATCAGGTTGATAATATATGTCTATTTCAATAATAGTTTGTGCCACAAAGCCGGATCTGGTAGAAGAATTGCGTGAGAATATTGCCCGTACCATCGGAGATGGTTGCGAATATGAGATTATCGCGATTGATAACACCCGTACTCCCCGTCCGCTTGCCGCCATATATAATGAGGGAGGAAGGAAAGCGCGGTTCGATAATCTCCTTTTCATTCATCAGGATGCCGGGTTTATCACTGAAAACTGGCTTCTTCCGATTGAGAAGAAATTGAGCGAGCCGGATTGCGGTGTAATCGGTTTTGCAGGCACCAAGGTGATGTATGATTTTCCTGGTAGCTGGGGAGCCAGTGGACTCGAATGGACAGCCACCAATTATGATGACGGAGGGAAACTCTACAGACGGATATGTATCAAGGAAGAGGACTTCACTGAGGTTGCTGCTCTTGATGGCTTTGCTATGTTTGTCAGAAAGTCAGTGTGGGAGCAATCTCCCTTCGATGAGGAGAATCTTACAGGTTTTCATTGCTATGATGTGGACTTTTCGATATCCTTGTTTTCGCGGTTTAAGAATTATGTCTGTTTCTCCGTCTTGCCATATCATCATTCACCAGGTAATTTCGATGAAAACTGGGCTAAGCAGACCATGCGCATATATGATCGAAAATGGAGAAATATCCTTCCGTGTATAACCCCGGATGTACCTCTGTCAGAAGAGAGGGCGCGTTATCTGGAGGAGCGAATGTGTTTCAAAATGTTGAAAGAGATGAATAAAATAGGTTTCAGAGATCCGGTACTCACAAAGCGATTTCTCTCATTTCCGATGACAGCCAGGCATTTCGAACATCTTCTCAAATTCTTGTCTTATAAGATAAAAGGGGTGCTTGGCAGGGGTGTTAAATAAAAAGATCTGATATTATATATGGATGTAAGTATTATTATAGTCAATTACCATACTGAGGCTTTGATAATGGATGCCGTGGCTTCCATTGTCGATAAGACCCGCGGAGTGGAATGTGAAATTATTTTGGTGGACAGTAGTGCCCAGGACGGGAAAGCAGAAGCGCTGGAAACTTTGAAATGTGATATACCTGTCAGATATGTGGCCATGCCGGAGAATCTTGGTTTCGGGGCAGCCAATAACGAGGGTTTCCGTTATGCATCAGGTAAATATCTGTTTTGTCTTAACCCTGACACCCTACTTGTGAATAATGCCATAAAGGAGCTGTTCGATTACATGGAATCTCACCCCCGTTGCGGTGCATGCGGAGGGAATTTATATCATGAAAACATGCATAGGGCTATCTCTTTCCGGAGAATACTGCCCGGTGTGCTGTGGGAATTCAGTGAAGGTTGCAAGCGCTTTCCCGAACACGTCCTTTATGGGAAGAATTCACGCTTCAACCATACCGGACATCCGATAAAGGTAGGATATATCACCGGGGCAGATCTTATGCTCCGCGCTGAACTTATTGAAAAAATAGGTGGATTCGCGCCGGAGTTTTTCATGTATTTTGAAGAGACGGATTTGTGTTGCAGGATTCATCGGGCCGGATATGATGTTATGTCAGTTCCGTCAGCCAAGATAATCCACCTTGAGGGTAAAAGCATGGGTGATGAACCTGTGAATCCGAAAAAATATGAATACTATGCCAACAGCCGTCTGGAATATTACAGACGTAATGTCTCATTACCCAAGACGGTGCGTGCCTATCGTTATCATCTGAAAAATTTATGTAAGGAGATTGATAAGGAAGGTCTTGGCGGTGATATTTCCAGAATACATTACAAATATACCCTCGCGGCCCTTGAAACCTATCCTGAATTGAAGTCCAGACTAAGAATCCGTCCCCTAAAGCTAAATTTTTTATGAGACGGACTCTAAGTTGCGTCCTTTACCTTGATTATTTCCCTTTTAATCTTGATATGATATAGGTTGGCAGGAGGTGGAGGATTGAAGGAAATCCTCCCGCTATGCCATCGACTTCCCTTACCACTTTCATGTTGTCGGCCAGACCCTTGGCTCGGTTGCGTGTGGATATTCCTGTGGTGTCAAAGCGTGCCACAGGGAAGTTGACGTGATGGAAAACTTTACCGTTTTTGGCAAGGATTTTGAAAAATTTAAAGTCTGCGGAATAGCGGTGGCTTATATCGAAAGGTGTGTCAAGAAGTAACCTGCGTCTGCACATCACGCTCTGATGGCAGAAAGCGAGCCGGTGCCCTTTTAAAACGTCTGAGGCAGCTTTTATGGAATCGTTACCCTCTGAGCCGCAACGGATCACATCCCCGTAGATCACATCCGCTTCCGGATGCGCGGCTGCCTGCTCCATCAGTTTTCTGACAGTGTCTGGCGTTGCGAACGTGTCGCCGGCGTTCATGAAAAGGATCCACTCACCTGTTGCTATGCGCGCCCCTTTGTTCATGGCATCGTAGATTCCTTTGTCAGGCTCGGATATCCATTTGCTTATACCTGAAGAATTTCTGATAGTGTCTATGCTGTTATCTTCCGATGCTCCGTCGATGATTACATATTCAAGTTGCGGATAGCCCTGTGCGGTCACATTATCGATGGTGCGCTTCAAGAGAGGTGAGCAATTTCTGGTAACGGTTATAACACTTATTGAATCCATTTTCTAAATTGTTTTTGAATAAGTCTCGGCAGTTTCCTTTCCGGTTTTTGCCCATGAAAAACGTGAAAGTTCTTTCTTGCCGGCAAGAATCTTGCTGTTGCGGAAATCTGTGTCATTGACCGTAAGCAGGATCTTTGATGCAAGATCATCCGGATCTTCGGGATTGAAGTATATGCCTCCTTTGCCGGCTATCTCCGGAAAGCAGCTTGAATCGCTCAAGATCGCAGGGCAGTCAGCCGCGAAGGATTCGAGAACCGGCATTCCGAATCCTTCCATTTTTGACGGGAAAACAAAGCATTGCGCATTTGCGTAGAGAGCACCCATATCGAGGGTCGGGATGAAACGGCAATGGCATCTTGAGGTCAGACCCAATTCCGCGATCCTCTGTTGCTCATGCTTGTTGAAACCTCTTCCCGTGCACATCAGATGCAAGGATTTGTCGGAATCTGCGATCAAGGAGAAAGCTTGCAGGAGGGTCTCGAAATTCTTATAACCTCCCCTGTGCCCTACAAACAGAATGTATCGTTCAGGACAGTAACCGAGAGGTTTGTTGTCTGTTTCTACGAAATTGAATCCATGGTGGATCACATCGATTTTCGATTCATCAATGTCGTAAAATTGGAGAATGGAGTTTTTTGTTGCCTGGCTTATGGCGATTATCCGGTCTGCGGCAAGTGTTGTCTTGCGCATGTTCTCCATAATT
The DNA here is from genome assembly GCA_910578075.1 of uncultured Muribaculaceae bacterium. Taxonomy (GTDB): domain Bacteria; phylum Bacteroidota; class Bacteroidia; order Bacteroidales; family Muribaculaceae; genus Lepagella. The sequence continues at coordinate 126,321 of CAJTPK010000005.1, read as the reverse complement.
TCCGGGGTATGCTTCCCCGGATTCAGACCATGATGATAGATCATGTCATGCACGGTGACAACCACAGGTGATTTTACCTTCCCGATAAAATAAGGATCAAACCCTGTTGGATGGAACACATCATACCGGTCCCCGGCAAGAGCTTTCCTGTCGGCAAATCCGTTGATAAAGTAATATAGCTTACGATGTTCCGGGAAGTGACGCAGGGAAAAAGTGTGGGGCTTATTCTTAAGCAGGGAAAGATAGTCATTCTCGCTTGCCTTTAATGACAGGAGGGGTGTGTATTCGGGCGGAAGATTATTCATCAACTCGACAAAATACCTTGATATTCCCCCGAAAGTCTGCTCGGAGAATGTATGGCTGTCATATAACACATTCATTCTGCAAATTTACTAAAATTTATTATCTTTGCACAAAAGTCTGTTCTGATGCTTTCGATAATAGTATGCTATGTTAATTCTTCGAAGCTGGAAGTTTTGAAGAGAAATATCGCTTCTACAATTGGAGCCGAGGTTGAGTATGAGATTATTGCCAAAAATAATCTTGTGGATCCTGAGCCGATAGCCTGCGTTTATAATAAATGTGCGGCCAAGGCAAAATACCCGTATCTTCTTTTTATCCATGAGGATGCAGGATTCATTACGGAAAATTGGTTTTCTGTGATGGAGCCTCAATTGAGAAAGAAAGATTGCGGGGTCATAGGCTTCGCCGGGTCGAAAGTGTTGTTTGATGTTCCCGGTGGATGGTTCATGGATCCGAAATGGATTGTGGTCAATCTCAGCCAGTCGGGTGAGCTTTGTTGTGAGAATTCTGGTCCGGAGATCCCTTGGAACGAGGTTGTCACACTGGATGGATATGCCATGTTCGTGAGGCGTGAGGTATGGGAAGAGATCCCGTTTGACGAGCAATATCTCACCGGTTTCCATTGCTATGACATTGACTTCTCTATTTCCGTAGCCAGGAAGTATAAGAATTATGTCTGCGGCTCAGTGCTGACATATCATGATTCTGCCGGCAATTTTGACAAGAGATGGCTTAAAGAGACCATCAAGCTTTACAAGGCTAAATGGAATAAGATGCTCCCGATGATGAGTTCTGATGTCTTCATCACCGAGAGCAAAATCAAGAAATCCAATGAGCGGGCCTACTTCCGTGTTATAAAGAGGGTAGCTGAAAAGAATATAATTCCGGTTAGCTTCCTGATTGGATATATGAAATATCCGCCATCTCCCCGCCTATTGGAGCATTGGGCAAAAGTTGTTTTCCTTCAGGCAAAAGCCGTTATAAGGGCACTCCGGTAGGATTTATGAGACGGACTCTTAGCCTACGCAGGCACCGGGCGCAACGGGACCTGTAGGACCGATCACCACAAGGTTGCCGTCGGAGTTGACAGCGGAGAGTATCATGCCCTGCGATTCTATACCCATCATCTTGCGGGGCTCAAAGTTGGCAATGAAGCATATCTCTTTGCCTACAAGCACTGACGGATCTTCATATGAGAGGGCTATGCCGCTGAGGATTGTGCGCTTCTCCATGCCGTCTTCAATCAGGAACTGAAGCAGTTTTTTCGATTTCTTCACTTTTGAGCATTCAAGGACTTTTCCTACACGGATGTCCACTTTCTCGAAATCTTCATAGGAGCAGTTGGCTTTCACGGGCTCAGGTTTCCAAGCCATTGACTCGTTTGCTTTCTTGGTGTCAAGAAGCTTCTGCACCTGTGCCTCTATCGGCGCATCCTCTATTTTTTCGAAGAGGAGGTGAGGCTCGGCGATTTTAGCACCGGTTGGAAGCAGGTCGAATCTGCCTGTCATATCCCAGCTCAGTTTCTCAAGTCCAAGCATCTTGCAAAGATCTGCGCTCATGAAGGGGGTGAAGGGTTCGAATGTAACCGCAAGATTGGCGCATATCTGGAGTGCGATGTTGAGGATGGTCTTCACGCGCTCAGGCTCTGTTTTCCAAAGTTTCCAAGGCTCTGTGTCTGCAAGGTATTTGTTACCTATGCGCGCTATTCCCATGGCATCCTTGAGAGCCTCGCGGAATTTAAAGTTGTCAAGGTTCTCGCCAAGCTGTTTTACAGCCTCTTTCACTTCGCGTATAGCATCTTCATCGATTGGCTGAAGTTCGCCGCAGGCAGGAACTTCTCCACCGAAATATTTGTGATCAAGAACCATGGCGCGGTTCACGAAATTACCGAGAATTGCCACAAGTTCGGAATTGTTGCGTGCCTGGAAGTCTTTCCAGGTGAAGTTGTTATCTTTTGTCTCGGGAGCGTTTGCCGTGAGCACATAGCGCAGCACATCCTGCTTGCCGGGGAAGTCTGCGAGATATTCATGTAGCCATACCGCCCAGTTGCGCGATGTTGAGATCTTGTCATCCTCAAGGTTAAGGAATTCATTGGCAGGCACATTCTCGGGGAGGTTGTAGCTGCCGTCAGCCATCAGCATGGCGGGGAAGACGATGCAGTGGAACACAATATTGTCCTTGCCGATGAAATGGAGCATCCTCGTCTCCGGATCTTTCCACCATTTTGTGTAATCCTCGCCTACGAGATCGATGGTGTTCGAGATATATCCGATCGGGGCATCGAACCATACATAGAGCACTTTACCGTCAGCTCCCTCCACCGGCACTGGGATTCCCCAGTCGAGGTCGCGGCTCACGGCGCGGGGCTGCAGACCCATGTCGAGCCATGATTTGCATTGTCCGTAAACATTCGGTTTCCATTCCTTATGCTCCTCAAGAATCCATTTCTCCAGCGGTTTCTGCCATTTGTCGAGGGGGAGATACCAGTGGGAAGTCTCTTTGAGCACAGGGGCATTGCCGGTGATGGCTGATTTGGGATTTATGAGGTCTGTGGCGTTGAGGGATGTTCCGCATGCCTCGCATTGGTCACCATAGGCATTCTCGTTTCCGCAGTGGGGGCATGTGCCGGTCACGTAACGGTCTGCGAGGAATTGACCAGCCTGCTCATCGTAGAGCTGCATGGATGTCTTTTCCACAAATTCCCCTTTATCATAGAGGCGGCGGAAGAAATCGGAAGCTGTCTTACGGTGTGTCTCCGAAGTTGTGCGGCCGTATACATCGAAAGAGATTCCGAGACCTTCAAAAGAATCCTTTATGATGGTATGGTATCTGTCGACAATATCCTGAGGTGTGACTCCCTCTTTCTTTGCCTTGATTGTGATTGGCACTCCATGCTCGTCGCTGCCGCCGATCAGAAGCACGTCCTCGCCTTTGAGGCGCAGATAGCGTGCGTAGATATCGGCAGGAACATAAACACCGGCGAGATGTCCGATATGCACAGGTCCGTTGGCATAAGGGAGGGCGGTTGTTATAAGGGTTCTTTTGAATTCTTTCATATTTTTGAAATGTTTTTTTTGTCAGATTCCTAATAAAAAATTAGTTTAAACAACTTTATTCTGCAAATTTAGCAAAAAAAATTCATTCCTCCTCGGTGGATTCCGGTTTTGCGTATGCACCGAGGGTAGGGGCTCCGGTAGAGGTGACTGTGAGACGGTCGTTGCCGTCTATGTCAATGAGAGCCGGTTGCGTGACAAACTGCGGATTCCCCATTCCGATCACCGGTGAATCCGGCTGCACATGATAATTGAAATAGTATCGCGGACGGTCGGTAAGGAAAAGCGGGTCGCATTCCCACATGCAGCTGATGAAATGGTCGTCATCGTTGCCTTCCGATTTGAGGGATACATTGCGGAAATATACGTTGGAATCCGTGAAATCACCCTCATTCAAGTCTTTCGCGAGACCATAGATTATGCAATTCTCAAACGATGCATCCATCAGCGGATTTGGATTATCCGGATTTTCTTCCGCGTGTTTGGGCAGGCTGTGGTGGAGGCAAAGCAATGGCTCGGTGATTGCAGAGAATAGATAGTTATTGGCTATGGTGCACTGAATGAATCTGTTGGAGCCTCCGGTGAGGCTTACTACAGCATCGGCAGCCTCTGAGAAACATACTCCTATGGCTTCGATATTTGCATAGCGGGATTCAAAAGCATGTCCCTGAGAGTTGTGAAGCCATGAATTGCGGATGGTCAGCTTGAGGCGCGGATCGCTGCATGAGTCTACGCGCAGTCCGTTCTTGGTGGAACGCATGTCGACATAATCAATCTTGTTGCCGAAGGATTCCGGAGAGATTCTTATGCCATCCCATTGCCCGGCAAGGATGTCATAGCCGACGTTGGGAAGGACGTTGTCGAGTCTGTCCCCGCGCATCTGTATCAGTTTTCCGGGTTCTCCGGATGCATCGAGAGATCCGTGCACAATCAATTCCGCACCGTCGTGAAAAAGCAGCCTGACATCCGGATCTATGGAAAGCGTAGCTCCTTTATCGACAACAAGCGAATCAAACACCACATACGGACGCTCCGCGGTGAGACGGGTGTCGGTGGTTATCCTCGCCTTACGCAAGCGGGTCACATTCTGTCCGTAAGCCTCTAAGAGCACTGTCTGCGTCACGCCGTTTGTGACGAATTCCAGCTCATCTTCCACGCGGTATGGCTCGTTACCTTGTGTCTCGGGTATGAAGCATTCGATGAAGAGGAAAATCGAGTCCTCGCGCCATATCTCCACATCATGAAACGTTTTTCCGCTCATGCCGTCAACATTTATCTGGAAATTAGAGTCGGGATTCTTAAGCCTGATCGATGTTATCTTTATCCCTTTCTTGGCGCGGTTCGACACTACAAGACGTGCTGTGGGCGTTCCGAGATCGGTGAAGACAGTGTCAAAATTCACCGTATCGCGCGAGAAAGTAAGTATATCGGAAGGGGATGTGGAAATTGAATCGCTTATGCAGGATGTGGTGATTAAACCAATCCCCCCGATTATGGTCATAATTAATATTAGCAGAATTCTCATATACGAAAAACGCTGTCGACAGCGTATATATTATAATTATGAAATATGTTATGATAGCGGGAGAGGCCTCCGGAGACCTCCACGCCGCAAATGTTATCAAATCTCTTAAGAAATTAGACAGCTCCGCCGAGATACGTTTTTTCGGTGGAGATCTGATGGCGAAGGAGGCGGGGCGCGATCCCGAGCTCCATTACGACCGTATGAATGTGATGGGATTCAGCGAAGTGATTCGCAAGCTTCCCGTGATTATGCGTAATCTTAAACAGGCCAAGGCGTTGCTCCGTGAATTCCGTCCGGATGCGTTGATCCTTGTCGATTATCCCGGTTTTAACCTGAAAATGGCCAAGTTTGCCCATAAACTCAATATCCCGGTCCATTATTTCATATCTCCGAAAGTCTGGGCCTGGAAAGAATGGAGGGTGAAGAAGATCCGGAAATATGTCAACAGGATGTATTCGATTCTTCCGTTTGAGGTGGGATTCTACAAAAAGCATAATTATGAGGTGACGTATGTCGGGAATCCTTCGGTGCAGGAGATTGCCTGGAGCATCGGGCATATTCCGCCCAAGAAGCATTTCATGGAGCGTCAGGGTCTTGATGATCCGCGTCCTATCATCGCTCTTCTTCCCGGGTCGCGCCGTGGAGAGATACGAAATAACCTGCCGCTGATGATTGCCGCTGCCAAGCGGTTTCCTGATTTTCAGTATGTGGTGGGTGCAGCCCCGGCTGTTCCGGAGAAATTCTATCGTGAGATTGCGCAGGATCCGGGATTGAAAGTGGTGTTCGGAGCCACCCACACCCTCCTGAAGTATTCACAGGCTGCGGTGGTCACTTCCGGCACCGCCACGCTTGAGACCGCTCTTATCGGAACGCCGCAGGTGGTGGTTTACCGTGCAAATGGTGTCAAGCTTTCCTACAAGATTATGGAGAAGCTGCTGAAGGTGAAATATGTGTCGCTGCCTAACCTGATTGTAGGTAACAGCATAGTGCCGGAGTTGCTTGTGCATAATTGCACGGTAGAGACCATAGCCCGCGATCTTTCACCGCTTCTGCAGCCATCTCCGCGCCGCGATTGGCAGATTGCCGGCTACCGCACGATGCAAAGAAAGCTCGGCAACTCCGTTGCTTCGGAGTATGTTGCCGAGCTTATCGCTGATTCGTTGGGTGTCACAGAGCAGACGGCTCCCTCGCAGGAACCGGAGCCTGTCAAAGCGCCGTCACGCAGACGGCCCCGCCGCAATAGGAAACCTCAATCCGGAGAGTCCGCGTCCTGATATCGTAGCTCCATTCGCCTCCTGTCACTTTGGCAGGTCGGGGAGTGCCGATTATTTCCAGGGTTATTACCTGTTTGGCGGGCATCCCCGGATATTTTCCTTCGGAATCAATAATCACATTAATCTCTTTGCCGCTTCGCCATCCTTTGAAGGTGGTGAGGCGGTATTCTTTTTGTGAGATAGATTCAGGATTCTTGCGGTCATCCTCGAAGAGGGTATAGGTTGATTCTGAATCCGAGGGGAAATATTTCACTGTGAACTTTGATGGATCATATTCCCCTACATTGGAGATCGGCTGTGTGTATTGCGGGATGAAACTACCTGCCTTGACAAAAAGTGGAAGCTCATTCAGAGGAGCCTTTACAGTAGCAGTGGTCTCCCCTTTGTATCTGAGCGAGGGATTGTTCCAGCTGATCCACTCACCGGCTGGGAAAAGCACTTTGCGTGAGCGGGCACCGGCTTTCATCACAGGAGCCACAAGCACTTCATCTCCCCAAAGATATTCATCCTGCACGTTGGCAAACATCTCTCCGGCAGAGCCACTATGGAAATTTAGCGGACGGACCAATGGCAGACCGTAGCGGGAATTCTCATATGCAAGGGTGTAGTTGTAGGGTAGCCATTCATAGCGCATGCGAATGAATTTTTTAAGAGTCTCCGCATATTGAGGGTAATGATAAGGCTCGGGTTTGTACTGGGCATGGGTGCGGAGCACCGGGGAGAACGCACCTAACTCAAGCCAGCGCACGTATAGTTCCGGCATATACGGCTGAGCTGGATCAACCGCGAATCCTCCGATATCGGAACTCATGTATCCCAGACCGGATATTCCGGAGTTGAGCATCAGAGGCACCTGTGCCTGCAGACCTTCCCAACTGCGGGCAACATCCCCTGTCCAGGGGAATACAGAATAACGCTGCAAGCCGGAGGTGCCACCGCGCATCAGCAGCATCGGACGCATTTCGGGAAAATCCTTGCGCAGCCCTTCGTAGATGAGCCGCGACCATTCATTGCCATAGACATTGTGGAACTGCGATGCGGTCTCGCCATTGGCATGCACGATATTTTCAGGATGCACTTCCGGTTCGCCAAGGTCGCCCCACCATCCTGAGAGACCTTCGGCTGTGATAGGTTTCAACCGGTTCCAGAGCCATTCACGGGTGGCGGGATTCGATATGTCGAACATTCCGGCATCGCCTACCCATGTCTGGACATCCACCCGCTTCCCTTCCGCATCTTTTGTGAGAAGATCTTTGGAATCAAGCAGGTTATAATTCTCTATGGCTCCGTTCTTGTTGATATAGGGCTGATGAATCAGCACGGTGTGTACACCCATCGAATTGAGGGAGTCAAGCATGCGTTTGTGGTCGGGGAATTGGGTGCTGTTCCATTCGAGGCGCCCCATGTCGGTCTCCTTGCCATACCAATAAAGGTCGAATATCAAGCCGTCCACCGGGTATCCCGCACGTTTCAGAGAGTCGATGGCTCCGAGAGCCTCCTGCTCGTTGTGATACCCGTATTTGGATGTAATGTATCCCAGCATCCAGAAAGGGGGAAGATTCTGACGTCCGGTAAGCAACGTATAATTTGTTGCTGTTCCCGCCAGATCGCCACCGTTGATGAAATAATATGACAAGGGTTTGGCAGTCTCAGATTCATACACCACGGTATCGCCCATGATGAGAGTGGCTGTGTTGTAGTCATCGAAAAGTATGCCGTAACCGCGGTCGGAGGAATAATAGGGCATGGTGATATTCATCTGTGAGATGCGGGAGTCACCGGCACCGTAGCCGTATGTCGGGCGGTTGTACATCCGCAGTGTGTCACCATTCAGCCGGAAAGAATGACCGCGTTCTCCGGCTCCATAGAAATGCTCCATCGGGGAGGTGGAGAGCGATACGCGCTTCACCTCCGAAGAGTTGTCGATACCTCCTGCTTCCGAAAGAAGCCTGTTTCCTTTACGGTCGAAAAAAGTTATATTCCCGGAAGTGCGGTCTACTTTGGCGATAATATCCGGAGTGAGAAGTGTGAATTCCGATGGTGTCAGTAATGTGGTGGTGTTGACTTTCTGAACGGGGAGTATTGCCGACTGCGATTCAGGAAGGATTGCCCGTGAAGTGGAAAGGGGCAATGTGGCGACGCGTATTATATCATTGGAGACGGGAGTGAGCACAATGGTCTCCAATCCGGTCTTTACCATAAAGGAATTGCCATCACGCAGCACGGTGCCTGAACTCATGCCGGCGGAGGTCATGAGTCCGGACGCCGCGATTGCCGTGGCGATTAAAAGTCTTTTCATGTAAGTATTCAGTATAAGCCAATGAAGTCATCAAAAAGTGGATATTCCGTCAGTCCGGAATATCCACTTGTATGAAGATTAAAATCAATCGTTGAATTCAAGATCCTGGTTCTCGATAACATGCCAGGGAAGACCTGATTTCGCAAGTTTCTCCAGGAATGGATCCGGATCGAACTCCTCTACATTATGAACACCCGGCATAACCCATTTGCCTGTCAGGAACATGTAGGCTCCGACCATGGCGGGAACTCCTGTTGTGTAGCTTACTGCCTGAGCACCGGTCTCTTTGTATGCATCCTGGTGTGAGCAGTTGTTGTAGATGTAGTAGGTTGATTCCTTGCCCTCTTTGTCGAGACCGCTTATTCGGCAGCCGATGGATGTCTCGCCGGTATAATTCTCTCCGAGCGAGCCGGGATCAGGAAGCACGGCTTTAAGGAACTGTATAGGCACGATTTCCTGGCCGTTATACATCACGGGATCGATACGCGCCATGCCTATATCCTGGATCACGCGCAGATGAGTGAGATATTCCTGGCCGAATGTCATCCAGAAGCGTGCGCGGCGGATGCTCGGGAAGTTCAGCACGAGGCTCTCAAGCTCTTCGTGGTAGAGGAGGTATGATTCGCGCTCACCGATGTTGGGATAATTGAGCGGCTGGTGTATTTCAAGGTTTTCAGTCTCCACCCATTTGCCGTCTTGCCAATATTTTCCTTTCTGAGTGATCTCGCGGATATTAATCTCGGGATTGAAATTGGTGGCGAATGCCTTTCCATGATTTCCGGCGTTGCAGTCTACAATGTCGAGATAGCGCATCTCTGAGAAATGATGCTTGGCTGCATATGCCACGAAGATGGCTGATACACCCGGGTCGAATCCGCAGCCGAGGATGGCTGTCAGGCCTGCTTCCTCGAAGCGTTTACGGTATGCCCATTGCCATGAATATTCAAAATGAGCCTCATCTTTGGGCTCGTAGTTTGCTGTGTCGAGATAGTTGACGCCGCATTTCAGACATGCCTCCATGATTGTGAGATCCTGATAGGGGAGGGCGACATTGATGCAGATGTCAGGACGGTGGCGGTTGAAAAGCTCCACCAATTCATCCACTGAATCAGCATCCACACGGTCGGTGACGATATTTTTCGCTCCAATCTCGGCAGCGATCTTGTCGCATTTGGATTTTGTGCGTGAAGCCAGCACGATTTCATTGAATACTTCCGGATTCTGAGCGCACTTGTGGGCTACCACTGTGCCTACGCCTCCGGCGCCGATTATAAGAACTTTTCCCATTTTATATATTTTGCTTGATATGTTTTCTGCAAATATAATAAATAAATGATTAACTTCGCGTATAAAATGTGTAAATGAAGTCATAATGATTATTAAAATAGAAAATACAGGGGATTTACTACGTGCGGCAAGAGAATTTGCTGTCGCGATGGGAGACCACAGGCATTTTGCTTTCCATGCTCCGATGGGGGCGGGAAAAACCACCTTTATCTCAGCTTTATGTCAGGCTCTTGGTTCATTGGATGAGGCTTCGAGTCCTACTTTCAGTATCGTGAATGAATATGCTGTGGGTGACGGAGGGACGGTGATTCCGGATATCGACAGGATTTTTCATTTCGATTTTTATCGTGTGGAGACCGAAGAGGAGCTTCTCGACATGGGGCTTGACGATTATTGGGATTCCGGTGCGGTGTGCCTTATAGAATGGCCGGAGAATGCCATGGATCATCTTCCGGAAGATGTGGTCGATGTAACGATAGATGTGCTTCCCGATGAGTCGAGGGTAATCTCTGCAGAATTATGAGGATAATATGGGTTGATTCATGCCCTTCGACAAATTCCTATGCCGCCTCTATGCCGGATGTGGATGGTGGAGTGGTGGTGGCAACGCGAACCCAGACGGCTGGTCGGGGTCAAAGAGGCAATTCATGGGAATCGGAACCGGGATGCAACCTTACTTTTTCGGCAGCGTGGAAACCGGAGGGCGTTTTGCCGCGGGAACAGTTCTCCATCAGCGAGGCGGTGGCTCTTGCTGTCGTGGATCTGCTTGCAGAGAAGGGTGTGGAGGCGAAAGTGAAATGGCCGAATGATATATATGTAGATGACCGAAAGATATGCGGCATATTGATAGAGCATTCTGTGATGGGTATGGAAATAGACCGGACCATTGCAGGGGTTGGAATCAATGTCAATCAGCGGGAATTTGTCAGCGATGCGCCTAATCCCGTTTCCATGGTCATGCTGACCGGCAGACAATATCCTCTCCAACCTCTCCTTGAGCGATATGCGGAGATCCTTAAGCATAGACTCGGAGAAATAGCGGATCGTGAGGGGAGAGAGGCCACCCACAAGGAATTTAAGGTAAAAATGTGGAGAAATGATGGGAATTTCCATCCCTTCAGAGATAAAGCTTCCGGCAGTATATATTCCGGTAAAATCGTCGATGTGGAGGATTTCGGATATTTGCATGTGGAGGATGAAGCTTCGGGAGAAAGATTCAAATATGCTTTCAAAGAAGTGGAATTCTTGCTATAAAGAGGATTTTTGATTAAATTTGCATATATAGATTTGCAGACATGAACGAAAAAAACGGAAAGAAGAGCAGATTGCGCACTATCGGCGGCTATGCCGTGCGCTGGCTTCTGCCGCTGGCCTTGACAATTCTGTTGGTCAGCTATATGTTCAGGAAAGTCAATTTCTCGGATATGATGGATATAATCCGCCATGGTGTGGATTATTGGTGGATCTTATGCGCGATGGGAATCAGTGTGCTGTCGCATGTGTTCCGGGCGTTGCGCTGGCGTATACAGTTGCGTAGTCTTGGCATCCGTCCTCCGTTGATGGCTCTCTGTTGCTCGATTTTCGGCTGTTATGCCCTTAATCTGGTCTTTCCCCGTCTGGGTGAAGTGTGGAGATGCACGTATATAGCCGGGCGTCAGAAAGCTCCCTTCACCACAGTTCTCGGCTCCATGGTGGCTGACCGTCTGTCGGATTCGATATGTGTGCTCCTTCTCACAGTGCTCACATTCATTGTTGCTGCACCTGCCATAAATTCTTTCCTTACCAAATATCCTGTAGGGCAGGGACTTGTTGCCACTGCCTCGTCTCCATGGTTCTGGATTGCGGTGGTAGGCGGCTGCCTGCTGATATGGGCGATCTTCCATTTCGGCGCAAATGCCGGGCCGGTGAGGAAGGTGAAAGACTGGGGAAAGGATACATGGAAAGGCTTTGCTGTAGTGACCAAGATGCAGGGTAAATGGGCATTTCTTGCGTATTCAATCGCTATATGGGCATGTTATTATGTGCAGCTTTACGTGGCTTTCTTCGCATTCCCGTTCACTCGCGAGCTTTGTGCGGATCCGCATCTTGCCTATGGCCTGACACCGTGTCTGGTGGCTTTTGTGCTAAGTTCAATAGGTATGGCTGTTCCTTCAAACGGCGGTCTGGGACCATGGAATATCGCAGTGATGTTCGGACTTGCCATATATGGAATATCAGCTCCTGACGGCACGGCATTCTCAATGCTGCAATGGTCAGGGCAGACTGTGATGCTCATTATACTCGGAATCATTACCATGCTGTATATATCACTTGGCAAGAAGACTGATCTTTCCGGTGAAAGTGAAAAAGCACAGATAGGGTAATATAATTTAACCAGACGATGCAATTTAAAGACGATAAAGATGATTTTTTTGACGGGCCGGATATTCAGGAGGTTCCAAAGCAGCCTAAGGCTCCGCAGCTGAAACCTGAAGATCCCGACTATTGGGAGCAGACCGAATCCGAATTCGAGCATCTGCGCCCGGGTCGCCGCTGGGTGCTATGGGCATGGATTGCCGGCGCGGGAGTAATAGTTGGGTTGGCAATAGCATGCTATCTGTGGTTTTTCTCCCCGTATGTGACTGAATCCACGCAATATGGATATGTAGAGAATATAGAGAGGCGGGGATCTGTATTCAAGACCTATGAGGGCATTGTAATTCCTTATAAGGAGATTATGGATACTACCCGTGTGTATCGGGAAGATTTCGTATTCTCCGTTACGGATCCGGCTGTTGCAGTAGCGTTGAAAAAACTGCAATATGCAAATCTCCCGGTGCGTATGGAATACAAGAGGTATCATTCCACGCTCCCCTGGCGCGGCGAGAGCCGTGTGATCGTGGTGCGTGCGGATACAGCAGACCCTGCAAAGATCCTTCCGCCTGAATTTGCTCCTAAATTAGATTGATCAGATGGGACTGACTGAAATACTGCTTGCCTCAGTGCTTGTCATAAAATCGGGAACGACTGTCATCCCTCCTCACGCATATCAGGACAGGCTGGATATCACAGAAGTCACCTTTGAAGAGCCATCTGAAGTTAAAGAGATTGGAGAATACGCATTTCTTGGCTGTTCTAATCTCCGCATGGTCAACCTGCCGGCATCTTTGGAAAAGATAGGTGAGGGCGCTTTTCGCGAATGTTCCGGTCTTGAATCACTTGCTATTCCGGAGAAAGTCAAGGCTCTTCCTAAATATCTATGCGCCTGGGACACCACACTGCGCGAAGTTAAGCTCCCCTCCCGTCTCGAAGATATTGGCTCACATGCATTCGCCTATTGTGGGAAATTGGATAGCATTTCAATTCCGGCTTCTGTGGCTCATATCGGCTCAAATGCCTTCTCATTCTGCAGCAGTCTGAAATCCGTAGAACTGCCCCGAAACATGAGGGAGCTTGAATCCTATGCCTTCTCTGAATGCGTCTCCTTGGAAAGCGCGCGGATGCCTGCCAATAAAAAACTGTTAGGTGAATTGATATTCAGCGGTTGCACCTCCCTGCGCGATATCACAGTGATGTCACCCGTCCCTCCGCCATTCGACTGCAACAGCTTCATCTTCGAGCCGGATGAAACCTCCATCTACGAAAAATGCCGCCTTCACGTGCCTTCCGGCACCGAAGCGGCATATTCCAAAGCCCCCGGCTGGAATCTCTTTTTCTGATATTCAATAGAGGGGATTTTATACCTTAAGTATAGAGGTTCTTGTGTCAGCCGGCATTGTTGCAATTGCCGCTGCCATATCATTCATATTGTGAAATTCACGATATCCGGAATTGCTTTTGCCTGAATTTTCCGGCCATGGGGCTAATAGAAGCAGGAGCCCCTCGGAGCACAGACGAAATCTCTCCCCTTTGGGAGTGAAACGCTCCTCGAAACCTGTATCTTGCAGAATTATAAGTGGCGCTCCGGTAGACATGGCATAATCTCTAATTCTCTTTTCCGCAGGATGGATAAACGGTGAGATCACCACTGCGTCATTGTCAATGGCTTTTACACAAGAGTCATGATAATTCCGGAATTCATCTTCCGACCATCTGCGATGAATCCTGACAGGCAGAAGGTTTATCTCTTTAAGAAGGAATATATTACCATATGCAGCATATTCCCGATCTCCAATTTTCAGATGAAGATAACGTTTGAAGAGATTCGGATTTGATTGTTTGATCAATCTTCGTCTTGGATTGTCTTCCACATACCGTATTGCTCTGTCAAGTTGCTCGTAATCCATGATTATCCTGTCATGGAACGGCTCAAATAGAGAAGTCAACAATGAAGGCTCATCCGGCTGATTAGAATCCAAATATGATGGAATATCGGAAGAATTTTTAATAGTAGATTGTCGAGAAGGGTCTGAGTAGGTGTTAATTGTAGATTGTGGATTAGATAGAATCTGACGGTTGTGTTTTGAACATGCTCCAAAGAATCCTGCTAACTCTGATCCTAATTTCCGTGTAAGCCTCTCCTTGACATGCAGGACAAAATGTATATGCTCAGGCATCACTACAAACCGGAGAATTCTCATCTCCTTATGATGCACCGGAATATTCTTTATTTCCTGAGCGATTCTTTCACCCAATTCTGTATGTTTGGGCATAATCATCTCCCGTCTGTTATCAGTTTTCTTCCCAAGATCTGATTGCCAGATATTTCCCGGAGATTGAGGCGATTTTGGATTCTGACTTGAAGATGATTGCTGTAGAGAAGATGGCTTTTGTATGGAAGAAGAATTAAGAGACGAAGAATTATGTGATGAAGAAGGATTAAGATTTGAAGATGGATTCTGTGGTGATAAAGGGGGATATGAGATGGTAGATAGCGGAGGGGAGCCGAGGCGTGTGCTTGCGGTGATCATATAATATCCCGGAGCCTGATAATCATGGAAAAACGCTCTCCTGTTCCCCCGTTTCTTAGTTGGCTTCTTCCATTCCTCCTTCGGGCATTTCCGATATTTAGGCTTCCCGCTATTATCCCGATTTTCCATGGTATCCTAATCCTTATTTCCTTCTATCCATTGGCTTATCCGAACCTTATTCCCCTGCGCCGTCTGCTTTTTCCAGTTTTCCGCGTTTTTTCGCCCTTCCCTCGGCTGCCGCCTCGGCACGGAAGAATGCTATTTCTCTGTGCTGAGGCGGCAGCCGAAAGCTTGGCGGAATATGCTTGATCTAATCTCCTCGCGGCAGCCGAAAGCTTGGCGGGAGAAGTCTTGTCTAATCTCCGGCGCGGAGGGAGGGGATTAGTCCTCTTTCATGTTGTGGAAGACATTCTGGACGTCTTCGTCCTCCTCGAATTTGTCGAGGAGCTTCTCGAGCTGCTCGCGCTGCTCGGCTGTGACTTCCTTGTAGTCGGTGGGGATGCGTTCGAATTCGGCTGAGACGATCTCAACGCCTTTGTCCTCAAAGAATTTCTGGAGGTTGGCAAACTGATCGAATGCTCCGTATACAAGCCATTCCTCGTCTTCTGCCTCAAGCTCTGCCTCGAAGTCCATGAGATCAAGCTCGAAGTCCTCAAGGGCAATGTCTGCATTCGGTTTTACGTGGAATACGCTCTTGTGGTCGAAGAGGAAGGAGAGTGAGCCTTGTGTGCCGAGTGAGCCTCCGAATTTGTTGAAATAGCTACGCACGTTAGCAACAGTGCGTTGGTTATTGTCGGTAGCTGTCTCTACTACGATGGCGATACCGAAGGGTCCGTATCCTTCGTATACAATCTCCTTGTAATCACCTGCGTCTTTGTCTGTGGCTTTCTTGATTGCACGCTCTATTGTGTCTTTGGGCATGTTTGCTGCCTTTGCGTTCTGTATGAGCACGCGCAGACGCGGGTTCATCGACGGATCGGGTCCGGCGGCTTTGGCAGCAATGGTTATCTCTTTACCGATACGTGTGAACGTACGGCTCATATTGCCCCAGCGTTTGAGCTTGCGGGCTTTGCGAAATTCAAATGCTCTTCCCATTTTTGGTTTTTGGCTTTATTATTGATTTCTTGTTTTTTTATTGCAAATTCTTATTTATCTCAACTCTGCTCCGAGAGATTTAAGCGCGCTGATGATGCGGCTCATGGCTGCGTCGATCTGCTTATCGTTGAGTGTCTTTTCGTTATCCTGAAGCTTCATGGATACTGCATATGACTTCTTGCCCGCGGGGAGATTCTTTCCCTCGTAGACATCAAAGAGGCGTACATCCTTGAGCATCTTGCGCTCTGCCTTGCGGATCGCAGCTTCTATGTCGGCGAATTTCACGCTCTTGTCAACAAGCAGGGCGAGGTCGCGATCAACGGGTTGTGTCTTTGGAAGCTCTGCGTATGTCACCTTATTCTTCGCGGTCAGCTTAAAGAGCGCATCCCAGTCGATGGCGGCATATGCCACGCTCTGTTCTATATCGAATTTCTTAAGAATTGTGGAGCGTACAAGACCAACCTCTGCTATCCTTTTGCCCGAACGGCTTGCGATGTCGAGTTTAGCTGCGAAGATTTCGTCAGAGGATTGAGTTGAAGTCAATGCTGCTGCAGGAAGACCGAGACGGCGGAATATGTTGTTGACGATTCCCGTGAGATCATAGACTGTGGCTTCCTCCGCCTTTACATTCCATGAGGGTTGCTCCTTGCGGCCGGTGATCCATATGCCAAGCTCCATATGCTCTGAATATTGTGCGAGTGGTTTCTCGGCGGAGGATTCCTTTTCAGGATTAAATTTATATACATTCCCGAATTCATAGAATTTCAAATCGGGCATCTTGCGGTTCACATTATGCGCTATAGATTCGAGACCACCGTAAAGGAGGGTCTGTCTCATCACGCCCAGATCGTTGCTGAGCGGATTCATGAGGCGCACGCAGTTTGCCAAGGGCATAAGCTCTGAATTCTCATAATAGCTTACAGCTGTAAGAGAATTATTCATGATCTCATTGAAGCCTGTGGCTGTGAGTTGCTCGCTGACGATCTGCTGCATATCGTAGCTCTCGTCGGTAGCGCCTCTCTGGGAAAGAGATACATGCATCTCGTCACCGATCTCGACGTTGTTGTAGCCGTAGACGCGTAGAATCTCCTCCACGACATCGCAAGGACGGTAAACATCAACCCTATATGTAGGCACTTTGAGATGAAGCACATCGGGATTCTCTGTCTCAGTTACGTCGAATTCGAGCGCTTTCAAGATGCATTTCACCAATTCAGCAGGGAGCACCTTGCCTATCAGATTGTTGCAATATGAAAGTGAGAAATCGAGCTCCTTTTTCTCAATCGGTGCGGGAAGCACGTCAATAACACCACCGCAAACCTCACCACCGGCAATCTCCTTTATGAGAGTTGCTGCCAGACGGGCGGCATAGACTGTGATGGATGGGTCGGCTCCGCGTTCGTAGCGGAACGATGCGTCGGTGGATAGCCCATGGCGGCGGGCTGTGCGACGCACACGAGTCGGGTTGAAATATGCACTCTCTATGAATACATTCTTTGTGGATTCGGTAACACCCGAGTCAAGACCACCGAATACACCGGCGATACACATCGGTTTCTCCGCGTCACAGATCATCAGATCTTTATCGCTGAGTTCACGCTCCACACCGTCGAGTGTTGTGAATTTGGTACCTTCCGGGCAGGTGCGCACCACAATCTCCTCCCCTTTCACATGGTCAAGGTCGAAGCAATGCAGGGGTTGTCCGATTCCGAGAAGAACGAAGTTGGTGATGTCCACGATATTGTTGATGGGACGTTGTCCCGCGGCGGTAAGAAGATTTTTAAGCCATTCGGGCGATTCTTTGACCTCGACACCGCGGATTGTTATGCCGGAATATCTCGGGCATCCTTCTTCATCCTCAACTTTGACGATGACAGCTCCATCCTGACGGTCTGTAGTGAGAGCCGATGCATCGGGAACAGATATCTCCGGATATTCACCTGCCTTCTCGCCTTGAGCTATCAGACACCATTCCTTGGCCTTAAGGTCGCGTGCCACACCATAATGGCTGGCTGCGTCCACGCGGTTGGGGGTGAGTTCAACCTCCAGACGGTAGTCACTTTCGACATTGAAATATTCAGATGCAGGAGTTCCGGGTTTGACTCCTTCGGGGAGCACCATTATACCTGCATGGTCATTACCGAGGCCGAGTTCATCTTCGGCGCATATCATTCCGAACGATTCCTTGCCACGGATTTTAGATTTCTTGATTTGGAATTCCTGGTCACCATCGTAGAGGGTTGTGCCTACAGTGGCCACTACAACAGTCTGTCCTGCTGCTACATTAGGCGCACCGCATACAATCTGCACTGGTTCACCGTTGCCGAGGTCGACGGTGGTGACATGGAGATGGTCGGAGTCCGGATGCTCCTCGCAGGTGAGCACCTTGCCAATGACCACGCCGCGCAATCCTCCGCGGATGCTCTCCACTTCCTCTACCGTGTCGCATTCAAGACCAAGGGAGGTCAGGGTTGCGGCAAGTTCACGGGGACTCAAGTCGAAATCGATGTATCGCTTGAGCCATTTATATGATATATCCATAATTCAGAATGTTTTGACTTGCAAAATTAATAAAAACTCCTGCTATCTCAAAATCAAGCCGCGGGAAATTCGATTCGGAATGTCGTGCCCTTGCCGAGTTCGGATTCCTTCACAAAGATTTTGCCTCCGTGATACTCCTCCACTATCCTTTTCACAAGGGTAAGACCGAGTCCCCAGCCTCGTTTTTTCGTGGTATATCCGGGGTTGAAAACGGTCTTGAAATTTTTACGTGCTATCCCTTTGCCGGAGTCTTTCACTTCAACCCAGACTATATTTTTCTCAGCTCCTGTGGTAATATCAAGTGTTCCCTCTCCCTGCATGGCGTCGACAGCATTCTTTGTAAGATTCTCCATCACCCATTCTATAAGCGGACGGGATAGCTGCACACCATGGTCATCATGTGAGAGATTCATCGTTATCACCACGCGTCCTGACACACGGCTCTTCATGTAATCCAGCGATTTGGCAACAACCTCGTTCAGATAGTCGAGCTGCATCTCGGGCTGTGACCCGATCTTTGAGAATCTGTCTGCAATCACAGACAGCCGCTTCACATCCTTATCGATTTCATCGGTTATCTCGCTGTCAACACCCGATGCCTGCAGATATTCAGTCCATGCCATCAGCGAAGAGATGGGTGTGCCTAACTGATGGGCTGTCTCCTTCGATAATCCTACCCAAACCCGGTTTTGTTCGGCGCGTTTGGTATATACCATTGCCAGATAAATAATCAAAGCGAGGATTATCATCACGGCCATCTGTATGTAGGGATATATGCTCAGACTTCGCAATAGACGTGAATCCTCGTAGTAGATATATTGGTTCTCGCCTCCGAAAAGCTCTACCTCAATAAAATGATGATTTTTTTTAATCAATTCAGGCAGTGGCGTCTCACCACCTGCTTTCCTCAAACGTTTCTGTAGATAATCTTTATTTTTTTGAGACAGTTCTGAGAATAGTGACTTATCCTTGTCGTTTTTGTCGGGTAGGGAGAAATTGCGGAATTCAGAGATGTTGAAATCTTTGTCGCAGATCAGCACGGGAATGGAGTTGTTCTGGGATATTATCCCTAAGAGGAATTCAAAATCTGAATCCACATTAGCTTTGGCGAGTCGTTCGGTAGCCTGCGCCCATATGCTCATGCGGTCGCGCTCCTGATTCTCAAGTTCCTTTATCAGATTATTGCTTATCAGCAGGAAGATGATCACCGCTATCGCAGAGGCGACGATGAGCAGCATTTTTCCGGTGCGTCTGTCGAAAGCATGGATCATGATGCGTTGAAGATGAATTCCGCCACGGAATCCTCCGTATTGGGAGCGATGATTATGTCTGCAATTTCCTTTACCTCCGGCAGCGCATTGTCAACCGCCACCGCTACATCAGCCGCCTTAAGCATCGGTATGTCGTTGAGGTTGTCGCCGAAAGCCACCACGCGGTCAGCTCCCGTAAGTTGCTTCATATGAGCCACAGCATTTGCTTTTGTCGCCTCGGTTGAGAATGCCTCCACAATTCCGATTGTGGGTCCGTAGAAATCGTGGTAGAATTGCGGACGGCAGCCCTCTATCCCACATGTTCGGGCGTAAGTTGTCTCTGCCAGCTCGGTGGGCTGCATACCGTAGAACAGGATGGTTTTCGAGAAGTCTGCCGGCAGTATTTCTGTTCCATCTTCAGAAATATGGAAGCGCTTGTAAGGAGAGTTGATGCGCTCGTCCATGAAATCCTGTTCGAGCTTGTTGAGTTTGCCGCCGATGTGATATATATTTATCAGTTCATCGTCAAGGGTGAAGAGGAAGATCGGGAAATTCATGCTTCTGTAAGTCTCTACAAGCTTTTCCACACCCTGCGGATTCATGTATTTCTGGTTTGAATACCGGTTTGTCGCAGGATTCCATATCGCAGCTCCGGTCATCACAATCCCTGGGATGTTCATGTTGACATCCTTGATAATATTGGAGACAGTGGCGGGTGTCCTTGCTGTTGCTATGGTGAAAAGCTTGCCGTCTGCGATGCTCCGGTTCAGCAAATCTATGGTTTTATCCGAAAGATATGCTCCCGGCTGCATCAGCGTTCCGTCAAGGTCACTTACGAATAGAGTTCTTCCGGTCATTTCTTTATTTCTATATATTCGGCATCCGACACCTGGCTCTCTCTGTATACACGGCGGTTTCCTTTGCCGTCATCCTCGATTATCTCGGTTTCGGAATATTCTTTAGTTTCCGTAAATTCAACATCCTCCGCATATTCCTGCATGCTTCTGATGCTGTCGGTATCTTTTCCGTTGGTGGAAGCTCTGTTTCTGCCGCGTGTCGAACCGGCTGAAAAACCGTTACGTTTCTGCTGTCTTTCCTGCTCGCGTCTGCGCTTCTGTTCCTCTTTGCGTGACGGCATGCCTGCCATGCGACGCACCATATCTTCAGCGCGGCGAGCCATATAGCCTCTGAGCCATTTGGTTATCCATGGCCAGCAGAGGAAAATTATTATTAATATTATGAAGAATATTCCCATTGATTCAATTTTTAATTTTTAAGGACTTTAGGGTCTCTAAGGTCTCTAAGGTCTCTAAGGACTTTAAGGACCTTAAGGGCTTTAGGGTCATAAAGATCCTATCAATTTTTTATTAAGGCAAATAATCCTAAGATGAGATAGGTGATTATCAGCCACATCAGTCCGGGGACACCGGCAAATGCCACAAGCACCACCGCTGCAGCTATAAGGACCCAGCGGAAACCGTTGCCTTTCCATCCCCACGTCTTGAACTTAAGCGAGAACAAGGGCAGCGGTGATAGCATCAGCCAGCTTTCAAGCAGAAGCACCGGGAGAACAAACCACCATTCGCACAAGCTTCCCGCCTGCTGATGGCATAATGCTGTGTATCCAATCCAGAAGATGGCGTTTGCTGGTATAGGCAAACCGATGAAGCTTGATGTCTGACGGGTATCTATGTTGAATTTCGCGAGTCGCAATGCTCCGAAAACGGGAATAATCAGAGCTGCCCAGCTTATCCACTGAGGATTGCCATATTGCTCAAGGGTTGAGAAGAGTATCATAGCCGGAGCGACACCGAAGCTTACACAGTCGCACAAGGAGTCGAGCTCCTTGCCCATATCAGAATAGGCATGCAGCAGGCGGGCGGCAAAGCCGTCGAGGAAATCCATCACAGCCGCTATGCCGATGAATATGTATGCCCAGTTGTAAGCCTCCATCCCCCACATCTCCGTCTCACCGCGAAGCGCGCAGATGATGGCCATCACGCCTGAGGCAATATTGAGACATGTGATGCTGTTCGGTATATTGCGTATGATTATATTGCTCATCTAAAAGTTATTTAAACCTTGCTACAGGAGTCACGCCTCCGCGGGTTATGTCTCCAATCTTAACGAGAATTTCCGTGTCTAAAGGCAAGTATAGATCCACTCTCGAACCGAATTTTATGAATCCGAGATGCTCATCGATTGAAGCCGGTTCCCCGCGTCTGGCATAAGTTACAATGCGCCGCGCCATAGCTCCTGCTATCTGTCTCACGGTGATCCGTTGTCCGCAGTCTGCGAGAATGCCTATGGTGCTCCGTTCGTTGTCGGTACTCGCCTTTGGCAGGTAAGCGGAGAGGAAACGGCCGCTGTGATGTTTCACATATTCCACCTTGCCGTCAACCGGAAACCAGTTGGCATGCACATTAAGCGGAGACATGAACACTGAAAGCATTATCGCGTCGCTTTTCAGATACTCCCCCTCGAAAGTGCGTTCCACCGCCACTACACGACCATCTACCGAGCTTACGACCATCCCTTTTCTCTGTCCGCGGTAATGACGCTGCGGACATCTGAAGAAGTTGAATACGAAGCTGTAGACCACAAGCGATAGCGCGGAGAAGCAGGCAGGAATCACATATGGAGGCATGAAAAGCCATATCGGCACATTTAGTGCTGCCAATACGATAAACAACAGAATCAATATGTTGGTTCCTTCGCGGTGGATCTTCATGTTAATTCATCATTCATAAGGCATCTCCGAATTCATTGTCCAGAATTCAAAATGCACGTTTTGAAGGCGGAATGTCAAACAATCCGCATTGATTTGCAAATTTACACCTTTTTAATTAATTTTGCAATCGAACTAACAAAATTCTATCTGACCGCCTAAGAAACAGACGTATATTTGATGCTTCATTATTTGATGCTCCATTATTTTATTTGATGACACATTATTTGATGCTACATTGATTAAACTGATTGTTTCCCTCAGCTGTTTATGAGAAGGAATCTAAACTTTTCTTGTCATGAAAAATTATAACCCATCGGACTCTGTGAAAATGCAGAGCCTTGCGCGCCCTCTTTACTGGGTGCTACTCGTGCTGATGCTGTTCCCGTTCAAAATGATTTTTGGAGAAGAGGTGATATCGCCTGCTGTCGCTCTTTTCCTTGGTCTTATGTTTGCCATCGTATGCGGCATCCCTTATCCTAAATTCAACAAGAAGCTTTCCAAGTATCTTCTCCAGGCATCTGTGGTGGGTCTGGGATTCGGCATGAATCTTCAGAAGAGTCTCCAGTCAGGAGCCGACGGTATGCTCTTCACTATTGTCTCTGTAGTCGGGGTGATGGTGATCGGTATCCTGGTGGGACGCTGGATGAAAATCAATGACAAAGCTTCGTATCTCATTTCCGCAGGCACAGCTATCTGCGGAGGTTCAGCCATCGCGGCTGTCGGAGGTGTGATGAAAGCCAATGAGAAGAATATGGCTGTATCGTTGGGAGTTATATTTATTCTCAATGCCGTGGCTCTATTTATCTTCCCACCCCTCGGACATCTCTTCGGAATGACGCAGGAACAGTTCGGCACATGGGCTGCCATAGCGATTCATGACACCAGTTCTGTAGTAGGCGCCGGAGCTGCCTATGGTCCGGAGGCATGCGAACTTGCAACCCTTATCAAATGCACCCGTGCGCTTTGGATAATCCCGCTCGCTTTTTTCACCATCTGGTATTTCCGCAAAGAGCAGAAAGGGGAGGGGAAGGCAAAGGTGTCGATACCATGGTTCATTCTTCTTTTTGTTGTAGCTATGGTGATCAATACATATACACCGGAATCCATGATAGGATTCATGCGCCCTGTGTATGATGGCATTGTGGCGATAGCCAAGCAGGCTCTTGTCGCTGTTCTTTTTGCGATCGGTTCGAGCTTGAGCCTCAAGGTGATACGCGAGGTGGGTGCCAAGCCTCTCATCCAGGCTATAGTGCTCTGGATTGTGATTGGAGTGTCATCCCTGTTTGTATGTCTCTACACAATCTGATGCCATGACAGCCGTACAGATAATTTTGAAGGCAGCCGGTCTGCGCACGCTCTGGCTCTCAGTGGCTTCAGTGGCGATGGGCACGGCAGATGCCGCGGCTCATGGCAGTCTGGATCCGATAGCGGCGATGGCATGTCTTTTGTTTGCTGTCTTTGCCCAGTGCACCAGTAACGTGATTCATCGTTATTATGATGATAAGCATAATTATGGTGAAAACCGTGACGATAACATGTATTGTGAGGATATAGATCGTCCTGTCTCGTATATTCTGAAAGAGGGTATACAGATTTTTTCCATATTGACTGCCACTGCCGGACTCGCCGTGCTATCCATGGCAGGATGGTGGGCGCTTATAATCGCAGCTCTGATTGTTTTCTTTGCCCTCATCAATAATATCGGCCCGTATCCTCTGAGCCGATCAGTGCTGTATCCGATAGCCACATTCTTTATATTTGGTCCCATAGCGGTGATAGGCACAGAGCTTGTGCAGTCAAAGGCTGTGTATGAGGATATATTCACATGGTGGAATCTTGAGCCGGCGATAATAATGAGCGTTATGTTGGGTCTGATGGCGTCTAACTGCCATATCATCTATGCGATCTTCCATCTGAGAAGGAATGCGCTGACATCCCGCACCACATTTTTCGGGCGTTATGGCAAGACCGGAGCCACCATCGTGCTTGTGTTGTCAACGATCATATACTGTGGAATTGGATTGATAGCACCGTTTGAGTTGGAAATAGTAACGGAGTATTTCATATATCTTCCGGTTCCTGTATTGTCGATGTTGCTGAGCTTCGTCACCATTCATTACGCGCGCACTCCCGGAAAGTGCCTTTTGGCGTGGAGGATGTCATTGGTTAATATTGTGGTGGTAGCATTGCTTACTCTTATAGTGTTCTGCATAATAGGGTATCCTGACGGTTATACCGGCAATTGATTTTCATTTTGCAAAAACTGCATAAAAGATTTTGCTAATGCGAAAAAAAATTGTAACTTTGCAGACGCAAACAAAAATCGGGGTGTAGCACAGTTGGTTAGCGCGCTACGTTCGGGACGTAGAGGTCGGGCGTTCGAGTCGCCTCACCCCGACAGAAAAGGCTTGAAAATCTGATGATTTTCAAGCCTTTTCAAGTTTAGAGAAGATTGTGAAATAAATAAGGAGCAGCAAAAGCTGCTCCTTATTTATTTAGAGTGCCTTCAGACTCTCTAATGCTGCGTCAACGCAGTTCGTATCGTAGTTTACAGGATGCTTGTCGCGGGATTTCACCCATTGCTCGTCGATGGTGAAGAAATCTATCGGCGATTTGTCGCCGGCGAGCTGACGGTCAATCCATGTTTTCCAACGGGTGTGGTAAAGCGAGCCGAGCAAGCCGCTCCATTCGCGGTGGGCGTAATCGCGGAGACCTCCGTCCTCGCTTGCCACGCGTGGTCCCCATGTCGTGATAAGATAACGGGCGTTGCTCTCGAAATTATCTCGTTCCTCTTTTGTCGGAGCAAGGTTACGGGCGTCATCTATCCATGTCTGCACATTGAATTCCGGACGTGTAGACAATAACTTGTCCTGCATGTCAATAAGGCTCAGGAATTTGTCTGAATACTTCTTGAATGCCGACATATCTTTTTTCTTAAGTGCCTTTTGCATCTCGGTGTAGACAAGTCTCCCTTTCTCAGCGATAGCTTGACGGGTGATATCTACAAGGTCATATCTATAGTTCTCATTATTCCTTAAGGCAGGGGCGGCGGCAGCGAATTTCTTGGCTGCTGCAATCACATCCTCCGGCTTGTAGTAAGGTTTCATGCGGCTCCAGCTCGATACCTTCCAAGCCTTCTCAGACGGGCGTGCGCAGAAAATTGATTCCGTTGTGCCCTGCTGCAGTATGCCCCACGGGCAATTGTATATTGTATTGCCGAGTTGCTTCCATGCGTTCTCTGCGTTCTTGTTTTTAGCGCCATATCGAGCTTTGGAATAGTTTTCGAGCCATTCCTCCTTGGTGAATTCTTCCGGACGCCATATAAGCTCTGAGATAAGCTCATACATCACAGGATTGTTTTCGATACCTTCCGGAGTAAGACCGATTCCCGTCATGTCTTTGCCGAATCTGGAGTTGCGGGCTTTGTAATATCCTCCGATTACGTTATCCATGCGTCCGTGGAGGCCAACATTGCCACCGAAATTGAGCAGCATGCAGAAGAGCCAGTCATGACCGTCATATCCGTTGGGACGCGGTGTCTTCGAGGGTGTGTCGGGATCGCCCCATTGCGGTTTGATCTCGGAAGCAAGGTCGAGCACAACTATATCTCCTTTCGGTATGCCGGCGTAGATCTGAGCACGCGGGTTCTCGTTCCAGCCTTGTATCACCCATACCGCTTCGGGGTTCGCACGTTTCATGGCAGCGGTTATGATCTTGCCTGCCTCGGTGAGATCCACACCCTCGATGCTGCCTCCCTCGTGGAAGGGATCCATGCTGTAATATTTTGCGGTGCCGTTCACCTTGCGCAACTCGTCATAATAGATATCCGCAATCTTGTTGAATTGGGGATCAGTGCTTTTCAGGAAAGCCGGACGCACGAATCCGTTCCAGATCCCTTTTCCGGATACATCCATTCCAAGACGTTCGTCGGCATCGTGAGGAACCATACCCGAATATCCCGGAAGCACAGGTTCCATGCCAAGTTGCTCCATCCTTGCGAGGATCTGTCTCTGAAGCTTAACCCTGTCCTCATACCATTTCTCCGACATAGGGCCTCCCCATCCTTCAAGGTTATTCATTAGCCACCATGCCTGGAAAGCAGGACCTGCCACAAACGCATCCGCCTCCTCTTTTGAATATCCGAGGCGCATCAGAGTGTTGCGCCACACTGCATCTGTGCCGGCGATAACCAGCGGCATGTTTATACCGTGTAGTGCCATCCAGTCTATCTCTTTCTGCCAGCGGTCCCATCCCCAGAAGGGCATTGAGTATGAGTGAGTGCAGTAATTCAGGTAATAGCGCTGAGAAGCATCTGTTGTATGACGTTCTTTCTTGCGGGGTAGCGGAAGATTGTCGGGTATGTCTGCCGACATTTGGTTCCAGCTGATATGTATGTTGGGATAATATTTCAGATACCAGTTAAGACCTGCCGCCATGTTGACCGTAGAGTTGCCGCGTATCACGGGCTTCCCGTTTTCAGAATCAATCTCAAAGAATTCTTCCGGAGAGTCTACCTGCTCGAATATGAATTTGCGGGAGCTTCCGGGGCATATTCTTTCCGCGATGTCAGCTACCGGGTGGCAAGCCGATTTCCATGCTTTGCGAAGATCCGACCATTTGTAATATCCGGGGTATCCGGCAAGCTCTTTCACTCCGTTTATTTTTACAGGGCGTTCGTTTAGTCGCGGAGCGGCAATCACATCGCCTGACGCATTGCGGAGAAGGGCAAGCTGGAAGTTTGCTGCCATGGGGGTGAGGTTATGGGTTTGCCATGCCTCGGCTGCGTTCTCGAAACCTTTTACGGATGCATCCGCTCCCTCTGCTCCCATCAATGCAAGAAGGCGCAGCAGTGCTGTGTCGTGACCGAAACGGAGGTCTACGGCTGTCGGGCGATTCCCGGCTATCGCCTCATCTGCACGGTCGGTGATCTCATTGAGGAGATTTACAGAGCTGCGCGGTCCTGCGCCGGTTCCGTCGGCAGAATTGGCATGGCATACATACATATGGTAATTCTGACCTTTCCAGAGATTATATAGATCCTCGGTGTCGAAAACCTCCAATATGTCGTCATCTATACCATCCACATCCTGCACATCGATAGCCACATCAAATATCTGCTGCATCAGCTTCGGGAGCTCCTTCACTTTCGAAGGATCGTTGAAAAGCTTGCGGGCAGTTGTCTCGGCGCGGTATAAGGAATCTTTGGCTGAAGCGAATCTTTTGCGCCAATCAGCATCTTTTTTCTCCAACGCGCGAGCATCGTCAGAATGATTCATTATGAAGCGCATGTCACCGGGGGTGGCATTTTTCTCTATCGAAAGAGCCGGATTCCCCTTTGCTATCTCCTCGGTGAATGCTGACATGGAGATGATGCATCTCGGTTCGGTAGATGAACGTGCGATTATCCTGCCGTTTCCCTTGAACAGTTGTGGAAAACGCTTCATCATCCTTGCTGCGATTGCTTTGTGCTGACGACTGCCGAGAGGAGACAGTTCGCCATGATGTCCGTCGGTATGCTTCTGAAGTCTTTCGGTTTTTGCAAGGATCTCCTTGCCGAGTTCAGTAAGATTCCCCTCGCTCTGCTGCGCGCGCAGCCCGTCGGCTGTGAGGCGATGCAGGTTCTTGTTTATTACCCAGCGGGAGCCGTGGCGCCCATAGTGGGAGATATAGAACGGTTCATAACCGGCGGGAGCCTGGGCTACGGAATCAGAGGTATACGGGTAAGCGTAATATATCCCTCCTGCCCGTTGCGGACATTCCGCTATTTCCTGGCGTACTCCGGCAGATGCAGAGAGCGCGGTGATCGCCCCGAAAAGAAAGACTTTTAGTTTGTTCATGTCGTTAAGTAATTGGTATTGCTCGATGATGATTTCTCCGTTTTGTCGGCTTTGTATCCTTTGAGCTTTGATTCCCAGAGTGAACGTAGCTGTTTCCAGTCATAGTAACCTGGAGCGGTTTCATTGATGCCGTTTAACCTGACAGGCCGTTCATTGAGACGCAAGGTAGCGATCTCATGACCTGCTGAGTTGCGGAATACAATAAGCTGAAGGTTGGCAGCCATAGGCGTTATGCGGTAGGTCTGCCATACGCGTGATGCCTCATCGAATCCTTTCACGGTATAGTCTGTGCCTTCAACGCCCATAAGCGCGAGGAGACGCATCAGGAAGACGTCATGACCGAAACGGAGATCCACTTTAGCGCGTTTCCCCGCGAGGCTTTCATCTGCCTTGCTGATGATATCGGCGAGAAGGCTGCTTGCTGATTTTGGACCCTCGCTTTCACCCTCAACAGAATTTCCGTGGCGCACATAATGCTTATAGTTCTCGGCTTTCCAAAGGTTTACCAGATCTTCTCTGTCGAATAAAGAAAGAATGTCTGCGTCCAGCCCGTCTACATCCTGCACAATCACCCCTATATCATAAAGATATTTCACTGCTTTGGATTTCATTGCCTTCGACGGGTCTTTGAAGAGCCGTTTCGCGGTGGCCATGCAGCGGTTGAGGGAATCACGCTTATTGTTGAAATCCGCTCTCCACCATTGTTTGCCACTGTAGATCGCTTTGGCAGTGGGGGTGTGGAATGCGATGAAATCCATGTCAGACGGGGTTGCGTGGAAGTCCATCACAAGTTTAGGATTCTTCTCTTTCAAGGCGTCGTTGAATGCCGCCATCGAGATTATGCAGCGCTGTACCTGTGAACTGCGCGATATGATTGTGTCGCCATCGGCGAACATCGAAGGGAAGCGGTTGTAAAGTCGAGTCGCGATTCCGCGGTGTTCGCGTTGTCCGCGTCCTGTAAGCTCTTCGACGTGCCCTTTTGTGTTGTCGCGGCAGCGTATTGCCATCTCGAGCGCTTTCTCGCCATCTGCGGTAAGATTACCGAGTTTGTGCTGTTCTTCGAATTTCTTTACTGTCTTATCGTGGAGATCCGGTGAGGCGTGCCAACGGGAACCGTGGCGGCCATAGTGAGAAATGTAGACGGGTGAATACCCGGCGGGTACCGGTGCGATGGAATCGGTGGCGTACGGGTATGAGAAGTATACGCCTCCTGCCTTTTCCGGAGTTGCGGCGATCTCCTTTCGGATTGCCATATCCGCAGGATTCTGCGCCTGTTGCTTTGTTTTTTTCGCTTCAGCTCCTGAAATAGCTACTAACGCGGCTGCCAATAAGATAAATCGTTTCATTTTAAGGTTGGGATTAATAGTTTGTTATTTAATGTTGTTGATCAGATTGCATACATCCTCTTCCGTGCCGGAGAAGGGACCTTTCTTTGCCAGTTTGAGGGTGCACATGGCGGCGGCAAAGGTGCCTGCTTCCTGATAGGACGCTCCACGGCTGCGTTTGTAGAGATATCCTGCCATGTAAGTGTCGCCGCAACCGGTGGCGTCAACAAGGTCGGTAGGGGGAAGGGCGGGGATATTGTAGAATTCACCGCCGGTGTATATGAGCGAGCCTTTGTCTCCGAGGGTCAGAAGCACCTCCTTGCAACCCCAGTCGGAAAGGATGCGTGCCGCTTCGTGAGGGTCGGATGTGCCGGTGAGCACTTCCATCTCTTTTTCATTTGCCTTTAGGATGGAGATATATGGCATTGCCTCGCGTTTCTTGTCGTAATCCACATGGACAACATCCTCGCCAACAACCTTGCGCAGATAGCCCTGGACATCCACCGATACGATGCCCTTGCCGGCGAGAGCCTTGATCACATCCAGATCGAAATCATCGGCGAGGAGAGTTCCGAGGTGATATATTTTTGAATCTACATCTTTCAGATTCTCTTCGGTGAAAGGGTCGGCCTTTGCAAGAACGCGTTGAGTGCGGTTGTTCATGTCCTCGCCATATTTATTCTCGAAATATACCGATTTGCGGCTCGGTATCACATCTACATCGATGCCGTCTGCCCTCAGTTCCTCCACAACATCCATCTCAGTGTCTCCGAGAGATGTCACGAGCTTGAAACCATCATGGTTGAAATTTTTCAGAGCCTTGGCGAAATAGAAAGCCGTGCCTCCGGGCATGTGAGCCTCGAAGCGCGGTGTTATCACTTTGTCGAGCGTGATGTGCCCGATGCAACATATATCTGTCATTTGCTAATTGTTTTCAGTTTAGTTTTATTGGCTGATATTGCGTAAAGCAATACGCATAGGTATCCTGCGGCTGGCACGATGAATGCCATTGACATGGAAGTTACATCCGCAACATACCCCATCAGAGAGGTGCCTACGGCTCCTCCGATAGGTGTCATCATGAGGAAAGAGGATGCTATCTTCACTGAATTGCCGGCTCCTCCGATAGTTATGGCGAAAATTGTCGGGAACATGATTGCCTCGAAAGCGTAGCATACGAATACACCCGCTTTGGAGATAGCCCCGGCATCGAGCGTCACGGCGACAGCTCCGAGCACAGTCATCACTGCGCACACGAGCAGCACTTTCTCCGCCCTGACCTTGCTCATGATGGCACTTCCGGCTATTCTCGCCACCATGAATAATCCTAACGCACCGAACGAGAGCACTATTGATGCGGTGGATTTATCCATCCATCCGTCAGCGGTGGCGTAATTTATGAACAGGGAGTTTATGGAGATCTCCGCAACCTCATAGCAGAAAAGGGCGATAACTCCATATCTGAATCGTTTGCGACCCCATAACCTGCGGATAGTGGCGCCGATTCCTTCTTTCTCAGAGGATACTGTGGATTCCGATTCCTCTCCGGCATTGATTTCCGGCAACTGCACGCGGCTGAAAAGCAGCGCGGCAAGGAGTACTATAACCCCCATCACCGTGTATGGAACCTCGACCCCGCCATTGTCTCCGGAAAAGAGGAATCCACCGACAATCACAGGAGCCAAGATGCATCCTAACCCGTTGAACGACTGGGCGAGATTCAGACGTGAGGCAGCGGTCTCTTTCGCTCCCAACTCTGCTGCATAAGGATTTGCCGAAGTCTCAAGCATCACCAGACCGCATCCTATCACAAAGAGCGCAACCAGGAAAACGGGAAACGACATAAGGTGTGCTCCGGGAATGAACAGCAATGCTCCGATTCCGAAGAGAAGCAGACCTGTCACGACTCCCCGTCTGTATCCAAAGCGGGTGATCATGATTCCCGCAGGCAAAGCCATGAGGAAGTAACCCACGTAGGTGGTAGCCTGAATCAGGGTTGATTGGGTTATTGATATTGACAGCGACTCCTGGAAATGCTTGTTGAGCACATCAAGTATCGCCCTCGCGAATCCCCACATGAAGAAGAGCGAGGTTATCAGAATAAAGGGGAGGAGATATTTCTTACTTACGAGTCTCATCGTTTTTTTTATGTCAGGTTTTATTACTATAAGATTATAGTTTAAATGGAGTAAATGGTGTTCAACCTGCAAATTTAATAAAAATGACATAAATCACCACAGAAAATGCCCATTTTGGAAGCTTAGTTAGTCTTTTATAATATTAAATTATGTTGTAAAGCAGATTTTTACTTAGACTTAAAGTTAATAAGTGTTAAAATAATTAAAAAGTGTAGTTTTTACACTATTGATTGCAATATTTGCAGCGACAAATTTCATCAGGCATAATCTTCAGCGGTTATACTTAAGCATAAAAGGGCTGTAAGACTGAGATTTATCAAATTGAATGCAATGAGTTTCGCAGAACTCATCCAGATACGAAAATGAACTATAATAACAACTTTTAGTTAACCTTACATCTATGTATTTCTCAACGCAAGTAGAAGGCGAGAAGAGAGTGCGTCGTCATCATGGTATACGTGTGGCCATGCTGACCTTTATTCTCTCATTCTTTATGACTGCTCTGTCGGCGAATGCCCAGACATCTGTAACGGGTACAGTAACGGATGAAACAGGCGAGCCTCTGATAGGCGCGAGTGTTATAGTGCCGGGCTCCACAATAGGAGCATCCACCGACATTGACGGTAATTTCAAGCTTAATGTGGCGCAGGGCAAGAAGATCAGAGTGTCTTATGTCGGCTACGTGACCCAGGAGGTCACGGTTAAAGGAAACAATCTTAAGATTGTTCTTAAAGAGGACAACGAGCTTCTCGACGAGGTAGTCGTGATCGGCTACGGCACGATGAAGAAGAAAGATCTCACCGGCTCAATCACCACAGTAAATTCCAAAGACCTGAACGTAGGTTCATACACTGATCCCGGTCAGCTCCTTCAAGGTAAGGTTCCGGGTCTTGTTGTCGTGCAGAACTCCGACCCCAACGGCGGCGTGAATTCATTGACACTCCGCGGTGCCTCTACACTTCGTAATGATGGCGCATCTCCACTGTATGTGGTAGATGGTATCCCTGGTGTGGATCTCAATCTCATTCCACCGGCAGATATCGAGAGCATTGATGTGCTTCGTGATGCATCAGCTACAGCAATCTATGGTTCCAAGGCTGCCAACGGTGTGATTATCGTGACTACAAAACGCGGTTCTGAAGGAAAAGCCAATGTGTCATATCAGGGCTATGTGTCATGGGATAGAATAGCTAATGACCATAAGATGATGACCGGTGATGAGTTGCGTGCTTATGCAAAAGAGGTCGGCGCTAATCTTGATTATGACCTAGGTTATAATACAAATTGGAAAGACGAGGTTCAACGCACAGGTTTCGCTCATAATCATAATGTTTCAATATCGGGAGGTGGCAAGAATACCACATACAATGCATCAGTCAATTATATTGCAAGAGATGGTGTGATACGTGGATCAGGAAATAATCTTTTCACTGCGCGTGCATATGTGGAAACAAAGATGCTGAAGGAAAGACTCCTCCTTGGTGTAGGTATCAATGGTAACATCCGTAATGAATGGGGCGTAAATGACAGAGAGGCCAATGATGGTAAGGCTGTATATAATGCTATGTACTACTATTCTCCTCTGGTGCCTGCCAAGAACGAAGACGGATCCTGGTATTCTCATGGACAGCAGTTCTCAAAGAATTACAATCCTCTGGCAATGCTTTATGAAAACACCTCAAGAAAGGATTTCAAGAGATATCAGGTTACAGGTAAAGCACAGTTCAAGATAATAGACGGTCTTTTCCTCAATGCAAACTTCTCTTATCAGAACAACAACTGGAATTACAAGGCGTACCGTTCTCACAAAGTTGAGTTTAATAATGTGAACGGATATGCAGAGCGTAGTAATGCGACTGACATCAATAAACTAATGGAAATCTACGGCAACTGGGATAAAACATTCAAGGATGTTCATAAGGTAGCCTTGATGGCTGGTTATTCCTGGGAGCAGGGAGATTATAACGACGGATTTGGAGCGAAAGGCTATAATTACTATGATGATTCCTTAGGCTGGGATAACATCGGAGCTGCAAATTCATGGACAGCCGACCCAGTGTGGGCAAATGTGAAATGGACTAAGAGAATGATATCATTCTACGGACGTGCCAATTATTCATATGATTCAAAATATTTGTTCCAGGCAGCACTCCGTCGTGACGGTGCATCAGTGTTTGGTTCAAACAGCAAATGGGGAACATTCCCGTCGGCATCAGTTGCATGGAGACTTTCTGAGGAAGAATGGCTGAGACCCCTTGGGGAAGTCGGCGATTTCAAAATCCGTGTAGGCTGGGGTAAGAGTGGTAACTCTGAAGGATTCGATGCCTATCGTGCAAGATTCTATTATGAGATGGATGGCGGTAGATTCTCAGATCCTGTGACAGGTGAAGAGAACGCTTACAAGTATATCACCGCTGCCCGTAACCAGAATGATAACCTCAAATGGGAAACTACTACCATGCTCAATGTCGGTTTGGATTTCTCTTTCCTTGGAGGTCGTATCAATGGTGTGATTGAATATTATAACAAAGACACAAGAGATATGATCTGGGCTTATCCTGTGTCAACTACCAAATATCCTGTGGGTACTCTCGATGCAAACGTAGGTCGTATGCGTAACCGCGGTGTGGAGGTGACAATCAACGCCGTG
Organism: uncultured Muribaculaceae bacterium; assembly: GCA_910578075.1. Lineage (GTDB taxonomy): Bacteria > Bacteroidota > Bacteroidia > Bacteroidales > Muribaculaceae > Lepagella. The sequence continues at coordinate 92,124 of CAJTPK010000005.1, read as the reverse complement.
CCGATTCAGGGTCCGTTCACATGGAGCACATCTCTCAACCTGTCGCATAATAAAAATAAGATTGTAAGTATTTCGGATCCTTCCGCAGGATTTACAACCGGTGTGCTCGACAGATATAGTCCTAACGTTGATGAATGGTCTAATTTTGAAGGATGTGCAATCCAGCGAATTATCGAAGGTCAGCCGATTGGTACGTTCTTTACCTATGATTGGGCAGGTTATAATGAGGATGGTCAGTCAATTTTCTATACATATGATAAGACATTTGATGATACATTTGGAAATCGCTGTGTAGATGAGAATGGTAATTATGTGACAGTTGAAGCTAAGGATCTGAAACCGAAAGACCGTGTCATAGTAGGAAATGCGCAGCCCAAACTGACAATGGGTTGGAATAACAATTTCTCTTGGAAAAACTGGGATTTGAATCTGTTCTTCACCGGTGTCTTCGGTCAGAAGATATACAATGAACCAAGAGAATATTTCGGTTATGTTCAAGCTGTGAACCTTGGTAGAAATGTATTGGCGGATATCCGTGATTATCAAAAATCTACAGATAAAGGCTCTCAGGCGCCTTCCAGCAGATGGGTTGAAGATGGTTCATATTTCAAACTCGCAACAGTGACACTTGGATATACATTCCGCAACTGTTTCAACGGCTGGCTTCGTGATGTAAGAGTATATGTATCTGCTAATAACGTGTTTACAATAACCGGATATAAAGGGCGCGATCCTGAGATAAATCTCGCCGGAGAAACACCCGGTATTGACTCGCGTCATGACCATTATCCGCGTACACGCCAAATCCTTGTTGGTCTTAACGTTAATTTTTAATGGGTTGGAAAACTTTAGGATAACAACAACTTTTATACAAAATTGAGAAAAATGAAACCATATATAAAAGCTTTGGTATTTATCCCTATGCTTGCCGGTATGTCTTCCTGTACGGATCTTGATGTGCCGATGGTGGGAAAATATACTGAAATTCCCGATAATCCAATTATTGTCGAGGCTGAGTTTGAAAAGTGTTACCATTATACCAGGAATGAGGCTTGGTTTGGCAGAAATTTCTGGGAAGGTGCCTATCTTTCAGGAGATGAAGCTGTAGGTGCTCAGCGTAACGGTGCTTACGATGATACCGGTCGTTTCCGTCTTCCGTCTCTGCATGCCTTCCATGCGAGCCTTTCAGGTATCGGACAGATGGGAGATATGCTCTCCGGTATTACCTACACCAATGGCCGTATCCGTCTTTATGGCGGTGCGGATGGTAAGGATCCTATTGTTGCTCCCCTTCGCACAATCCGGGCTTATTATCATTTCTGGATGATGGAGTTATATGGGGATGTGCCAATTCTCGAGCGAGAGCTTGATGAAGGGGAATTTGCAGAGCGTCAGCCTCGTGCAGATGTTGCCCGCTGGATTGAGAAGGAACTGCTTGAAAGTATTCCAGATCTGACAGAAGAAAACAACACTACTACCTATGGACGCCCCAACAAATGGATGGCCGAAGCTTTACTTGTGAAGTTATATCTTAATTGGGGTGTATATACCAATCCAATCACAACTGTAACAGGTTCTACCCCTAACGAGAAGCTTGATGAATGTGTGAAATGGTGCGATGATATCATTCAACGAGGTCCATTTGAGGTTGGTGTAGGCTACAGGAAGAAATTCTTCCCGGATAATGGAGTGCATATCAAAGACTTTATTTATGCTGTAGATTTCGATCCCGAAAATATTGGAAATGGCGCATGGAAATATGCTGGTGGTCATGACTTGAACCGTTGGTCTGACTATAGAAAATCAACTCTCTGCAAACCTACTTTATGGGGTTGGACCCCCGGTAACTCTCTTGCAGGTTCATGGATTTTGACACCGGAAGCTGTGGCAAGATTCTCACTTCCCGGTGATGAGAGAAATGAGATGGTGGCATATGGTCCGCAAATGGTGAGGGATGAGAACTGGAATATTACAAATGAGCCGGTTATTGTATATAAAGATGCCCGTTTCCGTAGAGAGCATGGTCCCCTTGATTTCAAAGTTGAATTTGAATGGGCTGATATAACAAAATTGGATTTGGGCTCAGACGATGACTTGGATGTCTGCATGAAAGGCGCGAGGTTATTTAAATATCCTATTCGCTCATCCGATGATCAGTTCTGGGGTCAGAAACAATTCAATGATATTCCGATTTTCCGCTATGCCGACATTCTTTTGACTAAAGCGGAGTGTATTCTTCGTGGAGCACAGGCAACATTGGGTCATACTCCTGCTTCTTTGATGAATGAGGTACGCGATTGCGCACATGCCCCACATGTTACCGGAACCCCAACACTTGATGAGCTTCTCGATGAAAGAAGCCGAGAGTTCATTCAGGAGCCATGGCGCCGCAATGACCTTATCAGGTTTGGCAAATGGGAGAATTGTGCTAAATGGAAAGTTGAAGCCAGCCCCGAGACAATGGCTGATGTTAATAAGCGTCTTTTCCCGATTCCGACAGGAGAGATGAGTACAAATACCAACTGGACTCAGAACCCTGGATATTGATATAATTAAGCGGATAATATAACTAACAGGAGGGAGCATAATTAATATAGCTCCCTCCACAAAATAACCAATCAACTTAAATAACAACTTTTTATGAAAAAATGTACTTCAAACACGCTGCCCTCGCATTGGGTATCGTGGCATGTGCTGGCTCTGCTTCAGCTGACTGGCAGAACGTAAACGGTCAGTATCTGAAAGATGCCGCATTCCTTCCCGGTTGGAGTGGCGCCCTTTCTCAAACTGCAAATGGAATAGGCGAGGTATGGTGCAGCGCATTTAACCTGTATCAGATCATGGATCTTCCCGCAGGAGAGTATACATTGACTGCAAATGCATTTTACCGTTATGCCAACAATGACTTGTCTAAAGTCAATATGACTGATGGTAAGAATCATTTCGCTTATATATTCCTTGGCGATGCCAAAACTCCGGTCGAAGGTCTTTTTGATAAAACCGCAGATTCCTATCCTAACAATATGGAAGAGGCAGCTGCAGCGTTTGAGGCAGGCCGTTATCTAAACACTGTTAAGTTCACTCATAAAGGTGGTGATCTTAAATTTGGTATCACCAATACAGGTAGTGTATGGGATGAATGGTGTGCATTTGATAATTTTAAACTTCAGGGTCCTTCCGGTGAAATTACTGTAGTAAACGGTGATTTTTCAGAGGGTCTTGATGCTAAGAGAAGTTGGGATAACACAAACTTGGATGGCGGAGTGAAAACTCCGGACATGAACAAGACTGGAGGAATCTGGAGAAAAACCAATGCTACCATTTATAATGTGGGCCAGCAGATTGAACTTCCTGCTGGAAAATATCGTTTTGGTGTTCAGTCGTTCCTGCGCTATGGAGCAGGAAACGTAGCTGGTAAGTACCTTGATATCAAGGATGATGCCAATACTACAAAAGAAGGAGAGTCTGCATGGGATCGTCATGTGGCTCAGACAGAAAATCCAGCACATAATGCTTATATTTATGTTACAGATGGATGGGATCTTGATGTAGATGAAGTTACTCCTGTAAAACCTGTAGATGAAGATGGCGCTAAATATGGCAATCCAAACAGCTTCTACAAAGAGACAAAAATTAAATGTATCTTTGATGAGCAGCTCGAAACCTATCCTGAAAATAACGCTGACAACAATTTACGTGTAAATGAAACCGATGACTGGTACACACGTGACGGTTTTGAGCGTCAGGCTGCTGCTGTATTCGTAAATAATCCTGACCTCTATCGTAACTATGTGGAGTTTGATCTGACAACTCCTGCAAAAGTATGGGTAGGTATTAAGAAAGATGCAAATGCTCCTCAATATTATTGGAATCCTTTCAATGATTTCACAATTGAGAAATATGTAGAGGGTGGTTCTGGTGTTGCAGAGATTGTTGTTGATGAGAATGCACCTGTTGAGTATTATAACCTCCAGGGTATCCGCGTTGCTAACCCCGAGAGCGGTCTTTACATCGTTAAGCAGGGCAACAAGGTGACAAAACGCATCATCAAATAATATTGCTGATTATCGAATAATCAGAAGAAATATTAAATGATCAGACGGAATTCGGATCCGCTAAATTCAGCGGATTATATTCCTGATGATTCCCCAAAGAGGCCATGGGTCAAACCCATGGCCTCTGCTTTTTCGGGGGCTTAGGCAATATTAGATATCCGGGCAATTCTGATATTCGTGATCTTTTGGGGAGCATGGCTCCCCACACGCAACCCTCATTGCCGCACCAACCTCCCAACTCTATTTTGTTTTTGCCTGATTCTCCCTAATTGCTTCCTAATTCCCTCCTTGTCATAGCCAGCTCAAAGCCCTTTATCATAGCCAGCTCAAAGCCCTTTATCATAGCCGGCTCAAAGCCTTTTATCATAGCCGGCTCAAAGCCTCTTTTCTTTACCCGGTTTTTCTTATTTATTGCGGCTTTTGGAAGCTGCTGATTGATAAAAATCAGCTTTTCCTCAGATTCCTGGGCAATTAAGGGTAAGGAAATTTGCGAATTAGATTTTTGATGCTTATTTTTGCTTCTTGAAAGCTGAGTCTTGATTCTGCCGGCGGCAAGGATGAAATTCTATTTGGGCTGCTGAAAATAGGCAGCAAGGTTGGAATTTTGTTTTGTCCTCAATGAGGGTTCGGTTTAGCGAGCTCTGCTTGCGCTTTTGTAATCGAATCCCTTGGCTTTGCAAAATTCGATTCTCAAATATCGGTTCAATCTCAGATATCAATTCAATCTCAAATTTTAAATTCCGGCTTATGGATTCCGAATCTCATAGGAGGCTTTTGCCTCGACATCCTAATTTCTATCGGAGGGCGGAATGGCATGACTATTGCTCGCGTTGCTTCTATATGGTGACGTTTAATACTGCGGAAAAGGCTCCGACACTATCTTCTGTAAAGGGGATTGATAGAAATGGGGTCATCGAGGCTTGGGCGCAGCCGGGTCCGGTCGGTAAGTTTGTGCATGCGGCTATAAACGAGGTAAATAGGAAATTACCGATAGTTGAGGTGTCTCATCCTGTGATCATGCCGGATCATCTGCATTGCATCGTGTTTGTAAAGGAGAAGTCGGAATTGCATTTGGGTGATATCGTCAGGTTGCTGAAGAAGGAATGCACGGCAAGATTTCACGCGGCATTTCCGGAGTCTGCGTTAGCGATAGGTAATGGGTCGTTATTTGTGGAGGGATATAACGACAGAATTGTCTATAGGACCGGACAATTGGCTGCATTCAAAAAATATATCGCTGATAATCCGCGCCGCCATTATCTGCGTGTGAATTATCCTCAATATTTCAATAAGGCGGTGAATATAAAGATTGACGGGGAAATATATTCCGTTTATGGTAATTTCATGTTGCTGAGGCATCCCGAGAAGTCTTGTGTCAGGATAAGCAGGCACTTTACGAAAGAGGAACTTGAGAGGCGACAAACTGAATGGGAAGAGATTATCAGAGGATGCGGCGTGTTGGTATCGCCGTTTATCAGTCCCTCGGAAAAGAAGATACGCGATGAAGCGATAGAGAAGGGTGCATCCATAATTCGGATTGTGGAGAATGGCTTCCCCGCGAGATATAAACCGCAGGGAAAGGAATTCGATCTTTGTGCAGCCGGGAGGCTGTTGTTGATTGCTCCGGTAGAATTTAATTCGCGCACTGAAAAGATAAAGAGAGAGGAATGTCTTGCAATGAATAACCTCGCTGAAAAAATTGCCCTGGCACAAGGCTCGATGAGCCTTATTCATGGATAGATAGGGATTGGTTGGGGTTAAATTTAAGGGTGTTTAATTATTAGGTTGCGTATTTGCAGATTAGCTGATTTTTAGCTAAATTTGCTTATTGGATGTGGTGTGGATCTGTGGCATGTGTGCTTAGTTTATGACTAACCTTGAAATGATCAATATAGAATCATGAAAAAGAATAAATTATTTGTTTTTTTGCAGTTGTTGTTTGCGTTGGCAGTCGGGATGGCTGCGAATGCGCAAGATTTTGTAGTGACTGAATATGGTGCCAAAGGTGATGGCAAGACTGATGACGCCCCCGCTATACAGCGGGCTATAGATGCCTGCAATGCCGCGGGCGGTGGGAATGTGGTTTTTCCTGCCGGAAAAACTTTCCTTTCAGGTCCCCTCCATATGCGTTCGCATGTTAATATCGAGATGCTTCCGAATTCCATATTACTTGCCAATCCGGATGAGGGCATCTACCATGAGAGTGCTTTCGGAGCTAACGAAGGAGAGGGGATGATGTGGCTGTCGGGAAAGGATATAGAGAATTTCTCCATTTCGGGAACGGGACGCATCGATGGCAATGCGGTTGCGTTTATGGGAGCGGAACTCGACGACTCCTTTGAGCTGAAACCCGTTACAACATTTGATCCTCGCCCGCATGTGCTGACGCTGATCAATGCCCGGAATGTGAAGATATCGGATGTTACGATAGCAAATTCCGCTTACTGGACAGTGCATCTTGTAGGATGCTATGATGTCGCTATCTCGAATATATCTCTTCTTAATAATCTAAAGGTGCGCAATGGCGATGGCATTGACATAGACCATTCCAGAAAAGTGCGCATATCCAATTGCTTCATAGAGAGTGGAGATGACTGCATTTGCTTGAAAAACAGACGTGAATTCGAGGAGTATGGCCCATGTGAAGATGTGGTTGTGACCAACTGCATCATGACATCGCGCTCCTGTGCGGTAAAGATTGGTTCCGAGAATATGGACCGTATCGCCCGCGTTCTTTTTGATAATTGTATCATCACAGCCTCAAACCGCGGCGTGGGCATACAGAACCGCGATGAAGGCACAGTGGAAGATGTCACTTTCTCCAATATGATCGTTGATTGCAAGCTTTTCTCAGATGTATGGTGGGGGAAATCGGAGCCTATATATATAACATCTTATCCCCGTGCTGTGGGTAATCACAAAGATGCCGGATGGCGTTTCCCGAAGGGTGCAACGAAGGGTGCCTGCGGAGATGTCAGAAATATCCGCTTCATCAATATCTCTTCCACTTCGGAGAATGGCATTTTCATTGGTTGCGATACTCCTGGCAAGGTGTCGGATATATTGCTGCAGAATGTGGATCTCCGATTGAAGAAGCAGACGGCATATGAAGGGGGAGTCTATGACCGACGTCCGTGCGAGGGAGAGGGTTTCCTAAAGAGCAAGGTGTATGGCATAATGGCAGAGAATGCATCGCGGATTATCGTCCGTGATTTCCATGTGGATGCAAATGGATTTCCCGGTTATGAATCGGAATTCAGATTTGTCAACTGCAAGGATACAAAATTCCCTAAAATTAATTTTTAATACCTTTAGAAAACTGATCAGATGAACAAGATATTTATTATCTCAGCGGCAGCAGCGACCGCGCTGCCTGTATTCGCGCAACCAAAGGCTGTTGATGTGCAGTCTGCATGGGATCGTTATCAGCAGACAGAGCAGACAGATTATTCAGTGTTTTTCAATCCGTATGCATCAGGAAAGAGGCTTCCTATCCTTTGGGGCTTTGACACTGCCTGGAACAGCTATGATAATATGCTTAGGGGAATACGATTCGCCACTCCTGAGACATTATCATGCGCCCGCGTTTCATTCCAACCTTGGGCGGAGATAACAGAGAAGGGTGTGCTGCCGGATATGCTGCAGAAGAATCTTGATGCGCGTATGAAGAATGTGGCATTGGCAGGTAAGAAACTGGATATTGTTCTCAACCTTGACGGCGGCGATCCTACGATAAAGGAGATATACGGAGGGTGGAAGTATGAGAACCCTGATGACCCATGGTATTCACCAAAGGAATATATCGGAAACGTGGTGGAGCAGGGTCCAAAATGGGCAGATCTTATTGACGCCACTGCGGCGGCAGTAGAGGCTAAAGGTTACAAGGTGATTACCGCCTCACCACTCAATGAACCGGATCTTGAGCTTAACGGCACACCGATAGAGCTGTTTTATGAGATATCCAAGAATCTAAAGGACTATGATAAATATCCGCGTTTCCGCGATATCCGCATAAGCGGCGGCAATACCCTCAATAACGATGAGGCGATGAAATGGTATGAATACAACAAGGAATTCCTTGATGAGGGTAATACGCATCAGCTTGCCGGATCTTTCGATACCTACGCCTCCTTCTTCAGCAAAGTTCGCGAAGATGGCAAGCATGCCACAGCCGATGAGCTTCATAATGTTATGGAGGCGATGGTCGGAGTGGAATATGGTATGCAGACCGGTATATGGTGGGGCACAGCTGAACAGGCACGCGGTGAATTCATGAAGGCAAGTTTCGGAGAAAGACTTGGATACTGTGAGAATCGTCCGGCATGGTCAGCGGCTTCGGTATATCGTGCCCCGGATGGGAAGCTTCAGGGATTTTTAGGATGCTCAGAGCGCCAGGCTCGTCCTTCTTCGTTCAGATTTGTCTCTCTGGATGGTGATGTGTTTATTGATGGATATGGTCCTGTCAGGGAATATACCGTAGCTTTGCCCGGAGACCCGGACGGAACTTATCAGACTGCGTTGCAGAGAAATGCCGAGACGGTGGTGGCAATTGAGACGGGAGAGGATATACGTCCTGTAATCAATGGAGAATATGCCATCATTAACAAGCAGAGTCATCTTGCGTTAGGAGCACGTGGCGGAAACACTGCCAATCTAACGCGTATGGAGCAGCAGACATATTCCAAGGGAGCGCATCAGCTGTGGAATGTGACACCTCTTCCCTACGACAAAGGAGGCGATTTCAGCTATTTCTGGATTTCCAATTCCGCAGACGGCCAGAGGATGGATAATCTCAACTATAGTCTTGCAGAAGGGGGCGAGATGATATGTTATGCACCGGGAGAGGGCGCCAATCAGCAATGGGCGTTTGAATATGATGGTGACGGATGGTTCCATATCCGTAATAAGCACAGCGCTTTGTATCTGGAATGTGACGGTGGCTCGGGAACGACCCTTGTTCAGAAAGAGCGTCGCGACACACCTGCACAGATGTGGCGTCTGTTGGATGCCGCCGCTCCGTTGGAATTTGACGCACCACAGACCCCGACGGGTCTGACAGCTACATCGCAATCAGCTTCAGTGCTTTTGAAATGGGATGCTGTCGCTGATGCCGGTGACATTACTTACGCAATCCTTCGTGCCTAGAAGGGCACCGACAGCTATAATACAATTGCGCGAGGACTTACCGCTACGTCATTCCTGGATAATTCTGTAGAGGATAAAGAGTATAGTTATAAGGTATTTGCTGCAGATGCCTCCGGTAACAGATCGGCTGCATCACAATCCATAGATGCGTGCATAAGCGGAGCGAAGGGATTGATCGCACATCTCCCGTTATCGGAAAACGGAGAGGATCTTACAGGAAATGGTTTTATTTTTAAGGCTCCCATGTCGGTATCTTACCGATCAAACGCGTTGTATATGCGTGGACAGCAGTATATTCAGCTGCCATATTCATTACTTCAATCTGATGATTTCACAATAACCATGATTGCCAAACGCACATCATATGCTACGGATAAAATACTTTTCACCACCGGTAGTAGTGATGAATACTTAAGCTTGAACATCGGGGCATCAGGAAATTCTGTTCTTAAAGCTGTAAAAGATGGTAAGGTTGAGGAGATTAGTGGACCCGAAATCGAATCAGGAGCAACAGCACACGTTGCTTTGACTGTAAAAAATGGAGAAGCTGCTATTTATATCGATGGTAAGATTGGAGGAACCACCGGTCTTAAAGGAATGATTCCTTCAAATCGATTACTCACTTATATAGGGAGAGGTCAGAATCTTGCAGCATCTTACTTTACCGGTTCGGTAAGCGATCTGCGGGTATATAATTATGCTCTTGATGCTTCTGAGATTGCTGCGTTGGCGGCAGGCGGATCCGGTGTCGGAGAGATAGCAGGAGCGGCTGTGGAGGTTGTCGGTGTTGAGTATTACACCACGCAGGGAGTGCGCATCTCGGCTCCTTCGGAAAGAGGAGTGACTATTGTCCGCACTTCTTATTCAGACGGAACCGTGCGCATTGAGAAGATAATCAGATAATCAATCAAGATATCAGGTAAGATAGACAAAAGTGAGACATCATAGATTATTGTCATTGACATTTGCTTTAGCCATCGGTTGTTCAGTATCGATGGCTGAGCGCCCCCTTGATCTCGTGGATACACGTGTCGGCACAGATGCAGCTGTGACCAAGACCGCGGGTCTTTTCGGTAAGGGGTCGGAGGAGCATGGTCAGACGCTGCCAGCTGTGGGCGTGCCGCACGGCATGAATCTCTGGACTCCCCAGACCCGCGACACCGAGCAAAAATGCATAGCGCCTTATTATTATTCCGATAGCCGCCTGCAGGGATTCCGCAACAGTCACTGGATTGTCGGCGGCTGCACACAGGATTATGGCTCCATGACGTTACATGCCATGTCAGGTAAATTGCGTACATCCCCCTCGGATCGTGCGACACTTATTGACCGTAATTCAGAGATCGCCCGCCCCGATTATTATTCTGTATTTTTGCCGGAAGAGAATCTTAAGGCAGAGATGGCAGGATTGTCAAGGGCCGGTATTTTCCGCTTCACTTATGGAGAGGATGGAATCGGACATCTTGTGGTGAACCATAACTCTGATGAACATGAGGGAAAAATGTCTTTTGATCTTGAAAATCGGGAGATACGTGGTTTCAATCCCATCCATAGGATTTATCAGGGATGGGGACAGCCGACCGGAGCTTCGGGGTGGTTTGTGATGTCATTGCCTGAAGATCTGGAGATTGTGGATTCCGGAGAATTTGATAATGGTGTCTATGTCAGTTATAAAGTGAAGAAGGATCGGCCGGTAGTTTTCAAGGCGGGTTCCTCTTTCACCTCCATGAATGCGGCGCGTAAGAATCTCAATGCAGAGATTCCCGGTCGGGATTTCGATGCTGTCCGGGAAGAATCGGCGCGGCGCTGGGATGACCGGTTAGGGCGTATCCGCGTGGAGGGTGGATCTCCAGCGGATCGGGCTAAATTCTATGGATCGCTTTACCGTTGCTCGCTTTTGCCACGTGTTATAAGTGATGTTGACGGCAGTTATCCCCGCTTTGCCAAAGGGGGCGAGATAATGAAAATGGAGCAAGGTGATTTCTATGATGACTTCAGCATGTGGGATACATACCGTGCGCTTCATCCCTTGCTTACGCTTATAGATTCAGAATTGAGTGGAGAGATGATGCAGAGTCTTGTGCTTAAAGGGGAGCAAGGAGGATGGATGCCGATTTTCCCCTGTTGGGGTAGTTACACGGCAGCCATGATCGGAGACCATTGCGCTGTGGCGATAGCCGATGCCGCAGTGAAAGGGGTAAAGAATTTTGATCTGTCATCCGCTTACAGGCTTTTGCGTCGCAACGCATTTGAATCTCCCTCGACATATGAGGAATATACCGACGGTATGGGTCGCCGTGCCCTGCGCAGTTATCTCCATTACGGCTATATCCCTGTAGAGGACGGTGTTAAAGAGGCATTCCATCAGCGCGAGCAGACATCGCGCACTCTTGAATATGCCTTCGATGATTTCGCATTATCCAGAATAGCCGCCTTATTGGGAGAAAGGGATGACGAGGAGGTTTTGCTCAAACGTTCCGGCAATTGGCGCAATGTGATAGATCCCAAACTTGGCTATGCCAACGGACGACATGCCGACGGATCGTTTATGAAAGTAACAGACCCCTTCACATTCAATGCCGCCATAACAGAGGGTGCGCCGTGTCATTACACATGGTATGTGCCACATGACACTGAAGGACTTTTCGCTGCGTTGGATGGTAAGGAAGTGGCTGAGGCAAAACTCGATTCCATGTTTAGCGAGCGCCGCTACTGGCATGGCAACGAACCTTGTCATCAGGTGGCTTACCTATTCAATGATCTTGGAAAACCGGAGAAAACACGCAGACAGGTGCGGCATATCCTTGACACGGAATATCTCAACGTTCCCGGAGGTCTTTCCGGAAACGATGATGCCGGGCAGATGTCGGCATGGTTTGTCTTTTCCGCCATGGGCTTCTACCCCGTAGCACCATCTACACCCTACTACTATCTCGGATCTCCGCTATTTGAAAAAATCACCGTCACTCCTGTGGGAGGAAAAGAATTCACAATTACCGCTCCCGCTTCTTCGCTTATTAAAGGAGGGGAGGAGACTATAAGCCGAGTTCTTCTTAACGGCAATGAGATTCCTGCGACTAAGATTTCGCATACCGACATATCCGGTGGTGGAAAACTTGAATTCAAGTAATTTTTTAATAAATTCAACTAATGAATCAGAAACGGCTCCTATCCCTTGACATCATGAGGGGAATCACCATAGTGTTCATGATTATCGTAAACAACGGCGGTGGTCCGGAGAACTACATGCATCTTGAGCACAGCGACTGGAATGGAATCACGGCATGCGACCTTGTGTTCCCGTTTTTCCTCTTTATAATGGGTATGACAACATATCTCTCGCTTGCCAAACGCGATTTTCAGGCATCGGCGTCATCTCTCCGCAAGATTTTCAAGCGCACCGTTCTGATTCTTCTGATAGGATGGGCAATACATTGGTTTTCCAATGTATGTTATGGCAAAGGTTTCCTTGACTTCGGTCATCTTCGCCTCACAGGAGTGCTTACGCGCATCGCGCTTTGCTACGGCATTGTTTCCCTGATGGCGCTTTATATGAGCCGCAGGGCGATGGCAGCCGCAGCCGCGTTGCTTCTTATCCTATATGGCGCTGCGTTACTGCTATGGAATGGCTATGCCAATGATCTTACCAATATCAATGCCGTTATCGACCGTGCGTTGCTCCCCGAAGGACATCTCTACACCCGCCGTTCCGTAGATCCGGAAGGTATATTGGGCACCATACCCTCTGTGGCGCATACGATCATAGGATTCTGTTGCGGAGCGATACTGATGAAAAAAGAGAGTCTTGATGCCCGTCTACTCAAACTCTTTGTAGTGGCGATGCTTCTGCTGTTTGGTGGATTTCTGCTCAGCGGTGTTCTCCCTGAGAACAAACGCGTCTGGAGCCCGAGTTATGTGTTGACAACATGCGGTATGGCTGCGGCATTATTGGCTACAATCTCATTCTTTACTGATGTGAAAGGATACAGGAAAGGTTTTGCGTTTTTTGAGGCATTCGGTGTCAATCCGTTGTTCCTCTATGTTCTTGGAGGGGTTGCGGGAATCATCTTGGGCTCAACCGGAGCAAAGCCGGAGATCTACAATTGGATATTTGGCTGGGCGCAATCACCCAAGATGGCGTCTGCCATCTACGCAATCTCTCTCATGCTTGCAGTAGGACTGGTCGGACTGCCTCTTTACCGTAAACGCATCTACATAAAGATCTGACGGATATAATAAAAAGGAAGGGTGTTATGAGTCTTGCTCAATAACACCCTTGAATTGTCCGAGGAGGTTGAATCGGAGAGAGACACCGTCGGATAGGCCTATGTCATATCCGGCGTTGCGCTTGGTTATGCTGACAATCTTAAGTCCGGAATAATTCTTGGTTATATATTTGTTGACAGTGTTGGGCACTAATCCTGAAGGGAGAGCCTTCTTGCCGCAGTCGACTGAAGTCCATTTTCCTTTATTTGTGAATTCTATCTTTGTGCCGTTTGTGAGCCGCACATCGTAATCTGTTTTTTTGAGCAGATGGCGGTCAATCTTGATGTTGCTTACTTTGGCTTTAGGGAAATACTCATCGAGCATCTGTTTCGCCTCCTCCGGGAGTTTGTCTCGGTTGATGGTGTAGGAGTCGATAAAAGCATTGGCTGCGGTGACGGTCATCAGGAGCGCCACGAGGGTAAGAAATATTTTCTTCATTTTCAAAATTAAATATTGTTTCTATCCTTTAACGGCAAAACCGCCGCCAGAATTCAGGATTTTAATATTCTTTATTCAAAATTAAGGAGTTTAAGGTCTTTAAGGTCTCGAAGGACTTTAGGGACCTTAAGGACTTTAAGGACTCTAAGGTCATCAGGGTCGCTAAAGACCTTAGAGACCCTAAAGACCTTAACCCCCTTATAAAAAAATCGGATAAAGCAGGGATTGATAAAAAAGAATTTGTAAATTTGCAGGTTAGAAGAATTTTTAAACAACTTCTTAATCCATATTGCGATGGTATATAGATATGACTGCTTGGTGATTGGCTCCGGCATAGCGGGTATGAGCTTCGCTCTGAAGGCGTCGCGCAAGGGTGCCAAGGTGGCGATGATCTGCAAGACCACGCCTGATGAGGCCAACACATTCTACGCCCAGGGAGGTGTGGCGTCCGTAACGAATCTCGAGGTTGACAATTTCGAAAAACATATACACGACACTATGGTTGCCGGTGATTGGTTGAGTGACCCGGCTGCTGTAGAGAAGGTTGTGACCAACGCTCCCGACCAGATCCGTGAGTTGATCGGCTGGGGTGTTGATTTTGACAAAAATGACGATGGCAAATTTGATCTGCACCGTGAGGGCGGTCATTCGGAATTCCGTATCCTGCATCATGCCGACAACACCGGCGCGGAGATTCAGACAAGTCTTGTGGAGGCTGTCAAGAATGATCCCAATATCGAGGTGTTCGAAAACCGGTTTGCAGTTGAGATCATCACCCAGCATCATCTTGGTAAGATCGTGACCCGTCGCACTCCTGACATCACATGCTACGGTGCATATGTGCTGAATGAAGATACCGGAGATGTGGATACGTTTCTATCGAAAGTGACAGTCATGGCAACCGGAGGTGTCGGCTCTGTATATACCACAACAACCAATCCGTTGATAGCAACCGGTGACGGCATAGCGATGGTGTATCGTGCCAAGGGAACAGTAAGCGATATGGAGTTCATACAGTTTCACCCCACGGCGCTCTATCATCCCGGTGATCGCCCCAGCTTCCTGATAACGGAAGCGATGCGCGGCTACGGGGCTGTGTTGCGTAATCTTGACGGAGAGGAATTCATGCATAAATATGATCCCCGTCTGTCGCTTGCGCCCCGCGACATCGTTGCGCGTGCAATTGACTCCGAAATGAAGCTTCACGGCACTGATCACGTGTATCTTGACGTGACACATAAAGATCCAGAGGAGACCAAACGCCATTTCCCAAACATATATGAGAAATGTCTGTCGTTAGGAATAGACATCACAAAAGATATGATTCCTGTGGCTCCTGCAGCTCATTATCTCTGTGGAGGTATAAAGGTGAATCTTGATGGAGAAAGCTCCATCAACCGTCTTTACGCCATCGGAGAGTGCTCGTGCACCGGACTCCACGGTGGAAACCGTCTCGCCTCAAATTCATTGATAGAGGCGGTGGTATATGCCGATGCTGCAGCGCGTCACGCCATGGACAATATCAATGGCTACGACTGGCGTGATGATGTTCCCGAATGGAATGATGAAGGCACCGCGCATCCAGAGGAGATGGTGCTGATCACCCAATCGGAGAAAGAGGTGAACCAGATAATGGGGTATTATGTTGGTATTGTGAGGAGTGACCTGCGTCTGAAGCGCGCCTGGAACCGTCTTGACATCCTCTATCAGGAGACAGAATCGCTATTCAAGTGCAGCAAACCCACCCGTCAGCTCTGCGAATTGCGCAATATCATCAATGTCGCATATCTGATCATGCGTCAGGCTATGGAGCGCAAGGAGAGCCGCGGACTCCATTTCACTGTAGACTATCCCCATCCGGATACGCCTTGATAATATATATTGATAATGAAAAGAAATACCCTTCTGCATATCTTCCCGGCAATAGCCGTATTGGCTATAGGACTGACGTTGTCAGCCCAGAAGAGCCATGATGCCTCGCTGGCACGCAATCTTAATAATTTCAATTCCATCGTTAAGCAGGTGGAGCTTTATTATGTCGACACGATCGACACCGATAAAAGCTTCAAGGCAGCGATAGAGGCTTTCTTGTCATCTACCGATCCTTATACGGAATATTTCAGTGCCGATGACCAGGAGAAGCTTCAGAAAATGACAACCGGAGAATATGGCGGTATCGGCAGCTACATCATGCAGCGAGACGGAGCCTCTTTCATCTCCCAGCCAATGGAAGGGAGCCCGGCTGCAAAAGGTGGTCTGCGCCCCGGCGACCATATCATTAAGGTCGACACTACGGATGTTGAGAAGAAGGGTAGCGATTTTGTGACCAAACTGCTCAAAGGTGTTCCCGGCACACCGGTTCGCGTCACAGTGAAACGTCCTTACGTTGCTGATTCCATCCTCACTATGGAGATTGTGAGAGCGAAGGTTCAGGAGCCGAGCATGAGTTATGATACAATTATCAACAACATCGGCTATTTGCGTCTTACCAGTTTCATTGACAAAACCCCGGCTGAGGTAAGACGCGTGCTTGAGAAATTCAAGGAAGACAAAGATCTAAAAGGCGTGGTGATTGATCTCCGTGGCAACGGAGGTGGTCTCGTGGAGAGCGCAGTGGAGCTTGTAGGCTGTTTCGTGCCAAAAGGCACCGAGGTGGTACGCACCATAGGCAGGGATGCTCTTCAGGAAAAGATTTACAAGACAACCCGCAAACCGATCTTGCCGGATACTCCTCTCGCGGTGCTAATCGACGGAGGCAGTGCCTCTTCATCTGAAATTGCAGCCGGCTCGTTGCAGGATTTGGACCGCGCGGTGCTTATCGGTTCCCGCAGTTTTGGTAAAGGTCTTGTGCAGACACCTGTGCAATTGCCCTATGGCGGATTACTTAAAGTAACTGTGGCGAAATATTATCTCCCTTCCGGCAGGTTGATACAGGCAGTGGACTATTCCCACCGTAATCCGGACGGGAGTGTGGCGCGTGTGCCTGATAGCCTTACCAATGTATACCGCACGGCAAATGGCCGCGAGGTGCGCGATGGAGGTGGTTTGCGTCCGGACACTACAGTGGACTGGGGTAAGATCAACAGATTGGTGTATAATATAGTAGCAGACAACTGGGCATTCGACTATGCCACTAAATTTACGGCTGAGCATCCTCAGATATCCCAGGCAAAGGATTTTGAGATAACGGATTCAATCTATGCCGATTTCAAGAAATTCATAGACCCGAAGAAATTCAAATATGACAAGGTCTGCGAAGAAATGATGAAGCAGCTTCGCACCACCGCCGAAACCGAGGGATACATGAATGACGAGACAAAGGCGCAGATAGATAAACTCGCTGAATTGCTTACCCATGATCTTAATCAAGACCTTGACACTCACCGTCAGGAGATAACAGAATATCTAGGATCTGAGATAGTTGGCCGTTATTATTACGATAAAGGTAAAGTAGCATATGAGTTGAAGACTGACAAGGCTTTGAAACTTGCCGAAGAAATACTGAAGGATAAAAATAAGCTTGATGCAGTTATCGGAAGCAGATAAGTTATTCGCGACATCGGTGCGAATCACCGGTGTTGAAAAAATATTGGCAGACAAGAAAGTCCGCAAAGTGCTCCTCTCCGGCCTGGAGGGGAGTTCTGCCGCCATGCTGTTTGCCGGACTGAAACCCGCGAAACATCCGTCGCTCATCATCGCTGACGATCTTGATACAGCCGGATATGTCTACAATGACCTATGTCAGATTCTCGGTCCGGAGTGTGTGGGCATATTCCCCAGCGGCTACAAGCGGGATATCAAATACGGTCAACCGGATCCCCCTTCGCAGATATTACGCACGGAAGTTCTCAATGCTTTAGGTAGCAGAAAATCGTCCCTTCGATATGTGGTGTCATATCCCGAGGCATTGGCAGAGAAAGTGGCTGATGCCGCCACTATAGCGGATAATAGTGTGACTGTCAAGGTGGGAGGGCGTATGATACTGTCGGATCTTACCGGAAAACTGCGGGAACTCGGATTCCGCGAGACTGAATATGTCTACGAACCAGGGCAGTTTGCACGTCGAGGTTCTATTGTCGATGTCTATTCATACTCATGTGAGCTTCCGTATCGTGTGGATTTCTTTGATGATGAGGTGGATTCCATACGCACATTCAATGTCGAGACCCAGCTCAGCGAAGAGAAACTTCCGGAGATAAACATCCTGCCTCCGTCTTCATCTGAGACAGGGGAGAAGGGTATAAGCCTTTTGGAATTTGTGGATGACTCCACCATACTTTTCTGTCAGAATCCATCCTATCTCATAGAGCGTATACATGCCATATCCGGAGAAACGTTCTCCACAGCGGCTCTTATTGCGGATGAGGGTGATGACAAGGCTATGGAGAAAGTGGTTGACGCCGAGGCATTCACCCGTAGATTTGCGGGGATGAAAATAGTGCGATACGGTCATATGGGTTCGGATGCTGAATTCAATGCCGATGCGTCATTGCAGTTCAATTGCGGTCCGCAAGCTTTATATCACAAGAATTTTGAGCTTATTTCCGAAAGTTTTCGGAAATTTCTCAGCGACGGTTACCGCATATTTATCCTTTCCGATTCCCCATATCAGGCGGAGAGGCTTCGCAACATATTCGATGACCGTGGCGATAAAATCCCCTTTACGGCTGTTGAGCGGACGCTTCATGAAGGATTTGTGGATCATGACGGTAAAAACTGTTTCTTCACGGACCATCAGATATTCGATCGTTTCCACAAATATAATCTCAAAAGCGACAAGGCGCGAAGCGGTAAACTTGCCTTATCGCTCCGGGAGCTTAATCAGATAGAGATTGGGGATTACATCGTGCATCTTGACCATGGAATAGGTAAATTTGCAGGGCTTGTGCGGACAGATGTAAACGGAACTCCACAGGAGATGATCAAGCTGCTTTATCAGAACGATGACATCATCCTTGTAAGCATTCATGCGCTTCATAAATTATCGAAATATCGCGGTAAGGAGGGAGTGCCCCCGAAGATCAACAAACTCGGCAGCGGAGCATGGAACAAGCTTAAGGAACGCACCAAAACCAAGGTAAAGGATATAGCGCGTGACCTGATCAAACTCTATGCCGCGCGTCGAGAGGAGAGAGGGCATGCTTTCGCTCCCGACTCATATCTGCAACATGAACTTGAGGCAAGCTTCATCTACGAAGATACCCCCGACCAATTGAAAGCCACACAGGCGATAAAGGCGGATATGGAATCGGCAAAGCCGATGGATCGCCTGGTCTGCGGAGATGTGGGCTTCGGAAAGACAGAGATCGCAATCCGCGCGGCGTTCAAGGCAGCCGTAGATGGCAAGCAGACTGCGGTTCTTGTGCCGACTACTGTGCTTGCCATGCAGCATTACCATACGTTCGCCAACCGTCTGAAAGATCTGCCTGTCAGGGTCGATTTCATTTCCCGTGCCCGCAAGCCAAAGGAGGTCAAACAGATACTTGCCGATCTGGAAGCCGGGAAGATTGATATATTGATAGGTACGCACAAGATTATCGGCAAAGGGGTGAAATTCAAGGATCTCGGACTCCTGATAATCGACGAGGAGCAAAAATTCGGTGTGGCAGTGAAGGAGAAACTAAAGCAGATGAAAGTGAATGTCGATACGCTCACCATGAGTGCCACTCCTATCCCCCGTACGCTTCAGTTCTCTTTGATGGGCGCGCGCGACTTAAGCTCGCTCAATACTCCGCCAGCCAACCGCCAGCCGGTGGTAACCAACGTCAGCAGTTTTGATGACGAGGTTATCAAAGAGGCGGTCAATTTCGAGTTGAGCCGTAACGGACAGGTATTCTTCATCTCCAACCGCATAGAGAATCTCGCCCATATCGAAAATACACTCCGGAGACTGATCCCCAATATCAGGATTGTGACTGCCCACGGGCAGATGCCGCCGGAGAAAGTTGAGCAGGCTATCATAGATTTCTCCAACCATGACTATGATGTGCTCCTTTCCACCACCATCGTGGAGAACGGAATCGACATGCCCAATGTGAATACGATCATGGTCAACAACGCTCAGAATTTCGGTCTCAGCGAACTTCATCAGTTGCGCGGACGTGTAGGCCGAAGTTCGCGTAAGGCGTTCTGTTATCTGTTGGTACCTCCCGGAATACCGTTGACTCCCATAGCCCGTAGACGACTTCAGGCCATAGAAAGCTTCAGCGATCTCGGAGCCGGTATTCACATAGCAATGCAGGACCTTGACATCCGTGGAGCCGGAAATCTTTTGGGAGCGGAGCAGAGCGGCTTCATCGCCGACCTCGGATATGAGGCATACCAGAAGATCCTTAAAGAATCGGTAATAGAGCTTAAGACGGAGGAATTTGCCGACACATTCACTGATGTGGCAGCAGGCAAGGAGGAGGAATTCACAGCAGACTGCACTATAGAGAGCGATCTCGAACTGAGGCTTCCCGCAGAATATGTGCCGCAGGAGAATGAACGTATCACCCTCTACCGCCGTCTCGACAACATGGAGAATCTTGACCGGCTCTCGGAATTCCGCGCAGAATTGCGCGACCGCTTCGGAGAGATACCTGCGACCACGGAAGAATTACTCCGTGTGGTGCCGTTGCGCATGGCAGCGCGTCGTCTCGGTATGGAGCGCATAGTGCTCAAAGGGGGTAAGATGCGTGTTTATTTTGTTGGCGACGATAACAAGGCATACTATAGCTCGCCGGCGTTCGGCAAAGTGCTCTCATATCTCCAGCAGAACATCCGTGACTGCAATCTTAAAGAAGTGAACGGACGCCGTCTGATGGTTGTGGACGGCATCCGTTCAGTGACCTCCGCATTCGGAGTGCTCCATGCGATGGAATCCATCGCACCGCTCTGATGGAATTATTATTTCTTTGCCTGCTCTTTGAGGAGATCGCGGATCTCAATGAGGGTTTTCTCTTCCGCTGAGGGCTCCGGAACGGGGGCGGGAGCCTCTTCCTCTTTTTTCTTGAATTTCATGATCACGCGCAACGCGATGAAGATACTGAATGCGATGATGAGGAAGTCAACGATATTCTGGATGAATAGGCCATAGTTTATGGCTACCTCTTCCACGGCAGCGACACCATCTGCTGTGGCAGGTTTGGCTTCGGTGATTACATATTTGAGGTTTTTGTAGCCCTCGCCTCCAGTCACGATGGAGATCACCGGCATGATGATGTCGTTTACCAGTGATGATACGATTTTTCCGAAGGCACCGCCCACGATTACACCGACTGCCATGTCGATAACATTACCCTTCATGGCGAACTCTTTGAAGTCCTGAAGAAATTTTCCCATAAATTATAATATTTTAATTGTTATATACCAATCAATTACAAATGTTTCAATGTTGTTTATAATGAACTGCGGATTGTCCTGCCGTCTCTTATGAGTAATCGGGAGACGTCTGTCAAGAAGCACTCCCGTGCTAATGATAGACAAGCCGGAGGGTGATAAGGTTCAAAAAAGTGTTAAAATACATCGCAAAAATGCGAAAATTTTGCTAAATTTGCAACATAAAAATTCAAAAGGGTGTCAATTGACACTGATTAAGGCAGTTTTAAATAAATTGTGGAAAAATATTTAAAATTAGAGAATAAAAATAAAACCCAAATAAATTTACCCAAAATAAACAAATATTAAAATGACAAAGATTGGTATCAACGGCTTTGGCCGTATCGGACGTTTCGTTTTCCGTGCTTCCACCAAGAGAGAAGACATCGAGGTAGTTGCAATCAACGACCTTCTTCCTGTAGATTACATGGCATACATGTTGAAGTATGACACAATGCACGGTCGTTTCGACGGCACTGTAGATTACGATCTCGAGAAGAGCCTTCTCATCGTAAACGGCAAGGAGATCCGCGTAACTGCATGCCGCGACCCGAAAGAGATCAACTGGGGCGGTGTTGACGCTGAGTATGTTGTTGAGTCAACAGGTCTTTTCCTCACAGAGGAGAAAGCTCAGGCACACATCGAGGCTGGTGCAAAATACGTAGTTATGTCCGCACCTTCAAAAGACGCCACTCCTATGTTCGTTGTAGGTGTTAACGAGAACACATACGCTGGTCAGAAATTCGTTTCAAACGCATCTTGCACCACAAACTGTCTCGCACCTATCGCCAAAGTTCTCCACGAGAAATTCGGTATCAAAGAGGGTCTTATGACAACTGTTCACTCTACAACAGCTACTCAGAAGACTGTTGACGGTCCTTCAATGAAAGACTGGCGTGGTGGTCGTGCCGCTTCCGGCAACATCATCCCCTCTTCAACTGGTGCTGCTAAGGCTGTAGGTAAAGTTATCCCCGAGCTCAACGGCAAGCTCACAGGTATCTCAATGCGTGTCCCCACTCTTGATGTTTCTGTAGTTGACCTTACAGTTAACCTCGAGAAGCCCGCTACTAAAGAGGCTATCTGCGCTGCAATGAAAGAGGCTGCTGAAGGCGAACTCAAGGGTGTTCTCGGTTACACTGAGGATGCTGTTGTAAGCTCTGACTTCCTCGGCTGCCCCCTCACTTCAATCTTCGATGCTAACGCCGGTGTTTACTTGACCGACAACTTCGTGAAAGTAATCTCTTGGTATGACAATGAGATCGGTTACTCAAACAAAGTTCTCGACCTCATCGCTCACATGAAGAAGGTTAACGGCTAATAAACGAAGCCAAGGTAAACGGTGGTTTTCACCGCGAACCGAAAAATAACAGCAGGGACGGAGCCTTTGTTCCGTCCCTGCTTTTTTCATTTTTTATGAATATATATAGACCATGAGAAATTTTCTAACCGGTGTTGCGATGGCTGCATTTGCGCTGACAGCAGTAGCATCTGATAATAACAAAACATTTTGGCTTGGAGGAGATATCTCCGGAACGACAGCTGACGAGGCTCGCGGTCATTTCACCATGAACCGTGACAGCGTGCGGGTCGAGACCACTCAGCTTATGAAAGATTACGGTATGAATGCCACCCGATTGCGGGTCTGGGTTGATCCTAAGGATGGATTCTCTTCACCGGAGGATGTATTGAAGATGGCGAAGCGCTCCCAGACCCTCGGAATGCCCGTGATGGTGGATTTCCACTATTCCGACTGGTGGGCGGATCCCGGGAAGCAAAACCCTCCCAAAGCATGGCTTGGCATGAATCTTGAGCAGACTGAAAAAGCTCTTGCGGATCATACCCGTGCAACCTTGAAATTGCTTAAAGATAATGGTATTGACGTGAAGTGGGTGCAAGTGGGAAATGAAACCACCCATGGCTTCCTGTGGCCGATGGGTAAATTTGAGGAGAATCCCGAGCAATATGCCTCACTCACAAAAGCAGGGGTCAAGGCAGTGCGTGAGGTGTATCCCGAAGCGCAGGTGATCATACATCTTGACAATGGTTTTGATCAGAAGCTTTATGATACAGTATTTGATTCCCTGAAAGCCAACGGAGTTGAATGGGATGTGATAGGTATGAGTGTATATCCCTACTGGGCGATGGAGGGTGGACATGAGGAAAGCGAGATCATGACTCTTGTGGATTCAATAGCCAACATCCGTCATCTTAAAAAGAAATATGGAACTGATGTCATGATTGTGGAGACAGGTGTGGATGCGCGTAATCCTGAACCGGGACGACAGTTTATAGCAGCCTTGATCAAAGCGGCAAAAGAGCTTACCGACGGGGCATGCACAGGTGTGTTCTACTGGGCACCCGAGATAGATGCAGAAGCGGCATACCGTCTCGGAGCCTTCTCCCACGGTATGCCGACTGTAATCATGGATGCCTTCAAAGAGGCATCAGGTAAATAGACAGCTGTTCAACACAGCTTATAAGAAATCATTTTTTGATGGAGCGGAGCCAGCGTTCGAGCTCTCCGCTCCATTGCGGTTTATATTTATAAGTGTCGCGGAATCCGAAACCATGGCCGCCGGTAGGGTAGATGTGGAGTGAATAAGGCACTTTATTTTTCTGCAGTGCCTCCACATAATAAAGGGAATTGAGTGGATCAACGGTTTTGTCGTCTGTCGCGAGGATAATGAAAGCCGGAGGTGTCTGAGGCGTAACACGGTTCTCAAGGCTATATTTCTCAATATTCTCTTTAGACGGATTCTCTCCAAGGAGGAATTTGCGGGATCCTGCGTGGGTGATATCTGTCATGGAGATCACAGGATAGAGGAGAATCTCGAAATCAGGGCGATATTCAGGTTTGCCATACATTGTTGCGAGAGTCGCAGCGAAATGACCGCCGGCGGAAGAACCCATTATGCCGATCTCATCAGGGTTATAGCCGAATTCAGAAGCCTTTTCACGCATTATCTGCATGGCTCGCTGGCCATCCTCAAGAGGAACTTCACAATGCCCGTTCGGCACACGATATTTGAGGATTGCGAATGTGATTCCCTGGGCATTCATCCAGTCTACAAACATTGTGCCTTCGTTGTCGGTGGAGAGATACTTATATCCACCTCCCGGTGCGGCTACCACTGCCTGTCCGTTGGGATTCTTTGCTGGATAAATCCATAGCTCCGGCACGGAAACTTCCGAAACCTTAGGTCCGTTCCACTTCTCTTCAGTGCCCTCATGTCCGTTTTTATGAGGTGCCCCGTCAGGCCATAGAGCAATTTTCACCGGCTTTGCAGCCGCGATTGTCACTGCCGATAGAAGCAGGGTTGTCAATACAATTGATAAGATGCGTTTCATTGTCTTGTTTAGTTTATATTTAATTGTTTAGTTTATAATTTATATTTCTATAGATTCCGGCTATTCCGGCTCTTGATATAGGGGATGACGGGATCAATGAGTTCAATTCCTCATCGCTTGTTACCTCTCTGAGATCGTCCACTTTAATATTGAGTATGGTGTCTGAAGGTTGGAATGCGGTGATTGTTGTGGATGGCACATTCCGGTTATGCGGACATACCCGCAGGCATATGTCACATCCGAATATGGTGTTCCTGCCTTGGGGCGTATTCATTGTCTGTAATGATTCAGGTGTGTCCCATTCTCCACGATGTTCTATGGACAGGTAAGATATACATTTCCGGCAATCGATAGTTCCGCCATCGCCAATCGCATTTCCGGGACAAGCCTTTACACAGGCTCCGCAATGACCGCAATCCGAGCGAAGAGGAGAGTCTTCAGGAATTTTAAGATCGGTGATTATTTCCGTGAGAAACACCATGCTTCCGTATCCTGGGATTATAAGACATCCGTTGTCGCCACGGAATCCTATCCCAGTCTTTTCTCCCCAATATCTTTCCAAAACCGGAGCCGAATCGATACATATCCGGAACTTGGCGCCACCTGTTTCTTCGGATATCTTTTTTAATTCCGGTTTTAATAACTTACGTAACTCCTTGTGATAGTCCCGCCCGTATGCGTAGCATGCGATTATGCCGTTTGTGCCATCGCGCCATTTCTCCGGCTTGAAAGGGAACGCAAGCGAAATCACGGTTTTTGCGTTGTCAAGGAGCAACCTTGGATCTCGTCTTATTTCCGGATAATTGTGCATGTATGCCATGCCGGCGTTATCTCCTCGATCAAGCCAGTCCTCAAAAAGATTCCATTCATGGGGAGGTACCTGTTCCGCAGGCGCGAAGCCTACCGCGCAGGCACCTGTGGCAAGCAGTTGTCCACGAATCGACTCTTTCTGGCTGACGGATATACAGGATGCCCTATTATTCATTGTTGTAAAGTTAATAATTCTCTTTCTATTTTCAAAAACGAAAGTAAATTTGTATATTTGCGACACAAAACGAAATCACTTGATAATTATATCAAAACTAACCTGACATCATGAAAAAGATTTTGTCAATCGGCCTGTTGCTATTATGTTGTGTGCCGATGTTCTCGCGCACACGTGCGGAGGAAATCAGAGAGGGATTGTTGAAACGGGATCCGTCGAAAGTGTTTGTTGCATCACACCGTGCCGATTGGCGCAACTGGCCTGAGAATTCTCTTGAGGCTATCAACAGTGCGATTGAAATGGGAGTTGATATCGTGGAAGTCGATCTCCAGCTTACAAAAGATAGCGTGTTGATAATAATGCATGACGCAAAACTTGACCGCACCACTACCGGAAAGGGAAAGATCTCAGAAACAAATTTTGCAGATATACAGAAAATGCGCCTTAAGAACGGTGTAGGTATATACACCCGTCACAAGGTGCCGACACTTGAGGAAGTGCTTAATCTCGCCAAAGGCAGGGTGATGCTTAATCTTGACAAGGCAGACCGCTATTTCGATCTTGTTCATGCCATGGCCAAGAAAACAGGCACCGAACGCCAGTTGATAATGAAAGGACGCAAACCAGCCAAGGAGGTGAAGGAACTTTATGGAGATTATCTCGATGAGATTCTTTATATGCCTATAGTGCATCTTGATGACCAGAAAGATTACAGACAGGTGTTTGATGGCAAGGATCATCCGAAAAAAACAGTTACTGCAGAAAAATCGCGTGCAGACCGTGAGGCTGCAGAGAAGGAGATCGCGGATCACATGAAGGTCTTGAATCCCTGCGCATTCGAGCTCCTTTATGCTACGGATGAAAATCCCCTTCCCTTCAAACTGAAGAAAACAATGAAAGGTAAATCTCTGATATGGTACAATTGCCTGTGGGACACAATGGCAGGAGGACATGACGATGATGCGGCAATGCATGATATCAATGACGGATACGGATTTTTAGTTGACAAACTTGGTGTCGGGATAATTCAGACCGACCGCCCGGCAATGGTAATTGATTATCTTCGTAAACGCAATCTTCACGACTAAAGAACACACACATGGAAATTATAGAAACGATTGAGCCAAGAAAGCAGAAGCAGAGCCTTTGGGAGAGAATGATCAATTTCTACAGAATCTCTGCGCCGAATTATGATTCCACCACACCAAAGGATAGATTCAACCGCATACGTCTCGCCACATTCATCTCCGCCACATGTGGCTACGCGCTGTATTATGTGTGTCGTCTGAGCATGAATATCGTGCGCAAGCCGATAGTCGATGCCGGAATATTCACCGAGACAGAGTTAGGTATCATCGGTTCGTGTCTGTTTTTCGTATATGCAGTTGGAAAGATGGCTAATGGCTTCCTTGCCGACCGATGCAATGCCAGGCGATTTATGGCGACTGGTCTGTTGCTTACCGCGATAGTCAATCTTGTTTTGGGCATGTCATCGATGTTCATTGTCTTTGCCGTGCTGTGGGGGCTCAACGGGTGGTTCCAGTCGATGGGAGCGCCTGCTGGTGTGGTGTCGCTAAACCGCTGGTATGACAACAAAGACCGAGGAACCTACTACGGATTCTGGAGTGCGAGCCATAATATCGGAGAGGCGATAACATTCATCACAGTGGCGGCGCTTGTCGGTTGGGCAGGCTGGCGTTCCGGAATGATAGGAGCCGGTATCATCGGTCTTGTCGGATTCGGTATGCTTCTCATCTTCATGCGCGACACTCCGCAGAGCATGGGATTCCTCCTGAATCAGGACACAGCAACATCCCAACCCTCAAAGAAAGTTGAGACGGAAGATTTCAACAAGGCGCAGAAGGCTGTGTTGAGGAATCCTGCTATATGGATTCTCGCGTTGGGTTCAGCTTTCATGTATATAAGCCGTTATGCCGTCAATTCATGGGGTGTATTTTATCTCGAGGCTCAGAAAGGGTATTCTACGCTCGACGCGTCTCTGATTATCTCGATCAGCTCTGTGTGTGGAATAGTTGGTACAGTGGCATCAGGTATCATATCTGACAAGCTATTCCGTGGCTCTCGAAATGTCCCGGCTCTTGTGTGCGGATTGATGAATACAGTTGCATTGTGTCTGTTCCTGCTTGTTCCCGGTGAGCATTTCTGGCTTGATGTCACTGCGATGGTGCTCTTCGGTCTCGGCATAGGAGTGCTGATCTGTTTCCTCGGAGGTCTGATGGCTGTTGATATTGCTCCGAAAGCAGCAGCCGGCGCGGCATTGGGAGTTGTAGGAATTGCAAGTTATCTTGGAGCCGGATTGCAGGATGTAATGAACGGTATCCTCATTGAAGGGAACAAAAGTATTGTGAACGGCGTGGAGGTGTATGATTTCTCCATGGTGAATTGGTTCTGGATCGGATCCGCGTTCCTTTCTGTTATTCTGACAGCGCTTGTCTGGAATGCTAAGCATAGCGACCAATGATTCCCGGAAAGCTGAAGCCACGGGGAATGGACACTTTTGCAAGCTGAAGCTTGCAGGCATAAACAAATATTGATTCGATATGTTGAAACTATACAGGGGAATGTGAAGGCATTCTCCTGTGCTTTAAGCATTAATTGGAAATTGAGTATTAATTTTGCTTTAAGCGTTAGTTAGAAATAATAATAATAAATTTTGAAGATATAAATCAATTATGGAAGCTAAGAAAAGATTGTATATAGTAAGTTTCGGTGATTCAAACAAATATCGTGTTGAATTCGAGGATGTGGCTAATGTAGATCCGTTCCACCACACCAATCCGCTGTGTAAGGTGGAGGCAGAGATCGAGGAATATCTCGGGAAACTCTTCCCCGGCGAGCCGCTTGCATATTATGAGACTCCCAAGGTGACGGAAGTGAATTGGGATGACCGTGCGGAGTATGAGTCATATCCGGTTCTTGACGATAAGGCAGTGAAGGAGATCGAGGCTGTGCTCAAGAAGGGTGTCGAGAATATGGAATCACAGAAGGTGCTTGATAGCAACGCTCCCTACGCTGACGTAAATGAGTGAGATGCAACTCCCCTTCGCCCGTCCGCTTTATGTGATGACGAA
The DNA here is from genome assembly GCA_910578075.1 of uncultured Muribaculaceae bacterium. Classification (GTDB taxonomy): domain Bacteria; phylum Bacteroidota; class Bacteroidia; order Bacteroidales; family Muribaculaceae; genus Lepagella. The sequence goes on along the minus strand of CAJTPK010000005.1, from coordinate 63,436 downwards.
GCCGGTCAGTTCGATGTGTAATCTGAACTGCGAATACTGCTATTACCTTGAGAAGGCCAATATATATCGCAATGAGGATAAGGCAGCGCGGTTCACGATGAGCGATGAACTGCTGGAGCGGTTCATCAGGGAATATATAGAGTCGCAGACCATGCCGCAGGTGCTGTTTTCCTGGCATGGCGGGGAGGCGCTTATGCGTCCTCTCTCATTCTATAAGCGTGTGATGGAGCTTCAGCGCAGGTATGCGCGCGGGATGCAGATAGATAATTCCATCCAGACTAACGGTACCCTCCTTACCGATGAATGGTGTGAGTTTTTCCGTGAAAACGGGTGGCTGGTAGGCGTATCTATCGACGGCCCGCAGGAATTTCATGACGAGTATCGCCGTAACAAGATGGGGCAGCCGTCGTTCCGCAAAGTTATGCAGGGGATAAATCTCCTGAAAAAACATGGAGTGGAATGGAATGCTCTTGCCGTTGTGAATGATTATAATGCAGATTATCCTCTTGAATTCTATAATTTCTTTAAGGAGATAGAATGCCATTATATCCAGTTCACACCTATTGTGGAGCGATTGTTCCCACACAAGGATGGTCGTCATCTTGCTTCACCGATGGAGCAGGGTAAGGTGCCTTTGGCTGATTTTTCGGTTTCTCCGGAACAGTGGGGCGAATTTCTGGTGACATTGTTTGATGAATGGGTTAAAGAGGATGTAGGAAAGTATTTCATACAGCTGTTTGATTCCACACTTGCCAATTGGGTCGGTCAACCCCCAGGCGTATGCTCAATGGCTCGGACATGCGGACATGCAGGTGTGATGGAATATAATGGAGATGTCTACAGTTGCGACCACTTTGTATTCCCGGAATATAAACTCGGCAATATTCGCACGCATACGCTTGTGGAGATGATGTATAGTGATCGTCAGCAACAGTTCGGACAGGATAAGTATGCCAAGCTTCCGCGTCAGTGCAAAGAGTGTGAATTCCTCTTCGCCTGCAACGGTGAATGTCCGAAAAACCGGTTTGCTTTCACAGCTGACGGTGAACCCGGTCTCAACTACCTTTGCTCCGGCTACAAGCGTTTCTTCCGCCATGTTGCTCCATACATGGATTTCATGAAAGCGGAGCTTGAGGCTGGGCGCCCACCCGCCAACGTAAACGGCATGCGGTTCTGACAAACAAAAAATACTGATTCAGGTAATGAATCAGTATTTTTTGTTTCCAATAAACTTGAAGCTTCCTTTAGGATGCTCCTTGGCGCATACCTCCATAAGGCATGCGAGGAATATGATTTTATTTCAGGGATAGGGTGACGATGCTTTTCGCCGGGAGAGTGACTGTGAGTTTGCCTCCTGATTGCTTCCATCCTTTGGTGAAGGGGCGGAGTGTGATGTCGTCAGGATGGGTGAAGTCGTTGTAGGCGTTGATTTTGTCAGCCGTAAGGATTTCACCTGATATTTTCTTAGCTGAGACACCGGAAAGATCGATCGTGATGTCTGCCTGCTCGTTGAGGTCTGTATTGACGAGAGAGATGGTTGTGATTCCGTTTTTCACGGAGGCTGTGGCATCAACAACGGGCACCTGACGACCGTCGCGTGCGCGTATCATGGGAGTGGCCACGTTGAGTGGCAGCAGCTTTGCATCCTGATGAGGCACATACATCTTGAAAAGGTAGTATGTCGGGGTAAGAACCATCTTGTCATCTTTAGTGAGCACCATTGCCTGAAGCACATTGGCGATCTGGGCGATGTTAGTCATTTTCACTCGGTCTGTGAAGCGGTGGAATGTGTTGAGACTCAATGCCGCCACCATTGCATCGCGCAGGGTGTTCTGCTGGTAGAGGTGTCCGGATACAGTGCCGGGTTCTTCGTCCCACCATGTTCCCCATTCGTCTACGAGAAGACCAATGCGCTTCTTGGGATCGTATTTATCCATTATATCGCAGTGGCGTTTCACAACATCCTTGACTTCAAGACATTTTCCGAGCGTCCAGTAGTAATCTTCAGGAGTGAAGTCGATGGCTGAGCCTTTGCGTCCGGACCATCCGAGAACAGTGTAATAGTGTAGGGATATGCCGTCCATCTGGTTGCGGGCGTTTTTCATCAGTACTTCCGTCCAGTTATAGTCATAATCGCTTGCTCCAGAAGCGATTTTATATAGCTTGTTGCCATTGAAATTGCGGCAGTATGTCTGGTAACGGCGATAAACATCAGCGTAATACTCCGGTCGGAAATTACCACCGCATCCCCAGCTTTCGTTACCGACACCAAGATATTTGAGTTTCCATGGCTTTTCGCGTCCGTTCTCCTTGCGGAGTTTCGCCATCGGACCCTCCTCGGCTGTGATATACTCTACCCATTTGGCGAGTTCTTCAACTGTTCCGCTTCCGACATTGCCGCTCAGATAGGGCTCGCATCCGAGAATCTCGCAGAGGTTGAAGAAATCGTGTGTCCCGAAGGAGTTGTCTTCCACTGTGCCACCCCAGTTATTGTTGACCATACGGGGACGGTTCTCACGCGGACCGATACCGTCCATCCAGTGGTATTCATCGGCAAAGCATCCTCCCGGCCAGCGGAGCACGGGAATCTTAAGCTCTCTCAGTGCGTTGAGCACATCGTTACGGTAGCCGTCTGTATTGGGAATGTCAGATTCCGGCCCGACCCACAGACCACCATAGATACACGTGCCGAGATGCTCAGCGAATTGTCCGTATATCTCTTTCTCGATTATGGGACTCTCTTCCGAAGGGAGGAGTTTTATCGTGGCTTCGTTTGATGCTGATATCACACCTGTAGCCATCGCTGCAAGAGAGAGTGCGATAAGTTTAAGTTTCATGATTTTAAAGGTTTTGATTACTTTAGATATGTTTTATTTGCGTCCGAAGTCTGCCGGCACCTCTCCCCAACGTTCTGTCTGCCATTTCAGAATCTTTGCAGAATACTGATGGGTGTTGAGCCAGGAAAGAGCGCGTTCCATCATCTTGAAGCATTGCTCATTCGCAGGCTCGCGCGAGAGCTGTGTCTTTATCTTGCGGTTTCTTACCCATGCCATGCCTGTTACCGAATCGCTGTATATTGTATGATTCTCTCCGGTCTTCTGCATAAGCGCAAGGGCATGGACTATGGCAAGAAACTCACCGATGTTATTGGTTGATTTCTCGAATGGACCGACACGGAAGATCTCACGTCCGCTCATCAGCTCGACACCCCGATATTCCATACGTCCCGGATTGCCAAGACATGAGGCATCGACTGCCCATCCATTCAGATCAATTTCAGGAAAAGAGAAATAGTCAGGTTTCCCGCTTTGGGGCATATTGCCACGCGATGAATTTAGGAGTAGATTCCCAAGATCATTTTTATCCTCCTTTCGTCCAGAGCTGCGATAAGCTTCTGCCGCAGCCTGCGGAGAGTCGTAGCTCTTGAACATGGCTCCCGGAAAATCGTCTACCTGCTCCATGGCGTCGTCGAGGTTGTCATAAACACCAGGCACACGCCCTTTCCATACTACATAATATCTTTTAGAATACACAAGCCGGATTTTTTAATTCATAATGAATTGAATACGCATTCCTCACGATAATTGTAGTTGCGTCGGAGGAAGTCAAATTTCTCAGGTGCAGAAAGGAGAGCGTCGGTGTCAACGCTCGGATCATATGAATCTACGATTTCTTCTGCTGTTATCTTTTCCGGGTATACATATGCAGGTGCGAGTCCGGATTTGTCAACCTCGAAGCCGAAGAATTTCTCCATCTCTTCAAGCACCATTCTTGTAGCCCTCTCTTTACCCTGACGAGAATATCCTGCGATATGGAATGTGGCAATGTCGGCATGGCGCAGGAGTTCAAGATTGAGATCAGGTTCTCCCTCCCATGTGTCGATGACTGCCCGTATCTTCCGATCTTTCACATATGGCAGCACAGTTTGTGTGTCAAGCACCGCACCTCTGGCTGCATTGACGAGTATGGCTCCTCGCTTCATGACTGCAACTTCTTTCCCAGAGATAAGATGGAAAGAGGGGTGCCTGCCATCACGGATGAGAGGCGTGTGAAGAGTCACGGCATCGCACTCTCTCATAATTTCTTCGAGAGACGCGTAATCATCCGATATTCCGCTTTCCATCCGTGGAGGATCGTTGACGATAACTTTTGCACCTAACATCCGTCCCCACCCAGCAACAATGGAACCGACATTTCCGCAACCTATGACACCAAGTTTGCCGGTCGCAGGGTCAAATCCTTCACGCAGCAATGAGGCCCATACATATTGGGCCACAGCCGGAGCGTTACATCCGGGACTGTTTGCCACCTTGATTCCATTGGCCTCACACCATGGGATGTCGATCTGGTCTGTGCCTATAGTGGCTGTGGCTATTATCTTCACATTGCTTCCTTCGAGAAGCTCCCGGTTGCATAGTGTCCTTGTGCGTATGATAAGTGCATCCGCATCCTTGACATTTTCCGGAGTGAAGCCAAACTGGTCGACATATGTCACGTCAGCTACCGGTTCGAGTCTCCCGTTGATATAGGGAATATTGTCATCAATCAATATCTTTGGTCTCATAGAAATGCTCTAAATTTTATGAGAGGACTTAATGTATGAAATTGAGTCCAGTCTCCATCAGAACGAAAGAGGCGAGATAAAGGAATGTAAGAATAAAGACTATAGTGTTGGGTCGTCTGATATTATGCAGCGCGAATAAATTAGCGAGCTGTGCTGCCAGCACCATGTAGAGAGTTGCCATATATACAGGAATATTGTCAACATCGCAAATGATGCATATTGTGGCTGCAACTCCGAGTATAATAACCGAATTATTAAGAAGTCGGCGCCGAGTGTTGCCGGCGTATAGTTTCACAGCATTGTAGAGAGCCAGCATAAGCGAGAGCACTATAGTCACCGCGCAGTTGAGCAATCCGACAAGTAGGGTCTGTTTGGTGCCGAAATCTACAAAAAGATTCGTGAAAGTTGGCATCGAGAATGAATCAAGAGGGATGATCCCCAGTCCTATACCTATCCAATAGGGTGCTGCCACGCCCATCAGCATTGCAATGAAACTTTTGAAATGCAGACATTTGATAACAAGCGCGATGATGAAATATGCCGGAATCAGAAAGACAAAGGCATATTGGAACATGGAGCAAAGCGACAGCACCGAACCGACAATGAACAATGGTTGCATACCTTTCTGCGAGCGGTAGCATCCGAATATGAATTGCAGGCATATCAGGTTTGCCGCCATCATGATGACAGAAGAGGTCAGCATGGCGTTGATCCATGGGTTTGAGCCGCACAGAAATATGAATGCGGCGGAAAGCACCGTATCGCTGCTGTTTACAAAATTATATGTCTTATTGAACAGGTGCAGAAATAATCCCAGCAATATTATGGAGCTGAGATTCAGAATCCACGAGCCTACAGCAGGCAGCTTCCATAGGTTTGGGGAGGGCATGCAGATTCCTAACTCACCCTGAAGATGCTGAGGATTGCCGAGGAAGAACTCGGTGGCACTCATCGCGCACACAAGGATGATTGAAAGCAGTAACCCTCCGTTGCCTATGATTCTTGTTCGCATTTTAATGAAGCTGTTTCTTATTCTTCTCCAGACTCAGGCGCAGGTTTGCGACGCGAGCGCAGTTTGTATTCCGAGAAGCGGTAAGCATCGCTTTCCGGCAGACTGGGTCCTTTGTCGGTCAATTCCCTTGCCGGACGTTCATAATAACCTCGGTCAGAGAATTTCCTGTCCTTGTCAAACGGCTTGCGGTCAGAGAATTTCCTGTCCTTGTCAAATGGCTTACGGTCAGAGAATTTCCTGTCCTTATCAAATGGCTTACGGTCAGAGAATTTTTTGTCCTTATCAAACGGTTTGCGATCTGAGAATTTTTTGTCCTTGTCAAAAGGTTTACGGTCAGAGAATTTTCTCTCTTTATCAAAAGGTTTGCGGTCGGAATGTTCAAATTTTGCTGTTCCGTGGAAATCATCCGGCTCGTCGAAACTCGGTTTGCGATCAGCAAATTTTCTTTCTCTCTCTTTCGAGAATTTGCGGTCACCCCCTTTGGCCGGTTTACGGTCGTTATGTCCGAACTTACGAGTCTCTTTTTTCCAGTCATCATCAGAGATATGCTTCATCTTTCGAGGACGACGCATCTCTTCTGCCTCATCATCGGCAAGTTTTCCGAGAGAACCGCCGTCTGCGCGGAATGAATCGTAACGACCGTCAAAAAGCACGTATTCTCTCAACGAGCACTCAAGACTTCCGTTAAGCAACGGAATCTTAATTGTGGGTTTGAGTCCGATATTTCCAAATTCCTCGTTGTCAGGACCGATGATCCAAGCATTCCATCCGGAGAAATTTTTCTTCAGCGCGGTTCCGATTCCCTTATAAAGGGCTGTCAGATCATCCGGCTTGAGGCGTTCGCCGTAAGGAGGATTCATTACTATGATTCCTGGCTCAGGGTTGTCGATCCATTCGCTCATGGGCTGGCAGGTGATTTCCACCATATCCTCCACTTTTGCCTCGCGCACATTCTTGCGCGCTATGGCAACAGCCTCGGGGTCCATGTCGCCACCAAAAATCTTGAATGCGAATTCCTTTTCCGCACTGTCATCATTGTATATGTCTTCAAACAGCTCCTTGTCGAAATCCGGCCATTTCTCAAAAGCGAATTGCTGACGGAAGATGCCGGGGTTTATATTGGCTGCAATCAAAGCAGCCTCGATAAGGAATGTACCCGAGCCACACATAGGATCAACAAAATTGCAGTCTCCTCTCCAGCCGGTTTTCATGATAATTCCTGCAGCGAGGACTTCGTTGATAGGTGCGGCTGTCTGTTCCACGCGGTATCCGCGTTTTGACAGCGGCTCGCCGCTTGAATCAAGAGATATTGTGATTCTGTCGTCAAAGATATGCACATTAAGCATAAGGTCAGCTCCGGAAACGCGTATCGACGGGCGTTCGCCGAATTTGTCGCGGAAATGGTCGACGATACCATCTTTGACGCGGTATGTCACATATTTGGAATGCGAGAATTCATCGCTGTTTACAGTGGAGTCGATGGCGAATGTTGTCTGCGGAGTCATATATTTCTCCCATTCGATATCGCGCACTATATCGTAAAGCTCATCAGGATTTGAAGCCGTGAACTTCTCGATTGGCTTGAGTATGCGCAAGGCGGTGCGGCAGCACATGTTAGCGCGATACATCGTCTCCAGGTCACCTTCAAAGCTCACCATCCGGCGACCCATCTCTACATTCTCTGCTCCCAGAGATATCAACTCGTCGCGCAGCACATCCTCCAGTCCCTGGAAGGTCTTGGCGACCATCTGAAATTTATTGTCTGTCATATGTTTTTAGAAAGTAATCGGGGCTGCGCCTCGGTCGTTTTCATGCGTTTCATTACGCTGAGTCTGTCGCTCAGGCTGTCCTATTTTGTTGATTTCGTCCTTGAAACCCGGTGCCCGTCCGAATGCCGGAGTTTTCTCCAGCATGGATATGACTTCGAAGTCATCAAACTGCGATGGCTTGAGCACCACATATTTCAATTCATCTGAAGCGCGGAAATGCTCTTTTGTCTTGTCATGTCCGTAAACATCGGCAATTGCCGTCTGCACCTCCTTCTGCTTGATGGTTTCCTCAAGGGCTTTCTCTGCCGAGGGGCGTTCTCCACTGGTGAATATTATGCCGCCTTTCTCTTTGCCATGTCCATCTGTTTTGACGGAATTATCAGAATCTCGCAACGTTACATCGAAGCCGGATGCGAGCACCGTTATCTTCACCTTGTCGCCCATCTCGGGATTGTCGCCGATACCCCATTTCACATCAATGCTCGCCGGGAGTTTGGATGTGAACTGAGTGATCTCTGCAATCTCTTCCGCACGAAGAGGATTGGGAGAGTCTTTCCAGCATACAAACTTGAATAGGAGCCGTTTGGATGTGGTGATATCGTGTTTTTTGAGCAACGGTGAATGCAAAGCGTTGTTGATTGCCTTGGATATTCGGTTCTCACCCTCGCCTATGGCAGTTGAGATGATAGCGGTGCCGGAATCCTTGAGGGTAGTCTTCACATCCTGGAAATCGACATTGACATAGCAGGATTCGGAGATAATCTCCGAGATGCTTCGCGCCGCGTTTGCAAGAGTGTCGTCTGCCTTGCCGAAAGCATTGAAGAAGTTAAGATCCTTGTAAAGTTCGATCAGGTTCTCGTTGTTGATCACAAGCAACGCATCGACATGCTTCTGCATCTCCTTTGCGCCTTCAAGAGCCTTGAGAATCTTTTTCTCACCCTCGAAGAAGAAGGGCACAGTCACGATGCCGATTGTCAGCATTCCCGCCTCTTTTGCGAGTTTAGCCACAATCGGCGCAGCTCCCGTCCCGGTTCCGCCACCCATGCCGGCGGTGATGAATACCATTTCAGTCTTATCATCGAAAAGCTGGCGGATCTCATCTTCCGAAGCTTCGGCGCATTCGCGCCCCTTCTCCGGGATATTACCTGCCCCGAGACCTTTTGTTATGTCGTAACCGATAAGCACCTTGGTAGGCACCGGCATTTTTGAAAGATGTTGTTCGTCGGTGTTGCATACAACAAAGTTGATGTTGGGTATATGCTGCTCATACATATATTTTACAGCATTGCAGCCACCGCCGCCCACTCCGATCACTTTAATGATAGAGTCGTTGGCATCCTTCACAAATCCAGAGTCATCGGTCAGGTCGTGAAATTCAGGGGTGAATATATCGTTGTTCATCAGAATGAATATCTACGTTGTTAATGTAATCAATCGAGCGGGTCAGAGTCATCTTCGGTTCCTCCGAACATGTTGGAGATACCTTGTCCTACCTTGGCTCTTGCCTTATCCCACCAACTGGGACCTTTAGTTTTTGGTTCCGGTGTCAGTTCAGTATCGGTTTCCGGTTCAGGATTTGGATCTCCACCTCCCGGAAGCCTGTCTCTTTCCGGATACTCAAGGCATTCCTCCCCGTTGGCTGAGGCTCCGGCATAAAGCACGCTTGCCACTTCGATTATATCGTTGGAGCTGATCTTGGTGTCTTCGAGACGGACATACTGAGGAAGGGTTCCCCTTCTCACATTTAACCCGCTTTTGTTGGCAAGCAGGTCATTTATTCCATTCAGTTTGGAGCCACCTCCGATCACGACAATACCTCCGGGCAGGTCGTTATCTTTAAGCTCCGCATATTTTATCTGTTTGAGGATGTTTATTACAATCTCCTCTGCACGAGCCACGATAAGATTTGATACATCCACATCGCGGACACCGTTGTAGTTGAGCGTGGAGACTGTATCGCGCGGAATTGCGTTTCCATTTGTTATCTTTATCTCTTCAGCCCTCTCTTCGAGGAGGTTGAGGGATGTAAGGTCGCGGGTTATATTGCGGCCGCCTAACGGGAGAGTAGCGAAATAAACAAGATGTCCGTTTTTATAGATCGTGACTGTAGTTGTCTCACCACCCATGTCAACAAGCATACATCCGAGGCGTTTTTCTTCAGCGCTCAGAATCAGTTGTCCAGCTGATAGAGCTGTCACTACTATCCCTTTGATGTTGATATGAAGCTTATCCTGCACTGTGCGGATAAGATTGCGTTTGATTTCCGGACGGCATACCACCAGATCATATTCCGCACTGATGCTGTTTCCGACGGCTCCCTTGGGGGATACCGTCTCAATTCTGCCAACCATGAATGAACGGGACACAGCATCAACGACCTCCAATGAGGAGTCGATGGCTGTGGAGCGAGCCTGCTGATGGAGACGGTTGAGGATATCGTCAGTGATTTCAGTGTCATCCGGCAGGTTGATACCGACTTTTGTGGGAATCGAGCGTAAAGACTGACCGGAAAGTCCCACATAGAGTCCTGTAATCTTGCGTGGAGATACCGCAGGCTTCTGTTCCAGCTTTTTGAGAATCCTGTCGATTCTCAGTGAAGTCTCCTCAAGATTCTTAATAACGCCATAGCGGACGCTTTCCACTCCCTTCTCCTGTTCTGTGGCTAAAATGTCAAGCTGACCACCGGGGCGGAGCTTACCCACGACAGCCACTATCTTGGAGCTGCTTATCTCTATCGCAGCGACATATCTCTCTTCGGTCATTCCCTTTTTTTGTTTTCTAAGTTTTATTCTACAGCACCTGCCGGTTCGGAGATATCAGGAAGCGTATGCTCCTCAAGATCGATATCTTCCGTATAATCCTCACTGTGCTTGAGTTTTGTCTTGTCGCGTCTTGTCGCCACAATCTGGTCACGGAATTTGACGGATATTGTGTCATACTCCATCCAACCCTTGTGTGGCATCACCTTGCGGTAGAAAAGAAAGAGGTTCTTACTTTTCTCCGCCATGCGGGTCGTATCCCCGAAATTCACCACGTGTCCCTTGATGCGAGGCACGAGCAGGAGGTTTCTCCTGTCGCGGGCAACAATCATTCCCACCAGATTCGAGAGTTGCGGATCTTTCTCGATATATCTCACAAGAGGCAATACATCTCTTGGAGTGAATCTCTTGGTGAAATTTCCACAGACCACGGGCACATCGGAAAAGAATTCAGCCTTTGCCTCGATTCTTTTTCCCTCGCGGTTGATGTAATACGATTTCCCTGCGTCGAACACTCTCATCACCGGTTCCAGAGGTCTTGCCTCCACAAGAAGGTGATTGTCGGAATTGATCATGCAGTTCACGCTTTCGAAATTGGATATCGCCGAGAGATATTTCTCGATCTTGCGGGTATCAACGTTATGCACGGGAACCCCGGTGATGCTTTCTGGATATCTGCTCAGCTCAGTCACAATACCACTCTTGGTACGGTCGATGATTTTGGGGTTGTCACTCCCCGTTACCTTGACAATGATTCCTGTGCATTTGTGGCGATCCGCCTCCCGGTTCGCCCATACGGTGATCCAGGCAGTGTATCCCATCAGTAGTAACAACAGCAGCCATTTCAAGATTGTATTTCTCATCTTCGCGACAAAATCTCGTTGATGTCAGGGAGCAGTCTGTCTATGTCGGCAGCCCCTAATGTCATCAAGATTTCAAAGTTACTATTTTTTATCAGATTCAACAAATCTTTTCGCTCGCAATATATTTTTTCAGATGATTTTACGCTGTCGAGAATCATGTGTGATGTCACTCCGGGAATCGGGAGCTCCCGTGCGGGGTATATTTCCGGCATGATCACGCAATCCGCCTCGGAAAGGGCTTCCGCGAAATCAGGTGCGAAATCACGTGTGCGGGTGTAAAGATGCGGCTGGAATATCACGGTCAGTTTTTTGCCGGGATATAATTTTTTTACCGAGCGGATTGAATTTTTTACCTCATTGGGGCTATGGGCGTAATCGTCTATAAGCACCGGAGCACCGATATGGTTTGAACCGTCACGCCAGATCTCGAAGCGGCGTTTTGCTCCCATGAATGAGGCGAGTCCGGCTTTCACTTCCTCGGGTGTGGCACCGGCTGTGAGGGCAGCTGCGGCTGCCGCGACAGCGTTGTCGATGTTTATCTCAACGGGTACACCCGGACGAATCCCTTCGATGCGCAAACCGCCGGGTCCAACCAGGGTAAATGTAATCCTGCCTTCACCAAACGTTATATCCTCTGCATGCCAGTCGCCTTCAGCTCCACCGCTGTAAGTCTGGACACTCACACCATCCTTGACATCGGGCCGATATTTAAGACCGGTATGGGTTATGAGTGTGCCTCCGGGGCGTATCAGGGAGGTGAAAATCGAGAATGCCTCAAGATAATGCTCTTCGTCTCCGTATATATCAAGATGGTCAGGGTCGGTAGAGGTTATGATTGCTATATGCGGGTGAAGGTGATGAAAGGAACGGTCGTATTCATCGGCTTCTATTACGGAAAAACGCGACTGCTCGTCCAGCACAAGGTTGCTGCCTGTGTTGCGCAGGATTCCACCCAGGAATGCAGTGCAACCTGCATCTGCATTTCTCAAAATGTTGGCAATCATGGAGGATGTCGTTGTTTTTCCATGAGATCCCGCCACACATATTGCATCGGTGGATTCAGTTATCTTGCCGAGCAATGCCGCCCGCTTGACAACTTCGAATCCGTTTTCGCGGAAATATGACAGAATGTCGTTTGATTCAGGCACCGCAGGAGTGTACACGACAAGCGTCTCCTCCGGATCTCGGAAAGATTCGGGGATTTCAGTTCTTGAATCGGAGAATGTGAGTACAGCCCCTTCTTTCTCCAATTCAGATGTCAGAGCAGAAGGGGTGCGGTCATATCCGGCGACGGCTGCGCCATGTTTCAGAAAATATCTTACGAGGTTTGCCATGCCGATTCCTCCGGCACCTACAAAGTATATCTTGTTCATTTACCGATGATTTTAACAATTTCATCCACGATATGTTCATCGCTGTCGCGGAGAGCCATGGCGGAGATGTTTTCGCTCATTGTCTTAAGTTTCGTAGAGTCGTGTGCAAGATCGATAACAGTATCTACCAGTTTCTCCTCAGCCTCGGCATCCGTCACCATAACAGCGGCATTTTTGTTGACGAGGGCAAGAGCATTCTTTGTCTGATGATCTTCCGCAACATTCGGAGAGGGAACCAATACGCATGGTTTGCCGAGAATCTGAAGCTCGCTGATTGATCCGGCACCAGCGCGCGACACCACGAGGTCAGCGGCTGCATAGGCAGCACCCATATCAGAGATGAATTCAGTCACAACGGCACCCTGAAGCCCTTTTGATGCTATCTGTCCGCGGTTCCCGAAAGATTTTCCGGTCTGCCAGATGACCTGTATTCCATTGTCAAGGAGTTTTTTCAGCCCGGCTTCCATGCTCTGGTTGAGTGTGCGGGCTCCAAGGCTTCCGCCTACTACAAGCACAGTGGTGCGCTCCGGATTTAGACCGAAACTTGATCGTGCTTTTGCTCTGTCGAGTCTGGAATCGGTCAGATCCTTACGCACAGGATTTCCGGTGAGTACTATTTTCTCTTTTGGGAAGAATGTCTCCATTCCCTCATAAGCGACGCATATCTTGGCAGCATTAGCAGCAAGAAGCTTGTTGGTTACACCGGCATATGAATTCTGTTCCTGCACAAGGGTCGGCACTCCGGCACGCTGTGCGGCTTTCAGTGTCGGTCCGGAGCAATATCCGCCCACACCGATTGCTATGTCAGGTTTGAAATCCTTTACAATCTTACGCGCCATGTTGACGCTCTTGAACAGCTTCAGCAGCACACTGAAGTTTTTCAGCATGTGCCGGCGGTCGAATCCAGCCACCGGAAGTCCTATTATTTCATAGCCGGCAGCCGGAACTTTTTCCATCTCCATGCGGTTGTCAGCTCCTACGAATAGGATATCAGCGTCCATGCGGCGCTTTATGGCGTTTGCGATCGAAAGGGCAGGGAATATATGACCTCCTGTGCCTCCTCCGCTTATGAGAATTCTTTTTTTCATGATCTGATGATTTTAGCGGCACCGCAGGTGCCGGCACTCAACTTTTATTCTGGTAATCGCTGAAGTTGGCAGCCTGCATATCTTCCGGAAGCTCCTTCAGCTCAGCGCGGATATCTTTCTTATCGCCTGTCGTGACGGCAAAGCGACTCACAGACAGCATCATGCCTATTGCTGCTGACATCACAAGCACAGAGGTGCCTCCTTTTGAGATGAAAGGCAACGGTTGGCCGGAGACGGGGAACAGTCCCGTGACGATAGCCATATGCACAAGTGCTTGGAACACAATCATCACCGCACACCCCATTATTAGGAATGCAGGGAATGCCCGTGAGCATTTGTAGGCGATTCGCCCTGCCCGCGCAACAAGTAACAGGAACAATATCAGCAAAAGTGACCCTCCGACAAATCCTGTATCCTCTACGATGATCGAATATATGTAATCTGAGAAGGCAAGAGGCAAACGTGCGCTTTCGCGAGAGTTGCCGGGTCCTTGTCCCACTAATCCCCCATTGGCCTGGGCGAATTTTGAAAATATCACCTGACGGTTAAGGTCATCTATAGGGTCGTTCGGATGCACCCCTGCAAGCCAGCGGTAGATGCGGTTGTTTCGTGTCTCTTCGCGACCCCCTATGGCGCCCCCTGCGTTTGATGATGTATTTGAAGATGTTGCCTCAATCGCTACTGTATCAAACTCATCCGTAGATATTTTCTTATTCACCTGTTTGACCATCAAGAGTGAGCCGGCACATAAACCGTAGATGAAGATAATCATCCAGAATTTGGGCCATTGTATACCGCCAATGAGGAACATGCTGATACTAACACCCATAAGGAGGATTGTGTTGGTCAGACCATCCTTGTATAGGAACACGGCGAACACCACCACAACTATTGCAGAAGTGATGATTCCACGGTTGGTAACACCACCTGGTGTCTGGTTTTTTGACAGGATAGAGGCGAGCAGTAAAACTACCGACAGCTTGACAATCTCCGCCGGCTGTATGGTCATACCTGCGATTCTGAGAGCTCGTTGTGCTCCATTGATTTCGACACCTGCCACCGTTGACATCACAAGTAGACCGAGTGACAGTATTGCAAAGATCCAGGCGAAGCGTCGCATGAGGATATAGTGGGTATTCTGCAGCCATAATACCACACCGAGACCAAGAGCGAGAAATATCGCGTGGCGGATTAGCGGGCTGTAGACGTTGCTGGATGATACTTCGGTGCTGGACGCACTGAAAAGCTCAACGACGCTGATAAGAAGGAACATTATGTATATTCCCCATATGTAGGGGTCGGGACGCGAACGCTTCACCGCAGCGTTTGCTGCTGGTGAGGATGCTCTTTTTGCGGTGGTAGCCGAGCGTCCGTCTATCGTCTCGCGGATGTCGAGACCGGGAAGAGGATTCTGAGTGCTCAATTAAGTATTATGTATGAGTTATTAGTTATCAGGTTATTTCTCTAAGGCGCGGACATGATCTTTGAATTGTCTGCCGCGGTCTTCATAGCTCGTGAAGAGGTCAAAGCTGGCGCAGCAGGGGGAGAGAAGAACGGTATCACCCTCCTCCGCAAGACGGGCGCATTCTTTGACAGCCTCTTCGATTGAATGGGTGTCGGAGATCGCGGGCACCTTGCCTTTGAAGAAATCGAGGAGTTTGCCGTTGTCTTTTCCCATGCAGACTATGGCTTTTACCTTATCTTTTACAAGGTCTTCGATTTCGGTATAGTCGTTCCCTTTGTCTTTGCCTCCGAGAATGAGGACAGTGGGAGTGGTCATGCTTTCAAGTGCATACCATGTGGAATTTACGTTGGTAGCTTTGGAGTCGTTGACATAACGCACACCATTTATTGTGGCGACATATTCGAGACGGTGCTCGACAGCCTCGAAATCCTCAAGCGCGGAGCGTATCTCGTCTTTGCGTATGTCAAGTAACGAGGCTGAAAGCCCGGCAGCCATGGAGTTATACAAGTTATGGAGTCCTGTCAGCGAGAGTTTGTCGCGAGGAATCTCCCATACTTCACCTGGTGTCACGAACTTGACAATGCCGTCTTTCACGAAAGCATGGCTTCCCTCTTGCTCAAATTCACTGAACGGCATCTGCATCGCCTCAACCTGAATCTGACGTATCTGCTCCTTGACAATCGGATCATCCTGCCAATAGATGAAATAATCCTCATGTGTCTGGTTCTGGAGAATACGGAATTTAGCTTTGACATAATTCTCCATCTTATGGTCGTAGCGGTCAAGATGGTCAGGGGTGATGTTCATTATCACCGCTATATTTGCCTTGAAGTCGTACATGTTCTCAAGCTGGAAACTTGACAGCTCGATAACGTACACTTCATGTGGATCGCGGGCAACCTGCAGCGCAAGGCTTTTGCCGACGTTTCCTGCCAATCCCACATTCATCCCTGCCTTTCGCAGGATGTGATATGTGAGCAGCGTTGTGGTGGTCTTGCCGTTGGAGCCGGTGATGCATACCATTTTTGCGTCAGTATATCTTCCTGCGAATTCAATTTCGGACAAAACGGGAATCCCCTTTGCCGCTATTTTCTCAACTATAGGGGCATACGGCGGAATACCGGGACTTTTCACCACAATATCAGCGTCGAGTATCCGGTCTTCCGTATGTTTCCCCTCCTCGAAATCTATATTTTCCTGCAGAAGAGTATCTTTGTAGTCAGGTTTGATGGTGCCCATATCGCTGAGGAACACCTCCATACCTTTGTCTTTGCCGAGGATCGCAGCGCCAACACCGCTTTCTCCTCCTCCTAACACAACTAATTTCATTATCGTATTTTCAGTGTTACAAATGTAAGGGCGGCGAGCAGGATTCCTACAATCCAGAATCTCACCACGATTTTTGATTCGGGGATTGCATTCGCCGGATGTTTCCACAGCACGTTGCTACCAGCCTCAAGCGGTTTCTGGAAGTGGTGGTGAAGTGGAGTCATCTTGAAAATGCGTCGTCCCTCTCCATATTTTTTCTTGGTATACTTGAAATATCCCACCTGCATCATAACTGACACATCCTCAAGGAAGAATATCAGGCAAAGCAGTGGAATCAGCAGCTCTTTGCGGATAAGGATCGCGAACACGGCAAGGATACCGCCGAGTGTAAGGCTTCCTGTATCGCCCATAAATACCTGCGCTGGGAAAGCGTTATACCACAGGAAGCCGACAAGAGCTCCTATGAAGGCGGCTGCGTAGACTACAAGCTCCTCAGACCCGGGGATATACATTATGTTCAGGTAGCTGGAATATATCACGTTGCTTCCGAGATATCCCATTATCAGCAAGGCAATTCCTATAATAGCCGAAGTTCCGGCGCATAATCCGTCAAGACCGTCGGTGAGATTCGCACCGTTGCTTACGGCTGCCACTACAATAACCACCACGAGCACGAATGCAATCCATCCCAGAGTTTCTGCAGCCTCTTTGTCAGGCACCCACGAGGTGAGCCATTCGTAATTGAAGTTATTGTTTTTTACAAACGGTATGGTGGTCTGCGGTGATTTTATCTGGTCGGTGGATACAACGATTTCCGTTTCAGCGGAATTGGCTCTCTGCACCTCAAAATTCTCGCTCATCACGATATCCGGTGATAGCCACATGGTTATACCTACGAGCAGACCGAGGCCGACCTGTCCTGTAACTTTGTATTTACCTTTAAGACCATCCTTGTTGTGATATTTCAATTTGCGATAGTCGTCAAGGAATCCGATGCAACCCATCCATAATGTAGCGACCAGCATAAGAATCATGTAGATGTTGGTGAGATTACCAAGCAGCAGACATGGGATAACTATCGACATAATTATTATGACACCGCCCATAGTCGGGGTGCCTGTCTTTTTCATCTGCCCTTCGAGACCGAGGTTTCTGACAACCTCGCCAACCTGCATCTTCTGCAGGCGCTCGATAATCTTGTGGCCGAAAGCCAATGCTATTATCAAGGCAAGGGCGAATGATATTCCGGCGCGGAAAGTGATGTAGCCCATCAGATTGTGGCCGGGGAAACTTACTCCATCAAGGAGTTCAAGCAAAGCATAAATCATATTTTTTAGCTGAAGCTAAAAGGCTTAATCAAATAATACATTTTGAGAGGATGGAGAGGATGGAGAGGATGGAGAGAATGGAGAGAATGGAGCGGAGTAAAGGAGCGGAGGAATCGGCTCTGGAGCGGGGCTTTGCATTTATTGGAAAGCTGAGAGGACTTCCTCACGGTCGTCGAAATGGGAGCGGATGCCTTTCACTTCCTGGTATGTCTCGTGTCCCTTTCCTGCAATGAGCACCACGCTTCCCGGTTTTGTCAGCTTGACGGCTGTCCGGATTGCTTCGCGGCGGTCGGTGATGCAGAGGGTGCGTCGCATCTCCTCGGAAGAGAGACCGGCTTTCATATCTGCGATGATTGCCTCCGGTTCCTCGTCACGCGGATTGTCGGATGTCAGGATCACCATGTTTGAGCGGATAGCAGCTTCGTGAGCCATCATGGGGCGTTTCCCATGATCACGGTTACCACCTGCGCCTACGACAGTGGTGATCTCGCATTCAGCCCCGATGATTCCTCGGATTGTGTCAAGCACATTCACGAGGGCATCAGGGGTATGCGCGTAGTCTACGATCGCAGTGACACCCTCCGGAGAGCGGAGCGTCTGGAAGCGTCCTGCCACGGGGATGAGTCGGCTCATGTTGACAAGCACTTCCTCTTTATTCCATCCGATAAGTACAGATGCGCTGTAGACTGCTGTGAGGTTGTAGGCGTTGAAGCGTCCGGTAAACGCGGTTTCCACTTCGCTGCCATTGAAAGAGAGCAGGGTGCCATCAAGGCGCATGTCGAGAATGCGGCAACGGAAATCGGCATCCGCACGCAGTGAATATGTGTAAACCTTGGCGCGTGTGTTCTGCACCATATACTTTCCTGCCTTGTCATCGATATTGACCAGAGCGAAGGCATCGGATGGAAGCATATCGAAAAACATCTTCTTGGCATTCATGTAATTCTCCACTGTGCCGTGATAGTCAAGATGATCACGGGTGAGGTTCGAGAATATCGCGCCTGCGAATCTCAGACCGGCGATGCGATGCTGATGCGCAGCATGTGAGGACACCTCCATGAAAGCATAGTCGCATCCTGCCTCCACCATCTCGGCCAGAAGCTCGTTGAGGGTCAGAGGATCGGGTGTCGTATGGGTTGTCGGGACAGCACGGTCCTGGATATAGTTGCAAACAGTGGAGATCAGTCCGGCTTTGTAACCTTCATATTTCGCCATTTCGTAAAGGAGGGTAGCGGTTGTTGTCTTGCCGTTGGTTCCTGTTACACCCACAAGCTTCAGTTTTGAAGACGGGTGTCCATACCAGTTGGATGCGAGACGGCCGAGAGCCTCGGCTGAATCCTCGACCCTGATATAGGTTATCCCTTTTTCGAGAGCAGCAGGCAACTGCTCGCAAACAATGGCGCCGACATGGGTGCTTGCCACTACCGGTATATATTTATGGCCATCGGTTGTGACACCACGCACAGCCACGAACATTCCGTCCTTGACAGCCTTTCTTGAATCGCTCTGGAGATCGGTGATATTCTTGTCGAGATTTCCGATCACTTCAATGGTGCTGATTCCTTCGAGAAGATGAGATAGTTTAACTGACATATCTTTAGATTTTCAAATGGAGAGTTATAGTCTGGTTTGGAGTAGTTTTTGTTCCGGCAGGGATGGATTGCGCCACCACATATCCGGATCCTTTGAGTCGCACGTTTATGCCGCGCTCCTCAAGTATCTTGACAGCAGATGGTGCGTCATATCCCTTTACATCGGGAATCACACCGCCTGCATGGTCTTTGGCAGTTTTGTAATGCTTCATTCCCGATGCGCCTATTGAAGAGGCGAGCATGCGGCTGTCGCATTTTTCGGAGCCGACGACTATCGGTTTGTTCCCTTTGGTGTCGGCTAAGAACGATGATGAATTGTTGAGTTTGCCACGCGAATACATCTTCACAGCCATATTCTTCACCACCTGTCCGGAAGTGCGGTTTGCCGATGTGCCGCTTGGTCCGAGTACAAGGGCTATGCAACTGTATTGGGGATTCTCGTATGGGAAGAATCCGGCGAACGCATAACGGCGTTTGGCGGTGTTGTATGCGCCTTTCTCCACGGGATAGGCAGTTCCTGTCTTGCCTACTACTTTCACACGGTCATCGCGCACAGCGCGGGCGGTGCCGTGATCACCCCATACCACCTCGGCGATGCATTCCCTTACCTTGCGGGCTGTCTCTTCAGAGCAGATGCGGTCGCGGATGTATTGTATCGGAATCACGGAATCTCGACCCTGCTCATCAATAAGCCCCTTCATCAGGTGAGGACGGACGTATCTGCCGCCGTTAGCTATGGCATTGTATATGGCAAGAGTGAAGAGCGGAGGCAGCTCTGTGTTATATCCGTATGCCTGACGCGCGAGGTCAAGGTGGCGTGCGGTCATGGTGATGTTGTTACCTCTTGAATCTTTGGGAAGCAGCTTACGGATGCGCGGCGTGCACTCTCCTGCGATTCCGGAGCGTATAGGCTCGAAAAATCCGAGTTCTGTAAGACGGTCATGGAAACGGGCAGGGTCGCTTTCATAGCCTCTGAAGATGACTCGGGCGATTCCGGGGTTGGAGGATTGCTCAATTACCTGCTTCATCGATTTCATTCCGGAACCGTGTGGGTCGCTTGTGCGCTGGAATGGTGCGCAGCTGATCATGTCGTTTACAGATTTTACCAATCCATCTTCAAATGCAATCATCAGAGAGATAGGCTTCATGACTGAACCCGGTTCGAAGGGGAGCACGGCGCGGTTGAGGGCCTCGCCATACGTGCCGTCTTCAAGAAGCTCTATATTCGATATCGCCTTTATCTCACCTGTCTTGACCTCCATCAGGATCGCGGTTCCCCATTCAGCTTTTGCCCCCTGGCATATGGTGTGTAACTCCTCCTCCAGCATGTCCTGGAGATCGATGTCTATTGTGGTCCGTATGTCATAACCTCTTACCGCCGGAGTTGCCACCCAATTGGTGATTCCGTTTGTAAGGGCTACTTTCTTCGCCAATCCCGGCTGACCGTACAAGAGGCTGTCGAGGTCTTTCTCAAGACCCGAGTAACCGTGAATCTGGCGCGTGGCGGCATTCTCGTTGACACGTCCGATGCTTCGGTATGCCATTCTTCCGTAAGGATACATGCGGATATTCTTCTCCTCCTTGTAGAGAGGATTGCGGAATCCCTTACCCTTGAAATCCTTGAGGAAAGGGAAAGTGCGGATTATCTGGAAATCTTCGAGAGTTTTATTTCGAGCTATGCGTAATGCTCGGGGGCGTTTGTCCGGGTCTTTCTCCAGTTCGCGGCGCAGACGTGTACGCCATGAATATTTGGCAAATGTATCGGGATGCTGGTGTAGATTTTTAATCCTGGGATAATGCACGTCGAGGGAGTCTGCAAGCGAATCCACTTTATTCCAAGGGATGGAACGTAGAGCCTTGACCTTGTTATGACGCAGGTCGATCTTGATGTCGTAGACCTTGAGATTGCATGCGAGTATATTGCCGTTGTCGGCGAGAATATTCCCGCGTTCAGGGCGTATTGTGTCGATACGCGAGAGTTCCCGACGCGCGCGGTCGTTCCATGCGCCAGCTTCGATGACGGTGGTGTCGAAGAGTTTCACCATCACCAATATGCCGAAGAAAATGAAGAAAAGGCTTATCAAGCCGTATCGGAACAGGATATGTTTTTTATTATTTTGTTTCATCGTCAGAGAGTTCGTAGGGTGGTTGCTCCTGGAATTCGAGGCTGAGGTTCTTTTCGTTAACCATCTTGACCATTTCCGATTCGCGGATAAGTGACATGTAAAGTGATTTCTCGTGTAGCTTATGGCTTTCAGCTCTTTGCAGTTCAACGGTGAGCTGTTTTATCTCAGCCATCTTGGTCTTTGTTTTGTATCTGAGTCCGATAAGTGCAAGAATCGCCACGACAAAGAGAAGCATCAGCCATGCGTTGGATTTGAAAAATTCAATAGAGAGCGAACGTCCGTACCGGAGCTCACTCATCCATCCAATTTTCTGTTTCTCTTTTTTCTTCGGCGAAGCCATAATGTCAAGGTGTAGTGTTTATGTATCAGTTATTAGTCAATTCAGCTATACGCAGTTTCGCGGAGCGAGATCTGGGGTTTGCATCAACTTCCTCTTCGGTGGGAACGATAGGGGAGCGTGTAATCAGTTTCCATGGCGTGGAAACCTTTCCGAAAAAGTCTTTTTCCTCTTTGCCCTCTATATTGCCCGTTTTCATGAAATTCTTGACTATCCTGTCTTCAATGGAATGATAGGTGATCACTGCAAGTCTGCCCCCTTCGGCAAGAAGATCGGGAGTGGCGTTGAGGAAACGTTTCAGGGCATCCATTTCACCATTTACTTCTATCCGGAATGCCTGAAAGACCTGCGCGAGTTCTTTTTTCTCCGATTTAGGATTCAGGGCTTTCCTCACGGCATCCGCAAGTTTGAACGTTGTGTCGACCGGAGATACAGCGCGTGCGCGGACAATCGCCTCTGCCACTGCGCGCGGACGTTTGAGGTCGGTGTAGGTCCGAAACAGGTTCTCAAGCTGTTTGTCAGGGTATGTCTCGGCAATAGTGGCAGCTGTAACATCCGCCTTGCGGTTCATGCGCATGTCGAGCGGTGCGTCAGAACGGAAGGAGAATCCTCTTTCCGCATCATCGAAATGATGGAACGAGACTCCGAGGTCAGCGAGTATGCCGTCAAGCTTCTCCACTCCATGGTAGCGCATGAAATTCGGGATGTATCTGAAGTTTGAATGTACAAATGTAAATCGTGAATCATCCGGAGCATTTGACAGGGCATCTCTGTCGCGGTCAAAACCAAAAAGCTTTCCGTCTGGGCCAAGTTTGGCGAGAATGGCGCGTGAATGACCGCCGCCGCCGAAAGTCACGTCGGCGTAGAGTCCATTAGGTTTGATATTCAAACCGTTTATTGAATCTTCAAGCAATGCTGGGATATGATAAATCTCGGAGGTCATTCTGATAAAAAAGCGGTGAGACGCAGTCTCGGTTAAAACAGACGTAAAGTTAGTTATTTTTTGTAAATTTTAGAAGCTAAAAATGCAAATTGTAGATAAAATTTTTCAATAAACATAGAATGAAGCCGGAGTTGTATCCGCCTCAGCCGCTTTCTCTATCATCTCGCGGACGAGACATTTCAGGGAGAGTGGAAGATTCACCCTCTTCTCTTCCATCACGGAAGAGGATATATTCTCACCCTGGTTGACCTTGTAAGTCGCTCCACCAAAACGAATTTCAGGATGACTGAACTCTCCTTTGATGTTAATACCGAAGGGGAACGGGACGGGAGATTTGTTTATGCCGAGATGATAATACATATTGCCGTCAAAGTTGTTGAGACCACCGAATTGCAGACGGTATTTATCGAAGCTTATGTCGAAGGGGTAAAGCTCCATGAGGTTGTCATGCACGGAGGCATGTATATCCATATCCGCAAGTTTGATATCATTGGAATTGCGGATAAGCATCATGCGGGTGATCCTGCGGATGAATTTGTCCTGATGCAACGACAGGTTTTTGCCATGAACATACAGATCCGCCCATATCGATGGCATGTTGAGATACATGTTCGGAAAAACAAGCAGCTTTGCCTCTGCCATAGCCGAGAGCTCACCCTTGATGTTTCTCATCTGTGGCATCATGAGGAGAAGGGTGTGGAAATTGCGGAAGAAGTTGACCACATTCACATCTGCGAGTCCCATCTGCATATTCATTCCGACGCGTTGTATATCCGATGTGTCGAATGTGAAGTTGAGTCTGAGCGCGCCAAAATCGGATGTTATGCCAAGGTCCTTGACGCTTAGTATTCCGTCGCGGATGCTGACACCGGTAGAAAGATCACGTAGATAAAGATTTGTATAACGTGTCATCATGGCGGAAGCCTTGATGTCGGCGATGATATTCCGCGGTATCAGAATGGCGAGGGTGTCTGACGGTGTCAGAGTATCCGGAATTACAGTGAGCACTGAGGCCTTTGGTCCGTGGGTGAGGGCAATGCCGTGATTATAAGCCCCTGCGAGCTGGTTGATCTGCACGGTATCGATTGCTACATCAAGGGCCATGCGGAGTGGCGCCACGCTTTCAGAGGTGAGAAACTGGCGTAAATTTGATATCTCGCCCTTGACCCGGAGTCTGGTATCCTGTGAATTCAAATCAACCCTTTTCAGTCTAACGGAATCGAAAGATGCCTCCAGTTCAAGCATTCCGAATCCGTTGTGTAAGGGGAGTGCTGGAGTAAGGAATTCCCCGGAACCAACCTTGACAGATAGATGGGATTTCCATTTGCCAATAAGATCAGTCACTTTTTCAGGCAGATTAACGGTGAGATATTCCGGAGTGTGCCCGATGTAGGCAAGACTACGGCTGTCAGATACCCATCTTTCGGGTTTCTTGTATTTTTTCACAGCAACAGCTTTCTTCATTGCTGTTGCAGACAAATCCGCTGAAATATCCTGCATGGATATTCTGTTTTTTCCGGTAATGGCAGAGGCGGATTTGCCGTTGATTTTCATATCAATCTTTTGAGACACACCCTTTGCCGGGTTCCTGGATATGTTGGCTTTCGCTGTGAATCCCTGTATGTTGGTTTTCAACTTCTTTTCGCTAACTGTCACAGCCATAGAGTCCGCTTTCATGGAGACAGACATTTTGCCCGCATCTTCTCCAAAACTCAAGGCGAGGCTGTTCCCCTTGGCAGACATCCCAGCCTGAGGAACTTTCATGCGATAGTTGTGCAATGTCACATCCCCGTTGAGCAAGATATTTTCCAACTTATCCTCTTTGATATCGGAAAGCCTTAATTCCACAATGGCGTCGCTGTTGATCTTGCCTTTCAGGGCATACGGACGCAACACCGGTATTATGCGTCCTGTAACCGCGGCGTTTGTTATTCCTCTCATGGAGGCCTTTATCTGTGGGTCACCGAACAGATCCGAAATGCTGGCTTGCAACATCATGTCGGTTCCTTCCCCGTCTACATTGAATGCAGGAATCTCAAGCATGGAAGAATCGGGAGATTTTCCATCGAGGGTGAGTTTCCCGGTTATGTCGGAATGAGTCAGACTGTATATTGTCCCGTTGTTCTCACGATAGTCTATTGCGCCCTGCGGAATATTTACGTCAGCCTCAAAAGAGGGGAGTTCTTTTGAAGAGAATGTGTAGGGGGCGGTGAGTCGTGCCGCGGCGTTGACCACTACATCCGTATGCATGGATGGAGGTAATGGAAGTGTCACTCCCGGAAAATAACGGAGAAGAGAATCAATGTTGAAGTTTCCGAGGTTCAGATCGAATCTGTCGAGTCTTGCAGTCTTATCCATAATTGCCGACAGATCGAGTTTACCCTTTATATTGCCTATGGCGATGTCATATCCCGATAATCTCACGGTCATAGGTTTAAGGCTCACATCAGTGGCTCCGGATGCGGAGAATGGTAATTGCCTTATCAAAATAGAATCTCCTGTTGCGACATCTGCGATTCCTGCAAGATCAAGCGTATAAGAGTTGTCCGCAGTCTCAGATTTGACAACGGAGAGTCTTTTCAAGTCAATATCCGCATTAGCCTGTCGAGGAACATCTTGGAATGAAAACTGACGGGGATTGGTGAGTTTCAGGGTGCCGATAGATATATCCGGCATTTTTTCAGGCAACTTGTGTCTGTCTATTATATTGAAATTTGCAATAGAGTCGGACACAGCTACGAGGTTGAGGCTCAGGTTGTCCACGCAGATATCCTCGATCGATATATCCCCTTTGAGGAGACTGAACACGTTTAAGTCTGTGCTCACTTTGCCTGTTGAGGCGAGAAAATCCGCGTTTTCAGGTAGACTGTCTTTTGCATCAGCGGGTAGACCAGAGAGGGATCTACTTATAACAGAGATCGTATCCACGCCGACGCGCAGTCTTGGAAATGATGACCATAATGTGAAATGTGCGTTTTTAACAGTGACATCCGCGTCAAGATTTTCTGATGCCTCCTTGTTTATAAGTTCCGTCAATCTTTCTGGTGTCAGATAAAGCGTCACAGCGCAAGCTGCGGCGGCAGCAAGCAAGATAATGCCGCCGATTATCCACGCAAAGGCAATGGCGACCCTCGCAATCAGCGGGCGTCTGCCTGAACGCTTCCGGGGCGTTACGTCTGTTATTTCTTTATTCTCTGACATAGCAATAGCGGATGTTATGAAACTATAACATCCGCTATCGTATTATGGTTTGATAGAGTTCGTTTTATGATACGGACTCTTATTGCCAATAAGTCAGTTCCCGAGTTTCAGTGTAGGACGATTCCTTTGTCGTGCTGTCAGTGAGGTTTCTGCCCTTCATTTCCACGTCACGAGAGATCCAATTCCCCTTGGAATCAAATTTATAATTTGAGAATATGTTTGTCCATTCAAATGAAGCCGGATCGTCTCCCTTTTTTTGAGCGTTGATGACTCTTTTTACGGGAACATCACCCTCGTAGCTGAATGTGATGTCATAGGAGTTATAGTCATTCCTGACTTTGGTGTCCATGACCACGTTTTCCAGAAGATGCGGTTTTGAACTGCTGTAGGTAAATTTCACAGAGAATGCAACGACACCAAAATTCATATCTATCCCGCATGGATAACCGTTGTCATCATATGTCATGACATTGCTTTTCAGCTTCCCGTCTTTCTCAAACTTCATCTTCTTTTTCTTCATCAAGGGATCTTTGGTTTTGTATTTGATCTCCTTGACGTTTCCATTGGCATCCCAAAGAGAAGCGGCCTTGTAATCCTGAGCCTTAATGCCGGGGCATAAGACCAATATTGAAAGAAACAGTGTTATAACGTTAATTCTAATCATGATTTTGGTTTTAAGTTTCTATTCAGTTTGGTCTGTTGGAATCTGAGTTGCCTAAATCCGCTGTTATGATTTTTTGCGGGCGCGTGGCTTCTTTGCAGGAGCGGCATCCTGTTTCTCCATGAGAGACTTGATGTCGTCGAGTGTCAGTGTTGTCGGGTCGGTACCTTTCGGAATCTTATAGTTGGTTGCCTTGCGGTCACCCTCTTTCTTATATGCGATGTATGGACCGAAACGGCCGTTGAGCACTTCGAGTCCGGGCATTTCGGGGAAATCCTTGATAAGACGGTTTGCCTCAGCCTCTTTCTTTGCATTGATCAAAGCTTGCGCCTCTTCAAGAGTGATTGTCTGCGGAGCAAGATCCTTGGGTATTGACACGAACATCTTTTCAAAATGCACGTATGGCCCGAATCTGCCTATGGCGGCTGTGACGGGCTTGCCGTCGATAGTGCCTATCTGGCGCGGAAGCTCAAAAAGTTTCAGCGCTTCCTCAAGGGTTATATCCTGAATGCTCTGACCTTCGAGAAGACTCGCAAACTGTGGCTTCTCATCATCTGCGGCATCACCGATCTGCACTACTGGTCCGAATCGTCCGATTTTTACAGATACCTGTTTACCGGATTTGGGATCCGTGCCCAATATGCGTTCTCCCACCTTGTGTTCAAGCCGCATTGAATCCACCTTCTCTATCGACGGGTGGAAATTGGTATAGAAATCCGACATCTCGTTTTTCCAGCCGAGTTTGCCTTCTGCGATCTCATCGAATTTTTCCTCAACGCGTGCTGTGAAATTATAGTCAAGGATATCAGGAAAATATTGTGTGAGGAACTCGTTTACAACCATACCCACATCTGTCGGCACAAGTTTCCCTTTCTCGCTGCCGGTATTTTCGGAAAGCGTGGCTTTGGCTATCTTGCCGTTGGCAAGGGTCAGCACATCGAAAGCTCTCGGGGTTCCCTCCTTCTCTCCATGACGGATGTAATCGCGGCTCTGGATCGTAGAGATAGTGGGAGCATAAGTTGACGGACGTCCGATTCCGAGATCTTCCATTTTTTTAACAAGCGAAGCCTCTGTGTAGCGAGCCGGAGGCAGTGTGAACCGTTGTGTCGCTGTGATTTCGCCTGCATCAAGATTTTCCCCTTGCGCGAGTTGCGGAAGGCGTGTGAATGTGGCTGAGTCAGCGTCGATCTGCCATGCTTTCATGAAGCCCTCGAATTTGACAACTTCACCTTCGGCTTTGAATTCCTCTTTTGACCCGCTTACCGATATGTCAACATTGGTCTTTTCGAGCAGCGCATCGCTCATTTGCGAAGCTACAGCGCGTTTCCATATCAGATCATACAGTTTCTGTTCCTGCGCGGTGCCCGGGATTGACTTATTTGATATGTATGTAGGTCGGATTGCCTCGTGAGCTTCCTGCGCACCTTTTGAATTCGTGTGGTAATGGCGTGTTTTCACGAAATCATCGCCATAATCAGCGGCTATCGCTGTAGCGATGTCGCGGATCGCCAGTTCGGAGAGGTTTGTCGAGTCGGTTCGCATGTATGTAATGCGTCCGTCCTCATATAATTTCTGCGCGATGCGCATTGTGGTGTTGACAGAAAAACCGAGTCTTTTACCGGCTTCCTGTTGCAGGGTGGAAGTGGTAAAAGGTGGCGCAGGTGAGCGCTTAACCGGTTTTACGCTTAATTCAGCTATTGAGAAAGACGCATTCTTGCAAACTTCCAGAAAATCGAGTGCTTCTTTTTCTGAAGGGAGACGACGCTTGAGTTCCGCTTTGAAATTCTCTCCACCGTTTGCTGCAAAAACAGCATTAACCCTGAAAAAAGGTTCGGGGGAAAAAGCTTCCACCTCTTTTTCTCTCTCGCATATCAGTCGCACGGCAACGCTTTGCACTCTGCCTGCCGACAGCGCCGGCTTGATCTTTTTCCACAATATAGGACTGAGTTCGAATCCCACTATGCGGTCGAGGACACGGCGTGCCTGCTGGGCGTTAACCCTGTCGATATCAATTGAGCGGGGATTGTCAATGGCGTGAAGAATCGCCGGTTTTGTAATCTCGTGAAAAACAATTCGCCGCGTATTCTCAGGCTTCAGCCCCAGCACCTCGTAAAGATGCCAGGCGATCGCCTCTCCCTCGCGGTCTTCATCGGAAGCCAGCCACACTGTATCCGCTTGTTTTGCAGCGGCCTTCAGTTGCTTTACCAGCTCTTTCTTTTCGGCCGGGATTTCGTATAGCGGCGAGAAATCCGAGTCAACCTCCACGCTCATCCCCTTCTTCTTTAGATCGCGGATATGACCGTAGCTTGACATGACTTTGAAGTCTTTGCCTAAAAATTTCTCGATTGTCTTCGCTTTTGCCGGCGACTCGACTATCACAAGATTCTTCATTTAGAACTCATTTAAACTTTTTACACGCTGTTTTTTGTTTATAACAACGCGGGAGAGATTTTTATCATTTATAGGGATTGTCCTTGCGGGCGATGAGGGTGTTGATCATCAGAGAGCATATGGTCATGGGACCCACGCCTCCGGGCACCGGAGTGATAAATTCGCATTTCTCTGCCACGTTGTCGAAATCAACGTCACCACGCAGTCTCCATCCGCTTTTGCGTGAAGCGTCAGGCACACGTGTGGTGCCCACATCAATCACCGTAGCGCCCGGTTTCACCATATCTTCAGTGACAAATCCCGGTTGACCGAGAGCCGCCACGATGATATCAGCCTGACGGCAAATCTCCTTTATATTGGGTGTGGCGGAATGGCATACAGTTACAGTACAGTTTCCTGGATTGGATTTTTGCATCAGGAGGGTAGCCATAGGTTTGCCGACGATGTTGCTCCGTCCGAGCACAACCGCATGTTTGCCGCGTGTCTCCACTCCATATCTTTTGAGTAGCTGCATGATGCCCGCCGGAGTAGCCGACACGAATCCGGGCAGACCGATTGACATCCTTCCGACATTTATCGGATGGAAACCATCTACATCCTTTGCCGGGTCAATGGCGCGTATGATATTCTGCTCGTCGATATGACGGGGGAGAGGTAGCTGCACGATGAAACCGTCGACAGAGTCATCTTCATTGAGGCGTTTTATTTCCTCGATGAGTCTTTCTTCCGTAAGGTCATCCTCGAAACGGATGAGCGAGCTTGTGAAGCCACATTCCTCGCAGGCTTTTACTTTGTTGGCAACGTAAGTCTCCGAGCCGCCGTCGTGTCCCACGAGTATAGCCGCGAGGTGGGGAGCGCGCTCGCCGCGGGCTTTCATTTCCTCTACTTCGGCAGCGATTTCACTTTTGATTTCCGCTGCTGTCTTCTTTCCATCGATCAGTGTCATGTCTCAAGATTTAATTATCAGACTGCAAAATTAATAAAAAAAATAAAACAAATCGGGAGACTTTAAGATTATATGAATATAGGGTGGAGTGTCTCTGACTGAGAGGAGAACTCCAAATCCATAAAACTGTATATCCCAAGGTTATGAAAAAACGAATTAATTTTATAAAGACGGCCCTGTTGGGTCTTGTGATGGTGTCGGCGGCAGTTCCGGCAATGTGTGAGATAAGAGTGAGATACACGCGGCATGAACCTTTGCCTGATATCTACAGCGGATCTATGATGCCTTATGATTTCTCCCGTTGTGACTCCACTGTGGCATGGGTTGACAGTCTCAAGCCTTTCTATCTCAGCTACACTGCGCGTCATGGCGCGCGATTCTTGTCATCTCCCAAGAAAATAGAATTGATTTCAAAAGCATTGCATGAGGCTGAGGCGAAAGATAAGCTGACTGCCGATGGCAAGTCTTTCCTGGATATGATGCGCAAAATCTCATCTAATACAGATGGGCGCTGGGGGCTACTTTCACCTGTTGGTGTTGGGGAAGAGGAGCGTCTTGGCTCAGATATGGCCAGGATGTTACCGGAATTGTTCAGAAATGGCAAGATGGAGTCTAAATCCACGTATGTGCCGCGCGTGGTGATGACTATGTATCAGTTCATGCATGCCCTCGAGATTCCCAATAAGCATCTTGAGCTGTTTGCAGCTTCCGGACATCAGAATGACTCGCTGCTGCGTTGTTTTGTCGCTGACACAGCTTATGCTCGGTATCGTGAGGATGGCGCCTGGGTTGAGGTTTATGAAGATTTCTTGAAGCGGCATGTGTCGGATGCCCCTGCCCGCCGCCTTTTTGTCCGTGGATATGAAGAGGACAGACAGCATCTTCGTCATCTGACAATGAGTATGTACGGACTCCTGCAGGCTAATCTCGCCTCCGGCTTGCCGGCCCCTACTACGGAATATATGAGTGAGGATGAATATCAGGGATGTTGGCTTGCCTCCAATATGCTGCATTATCTCCGGAACAACATCAATACAATAAACGACCTTGCGGGAGAGGCGAGTTCCCCATTGCTTGAACGTATAATCGCTGATATAGATGCGGCAGTTACGGGGAATGGCGATGATGTGCGTGCGCATGGATATTTCGGTCATGCCGAGACATTGCTGCCCTTGTTCTCACTTATGAGGCTTCCGGGTTGTTATGCAATGACCGACGATTATGAAAGCCTCCCGGATACATGGCAGATCCAGCGGATCACACCGCTCGCTGCCAATCTCGCTATAATCCTGTTACGCGGGAAAAGCGGTGATATCTATGCCTCGGTGAGACTGAACGGCAGGAATATCTCTCCTATGCCTGGAAAAGGGGAAGTGGTTAGATGGAAAGATTTGAAAGATTATTGGATGAGTCTGATGAATGAATTGAATAATTAAAGGATTAAAAAATATAATTATGGAAAACACAAAGAAAGATGTTGCTGTATTGCTCGACAATGCAAAAACAGGTATCATGGAGAATATGAAGGACAAAGGTATAGGAGCCATAATATGGGATAATTCCCAGGCGGTTTTCCATTTCTTGCCAGAGATTCTTCATCATAGCGAAGACGGCGGGAAAGAACGGACAGCCCGAATTACCGGTCTGTACAGATATAACCGTATACTGTATCTTATTGAGGAGGATCGCTCCGGAGTGAGCCTTAAGGATTTTTACACACCGGGAGTGGATGTGCCGCCGGTGGTTGTCACGCTCACCGAAGATGTCGCTTCCCGCGAACTGGGAGATCCGGAAAAAGAGAAGGGTTATACCACGCAGGGTACACTTGAGGAGTGGCTTGTAATTGCTGACTGCTATTTTGAGGCATTAAATGAAAAATAATTGCATTAGACCTAAGTGCATATGATGTGTATATAACTCTCCGGAATCGGTGTCTCGCCGTGGCGAATGGCGGTCCGGAAATAAATTAGGGCGGGGGTGTCTCACGACATCCCCGCCCCTTGCGCTTTAATAAACTGATTTATCAGTTCCCTAATTTTATTTACACCTAATTATCCATTATTATGATTCTGAAGCGAAATGTATTAAAGTTTGTATGCGAAAATAATAAAATAATAATTCATATGCCAAATATTGCCGCTAAAAAATTAGAAAAAATAATTTTATAACGATTGAAAAATCTGCAATCGTTACAAATCCACTAATGGTGCGGGGTGAGGAATATCGAAAAAATGGCAATTGGATAAAAAATAACAAATAATCTGCAAAATATTTGCAATGGTGGTAAAAAATACTTATCTTTGCATCGGATGGGATGTGGATTGAATTATCACTTGCCCGGGTTAAAATATTAATAAAAAATCATTCTAATCGTATGAAACGTGTAACAATCAAAGATATCGCCAATCATCTCAGCCTGTCGGTTTCGACTGTGTCGCGGGCCCTCGCGGATGATAAGAATATACGTAAGGAGACGAAAGATCGAATTTTCGCAACCGCAAAAGAGATGGGTTATACCCGCAATGAAGTTGCTGCCAATCTGCGCACCGGACGCAGCCAGTCGATTGCAGTCATGGTGGATCAGATGATAACTCCTTATGCCACGAAGATACTTAAGGGCATAAATAGTGTGATGAGGGAGAAGAATATCTATGTGGTTACGTGTGATGCCGACAATGATCCTGCAATAGAGCGTGAGTATCTTAATATGATAGAGGATTCGATGCTTGACGGCGTGATTGTTGCCCATTGCAACAATGCAGATAATCTTGATTTGTTTCGTAAGCTTCATGAATCAGGCAGACCGATGGTGTTTCTGCGCAGCTCTCTCGATGGCGTGAATGCTCCTGTTATATGTGTCAATAGCTATGACAAGGGTTTTTACCTTGTAGATCATCTTGTTTGCAGCGGCAGGCGACGGATTGTGAACGTGAAGGGTCCTAAACTCAGCAGCGAAGTCAGGGATCTTGATAAAGCTTATTCGGCTGTCATGGGTAAATTCGGCATCCCGGTGTGTGATGAATTGCAGATTGACGGCGGTGTGGATATGGAGGCAGGTCGCAATGTGGCAGACAGACTCCTTTCCGATGGTATAGAGTTTGATGCCGTGTTCGCGATGAACGAACTTGTTGCCATAGGTGTGATGAACCGTCTGATGGAGAAGGGAGTCAGAGTGCCTGATGAAGTTGCTGTCGCAGCGTTTACCGGCTCCGCTTTGTCGGAGATGGTACATCCTCAGCTGACATCCGTAGAGACTCCGCTTGAGGAGATGGGGCGCATAGCCGCAGAGATGCTTGTCAATATGATCAAGCATCCTAAAAACGAGTATACTGACACAACGGTTGAGGCTCAGATCAAATTGCGAGCTTCAACACACGGCAGGATTTCAGACTGAAAATGGTAAATTCGGTAGTCTCAGACTGATACAACACCTTTGATAGCTGGGTGAGGATCGTAGCCTGTAAGGGTGAAGTCCTCATATTTGAAATCGAAGATTGACTTCACATCGGGGTTTATAATCATGCGGGGGAGTTCGCGCGGTTCGCGGGTCAGCTGTTCGTGCACCTGGTCAAGATGATTTGTGTAGATATGTGCGTCTCCGAGAGTATGGATGAAATCCCCGGGCTCAAGACCGCATGCCTGGGCCATCATCATGCAGAGGAGAGCATAGCTTGCGATGTTGAATGGAACGCCAAGAAAACAATCCGCGCTTCGCTGATATAGCTGTAGCGACAATTTACCCTCTGATACATAAAACTGGAAGAAAGCGTGGCATGGCGGCAGATTCATATTCTTAAGGTCAGCCACATTCCATGCGCTCACTATGATGCGGCGTGAGTCAGGGTTCTCCTTTATTGCTTTCACTGCATCGGATATCTGGTCGATGAATCCCCCTTCATAGTCGGGCCAGGATCTCCACTGGTAACCGTAGATGTGTCCGAGATCTCCATCCGGATCAGCCCATTCATTCCATATCCTTACGCCATGCTCCTGGAGATAATGCACGTTGGTGTCGCCTTTCAGAAACCAGAGCAGTTCGTATATTATACTTTTCAAATGCACTTTCTTTGTTGTGAGCAGAGGGAAACCTTTGCTTAAGTCAAAACGCATCTGGTATCCGAATGTGGATATTGTGCCTGTTCCGGTGCGGTCTTCCTTGCGGTGTCCGTTCCGGAGAATATGCTGGATAAGTTCGAGATATGGTGTCATATTCCGGTTTCTTTGGTTTTATGAAACAATGGGGTGGCAGGGCGGTGCCTGTTTGCCTGATAATGAATGGCATCGTCAGGACATACCGCCAGGCAATCGAAGCAGCGGACGCAGCGTGAGTTGTCGACATGCCTGCTCACTATCTTTATGCATGATGCCTTGCACACCTCTTCGCATGCCCCGCATGATGTGCAGCGGTCGGGATCAATCTCAATGTGGTATATGTTATGCTCATGGAGCAATCCCATTGCGGAGCCGAGCGGGCATACATCTGTACAGAACTCCCTGCCTCTTAGCAATGAATATATGGCGATGAACAGGAATGAGACCGCACCGGCTATTATTCCTGTAACTCCACCAACCCCGAGATTGATCCATGTCATCTCTACTGCCGACGGATTGAAGATCGAGGCGATATTGCGCATTATATTCCATGGCTCAATGAGGTATGGAACTGCCACAATGCCGGCGAGGATGCATATCACGTATATCAGGACGATGTGTATTGACCATCGCTTTGCAGGACGGTAAGAGAATGGTTTCCCAATGCGTGGGAAATTTCTGCGTAGACGGATAAAAATGTCGGATAGAGTGCCTATAGGGCATACCGTTGAGCAATATATCCTGCCAAAAACAAATGTAAGTACAAGCCACACCAATAAGGCACCTATGGCCGTGGTGCCGGCAGACAGAAGAATCTGTGCTTTCCGCGACACTACGGCCATAGGGTGTATCTGGGGCCCGATAATAAGGTAGGCCACAGTGGCGATGAAAAACATAATCGCCAGAAACAGACGGAATATCCGTATTTGTTTCACTCTTATTCGGTTTTATCAGCGTTTGCCACCTCGCTGCTGTTTCTGCTGCTCGCGGAGCATCGCCTGCTGTTGGCGTTGCATCTCCTCAAGACGCGCCATGAATCCGGATTTCTTACGGGGTTTCTTAGCGGATTCAGCCATGGCTTTTCTCACATCCTCTTCCTTGATGATATAACGGAATGCATATGTCTGGATGATGGTGATGAGAAGTGAGAGGAAATAATAGTATGAGAGACCAGCCGCGTAGTTGTTGAAGAACACGAGGAAGAATACCGGCATCAGATACATCATCCATTTCATTCCGGGCATAGTGCTCGGTTGGTTCTGCATGTTGATGTAGGTGTAGATGATATTGGTGGCTGTCATCAGCAGACAGAAGAGGGAGATGTGGTTTCCGAAATATTCTGTCACCAACGGGATGTTGCCGCTCCAGGAAATGATGGCATCCGGAGCTGAGAGGTCATGCGCCCAGAGGAAGCTTTGCCCGCGGAGCTCGATGCAGCTGGGGAAGAAGCTGAACATCGCGAAAAGAATCGGCATCTGCAGAAGCATCGGAAGGCATCCCGACATCGGGCTTGCTCCTGCCTTGGAATATAGAGCCATTGTTTTCTGCTGGCGTGTCATGGCGTTTTCCGGTCCGGGGTATTTGTCGTTGATAGCCTTGATGTCCGGAGCAAGCACACGCATCTTCGCCTGACTCTTGTAGCTCTTGTATGTGAGAGGGAAGAGTATGAGTTTTATGAAGAGTGTAAGCAGAAGAATAATTATGCCGTAATTGGAAATGAATTTGCCGAGGAATGTGAATACGGGGATTACCACTCCTGTGTTGATCCAGCGGAATAGACTCCATCCGAGAGGAATCAGTTTTGTCATGTTGAGATCTTCGCCTACAGCCACTTCCTTATCAAGATGAGAAAGAAGCGGATAGAGATTCGGACCGATAAAAAGGTGGAAATTCACCGGGTTCTCGGAATTCCAGTCATAGTCGTTCACAATTGCTGCTGCTGTAAGGCTCTTGAGGTAATCCTGTCCTTTGAGCACCTCAGATGAGAAGTCGGCGATATTGAACGGACGGTCGGCGATCATCACTGTGGAGAAGAACTGGTTTTTGAAACCGATCCAGCGCACTTTTGCCTGACGCTCCTCTGAATCATTCTTGGCTTCCGAGAGATGTTCCACGGAACCGCCTGCGAATTTATAATATAATCCGGAATTGCGCTCCTCGAACATGCGGCCCTTCTCCTGACGGTGGATATCCTGCTGCCAGTCGAGACCGAGGTTTCTGGCGTTGCTCTGCACGATAGGTGCCATGCCTTTCTGCACAACACGCATCTTCACTATGTAATCTTCGCCCTTGGGGAGAGTATATTCAATACCCCAGTACGCGCCTTCTCCCATTTCAAGTGCCATGAGCACGGTGGAATCATTGAGTTGACGCGGGGTGAAGTAAAGGTCTGCTGTCTCTACCGGCTGTGGCAAAGGGAGCTGGAAATTGAAACGGTTGCGGTCACCTTCGAAGATAACCACTTTCTCCTTGCGCTTCTCTGTCTCATCGGAAGAATATTCGGTGTCGTATTTCTTGAGTTCAGCTCTGGTTATTGAACCGGATTTGGCACTGAGTTCAAGTTTAAGCACGTCATTCTCAAGCAAAGTTTTGGAGTCAGAACCGGCAAGGAATCGTGAGAATTTGCCATATTTCCCGAGTGATTCTGAAAGACCTTTCACTGCTGCGATAGCCTTGCGTTGGCGGTCGATTCCAATTCTCTTGTCACCGCGGGCTACATCGCCCCATGCGAGTTTCTCGCCATCAACCTCCACGGTGCCCCATATGGAGTCGCCGGCAAGGGTGAGGTTTACCGGACCTTGGGTAAGACGGTAGGCACGGGTGGAATCGCTGAGTGTCTCGGGCACACCGTTGTCAACGATGTTTTTTACAAGCCATTCGCGTTCCGTAGAACTGAGAGAGTCAACCACTGTGGCGATAGGTGTGCCCTGTGAAGAGTCTGAAGACATCGTCTTGTCGGCGTTGTCTGTATTCTTGGGCTGAAGCCACATGAAGATCAGGAAGACGGCGAGCATACACAGCAGGCCGTTAAGCGTATTCTTATCCATCAACTGGAATTGTTATGAAGTTGTCTATTTAAAAGTTGCTTATGAACTGCAAAGTTAATTCAAATTCATGGATTTTGCAACCCTACCGCGCTGCTCAGGCTTCTTTATGGGCATCTCGGGTTATGGCAGCCTTAATGAAGGATATGAACAGCGGGTTAGGATTAAGGACTGTTGAGCGGTATTCAGGGTGATATTGAGTGCCCACGAACCACGTCAGTGATGGAATCTGCACAACTTCCACCAATCCTGTTCCGGGGTTTTCTCCCACGCATTCCAGACCGGCTTTCTCGAATTCATCGCGGTATTCGCTGTTGAATTCAAAGCGGTGGCGGTGACGCTCCCTTACAGTTGTTGAACCGTATGCCTCAGCCGGGATTGAACCATCCTTAAGACGGCATTCGTATGCTCCGAGACGCATGGTGCCTCCGAGGTTTGAGATGCTTTTCTGTTCCTCCATCAGATCAATGACGTTATGCGGCGTGTGTGGATCCATCTCAGTGGAATTGGCATTTTGAAGTCCGAGCACATTGCGGGCAAATTCTATGACCATACACTGCATTCCCAAGCATATTCCGAATGTGGGCATGTCATGTTCACGGCACCATCTGAGTGCTATGAACTTTCCCTCGATACCTCGTTGCCCGAATCCGGGTGCAATTATGATTCCATCCATTCCTGAAAGTTTCTCCTCCACATCAGCATCCGTGAGCTTCTCGGAATGGATATAAACGAGGTTTAGCTTCCGGTCGCAATAGGTTGCGGCTTGCATCAAAGATTCATTGATTGATTTGTAAGCGTCCTGAAGTTCCACGTATTTCCCCACAAGACCTATGGTTACAGTCTCGGATGCGGTTTCGAGCTTGCGTAGGAATTCATTCCATGCTGCGTGATCCGGTTCGCCTATGCTTTCCGTATTGGTGAGGTTGAGCACGAGATTGTCGAGTCCCTGCTCGTGCATCATGAGTGGCACTTTATATATGGTAGATGCGTCGATGCTCTGGATAACCGCTTCGGGAGCCACGTTGCAGAATTGCGCTACCTTTCGACGCATGGCGGGAGGAATATCTTTCTCGGTTCGCAGGATGAGGATATCCGGCTGTATGCCTATTGCCTGCAGCTGTTTTACGGAATGTTGGGTGGGTTTTGTCTTGAGTTCTTTTGCAGCTTTGAGATAGGGTACATATGTAAGATGGATGCTTAGCGCGTTCTTTCCAAGTTCCCATTTCAATTGTCGGACAGCCTCAAGAAAAGGGGTGGATTCAATGTCTCCGACAGTGCCGCCTATTTCTGTGATGACAAAATCGAAGTTGCCGGTGTTGCCGAGACTTTTGACATTCCGCTTTATCTCATCTGTTATGTGCGGTATTATCTGAACGGTCTTGCCGAGATAGTCTCCACGGCGCTCTTTGTCGATGACAGCCTGATATATCCTGCCTGTCGTGACATTGTTGGCGCGGGTGGTCTCGATATTGGTAAACCGCTCGTAGTGACCGAGGTCGAGATCTGCCTCGTGCCCGTCGACCGTCACATAGCATTCCCCATGCTCATAGGGATTGAGCGTGCCTGGGTCTATGTTGATGTAGGGATCAAATTTCTGGATTGTTACCCGATAACCTCTGGAGAGGAGCAGGCGTGCAAGAGATGATGAAATAATGCCTTTTCCGAGGGAAGAGACAACTCCGCCTGTGACGAAAATATACTTTGTTTCCACGTCTAATTAGTATTAGTACGGGATGCAAAATTAATTAAATCCTTTGAAACTGTCAATTGATTTGCTGAAATATTTTGAAATTTTATAAATAAGACGAATGTCTGGCGGCAATTTGCTGCGTTCCGATAGTTGCCGGTGGCGATGGGTGCGGTCAGAGGGCATAGACCCTTTCCTTGATTTCGGCAGCGAGTGCGGAATGTGATTTTCCACTTGCCGCAAGACTCTCCCATGAAATAGGGGTGCCGAATACGACACGGAATGTCTTGTCGCGTGCGCCGCACAGCTCGGCAGGTAGAAGAGCCTGCTCTATGTTGACTTTTATGCCGAGTTTCTTGCGCCGGCGTGCAGTCTTGTAGAAGCGGGGAGAGTTTTCGCCTATGAAATGCACCGGAATTATGTCACGCTGATATTCAATCGCTTTTGCCACAAATGATTTATTCCAATTCAAATCCTTGATATTTCCGTCGTCGCCGAGGCGGGAACAAAGTCCAGCAGGGAATATGATCATCTGCCCGGAAGACGCATATGCCTCGTTGATGGCACGGGCAGCGTCTCTTCCCTGAGAACCGTATTTGTTGATGGGGAGGAATACCGGACGTAATGGCTCCACATTCATGAGCATGTCGTTCACAAGAAACCGCACATTCTCATCACCGTATTTTCTGCCCAATATCGCTATGAGCCCTATGCCGTCCAGTCCTCCGAGAGGATGGTTGGATGCGAAAATGAAGCGACCGGAGCCGGGGATGTTCTCCATCCCTTCCGGAATCAGTGATACATTAAAATGGCTGTATACTCCTTCGGCAAACTCTGTGCCGGTGGTGGGGTATGTTTTCTCCAGCACTTCATTCAGCTCTTTCTGGTGTATCAGCCGTTCGAGTCCGCAGAGGAGGAAGCCTGGAATCATCTTCCCTTTCCAACCTCCTACACGGCTTCTTATAATCTTGGTAAGATCGATTGTCTGCATCAGTCCGGATTCACAGTTGATTCCTCATCCCAGAATTCTTCGTTCCAG
Organism: uncultured Muribaculaceae bacterium; assembly: GCA_910578075.1. Taxonomy (GTDB): domain Bacteria; phylum Bacteroidota; class Bacteroidia; order Bacteroidales; family Muribaculaceae; genus Lepagella. The sequence goes on along the minus strand of CAJTPK010000005.1, from coordinate 23,884 downwards.
TCCTCGTCGGTCATGTTGGAGAAGTCATCCTCTTCCGGTTCCTCCTGTTCGAAGATGAAATCATCTTCTTCCTGCACACGATGACGTATGTCGAGCTTGCGGTGGGTAATGGTGAAATTATTCTTGTTCTCTTCTGAGTTGATCTCACGCCATAAAAGATCCTTGAGCTCGGTCAGACCTTGTCCGGTAACTGCGGAGATGAATACCGTCGGAACCCCGTCGGGCAACTCCTTGGCAAGCTCTTCGCGCAATTCATCGTCAAGCATGTCGGATTTGGATATGGCCAGCACACGGCTCTTGTCGGCAAGTTCGGGATTGAACTCTTTCAATTCATTGAGCAACACCTCATAATCGCGGCGTATATCATCGGAGTCAGCAGGAATCATGAAGAGCAGCACCGCATTCCTCTCGATATGACGCAGGAAGCGGAGGCCAAGACCTTTGCCTTCGCTCGCGCCCTCGATTATACCGGGAATATCAGCCATTACAAAAGAGCGGTCGCCACGATAGTCCACGATGCCGAGACTCGGTTCCATGGTGGTGAAGGGATAATCAGCGATTTTCGGCTTCGCAGCTGAGATGGCGGAAAGAAGAGTCGATTTCCCGGCATTGGGAAATCCTACCAATCCGACATCTCCGAGGAGCTTCAGCTCAAGCACCACAGCTTTCTCAATAGATGGCTGTCCGGGCTGCGCATATCGCGGTGCGCGGTTTGTGGCAGTGGCGAAGTGCCAGTTGCCCAATCCTCCTTTACCACCGCGCAGGAGTTTTATCTCTTCTCCATCCTCGGTAATCTCGCATAGGAAATCACCTGTTTCCGCATCGAAAACAGTTGTGCCCACCGGCACTTCGATTATCTGGTCCTCTCCATCCTTTCCTGACGAGCGGTTTTCACCACCGCTCTGTCCGTTGGTGGCGAAGACATGTCTGCGGTAGCGAAGCGGCAGAAGGGTCCACATGTGGCGGTTGCCTCTTAGGATTATATGTCCGCCGCGGCCTCCGTCGCCTCCGTCCGGTCCACCTTTGGGTATATATTTTGCTCGATGGAAATGGCGCGAGCCTGCGCCTCCCTTGCCTGAACGGCAAAGGATCTTTACGTAATCTATGAAGTTTGAATCAGCCATTTCTAAAATTACTTGCTTAATAATTCATTTGCGGTGCGGTAGTCATCGGGCGAGCCGATGTCTATCCAGCGACCTTCTATGGGGAAATACTCCACACGGCGCCCTGCTGCGATAAGTGAAGTGATGAAATCCGGGGCATCAAGATATTCGCCTTGCGGAATGCGGTCGAGGAGCTCCCTGCGCATCATATAAACGCCGGCGTTTGCGAAATAGTTGTATGTCGGTTTCTCCTCCAGACCTTTCACCTGCGTGCCGTCGGTCTGCATTATCGCGAAGGGCACGGATACCACATAAGGCACCGCTCCCATCGTCAGATCCGCACCGGATTTCATATGATGTTTCCACATCTTTTCGAAATCTATGGCGGTGAGCAGGTCGGAGTTCATCACAAGGATGTTGTCGTGGCGGAACCCTTCCACAAGGGAGATGCTTCCGAGCGTTCCGAGGCGGCGCGGCTCGAGGACACATCTGACATTCGCCGGTGGGGTGGGGAGGGATTCATTGCGGCGGACGAAGTGCTCCTCGATCTGCTCGTGAAGATAATTGACGGTGACAAACACATTGGTGATTCCGTATTGCTCAAGAATTTCCACATTGCGGTCGATAATGGGCTTGCCGCCGACTTTCAGCAGAGGTTTCGGTGTCGAGATGGTCAGCGGACGCAATCTCTCGCCTCTGCCTCCTGCCATCATCACGGCATCGATCGGAAGAAGCGCCTTGATTTTGTCAAGGTTTATTATATCTGTGATTATTCCGTTTTCAGTGACTGGTATGAGTTTCAGCTTTCTGCGTTTCCCCTCAGCCACCTTGGCTGCTATGTTGCGGTCTGAATCGATTGCAGTGAATCCGGTGTTCATAGCCTCGTTCACCGGAGTCGAGAGAGGTAACCCGCGCAGGAGGGCTCGCCGTATATCACCGCCGGTCACTGTGCCGAGGAGCTTTTGGTTGTCATCAACAGCGAAAAGGGTCATCGGACTGCCCGAGAGATCGTTTAAAATCTCAAGAGCATCCCTTATGGAGGCATCGCAGCTGATGATATGTGAGTTTAATTGCTTTATAGTCATAGATGCTGGAATCGGAAGATTCTTTATTCTGTCTGCTCGTATTGTTGCAGCGACTTGCGGAGCTCGTCTGTCACCATCACCCGCAACTCCTTAGGCGCGAGCACGGTGACATCAGACCCGTATCCGAGGAGTTCATGCACAAGCTCATAGTTTAGCTTCAGCCTGTAGGTGAATATGGAGAAACTGTCGTGTATCTCCTCCTGTTGCGAATGGTGGAGAGGTAGCGCCCGGAAATATTTCGCCTGCTGCGGCGTAGTGCGTATCTTTACCACCCGCACTTGTGCCTTTGAGAGCGTTATGCCTATTATATTATCGAAAAACTGCTCCGGATCAAGATCCTCCGGCATGGTGAAAGGACAGTTGACAAGCCTCATGTCTTTCACACGGTCGAGGGCGTATGTGCGTATATCGGAGGTCTTTTCGCGGAGTCCAACCATATACCATCTCTGCTTGTATCGCTTCACAAAATATGGATGGAACAGGATGTCGGATTCCGCCCTCGAGCGGTTGAATCCCGCATAGGTGAAACTGATCTTCTCAGTGGATCCGATTGCCTCGAGCACAATCGGGAGGAATTCACGGGCCGAAGGCACATCCTCAACCAGCACACGACCTGAGGCAGCGTGCGACTCTTTCATGGCGTTGCTTACGGCATAGGAGTCAAGAAGCCAGTTGGTAAACCGGCGGTTGCGCTCATCCCCATCCTGGTCGATGTAATATTCACCGCTGCGGTTGCAGAGGATGTCGATATGGAAATTCTCCTCGATGGCACGGCGGTAATGGAAGAACGTACGCGGCGGGATAGGATTGCCGTCGCCGTAAGGTGACCGCATCCAGAGGCGGTCGATCTCCTCGCGTGTCAGCCTGCCGTAGCGGTTGAGGGTATCGACTATCCATACATATCTGCTTATAAGGTCTCTTGCCATTACGCTGCAAAGATAATAATAAGTTTTTAGTTTCTCAATTCTCAGCAGGTGATAAATAGAAAACAATAGGAGATAAATAGAAAAAGGTCGACTCACGTCGACCAAATTTCTTCAATTAAAACAACAATAACAACTTTTTCAGAACGCTTATAGCAGTGTAAGAATCTTTTCATCTTACGATACTAAAACATCATCACTCCCGAATTGGTTCATCCGATATAAAAATTATTAAAAAATTTTTTAAATTTCCACGTCATCCAGGTAGTTCCGGATCTTTGTTCTCATTTTGAGGGTTGTCACAAAGCATTCCTTCAAAAATGCCATGGAGCTTGTTTACAGGCTGATATGAAAAGGCGGATTTATCAATAATATTCTGAGGTATAATTGTGTCGATTTGATTAAATAAACGTAATGCCGCGCGTCCGATTGCCCAGGCTAAGTTTACGGGAACCGCATTGCCAATCTGTTTATATTTTGAAGAAAGAGAACCGCAAAATTCCCAATCGTCAGGAAAAGTCTGGATTCGTGCATATTCCCGTATGGTCAGAGGACGAGTCTCTATGGGATGACATCTTTCGGTCTGTTTCTGTGCAGGAGCACAGGTAAGCGTAAGGCTTGCTTCATCCATTGACAGACGGCGAGCCATACCGGTCTTGCCTCCACCAAGATGATAGCTTCCTTTCATATATTCTTCAGCTATATCGGGGGGTAAATTTCTCCAGTCTCCTCCTTCGGGAACCAGCTTCATCACGCGTTCTTTAGCCGCTGGATATTTTTGACCTTCGCTGTCAGGCACATCGCAATCATAAAGATCTCCTTTAAAGAAAGCATCACGAAGTGTTCGAAGATCCCCGCAAACAGAAGGCCATCTGAAATTAACAAAAGGTGCGATGTCATTACGAATTGCAACAAGAATAATACGCTCCCTTTTTTGAGGGACGTTGTATTGTATTGCTCGTAGCACACGTGGCTCCAAAAGCGTATAGCCGAGTTCCGATATCACAGATTTGATTGTCTGGATTGTACGCCCTTTATCGTGTTCAAGTAAACCTTTTACATTTTCAGCTAAAAAAACTTTAGGTTGTATTTCTTTGACAGCTCTGGCTAATTCGAAGAAAAGAGTACCTCTGGTTTCCTCAAATCCGAGACGTTTACCTGCATAAGAAAATGCCTGGCAAGGAAAACCTCCTGTCAAAAAATCTACTTTGCCCGAATAAGGGGTGAAATCGATATCATGGATGTCTCCTTGTACCACGTTCCAGTCAGGCATGTTTTTTTTGAGCGTGGCACATGCATCTTTGTCAAACTCATTAAGCAAAAGATGTTTGAAACCGGCCTTGTGCATCCCCAATGCGAGTCCTCCTCCGCCTGCAAATAGCTCTACTGAAGTGAAAATTCTTCTTGGTCTGTCTGTAAGCTCTTCATTCCATGAATTGTACAACATCGCGTGTATTTCAGGAAATGATGAAAGTTCAGAGGCAACAAGATATTTCCTGTTGTTTTCATCAAGATGGACGGTACATTTGCCATTGGCAACCCATTTGTCAACAGTAGCACGAGAAACTCCGGCAATATCAGCAAAGTTGTTTAACGATATATGAGTGTCTCTGTTCATCTGCAATTGATATTATCAAAACCTTCGTATGTGGAGAATGCAAGCAGATATAGGCTGGATAGTATATCCGCATGCTTTTTTGTGAGTTCTTCGTATACACTATTTTTGAGGGTAAGGCTGGGATTGTCTTTTACCACATCTTCGATAATTTTGGGAAGAGCGGAGCATAATCTATAGAATGCATCATCTATACCGAATACAAGAGCATAAAATTTATCCATTGACATTCTGCGGATTTTTTTATGCTCGCGAGGTTTGCCATCAAGCGAAACGCGCCATGCGTCATCTCTTGAGCGTTTTGAGATAACCTCGACAAGATAACATGTGGCTTCATCATCATCAAGTAGTTTCCCCTGCATTTTCATATATGTCTTTTGAGATGATGCCGAATTCATGGTATTGTGTTTGTTTTTCATTTCGACATAGATATGCAGTTCGTCATTTTCCACATCGAAACCTGCAGCAGGTACAACCCAGCCATTGCCGGCGTAACGGAAAAGATTCTGGTGAAAATACCCGATGCGGTTGGTGTTTGACTTGTCTATCTGGCGGAAACATTCATCTTCGACAGCCTGTTGAATAGTCTTGCCATAAACTTTTGCATCAAATGTCAATTTGATCGGGTCAATGATATTCTCGTTAAACTGGCCAAGTGTTATCTCACGACGATAAGCCTCCACGGTCTGTTTCACGTGTTTGTAAATATCTTCATCTGAGATAAAACCAAGATTGTATTTGTGCACCACGATTTGTTTTTTTTAGATTATGAGACAGATTACAAATTTACATATAAATCAGAGAATTGCCAAATCTATTAAGCGGCTAAATCTTTGATTATAGTTTTTTAGTACCCGGTGAGGTCGCGGTAGATGTCGAGGGCGGTGTGGAGGTCGGGGACTGTTACGGGGATGTCGATGAGGGGCTTGCCGATAGATTCGAGAAGCACGAAGCGGATATCGCCCGCTGAAGGATTTTTCTTGTCGTGGCTGATGAGTCGCGTCAGTTCTTCATAGTCTTTGCATCCGAATGCGATGGGGGAGAAGTGGCGCCTCAGTATGCCGTCCCTGTATCTGTATATCTCTCCGGATGACATGCCGGTGAGCATGTGGCTGAGAATGAGGGCGACGAGTATACCGTTTGCTACTGCCTCGCCATGACTCACAGTTGCGCCTCGTGCCATCATCATGGTTTCGAATGCGTGTCCGGCGGTATGCCCGAAGTTGAGTATCTTACGCAATCCTTTCTCCAGAGGATCTTCGTCAGTGATGCGTTGTTTTTCTGCAACGCTCATTGTCATGACATTACGTAGCGAATCATTGTCGGAAAGTATGTTCTCGCTAAGAGTGAGGGCATAGAAATTTTCAGAGGTTATCAATGCAGTCTTCACTATCTCTCCGAAGCCGGATTTGATTTCTCTCTGAGGGAGCGTACATAGTGGTTCCGAGGATATCATCACAGCCCAGGGCAAGGCGAAGGCTCCCACCTCATTTTTGAGACCGTTGAAATCGATTCCTGTCTTTTCACCGACAGCGGCATCGACAGCACCGAGCACCGTTGTCGGGATATTTATGAACTGAATCCCGCGTTTGAAAGTGGCAGCGGCGAATCCGCCAAGATCGGTCACAACTCCTCCTCCAAGGTTTATGATCAGAGATTTACGGGTGGCACCGTTGTCTGAAAGTTTCCGCCATATTTGTGATAGCGTTTCCAGATTCTTGTTTTCCTCTCCTGCGGTGAAAGAGATGATTGATGCCTTGTGTTTCTGCAAAACTGACGCCAGCCGAGGAAGCACCATCTCTTTCACATTGGAGTCTGTCACAACAAACAGTCCACAATGTTCCGTAGCTGTCAACTCATTCTCAAGAGCTTCGGCAAGATTAGCGGTGTCGATTATCCGTGTGCTCATTACTCGGAAACTTTATCGCGACAAAGTGTCGTGAGATAATCGGCAAAATCCGGCATTGAGGGGAATATGATGTCTGCCCCTTCTTTTTCGAAAGCTTCGCGAGGTATAGGACCTGTGGTCACGGCAATGGTGAAGAGTCCTGCCGCCTTGCCGGCGCGTACACCAAGCGGGGCGTTCTCGATAACGAAGGCCTCCTCCGGTTTCACTCCGGCGATGGCGAGACCTTTCAGGTACGGTTCAGGATCCGGTTTACCTTTGGTGACATCATTTGCCGTCACCTTGTCGCCGGGTATGAAAGCGTTCGGGTAATCATTGTTGATATTGTCAATGAGTGTGGATTGGGAAGAACCGGTGACAAGCACGCGTCTGATACCCATACATTCCAGCGCCTTGAGCATACGGTCGGTGCCCGGCATAGGTTCGTTTCTGCCCACCTGTCTGAAATACTTTGTTTTCAAACCGTAAAGCTCGTTGGCTCGCTCTTTCGAAACGCCATGTCCGAAAGCGCGTTGCGACAGCAGGTTTATCAGGGCCGGACCGGTCATTCCCTCGTTGATGTAGACATCCTCGGCAGTGCAGGGTATACCTGCTTCCGCCATCATCAGTTCCCATGCTTTTGCATGATACTTCATAGAGTCATAGATCACGCCGTCCATGTCGATGAGGGCGGCCTTCTTTCCTTTCAATATATCGTCCATACAAAGATAACGCGCCAAATCCTCCGATGGTATACTGTAGCCTGTTTGGTAGGAAAGAATTTTTTTGGTGTATCTTAGTGCCCTAATCTAAATATAATTAATTACTTATGTTTAATAACATATATAATTATTTGGAATATCAGATTGATGATTTTAATTTTGTCTATAACTATGCGTCAGATGGTAAAACTGGTGTTCTTAGTACATGTTTTAGAGAAAATATCCCTTGGGTCCATCTTCTGAAGCTGAATTTTTTAAGAAATTCAGTTTAATCATAAACCTAAAATATAGAAACAATGAAACGAATTTTAATCTTGTATAGTCTTATCACTGGAATGTTGGGAATGTCTTAATGTTCAAGACGTTTATGCCTTAAGATAAATAATGAATTACTTGTGTTTTTTTGGTTTTAATATTTTTGCATTTATTTGTAAATATTTTACATAAAAACAATAAATTAACTCTAAACTATATTTGCTATGCCACCACATTGCTTTAAACACGACCAAAGGAATCGAGGTATTGATACACCATATCCCCTACTTGTGATTCTGGTTAAGTTGTGTCTATTGTTACATCAAATATCTATTTTACTAAAATTTACTTTAAAATCAACACATCGTGGCGAGAATATTTAAATTAACTCCGATAATTCTGCTCGCTCTCGCTTCTTGCTCAAAAGAAGTAGATATGCCCGAACAAGTACTGGAAATCGAGGATGTGCATACTATGACCGCAGAGACAGGGATTGAACTAAAATCCGGAAACATCTCGATGACTGATGCTGAAACAGTGGCTTTGCTATATCAGGAAAGGCACATGAATACGCGAGTTGGAGAAAACCCGGTCCGGAATATAGTGACAATTCTCGGAAAAGACTCGGAACCAGCTATATATGCCGTGAATTTCGAGGACGGCTATATTTTAGTGTCGGCAAACACTGCGTTTCCACCGATATTGGCAGAGGTGGAACATGGCAATTATTCCATCAACCGCACCGAAATAGGAGAAGAGGTGATAATATCTGAACTTGTCGAAAATTTGCAATATATCAAGGATAATGGCGGCAACGATGCTGACAGATACCGAACAGAATGGCTACCATATCTCAAGATACGGAACCCACATAAAAAGTCACCCAAGACGCGGTTCATGGATGATGATGCTTATTGGGAGGCTTTCGACAGCTGGTATTTAAACTATGACACAAGCGACCCGGAAGTCTGCCGCATAACGAGTGTGAAGGGACAAGGATCACTTTCAGATGAGGAGTACTATAGAATAACTGAATTTTTTTACGAGGAGGATTTATGGGAAGGAACGGACTATCGTTGGGAGAATACAGCGTATCTTGTGATTGAAAGGAATTCAGATTATTACAATGTTGAACCTCTGCTCAAAACAAATTGGAACCAGAACGGAGACTTCAATATAACATATAAAAATGCTCTTGGCTGTGTTCCGGTCGCTGTAGGACAGGTTATGAGGTTTTTTGAATATCCCGACACCTTCAACTGGGCAAATATGCCGTATTATTGGATTACCCCGGAAATTCAAGAATTCCTGGCAAAATTAAGCTACCAGATTTGTAGTGACGGAACAAGTGCAAATATTTCTGACGCAAAGAAAACACTTGAGGATTATGGATATAAAGTTCGTAAAATTAAACACAACACTTCCGTATTAATCAATCAAATTGGAAAAAACAGGAAACCCGTATATGCGCGTGGTCAAAAAAACATATTATCGTCAGGTCACGCATGGGTAATTGATGGAGTGTATTTCTCCCATTCGGGTACTTCGTATAAATTATATTATCTTGACCCGGATTATTATCCTGATTTTGTCTATAGATACGAAGAGATGGATTTCGATTCTAATTATTCAGCGATATGTAAATTCCATATGAACTGGGGATGGGGAGGTAGCTATAATGGTTGGTATTTTGATTATGAAAAACTTAACCCCGGTGGCGAAGACTTTTCCAGCTATCGGGAAGAATTAATCATTGACTTATAAAAAACGTATATGAAGAACTCAACAAAAATCATGCGAGTAAATATCATTGCATTTATATTGACAGCGTTGGCATTCTTGCCAAGCTGCGAGCCAAAGGACGGTCCTTGCCAATCTCAATTGAAATGGGAACTGGAATCAAATAGCTCATCTGAAATAGCAGCGAAAATAAATAATAAAGATCACAATGTGGATTTGACAGTGTCGGGTCTTGGAACAATTGTTTTTAGATGCAAGAACAAAAAGGAAAAAATATATGATTGCTCAATCAGTATAGATGATAAATGGATTCCTAACAATGGTCCGGATAAGAGCGAGTGTTTCAACGAGGACTGCTCGCAGTTTAACAATTCCATAATTTCCGTGACCGTTGACAGAAATTCCAACACCGCAATCTTTGTATTTAAGGAGATGCCAGATAAAAAATTATCCCTTAGGGTGTTTATAGGCTCATTGGAAGTTGGAACATATTTCAACATATCGGTGTCCGGTAAATATGCGTAATCATAATTAAGGAATTTTTTTGTCACATGTTACCAGGCGGCGAGGGAGCGGCAGGTGTGGCGCCGGTTGCGGTAGCGTTCGGCACGTTCTGCGGCAGGAAGAGGACGAGTCGGGGCATCAAGTTCGTGGTAGATGATGTGCAGACCGATCGCCCGGGTCATCAGCAGGTCGTCATGACATCCTGCTATCGCTCCGTAGCTGCCGTTCTGCCGACGTTCATAGTTCAGGTATTCGTCAAGACATGACTGGTCGCGCTCCACATATAATCCTTCGCGTATGATCTTCACCAACGTCGCTATTATCATTGGCTTTGTGGCTATGTTGGTGTGGAAGCCGTAGCGTGCCGGCATGCCGCGCACAACAGCCTCCTCGCTTCTCGGACGCGCATAAAGATTTGGATAGGAATCTCGCAAGCGGTTGAGAATGAATGAGGATTGGTCTCCGTCTATATCTCGGTCCCTGTCGTGGGTTTCCAACGTATTGCTCTCGATCACCAACAGAGCGTTGTCGTAAAAACTTGAGGCGCGTGCCGCCCTTTCCGTGAGGAGGTCGAAATCCTCATGTCCCCGCCACTGAGCCACAACTTCCGGATATTCACCGAATGCCAATGGCATCCTGTCGAAAATCACGATCACGCTCCAGTCTGCCTTTGCGGAGCGTCCTCCGACATCCACCACCGCAACATAACGGCTCTCGATATGTCCTGCCTCAGTGTCCGGAAGAGACCATATCCGCCATCCTCCGGACTGTAGCGACCTAAAACTGTTTTCTTCGATTTCACCGGTATATTTTGCGTCTTTGCATCCTGCGCGCAGTGCCTCAACACGGTATTTGTCGAACACCCTTGAACCGGAATGTACGAACGCTTCCACATCATCACTCGGATACTCCGCAGCCATCAGACCATGCTCCGAATATTTGGAGCGTTCCGCCACATACCAATGGATAGCCTCAAGAGTGGCTCCTTTCTCCCAAAGCCACCACAGGTATTCGCCCGGCTGCTCTCTTGATGAACCGGCTACGTTGCTCTCACGGCTTTCTATAAGTCTGAGTCCGAAAGCCTGCTTCTCCTCTTCTGTGATGAATGGCAGCGAATACTGGTCGATGTCAAACCATGAGATGAAAAGCGGTTGGAACTGTGAGATCCCCCGCTTGGCAGCCTCGTATTCCCGATGGAAGAAATTGCCTGTCCCGTTGGCGGTTGATTCGTATACAATCATGGTCATTGGAGACAGCAAAACGCCCGAACAGGCAGACCGCAGGATGTCTTCCGGTGATTTTCCGTCGGTCTTTTTCCATATACCGACTTCAGAACAGTGCACGAGGTTGTAGTCGCCGCCGCGGCAGGAGTCAGGACGTTCGGCAGTGCCGATCTTTACCTTGCAATTGCGCCCAGGCACGCGGAATATGGCCCGCGAACGACCTACAGCCTCCATCTTCTTAGTCGAACTCTTACCTTTATCCTCCATTTCGAGCATTTCAGCCGGGTAGGATTCGATCATACGGTCGAACATATCCTTGATTTCATCGGAGGCTACTCCCTGATGGGCGATTATGAGCGAGTTGAGTCCCCGTTGGTGTATTAGTTGCAGCCATGCCATATATAATTGCGAGCATGTGGATCCACCCCATTGTCTGGCCTTCAGCAATATAAGGCGAATGGGTTTTGAGGCTACCCTCATTCCCTCCAGTTTTTCCACAAACTTGCGTTGCGGGCGGTTGAGCACAAACGGGACATCATCACCGCCCCCTTTGCGCTTTATGAAAACATATTTGGCAGCCCAATACGGGAAATCGTGAAGACACCGCAACTCCTCGTAATTCTCGCGTGTCAGTTTCAACGTTTTCATCGCAACGGGAAGCATCACCTTTGTCGCATTCATCGGATTGCGGCATTCGAACCGTTCACCGGTGGAGCCATGGCCGGTGAGCGGATCAAACTGTCGCGCTATAGCAGCGCATCTTCTCTTGTCTTCTTCAAGCAATTCCTCTATCTTCATTATCAGGCAGGTTAGGCACGGAGGCGGTAGATCATGGCACGTGCGGATTTAGGTGTCAGATAGAATTCGGGTGCGGGGGAGTTGACAGCGCGGAAAATAGCTTCCGTAAGTGTTATGCCCGGCTCCTCGTCGCGGGTTGCCTTGACACGGCGGAAGATTTCGTAAAACATCTCTCTTTTCTTCGAATTCATCGAAAGAATTCTATCCCCCTTAAACATTTTGGATATGACGATCAATGCCCTTTTCTCGCTCACCCAGAAACGGCTTGCCGGTGACATGGCAGCCCTTGTGAATATCTCCTGAAGCGGCACCTCTCCAAGAAGATACAGCTGGTTGCGGAATGCTTTCAACAGTTCTCTGTCTCTTTGTGGAGTGAACTCCACTACTGATCCTTTCTTCTTCATAATAGTAGATATAAATTTATAATGATTGAAAAATATGCTGCAAATATAATAGCAATGTTAATAATATGCAAGTATAAATATTAACTTTGTCAATAAATAAAACTTCGGAAGGAATGCGGTAGATTAATTTTGCAGCACAAGAAACGCCGAAAGGCACTAATTTACAAATTTATGTTACGAATATTAAGAAAGAGGGAAGAGCAGCCGGAACCTCCGATAGGTGCGGAAGCATTGGTCGAGCTGCCGGATGAAACAACGGCATTCGATGTCAATGATGAAGAGGAGGAAGAAAACGGGGAAACAACCGATGAAAACGGGGAAACTGTTTCAGACGATGCCGAATCATCAGGTGAAAACGCTGAGGTAGAGAAAACGGAACCCGGTTTCTCGCCGGAGTTTGAAATTGAGGCGCGGGCTTTTGCCAAAGGTAGACAATACCCGGATGCCCAACTCGAGGAGGGGTTGTCTCTGATGAGGGAGATAGGGATGGCGTGGATTGATTCCGCTCTTACAGTGGAGATGCTGGAGGTCCTTATCAGAGGGTTGGATTACGAGCGGGCAGTGGCACAGGCAGCGGAGGAGGGTGAGATCCGAGGACGCAACATCCAGATTGATGAGAAATATATGCGTCCCGATGATTCTGACGGTCTTCCGCATTTGCCGGGCAAGGGGAATGTCGGCAGAGGTTCAAGAGGAGTGTCTTCTATTTTCGACCTTGCGAGAGATGCGGGATAAAACAGTATACACTAATTACTTAAAATAATAGAAATATGAGTGCAGAAAAGATGAATGTTAACGCCGGATCGGCAAATCTGTCAACACAAGTTCCCGGTGCCGCTGCGACTGTAAGTGGCGCAGCCGAGGCTACAGGAGGAATCGCCTCCGGAAATTTCGTTGAGAGCGATATAGACGATGAGCTTTTCAGATTTAATTCTGATGACACCCCGCTTATGAACCTTATGCTGCGCGCCAAGCGTGTGAAGGTGAACAGTCCGGAGGTGGAGCATTACATGATCGATGAGGCTCGCAGTCTTATCACTGTGGCGGAGGATGTGGATGAGCAGAACAAGATGCAGGTGACTCTGCCGCTCCTTGCGCAGGATCAAAATCTTCCCCGCCCATACACAACCTTGCTCGTGAAGGGAGTAGACGGATATTCACCCGACGGCGATGCCCGCACACCCGGCAAGGAGCTGATGCTCTTCGTTGTGGCGGTGGATCCTACAACCAACAATCCTGTCGTCCGTGCTGTCAACGGCCGCAAGTCGCAACGCGAGGATGAATACTCCAGTGTGCCTAAGATTCCGGCGGGAACAAAGATTGTGATTCTTGCGAATTCGCTTTACGAGACTCAGAAGGAGGTGGATCCTGATCTGATTGTGCCGCAGCCTACTAAGGTCTATCTCCAGAAACGCGGTATGAACCAGGTCGTCTCCGATTATTTCGAGTCGCAGAGGAAACGCATCCCATTCTCCAAGGCGATCATTGCCGAGCAGGCCATCGCCAATTTCAAAGTGCGCGGCAACCGCACGCTTTGGGCGGGACGCGCCGGTAAATTCAAGATGAATGTGCCCCGCATGGGTCTCCAGTATGTCTACTGCACCGAAGGGTTGCGCTGGCAGTTCAAGCGCGAGCTGATGCACAAAGGGAAATGGTCGGTAGAGGATGTGATCGCGCTCGCCAAGATGTTCTTCACCGGCGAGGATGTTCCCAAGACGGCTCTGCTCCTTGCCGGAAAGAATCTGTTGGAGCAGATACAGTGCATCGACTTCTCAAAGCATCCCGAGATCCAAATCTCGACAAAGACAAACTCCGTAGGCTGGACTGTCACCAATTTCCACACCGTGTTCGGAGATATCGAGATCAAGCGCGAGCCTACGCTCGACCGTCTTGGCTGGAGCAATTCGGGCGCATTGATCGGTGAAAACCGTCTGGTGCATTATGTGTATTCCACGGAGCATAGCTTCAGCGACCGTGTGGAGGGAGAGGAAGCCACGCGTAACGGAATACTTATCTGGGACGCTCTGGCGCTGAAAGGCAGCTGCCATATCTGGATTGATGGAGATGGAGAGAAACCTACCGAAGGATCATTCGGTTTCCGGATGTGGAACAGCGACAAGGCTCCGGAGGACGCATTGCCCGGAGATATCTTCTACCTGACTGCTGATTGCCCCGGGATGTCATCGAGCGCGCGCTGCGGACAGATCTGGCAGGCTATCAAGACCATGGGTGACGACGGATCTGAAAAGACCGGATGGCAACCCTATTCCGGGGAAGTCTCAGTCTGATTCCTGTTGACCGGTAAATTTTCAGAACCATCATAAATATGGGAATTTAGATCTTGACGAGCCCCATTATACGGTTGTCAAACATCACGCAGAGCCGCGGAGGCGCAAAGCTTTGAGTTGGCAAGACCGGTGATAAAGATCACAGAGAATCGCGTGGCGATTTGAGCAAAGGCGCAGAGCTGTAGCGTCGGACTCTGTGTCTCGGCAGGAGTGGTAACGACTTCTGCGCCGAAGAGAGCGTTATGAATCCTTCGCGCCTCTGCGCCTCTGCGTGATTAAATTTTACCGTACACCAATGTAAAATAATAAAACAGAAAGAGATATGAAGAAAACGTATGGCGTGAGCGGGATGATGGAATGGAATGCCTTGATTCCCGCAGGACGCACTACGGTGAGGGTTCATTTTACGGGAGGCACCGTGACCGGTTACGGTGTCTCTCCCGCCACCTTCACCACCGACAATCCGGCTGTGATCCATCTTATCGAACACAGCCATTGGTTCAGAAACAGAAAAATCATGCTTCTCAAAACAGAAAGATGAAAGTGAAGATAACAGATCTCGTGTCGAAGGTGATAAAAAACCTCGATGAAAACGAGGAAATAATAGCAGACAAGGTGGAATTCGGGTATCCGGGTTCCACCTTGCCCGAACTGATTGCCGACATCCTTCCCGATGTGGCGGAGAATGTAGTGGCAGGTGCGGATTTGCGGGATATCGATGAATGGCTGCATATGGATGAAGATTTTGAATGGACCGCGCCCGGACGTGGCGAGATGTCACTTCCTCAAGATTTCCTCAGGCTCGTGGTTTTCCGCATGAGCGACTGGAAAAAGTCGGTTTCATCGGTGATTTTAGCTGAATCGCCGGTATATTCACTCCGTTTTGCCCCAAGCGCGGGAAGGAGAGGAATACGGAAATCGCCGGCAGTGGCGATAGTGGAGGGCGCGTCCCGCAGATTTCTCGAATTTATCGGTTCTACGGATCCTGCCGCATATCCCGAGAGATGCGGCTATCTTCCCGTCCCGGGTTCCTGCGGAGACGATTCTTTGTGGATTCCACGAAGTCTGTTTGATGATGTAGTGGACAAGGCAGCATTGAAAGTTAGGTCTGTGAAGGGTAGCTGACTGTTCATTGAGAGAGGTTAATCATTCATAAATCAATCTAATGTATGCAATGGTTTGCTGTTTTTGAATATAATTGTTAAATTTGCAATCATGACACATACCGGATTTTTCGAACGATATTTCATAACTCCGTTTTTCAGGAGAGAGAGGGATTTCTCAGGAGAGGAAAATGCGCTGTCCGCATGGCGCAGCGTTCTTGCGTGGCTTGTGGTTACAGTCGGCGTGGCTGGGGCACTCCTCGGATTTGTGGGGCTGCTTGGTCCGGAGGTCGGTTTTGTGTGTCTTGAAGTTGTAGGAGTGGTGTGGATATGCGGTTCCGCGCTTGGGTTCGCAGCGATGATTAGCCGTCTGTCGCGCTCCGGACGCAAGGAGGATAATAGGAAAGAGGGTAAACTCCGCTTTTTAGGAATTGACAAACTGCTGACGGCGGTTTGTCTCCTTTTTTTAGTGTTGGGGTTTCTGATGATGATAACTACACTAAACAGCGGCGAACTGAATATGAATCCACGTCGCAGCGGTGCCGGTGAGCCGAATCCGATTCTGGAACAGGACAGCATCTGGGAAGAGCCGATCTTCACTTATCAGGATGTGAAGCCTCAGGAACCTGTGAAGGATACCCTTACGGATCTTGTAGATAAGGATACTGTATCTCTTGATGAAAGTTTTGATCCGGAGATAGCCACAGCGGCTCCTGTGGAAATAGACACAGCCGCCATCGAAATGTAGAGAACTGATTAGGAAAATCGGTTTTCTCCGTCCCTATTAAGTAGCTGGTCAAATTAAATGAATACTATATGCGCGGTTATTTTTGAGGCATTTTTTTTAATTGAAGAAAGAGCATAGCGGGCTATGTGACTGATGAAAGTAAAAAAAATGACCAGAAAGAACAAGCAGATGGTATTCAAGCTTAAAAATATTAATATAGTAGCGGTTTAATTTGAACAGCTACTTTGATATGATGATATAATTATATAAACTTGACATCCATGAAAATTCAGAAAGTTCTGGCGGCATTATTGCTGCCTGCAATGTCGCTGACCATGTCGGCGGCTGAAGATTGGGAGAATCCGGGCAAGTTCGCGGAAGGTCGTCTGCCTCATCGCGCCACTGCCTATCCTTACCCCTCGGCTGCTGACGCCCTGAAAGGTGATTTTGCCGCATCTCCCTGGTATGAGAGCCTCAACGGCAAGTGGAAATTCCATTATTCGCACAAACCTGCCGACCGTCCGCAGGATTTTTACAAGACAGACTACGATACATCTTCCTGGGCTGAGATAAATGTGCCCGGCAACTGGGAGATGCAGGGTTACGGCACACCGATATATACCAACACGACGTATGTTTTCCCTGCCAATCCTCCCTATACATCGCATGATGATAATGCGGTAGGAAGCTACAAACGCAGTTTCGAGATACCATCCGCATGGAATGGCCGTAAGATATTCCTGCATTTCGGCAGCTCCACATCCGGTATGTACGTATGGGTGAACGGAAAAAAAGTGGGATATGTGCAGAGCACAAAGAATCCAGCTGAATTCGATATCACACAGTATGTTCATCCGGGAAAGAATGAGGTGGCATGCGAGGTTTACCGCTGGACAGACGGCTCTTATCTTGAGGATCAGGATTTCTGGCGCCTCTCGGGTCTGGAGCGCGATGTGTATCTCTATTCCACCGCTGACCTCCGTATCGAGGATTTCTTCGCCCGTGCCGGCCTCGATGCCAAATATTCGGCAGGCACGCTTTCTCTCGACGTGGATATAAAGAATTACGGCAAGGAGGCTCCCGTGAAGGTGGCTGCCGATCTTTACGACAAGGGAGGCAAGAGAGTATGGGGAGCCAAAACTACTGCCACTGTATCAGCAGATGCCGACAAACAGGTGGCATTCAACGGAATCGTGAAGAATGTGGCGAAATGGAGCGCGGAGACCCCGAATCTTTATACCCTCGTTGTCACAATAGCTGACAATGCCGGCAAGACAATCGAGGCTACTTCCGCCAAAGTCGGATTCCGCACGGTAGAGATAAAGAATGCCCAGCTCATGGTGAATGGTAAGCCGATCGAGGTGCACGGAGTGAATCTGCATGAGCATCATGAGACAGCCGGCCACACCGTTGACCGCGAGACAATGCTCAAGGATATCCGCATGATGAAGCAGAATAACGTCAACGCTATCCGCACATGCCATTATCCACAGACCCCGATGATGTATGACCTCTGCGATGAATACGGTCTTTATGTGGTTGACGAGGCAAATATCGAGATTCATGGCATGGGCGTTGTGCATAATTATCCCGACACAACCATCCATCCCGCATATCGTGCTGACTGGCATGACGCCATGCTCGACCGCGAGATCGCTCTCGTGGAGCGTGACAAGAACCACCCGTCGGTGATCACATGGAGCCTCGGAAACGAGGCAGGCAACGGTGAGAACTTCAAATCCGCCTACCGCTGGATCAAGGAGCGCGACAAGACACGCCCCGTGCAATTCGAGCAGGCTGACGAGAATTGGAACACCGATATCGTATGCCCGATGTATCCGTCCATCAGATATATGAAGGAATATGCAGCCCGCAAGAATGTGACACGCCCCTATATCATGTGCGAATACGCCCATGCGATGGGTAACTCGTCAGGTAACTTCCAGGAATATTTCGACATTATCCGTTCAAGCCCGCAGATGCAGGGCGGATTCATCTGGGACTGGGTTGACCAGGGTTTCGTGCGCCATGATGAGGATGGCAAGAAATACTGGGCTTACGGTGGTGACTACGGTGCCCAGAATTACACTAACGATGACAACTTCTGTATCAACGGTATGGTGAATCCAGACCGCACTCCTCACCCCGGACTCTATGAGGTGAAGAAAGTGTATCAGGATATCCGGTTCACTCCCGATTTGAAGAAAGGGACAATATCTGTAGAGAATCATTTCATCCATAATGACCTCTCCAACTATGATTTCAACTGGCAGCTTCTCCGCAACGGCAAGGTGGTGAAAAACGGCACATTCGCCAAGGTCAACGCCCTCCCCGGCAAAAGCGTGGATGTGAAGATGCCTCTTGACGGAGTGGATCTTAACGACGGAGCTGAATATCATTTCAACATTTTCGCCAACGTGAAACATGGAGATGACATCATACCCACAGGTCACGAGCAGGCCCGTGAGGAGGTGGAACTCGTCGGTCATAAGAAATATGCCCCCGCAGTGGCAGGCGGTGCTCCTGTGGTCAAGGAGGGGAAAGACGGCTGGACGGTAACAGCCGGAAACGTGGAGATGTACTTCCGTAAGGACGGCAGACTCAAATGGTATAAGGCAGCGGGTCGCGACCTTATATCAGGCGGCATAACACCTTCATTCTGGCGTGCGCCCACCGACAACGACTGGGGTAACGGAGCGCACCGCCGTCTCAACGCATGGCGCTATGCCTACGACAACTCCACCGTCACATCCTCTGATCTAAGCAAAGATGGCAATGCGGTGAAAGTTACCTCAGTGCGTTCTATGCCTGATGTTAACTGCGATCTCAAGACAGTCTACACTGTATATGCCGACGGCACACTCGGAGTGTCAGAATCCTTGATAACACATGCAGACGCCCGCATTCCCGAGCTGATGCGCTTCGGAACCTCCATGGCTCTTCCCAAAAGCTACGATAACTTCCGCTGGTATGGCCGCGGACCATGGGAGAACTATTCCGACCGCAAGCACTCCTCGTTTGTCGGCATATACGACGGCAAAGTTGCTGATCAGTACTTCTCATATATCCGTCCGCAGGAATCCGGCAACAAGACAGATGTCCGCTGGGCAGAGCTTACGGATAAAGAGGGTTACGGAGTGCGTGTGCAGGGCGAAGGATTGCTGAATGTCAGCGCGCTTGATGTCACACCCGAGATGCTTGATCCCGGCATGAGCAAGCACAACATGCATCAGAGCGACATATGGCCCGACCGCTGGAATGTCTTCCTTAACGTAGATCTGGCACAGCGCGGACTCGGTGGTGACAACAGCTGGGGCGCGGCACCCCACGCCCCCTACATCCTCACCCCCCGCGACTACAGCTACACTTACTTCCTCTCGCCCGTCATCCCAGCGAAATAATTCCTCCAGATACGGCAATAACAAAATTAGGGAACGCAATTGCGTTCCCTTATTTCGTTATTGACAAATTGTTATAACTGGTTATCCCACCATCTGTCGAATATGCGGGGACAAACATCGCGGAGGGATTCCTCGTCGTCTTCGTCCCATTCAAATTCTATCTCTTCCTCTTCATATGTGGGCAGTGAATAGTTCTCCAAAGCTTCATAATAGTAATCTATGTCACCTGTGCGCCTGGCAATAACGTTTTGCACCGCGTAATCAAGATCCTCCTGCTCGGGATAGTCTTCGCCTTCCGGATCTTCGAGTCCGTCGAATACGTCGCACAGGGAGTCGGCATTCTCCAATGCGTTGTACACAGCTTCGTGTCCCTGGGCTATGAGCCAGTAACGGAAATATTCGAAGCTGTCGTCACTGCAGCCTCCGAGCACGATATATGCTGCCGCCCAAATATCCTGTTTGTATGTTTTATGCACGAAATAGTCCCACCAATATCGGAAGCCGAACAATTCGTCTTCAGAAAGAGGTGACAGGCATTCCTCGAGGTTGTGTCCTCGATCAGAGTTTTCAATGATGCTCCAGAACGTCCGTTCTGTCATCAATTTAGATGCGTCTTTTTCCATTGAATGTTTTGTGTTATAGTTGTTTATAAATAGTTGCTGATATTGATATGAGTCTCCTCCTGATTCTGCAAATACAAAATCACCCCGCATATGTTATATGTGTCTTCTAAAACTAAATTATTAATTATTATTGGTGTCCGGTAAAAATTTTAATCACGCAGAGGCGCAAAGTATTTATGCTGGTCAATCCGGTGCGGAGGTCGTTACCACTCCTGCGGAGTCACAGAGACCTGCGTCTGTTCCGTGGCTTTGCAAAAATCGTCACGCGTTTCTCCTGGATATGCACAAAGTTAGCTTTTATTTCCGGATAATCAATAGCACCAAATGTTAAAAATGACGTGCAAACACATCCTTGACTATTTCTCATATCCTTATTAATATAGGCTCATTTCGTTGCCACAACCCTTCTGTAGCTAAATTCTGCGAGACTTTGCCAAAAAAAGTTATTCCCAAAAGAATTACTGTTGTCGTCCGGTAAATTTTGAATCTTAATAATTTGAACGCAGAACCTCGTTTCACTTTATGAACGCGGAATTCACGCGGAACTATGATATTCAGGTAAAGTGGTATCCTCAAATTTATTGTCTGACTTTTATGGCTTCTATGGCTCTTTTAAGATATTTCCCATATTGCGTATCTGCTCATTATATATTTGAGGATAGTCTGGATACCCAGTTTCAATATCAATCGTTTGTTTATGATATATGACTTTTACCCCAAGCCGTTCCAATAATCTTAGTTTAGGAAGGTGATAATGTATCTCTGAAAGAGGAAATGTTGGATAATAATATATTTGATTTGCGAGTGTGCCATTCTTAAGCATTCTTGCTCTCCTTGACAATAACCACCATATGTCAATTTCAGAAAAATCTATAGTTATACCAATGATATGAAGGTTAGAAAAGAAAAATGCGTCTATCCAACTAATCAGAGATGTACCGTTATCTGTAAATCCATATATAGATGCGTCAATTTCAATGTCAGAAGTTAGCCTATTTGAGATGCTATATTGATTATTTGATTTACTTGACGTTTTCTTGTCTTTCGATTTTTCATTGAAATATCCCTTCACATAATCCTGCACTTTTGCTAATGCACCTCCGTAGTGATCTAAACCTAACATAATGCTTTTTACGTTAGTTATATCTCCATGAAATTGGAATATAGTGTAATCATTATCATTTAATCTTATCCTTTTCCATCTTTTAATACTATATATCTTTTCTGATGAATTTTTGCCGATAACTGAACTCTCATCATTATCGTATAACGCATGGTCATAGTTTGTTGTGAGAAAAGTTGAGACACCAAGGCTTAATAATTTTTTATAAAATTCGTTAGTCCCGATTGTGCTTAATCTTCTTTTAACAGCATCTTTTAATTTTGTTTCGTCAGATTCGTCTGACAAATCTGAAAATGACGAGTGTGGTGCTAAATAAACTTGCTCGTATTGTAGCGTTGGAGGAATCCCATTAAGAATGGGAGAATTCTCTCTGTCAGATATACTTGTAAGAAGATCTTGCCATGAGGGACAATCTTTAGATAACAAGTTAAATCCGTTTCCAAATAAAATAGCATCCATATTAAAATTGATTTATGGGCTGAATTAAGATTTCTTTTTCTTTCCATTCGATTTGCTCCTCTTGGTCATTAGTAATGACAAGTAGGTTGTCGCAGTGGAGTTCTTCGGAGGCTTCGACGAGAGCATCGAGTTCTCGCTTGCGGGTTTTCTCGGAGGTCATGTCATAGCATACTTGGATCAGTTGCTCGACTTTTGTGCCGCGGCGGGTTACGAAGTCTATTTCTTTGTCGTTGCGGGTGCGGTAGTAGAATAGTGTATTACCGGGTACGTAGCCTCGGCGCAAAAGCTCCACGAACACCTGATTTTCCAAAAGCCGTCCGAGGTTCTCGCTGAGATTGAATGCTGTGCTCTGCACAAATCCGTTATCAACTACATAGACTTTTCGAGGGGCTTTCTTCATTAGCTTCAGTTTATTGTTGAAGCGCGGAAGATAGAAAAACAGGTATGGCTCAGCGAGATAGTCGCAAAATTTCTTCGTTGTAGCCACACTTGACAATCCTAACTCTACCGCAAGTTCGTTTGAAGAAATTGGGTTGCAGAAGTTGGAAAGAAGGTATGTGGCAAGATTATATAAATCTGTTGTGTTCCTTACCTTATGTCGCTTTGCAACATCTTTCAGCAATATGGAGTCGAACAAGGTGGAAAGATAGTTCTTTGTGATAGCTCTCACTTTTATGGTTTCGGGATAACCGCCGTTGCGCATATAATCATCGGCGAGTACGGTGGCTTTGGCAAGCTGTTCCTTACGCGGAGCATGAATGTCGATGTCATTCCAGCTCATGGTTTCATCGAGGCTGAAAGGGAGCATATCTATCTTCAGATAGCGTCCTGTCAGCGATGTAGCCATTTCGCTGCTCAGGAGTTTTGCGTTGCTTCCAGTGATGACCAAATTCTTGCCACGACGATATAGTTTGCTTACCCACATATCCCAGTTTGGCAGGTTCTGCACCTCATCAAGAAGAAGGTAATCATATCCGGGATATATGTCATCGAGTGCCGACATCACCAAATCCTCATTCCAATTTTCCAACAACTGTGCATCATCGAAGTTCAGATAAGCAAAGTTCTTTCCCTGCAACATCAGCAATGCAAACACAGATTTACCAACGCGCCGCGGACCGGTGATCAGCTTAATCAACGGATTGGCGAGAAGCTCCTCAACATCATGTTTGGTTTGCCGCTGTTGGTACGGACGAGCCATCAACTCATCGCGCTCAGCCTTTTGATTGAAGATTATATTTTTCATACCGTCTTATTAGACTGCAAATATAGCTCGTTTTATTCAATAAAACCACTGTATTGAATAAAAAAGTACATATTTTATTCAATACAAAATCCATATTATATAAAATTGAGATGGCTGCAATTCTATTAAGGTGTGTTCAAAATACGAAAAACGTGTATCGCAAATTCCGGGAAATTAATTGGTTCTCTCATAAATAAGAATTTTATCGCTGTTTGCAGAGGTTACTGCAAGGTCTTTTAGTCTGCCATTCTCAACCATGTCTACCTTCCTTCCTAAGATATCTTCCAAATCAGTTATCATGCCACAGACTTTGAGTAGCGATATCGGTTTAGACTTGTCAAAGTCGACAAGAATATCAATGTCACTGTCGGCGGTCTCTTCGCCACGCGAGTGTGAACCAAAAAGCCATGCCCTAATTATGGGTTGGTTTTTTTAGATACGCTGCAATTTTTGCATATAGTTATTCGTCAACGCTGTCATGTCAAAGAGACTTTTAGTTAAAACAAACGGAGGCGGTGAATCGCTTCATCGCCTTCGCAGGTTAGTCAATAGTAATCCGAGCGGGCTTTGTGAAAGTGGTATTTGATTATTAATTTGTTGACTGATGTAATTGAGAAGCAATGTACCACGGTTTGTACCACATTTTCCGCTCTATTT